>CAZKBB010000023.1:0-23687 GCA_964550935.1 uncultured Caulobacterales bacterium
GCCCGCCTTCTAAGCGGATGGTTGCAGGTTCGAGTCCTGCCGGGGGCGCCATTTTTCTTGGTCTCCCTCGCGTCCGCTCGGTCGATCCTCGCTTGCCGGCTCGCAGGCTCGCCTCACGCTGCGGGCGGGCGGTCGCCCTTGCGAGCCCTGACAGGCTCGAAACCGGCCAAGGCGGCCCGTGCTAAAGCCCATCCAGCCCCGCCTCAATGTCGGCCCAGAGGTCGTCGACGTCTTCAAGGCCGATCGCAAAGCGGATCAGGGCGCCCTCGCCGTTCCAGGGCACCGCCGTGCGCTTGATCTGACGGTCGCACGGCAGGACCAAGCTTTCATAGCCGCCCCAGGAGAAGCCGAGCCCGAACAGCTCCAGCGCATCGGCGAAGGCTTCCCCGCCGCGCGCGTGCACGCCATCCAGAACGATTGAGAAACACCCCGCCGCCCCCGAGAAGTCCCGCTTGAACAGGGCGTGATCGGGGGAGGTTTCGAGCGCGGGATGGAGCACGCGCGCGACCTTGGGGTGGGCGTCGAGGCGGCGCGCGAGCGTCAAAGCCGAGGCGGCCGAGCGCTCAAGCCTCAGCCCCATCGTGCGCAGTCCGCGCAAGGCCAGGAACGCGTCGTCGGGGCTGGCGTGCATGCCATAGCGCGAGGCGAGCATGGACAGGCGCTCCGCCGCGTCGCCGCGCGCGGTCACTGCGCCCATCAGGAAGTCGGAATGCCCGCCGACATACTTCGTCAGCGACTGGGCCGCGTAGTCCACGCCGAGCTCCAGCGGGTTCATCAACACCCCGGCGGTCCAGGTGTCGTCGATCACGCTCGCCGCGCCGGCCTCGCGCGCGGCCTTTGCGATGGCGGGCGCGTCCTGCACCTCAAAGGTCAAGGAGCCGGGCGACTCCAGCAGGACGAGCGCGGTCGCGCGCTTCGCCATCAGCGCGGCGATCTTCGCGCCGATGCGCGGATCGTAGAAGACCGGCTCCACCCCATAGCGCGGCAGCTCCTGCTCGCAGTAGCGCCGCACCGGGCCGTAGGCGGAGTCCGTGATCAGCGCCTGCATGCCGGCGGGCTGGTCGGGCAGGGCGGCCTGAAGTCCCAGCACCACGCCGTTCAGGCCTGACGGCGCCAGCGCCGCATGGTCGGCGGCGTAGAGTTCGCACAACGCCGCGCGCAGCTCCCGGTTCGGAGACACGCCGCCGCGGGCGTAGTGCAGGCGATCGCCGCTGGGGCTGTAAAGCTCCTGCGTGGACGGGGCGAGCACGGTGGAGGCGCGCTTGACCGCAGCGTTGACCAGCCCGTCCGGGCCGCCGTCATGGCCCGGCGGCCGGCCGGTGCGCACGAGCCTTGTGTCGCGTTTCATGTCGACGGACCTCTCCGGCTTCGATAAACGTCACGTCGCCGAAGGCTGTAAGGCGGACCGGGCCGTGACGCCAACGTCTTTATTCGCTCTCCTGACCCCGCGCGGCGCGGTGCGCGCCGCGGCGGCTTTCGTCATGGGCCTCGCCGCGGCGGAGAGCGCGAGCGAGGTGGAGGGCTCGACGCTTTCGCTGATCCGTGACCGCGGGGCGCTGCTGTGCGGCGTCGACACCGGGCTTCGCGGCTTCGCCATTGAGGGCGAGGACGGCTGGACCGGGTTTGAGGCCGATCTGTGCCGCGCCTACGCGGCGGCCTTCCTCAACGACCCTTCTGCAGTGCGCTTCGTGCCGCTGACGACGGCTGAGCGCTTCGAGGCGCTCAATGACGGGCGCGTCGACCTCCTTTTGCGCAACACCAGCTGGACCTTCGCGCGCGACGCCGCGCTGCGTTTGGATTTCGCGGGCACGTATTATTTCGACGGGCAGGGCTTTCTGGCGCCGGTCGATCTGGGGGTGGCGAGCGCGCGCGAGCTCGATGGGGCGCGCATTTGCGTGCAAAGCGATACGACGACTGCGCTCAACATCGCCGACTACATGGCCGCCTATGACGTCTCCTTCACGCTGGTCGAGCGCGCCACGGCGGCGCAAGCGCTGCAGGCCTACGCCGAAGGCGCGTGCGACGCCTTCACCAACGATATCTCATCGCTTGCCGGTCTCAGGCTCGACCTCGACGAGCCGCAGGCCCATGCGCTCCTGCCGGACGTCATCTCCAAGGAGCCGCTTGGGCCGGTGGTCTCCGGCGATGATGCGGCCTTCACCGAGGCGGTGCGCTGGGTGTTGTTCGCCTTGATCGCGGCGGAGGAATACGGAGTGACCGCGCAAACTGCGCGCAACCGCGCACTCGACCTCTCCGAGCGCACGCCCGAAGTGCGCCGCCTTTTGGGCGCCGACGGCGCGATTGGGGAACGAGCCGCGCTCGACGCCGACTTCGCCCGGCGCGCCATCGCCGCGCGTGGCCATTACGGCGAGCTGTTCGAGCGCCATCTGGGCCTCGGGTCCGATCTTGGGCTGCGCCGCGGGCTCAACGCGCAATGGACCGAAGGCGGGCTGCTCTACGCGCCGCCCTTCCGCTAGGCCGCGGGCTGATCGTCGGCCATCCAGGGCGGCACGGGCAGGCCCTTCTCGCGCAGGAAGGCCGGGTTGAACAGCTTGGACTGATAGCGCTGACCGTGGTCGCACAGGATCGTCACGATGGTGTGGCCCGGCCCCATCTTGCGCGCCAGCCGGATCGCGCCGGCGATGTTCACCCCGGCCGACCCGCCAAGGCAAAGACCTTCCTCTTGAACAAGATCGTAGAGGATCGGCAACGCCTCCTCGTCGGGAATGCGGAAGGCCTCGTCGATCTCGACGCCTTCGAGATTGGCCGTGATCCGGCTCTGGCCGATGCCTTCGGTGATCGAGGTCCCTTCCGCCTTCAGCTCGCCATGGGCGTAATAGCCGTAAAGCGCCGCCCCGCCGGGGTCGGCGAGGGCGATCGTGACCGGGCGCGACTGCTCCTTCATGAACATGGAGACCCCGCCGATCGTGCCGCCTGAACCCACAGCTGCGGCGAAGCCGTCGATCTCGCCGCCGGTCTGCTCCCAGATCTCCCGCGCGGTCGTCTCATAGTGCGCCTTGCGGTTGGCGACATTGTCGAACTGGTTCGCCCAGATCGCCCCGTTCGGCTCGCGCTCGGCGAGCTCCTCGGCGAGCCGGCCGGAATAGCGCGCATAATGATTGGGATTGGAGTAGGGAACCGCGTCCACCTCGATCAGCTCGGCCCCGGCCAGGCGGATGGCGTCGCGCTTCTCCCGGCTCTGCGTCCTGGGAAAGACGATCACGACGCGATACCCCAGCGCGGCGCCGACCATGGCCAGGCCGATGCCGGTGTTTCCGGCCGTGCCCTCCACGATCACGCCGCCCGGCTTCAGCTCGCCGCGCGCCTCGGCCTCGCGGATGATGCCGAGCGCGGCGCGGTCCTTCACAGAGCCGCCCGGGTTCATCCATTCCGCCTTGCCGAGGATCTCGCACCCGGTCTCGGCGGAGGCCTTGTTCAGCCGGACCAGCGGGGTAGCTCCGATAAGGTCCACGACCGAGGCGGCGGGCTGGCGCGACATGGCGATCTCCTGACGACGGACCGGGTCCGAAAAGCCGCGCCAAGCTAGGCGCGCGAGAGCGCGCCTTCAACGGGGCTGCGCAACGTCGTGACCGGGCGTGATCCAGCTTGACACTCGCCGCGTAAAGTTAACCGAGCAACACGGCGGATCGCATGACGCTGATACATGATGCATGGCTGATGGACATCGCGGCCGGCAATGCGCCGCGCGCCGTTGTCGCGCTCGCGCGCGCTCAGGAGCGCTTGCGTCCTGAGCTTAAACGCCACCGCGAAGCCGGCGAGGCGGTGTTCGCCCACTGGCTTGAAGAGATCGATCCGGTGGCCCTGCGCGCCGACGCGCTTCGCACCGCGCTTGATGAGAGCATGTCGGTGGTCTCGCCGGGCGATCAAGACGATGACGACACGCCGGCCGCACTTCGCCGGCTGGTGGAGAATCCGGCCGCGTTCAAAACCCTGCATTGGCGACGGCGCTATCGGGCGCTGTCTCATATCGGTCTGGACGACCTGGAAGAGCCCGGCGTCGAAGCGCGGCTTTTGCGCCTTGAACCCGGCGGCGCGATCCCGACCCACGGCCACGACGGAGAGGAGCTGACGCTGGTTCTCTCGGGCGGGTTTCATGATGGGCGCGGGGAATATCGCCGCGGGGACGTGTGCGCGGCGGGCGCCGACATTGCGCACAAGCCTCAGGTCCGGGACCGGGAACCGTGCGTATGTTTTTCCGTTACGATCGGGCGGCGTCGGTTCCGCAATCCCCTTATCGCCGCCGCAGACGAGATGCTCGGCGGCCTGATCTAATCTGCAGACCTCCCAAGGAGGTTTTTCCATGACTGTTTTGATTTTCGGCGCGTCCGGCGGCGTTGGCCAAGCCCTTGCGCGTCGGCTTTCCAGGAAAGGTGAAGACCTGTTCCTCACCGCCCGCAAGGGTGATGACGTCAAGGCGCTCGCCGAGGAGCTCGACGCGGGACACTGCGCCTGCGACGTGCTCGACGATGAGGCGCTTCAAGGCGCCGTCGATCAGGCCGCTGACCGCGGCGATCTGACCGGGCTGGCGTTCGCCGCGGGCTCCATCGATCTCGCCCCGCTGAAGAAGATCGACAGAGACGCGATGCGCAAGAGCTTCGAGCTCAACGCCGTCAGCGCGGCGATGGCGCTTAAAGCCGCTGAAAAGCCGCTCAAAGCCGCTGAGGGTTCGGCGGTGCTGTTTTCGACCGTTGCGGTCTCCCAGGGGTTCATGAGCCACGGCGTCATTTCCGCCGCGAAGGGCGCGGTGGAAGGCCTCACGCGCGCCGTCGCCGCTGAGTGGGCGCCCAAAGCGCGCGTCAACGCGATCGCGCCAAGCCTGTTGGACACCGGCATCGCTCAGCCGATCCTCTCAAGCGACAAAATGCGCGAGAGCATCGCCCAGATGCACGCCATCGAACGTATCGGCACGCCGGATGATGCCGCGGCGGCGGCGGAGTTTTTGCTCAGCCCTGATTCAGGTTGGATCACGGGTCATGTCATCCCGGTCGACGGCGGCCGGTCGCGCGTTAGAAGCAAAGGATAAGTCCATGCTGCGTTCGCTCGCGCTTGCACTCGCGATCATGTGTTTCTCGGCCGGCTCCGCGTCCGCGCAGGATGCGCCCGCCGCCGATCCTGGCTTTCCCGGCTACCAGCCCCGCGACGGCGAGGTGATTGCGTTCGACGTCTATCGCGGCCGCAGTGATTTCGGCAGCCATGAAGTCCGCTTCTCGCGAGAGGGCGAGGATCTCGTGACGGAGACCCGGATCCGGCTTCGCGCCGGGTTCGGGCCGATCACCGTGTTCCGCTATGAGCACGATGCACGCGCGCGCTGGAACGGTGACACGATGGTCTCGATGACCTCGCGCACGCTGAAGGACGGCGACACCTTCGAGATCGACGCGCGCATGCAGGACGGCGCGCTCGTCACGTCCGGCGTCGCTGAAGACGGCCGCGAGATTTCCGAGCGCTTCACCAGTCCTATTCTGCCCTCGTCGCACTGGCACGCCTATCCGATCGCGGCTGAGCGCATGCTCAATACCGAGACCGGCGAGCCGATGGGGATCAGCGTCACCTATATGGGCCGAGAAGAGATCGAGGCGGACGGCGCCACGATCATGGCCGACCGGTATCGCCTTGAGGGCTCGTTGACGCTGGACCTCTGGTACGACGAAGACGGGCGCTGGGCCTCGTGCGTGTTTGACGCGCGCGGCCAGTCGATCCGCTACGTGCGCCGCGCCGATCCTGTGAGCGGCTAGGCATGGGCGCGCTTCGTCTGCTACTGGGCGATCAGCTGTCCCACGGCATCGCGTCGCTGCGCGATTACGAGGACGGCGACGTGGTGATGCTCGCCGAGGTAAGCGACGAAGCCACCTATGTGCGCCATCACAAGAAGAAGATCGCCTTCCTGTTCAGCGCGATGCGCCACTTCGCCGAGGAGCTGCGCGAGGCCGGCTACGCCGTGCGCTACATGCCCCTCGACGACAGTCACAACACCCATTCGCTGAAAGGCGAGGCGAAGCGCGCCCTGAATGCGGAGAAGGGCGTTGATCGGATCGTCGTCGTGGAGGCCGGCGAGCATCGCCTGCGCGAGGACATGGCGAACTGGGCGGAGGATCTGGGCGTCGACGTGGAGCTCCGCCGCGACGATCGCTTCATCGCCACCCAGGACTTCTTCGACGACTGGGCCGAGGGCAAAAAGCGCCTGACGATGGAGTTCTTCTATCGCGAGATGCGCCGCGACACCGGCATTCTCATGGATGGCGACGAACCGGCCGGTGGGCAGTGGAATTTCGACCACGACAACCGCAAGCGCCTGCCGAGCGACATCGACCTTCCAGAACGCCTTTGGACCGAGCCCGACGAGACGACGCGCGAGGTGATCGACCTGGTCAAACGCCGTTTCGACAATCACTTCGGCGATCTTGAGCCGTTCGGCTTAGCGGTCACGGCCAAGGATGCGCGCCGGCACCTCGACTGGTTCGTCGAAAACGCTCTGCCGCGCTTCGGCGATTATCAGGACGCCATGGCCAAGGGCGAGCCCTTCCTCTTCCACGGCCTGATCTCGATGTATCTCAACGCCGGGCTGCTCGATCCGCTGACCACCTGCAAGGTCGTGGAGAAAGCCTGGAAGGACGGCGACGCCCCGATCAACGCGGTGGAAGGCTTCATCCGTCAGATTCTCGGCTGGCGTGAGTTCGTGCGCGGGATCTATTTCCGCTACGGCCCGGAGTATCTGGAGCGCAACGCGCTGGACGCCTCACGGCCGCTGCCCGACTTTTACTGGACGGGCGACACCGATATGGCGTGCGTCGCCGATTGCGTCGAGACCACGCGCAAGCACGCCTACGCCCACCATATCCAGCGTTTGATGGTGACGGGTAATTTCGCCCTTCTCGCCGGTGTCGATCCGGCCGAGGTCAACGCGTGGTACCTGATCGTCTACGCCGACGCCTATGAGTGGGTGGAAGCGCCGAACACCCACGGCATGGCGCTATGGGCCGATGGCGGCGTGATGGGCACCAAGCCTTACGCCGCGAGCGGCGCCTACATCAACAAGATGAGCGACTACTGTAAGGATTGCGCTTACAGCGTGTCGAAGAAGAGCGGCGAAAACGCCTGCCCGTTCAATTATTTGTACTGGAACTTCCTGATGGAAAATCAGGACACGTTGCGGGGCAATCAGCGCCTCGCCATGGTGTACAAGACGCTTGAGCGTATGTCGGAGGAGAAGAAAGGGGCCGTGAAACGCGACAGCGAGGCGTTTTTCGAGCGCATCGGCATCACTGAGAAGAAAAGGGCGGCCGGATGAGCGCGCCAAGACCTGCGAAAAAGACCGACGGCGTCGCCTGGATCACCGGGGCCAGTTCCGGAATAGGCGAGGCGCTGACAGAGCGCCTGGTGAAGACGGGCTGGAAGGTCGCCGTCACCGCGCGTAGCGAAGACAAGCTCCAGGCGATCGCCGACAAGCATCCAGGCGCGGTGTTCGTCGCGCCGGCCGACCTGCTTGATCGCGACGCCGTGATGGCGGCGGTTGACCGGATCGAGGCTGAGTTCGGGCAGATCGCGCTCGCGGTGCTGAACGCTGGCGTGTATCTGCCGGTGCATGCGGAAAAGCCCGACTTCAACGCGTTCAAGACGACGTTCGATGTCAATTTGACGGGCACCGCCGCCTGCATCAGCGCCCTGACAGGGCGCATGGCCGAACGCCGGCGCGGTCATATCGCGATCGTCTCATCAGCGACGGCGTTCGGCGGCATGCCGACGGCGGCCGCCTACGGCGCCAGCAAAGCGGCGCTGGTGAACATGGCCGAGGCGCTTGCCGTGGAGCTGCATCGCTACGGCGTGTTCATCCAGGCGGTCACTCCGGGCTTCGTCGAAACGCCGGCCCAGGACGATAATGAGTTCCCCAAACCCTTCATGGTGAGCGCCGATCATGCGGCCAAGCGCATCGCGCAAGGGTTGGGATCGAAGCGGTTCGAGATCACCTTCCCGAGGCGCTTCACCTGGATGCTGAAAGCGATCTACGCGCTGCCTTACGGTTGGGCTCACGCCCTGGTGCGCAAGCAGACCGGCTGGGACAAGGCGCCGGGCGACAATGCCTAAGGCGCCTAGGTGCGGCTCAGCGTGAACTGGCCGACATCAATGCGACCGGTTCGAAATCCGGCCTCGCAATAGGCGAGGTAGAACTTCCACATACGCCGGAACCGCTCATCGAAGCCCATGGGGCGGATCTCGTCCCACGCGCCCTCGAAGCGCTTCATCCAGACATTCAGCGTATCGGCGTAGTCCTTGGCGAATTGCTCCAGCTTGTCGAGGGCCAGTTCGGCTCGCGCGACCTCATCCTTCAATCGATCCACGCTGGGCAGGACGCCGCCCGGGAAGATGTAGCGCTGGATAAAATCAGCGCGCGCTCGGTAGGTCTCGAACAGATCGTCGCGGATCGTGATGATCTGCAGGCCGGCCTTGCCGCCGGGCTTGAGGACCTCGCGCACCTTCGAGAAGAAGCTCGGCCAGTATTCCTCTCCGACCGCCTCGAACATCTCGATCGAGGCGACCTTGTCGTACTGGCCGGTTTCGTCTCGATAATCTTGCAGCTTGATCTCCACCTTGTCAGAGAGCTGCAGCTTCTCCATGCGCTCCATCGCGTAGGCGCGTTGCGAGGGCGAGAGCGTGAGACAGGTGACGCGCGCGCCGACGTCGCGCGCGGCGTACTCGGCGAACCCGCCCCAACCGCACCCGATCTCAAGCACGTGATCATCCGCCGTCAGCCCGATCGAGCGCGCAAGGGCGGCGTATTTCTCGTGCTGGGCGGCTTCCAGATCCTGCTTCGGCGCGGTGAAGCGCGCCGAGGAGTAAGTCATCGAGGGGTCGAGCCAGAGCTCGTAGAAGTCGTTGCCGAGATCGTAGTGGGCCTCAATGTTCTTGCGCGCGCCGGCCTTGGTGTTTGCGTTCAGACGGTGGCGCAGCCAATTCACAAAGCGCGTCACCGGTCCGCCTGTGGCGAACTCGCCCATATCGTCGAGATTGGCGGAGAACACCTCCAGCACCTTGGCCAAATCCGGGGTCGTCCATTCGCCGGCCATGTAGCTTTCCGCAAAGCCCACATCGCCCCCGGCGAAGACGCGCCGGACCACGCGATAATCCTTCACCTCAAGCACCGCTTCGGGGCCGGCCTTCGCCCCTTTGAAGGGCAGGGCGCGTCCGTCGGGCAGGACGACCGTCAAAGCGCCGCGCTTCAGGCGTAACAGCAAGCGCAGCGCGAACTTCAAAACGCCCGGCACGCCGTTGAGGGCCTTCACATCGGTGAGCGTCATAGCCTCGCCGGAGGCCGCGGATCGCGTGGAGACGGCTTGGGTCATGGCGAAGGGGTCCTCGTCTGTCGTCCAAGTCGCGAAAAACGTTAGCCTACTCGGCCGCCGTGCTGAAGCGTTCTTGAGACGCATTCGGCTCAAGCTGTGTCGCGGTGTCGCCGGGTTCGGGGCGTGAATGATAGCGCGCCCCTTTAAGAACCAGACGCAACGCTTGGAAATGAATGCCGAAAATCGCCTGCAAGGTGGAGAAGGGCAGCGCCGCGAACGCCCGCGCGAGCGTCGCCGACGTAAAGGCCCGCCGCTTCATCGCCATCGTCGCAAGCAGATCCGGCCCGCTCTCGCGCATCTTGCGGATCACGAGAGAGAACCGCTCCCCGGGCGAGCGCAGCGTGAAATCGTAGCGCCCGGCCAGGTCGAAGAAGGGCGAGACGTGAAACACCTTATCCGTGCTCTGCATGACCGGACCTGCGGTCTCCTCGGCGGGACCGGCGTAGGCGTGGGCGTCGCCGAACGTGTTGTGCACCTGGTAGATCACGCCCTTGAGTTCGCCGGTGCCGCGGTCCTCGGCGAAATAGACGCTGAGCGGATTGAACACATAGCCGAGCACGCGCGGGAAGCACAGAAGGCGGATGCGAAGGCGGTCGGCCTCCACCCCGGTCTCGGCCAGGCGCGCTCTGGCCCAGTCGCGCAGCGAGGAACCGTCGCGCGGGCCATGATCACGGCGGAAGAAGCTGAACAGATTGAACCGCTCCACCGAGAACAGCCGCGACGCCGTCCCGGCCTCGTCGAGGCGGTCGAGATCGATCAGAATGGACAGCAGCCTGTAGCGAAAACCGTGGCGGAAAGGCGCAAAGCGCTCATGCAAGGTCTGCCCGGTGTACAGGCTGACCGCAGAGTGAGGTTCAGCGTGTTCGGTCATTCTGCAGCGTATCTGAGCCTCTCCCCGACCTCGCGCTCGCCCCAGGGGCCGCCCGGGACATCGCCTTCAGCGTACTCCCAGGGGATCGATCCGCCTAGACGCAGCGCGACGCGCAGGCCAGAGCGCAGCCCGTCCTCGTGGAAACCGTAGCCGAGCCAGGCGCCGGCGAACCAGGTGCGCCGAACGCCCTGAACCCGGTTAAAGATGCGCTGTGCTGCAAGCCCTGGCGCGGTGAACTGGGGATGGTCGTACTCGAAGCGCCCGAAGGTGAGGGCGGGGTCGGGGTCGCGCGTCGGGTTCAGCGTCACGTAGAGCGGCTTGTCCGCGTCGATCCCCTGCAGCCGGTTCATGTTGTATGTGACCGCCGAGGCCCCGTCGGCGTCGCTCATATAGCACCAGGCCGCCTGGCCGCCCTTGGTGCGCGGCGCGAAGTCAGGGTCGCGGTGCAGCACCGCCGTGTTCGGCGCATAGGGCACCGCGCCCAGCAGCTCGCGCTCGTCCGCATCCGCGTCGGCCAGGAGCGATAGCGCCTGATCGGAGTGGCAGGCGAGGATCACCTCGTCAAAGGCGTGCTCATGGCCGGCCGCATCGGTGACCACCGCGCCGGATCCGGTGCGCCGCACCGACGCCGCGCCGGGCGCGAAGCTCGCGCCGGCGACTTCCAGATCTTCGCTGATGCGCTTGACGTAGGTCCGGCTGCCGCCCTTGACCGTGCGCCACTTCGGCCGCTTCGCGTTGACGAGGCGATGGTTCTTGAAAAACCGCACGAGGGCTTCCGCCGGATAGTCGATCATGCCGGTTTCGCAGGAGGACCAGATCGCAGCGCCCATCGGGATCAGATAATTCTCCCGGAAACGCCGGCCGTAACCGCCCAGATCGAGATACTGTCCGAGCGTAAGGCCCTCCAGCCGGCCTGCGTCCAGGTCGGCGATGGCGTGTTTGTTGAAGCGCAGGATGTCGCGCAACATCGCCAGAAAGCTCGGCCGGTACAGGTTGCGCGGCTCGGCGAACACGCCGCTGATCCCGTTGGACGACCATTCCAGATCGCCCGGCCGGCAAAAGCCAAAGCTCATGTCCGCGTGGAAACTCTCCACGCCCAGATGCTCCAGAAGCGGGGTGAAGTTGGGGTAGTTCAGCTCGTTGAAGACGATGAAGCCGGTGTCGACGTCGATCGGCGCGCCGTCATAGTCGATCGTAGTGGTGTTGGCGTGGCCGCCGAGACGGTTTTGCGCCTCGAACACCGTCACGTCGTGGGCGTGTCGAAGCGCCCACGCGGCTCCAAGCCCGGCGACGCCGGCGCCCACCACCGCGATGCGGCTGCGGCGGGTGAGGATGGGGTCGATGTCGCTCATGCTGCGTCCTTGATCTTGTCGAAGGCCGCAAGCGCACGCTCGCGGGTCTCCTTGTGGTCGACGATCCGCTCTGGATAGTCACGGCCCAGCCTGACGCCCGCGCGGTCTAGCGTCTCGGCGTCGGCCTCCCACGGTTTCTGGATGAATTTGTTCGGCAGGTCCTTCAGCTCCGGACACCAGCGGCGCACGAAGTCGCCGGACTTGTCGAAGCGCTCGCCCTGGGTGACCGGGTTGAAGATCCGGAAGTAGGGCGCGGCGTCTGCGCCGCAGCCGCCGACCCATTGCCAGCCGGCCGAATTGCTCGCCAGATCCGCATCCACCAGCGTGTCCCAGAACCACTCCTCGCCGCGCTTCCAGTGAATGAGCAGATTCTTCACTAGGAAGGACCCCACGATCATGCGAAGGCGATTGTGCATCCAGCCGATCTCGTAGAGCTGGCGCATGCCCGCATCGACGATGGGATAGCCCGTCATGCCGCGCGTCCAGGCGCGAAACGCCGCATCATCCTCGCGCCAGGGAAACGCGTCGAACTTGCGCTGGAAGTTGCGGTCGGGAAATTCAGGGAAATGATACAGCAGGTGATAGCTGAACTCGCGCCAGCCGAGTTCGGCGCGAAATGCGCTTGGCCCGTCGCCGGAGCGGCCGTGGATCGCCATCCACACCTGACGCGGCGAGATCACACCGAGATGCAGATAGGCCGACATCATCGAGGTGCCGTCGAGGCTCGGGAAGTCGCGGTTGTCGTCATAGCCGTCGAGCGCGTTTTCGATGAACCAGTCAAGGCGCTCACGCGCGCCGGCCTCGCCCGGCGTCCAGGTTTGGCGAAGGCCGCCCGCCCAGTCCGGCTTGGTCGGCTCGAAGCCCCAATCGTCCAGAGCGTCGCTTGCAGCACCGCCGCCCCAGCCGTCGATCTGCTCTGGCGCATCGAGCAGCGCGTACTCGGCGGATTCATTTCCGATCGCGCGCCAGAACGGGGTGTAGACCTTGTAGGGCCCGCCGGTCTTGGTCTGAACAGTCCAGGGCTCGCGCAGAAGGTGGCCGTTGAAGGAGCAGGCCTCGACGCCGTCATCCTTTAACGAGGACTTGATGTCGGCGTCGCGATCGCGCGCAAAGGGCTCATACATGCGGTTCCAATAGACCGCGCCGGCCGCCGTCTCCTTGACGAGGTCGCGCAGGATGGTCTTCGCATCGCCTCGCCGCAGGACCAGCTGGACGCCGCGCGCTTTCAGGCGCTCACTCAGTTTTGACAGGTTCTGATGCAGCCACCACTTCTTAGCGCCGCCGGGGGCCCAGTCGCCCGAACTCTTCTCGTCGTGGACATAAAGCGCCAGCACCGGGCGCCCGCTATCGACCGCTGCGCTCAGCGCCGGATTGTCGGCGAGGCGGAGGTCTTCTCGAAACCAAACGATGGCGCAGGATGACTTGGCGTCGGACATGAAGGATCTTATGCGGCGTCGAATGGATGACTGAATGTTGTCTGTCGGGTAGTACGCGGGTGAAACGCGGACGGATTAAACTTTCTGCGCATGGATTTCATGTCTGCGGCCCGGGCGGAAGCCTGCGGCGGCCGCGAAAAGGAGCAGGCCCGTGAGCCAGATCGAAGCCCCCAACGCCGTGGTGCGCGTGCCCAGCGCGGACGGCTCCGCCCTCGAGGTGGGTAACGCCAAGCCGCTGACGCTCATCGCAGGCCCTTGCGCGCTTGAAAGCCGCGAGCATGCGCTCGAGGTCTCGGGGCGCCTGAAAGAGATTGCCGACCGGCTGGGCGTGGGGCTGATCTACAAGACCAGCTTCGATAAGGCGAACCGGACGAGCCTGAACAGCCCGCGCGGGATCGGGCTTGAGGCCGCGCTGCCGATCTTCCAGGAGGTGCGCGAGACCAACGGGTTGCCCGTGCTCACGGACGTTCACACCGCCGAGCAATGCGCCATGGCGGCCAAGGCCGTGGACGTTCTGCAGATCCCCGCCTTCCTGTGCCGCCAGACCGACCTTCTGATCGCCGCGGCCGAGACCGGCAAGGTGGTCAACGTGAAGAAGGGCCAGTTCCTGGCGCCGTGGGACATGACCAATGTCATCGGCAAGGTGACCGGGGCGGGCAACAAGAACGTCTTCGCCTGCGAGCGCGGGGCGAGCTTCGGCTACAACACGCTGGTCTCGGACATGCGCGCGCTGCCGATCCTGCGCGACATCGGCTGCCCTCTGGTCTTCGACGCCACCCACTCGGTCCAGCAGCCCGGCGGGCAGGGCGGACGCTCGGGCGGCCAGCGCGAGTTCGTGCCCCATCTGGCGCGCGCGGCTGTGTCGATCGGGGTGGCCGCGGTCTTCATGGAGACCCACCCCGATCCCGACAACGCGCCCTCTGACGGGCCGAACATGATCCCGCTCGATCAGTTCGAGGCGCTGGTCTGCGACCTTCTGGAGTTCGACCGCCTCGCGAAATCCAAGCTCGCGGCGTAGGCCGGACCATCTCGCGAGGGATAGAGACCATGGAACGTCGCCGCGCGGCCGAGCTACTGTCAGCGATCAAGGGCAAGCGTGCGCTCTGCGTCGGCGATGTGATCTTCGATGAGTTCGTCTACGGCGAGACCCGGCGCATCTCGCGCGAGGCGCCGGTTCCGATCCTGTCGGAGACGCGGCGCGTCGCGATGCTTGGCGGGGCGGGCAATCTGGCGCGCAATATCGCCTCGCTCGGCGGTGAGCCGTTCGTGGTCAGCCCTGTCGGCGATGACGCGGCCGGGCACGCCGTCGCCGCGCTGATCGCCGAAAACGGCGCCGGCGGGGACGGGCTTATCAAGACGCCGGGGCGCACGACGCCGGCGAAGATCCGCTATGTCGCCAACAATCAGCAGATGCTGTGCGTTGATCGCGATCCTGAGACCGCGATCGGAGCGGACGCGGAAACCGCGCTGATCGCGGCCGCCACCGCACGGATCGCCGAGGCCGACGTTCTGGTGCTCTCAGACTATGGCCGCGGACTGATGACGCCGGAGGTCTCGCGCGCCTTGATCGAGGCGGCCCGCAAGGCCGGCGTGCCGGTCGCCGTGGACCCAAGAGGGCGCGACTACGCCCGCTATGACGGCGCGGACGTCATCAAGCCCAACGCCGCTGAGCTGGCCGAAGAAGCGCGGATGCCCGTTCACGACGACGCCTCGGCGGAGGAGGCGCTGCGCGCCGTACTCGCCCGGCTCACCGTAACGCGCGCGCTTCTCGTCACCCGCGGCGGGGCGGGCATGTCGCTGCTCGAGGCGAGCGGACCGGTCACGCACCATCGCGCGCGGCCGCGCTCGGTGTTCGACGTCTCCGGCGCCGGGGACACCGCGCTGGCTGCGCTTTCCCTCTGCCTGGCGGCGAACGTGGCGCTGCCCGACGCCATGGCGCTCGCCGATCTCGCCGCGGGCGCAGCGGTGGCCAAGGCCGGCACCGCGACGGTTTCTCCAGACGAAGTGCTCGCGGACGCCGATGCGGGCGGGGAATCGCCGGCCTGGCGTGTGCTTTCGCGTCAGGCTGCGGGCGAACTCGCCGCCGGCTGGCGCGCGCGCGGCCTCAAGGTCGGCTTCACCAACGGCTGCTTCGACATCCTGCATCCCGGCCATCTGTCGGCCTTGCGCCATGCGCGCTCGGTCTGCGACCGGCTGATCGTGGGGCTGAACGACGACGCCTCGGTGTCGCGCCTGAAGGGTCCGGAGCGCCCGCTGAACACCGCCGAGGACCGCGCCGTCGTTCTGGCCTCGCTGGAGATCGTCGATCGCGTGGTGATCTTCCCTGAAGACACCCCGGCCGCGCTGATCGAGGCGGTGCGCCCTGACGTGTTGGTCAAGGGCGCGGACTACGCCGCCGACGAGCTGCCGGGCGCGGCGTTCGTGAAGGCGAACGGCGGGGAGGTCGTGCTCGCCCCGCTTCAGGAAGGCCGCTCCACCACCTCGCTCGTCGTGCGCATCAAGGGCGGCGCCTAGCGCGGCGGGTCGACCGGCTCGACCGGGGCGACCTCCACGGTTTCAGGCGGGGCGAGTTCGGGCGCCCAGCGGCGCTCTTCGGCCAGGACGCCCGCGAGCGCGGCCAGGCGCGCGGCTGCATTGGCTTGCAGGTCGGAATAGAAAAGATTGTAGGGCGGGGCGCGGCGGTGCTCGGCGAGCCGGTTTGGCCGGCGCAGAACGTCAGAGCGGGGTTCCTCGATCATCAGAACCCCGTCGCGGCACTGCGCGCCGGTCTGCGCGGACAGCGGCGAAGGCGAGTCGCCCGGATCGAGGTCTTCAGCCGCTGCGCCGCCGCGATGCAGCCGGGCGGGCGCAAAGTCCTCAGTCGTCGTCCAGAGCAGCGGGTTTACGCACAACAGCGCGCGATCATCCACGTAGGCGAGGCGCCCGTCCGCGGTCCAGGACATGGAGCGGTCGGTGAGCGCCTCGATGCGCTCACGCTCGTTCGCCCGGGCCGGCGCGTAAGAGACCACGCAGCGCACGTCTACGGCTTGCGTGCAGGGCGGCAGGTTCGACAACGGCCCCTCGAACAGATCAAGCGGAGCCGGGCCCTCCAGAAGATACGCCGCGGCGAGCCGGCCGCTCAGCGCCTCGTCGGGCGCGACCTGATCGAGCAGAACCTTCAGCGCGTGCAGGGCGCCCTGGCCGACCCCGACCACGAGGAAGGGGCGCTCCTCGCCGATCTCGGCGCGAAAGCGCTCGAACGCGCGCGAAACGTCGTGCGCCGCCGTCCGCCGGGCGCGCTGGGAATCCTCGCGATTGTTCATGAAGGCGTAGAGCGAGGCCTGACGGTAGCGCGGCGCGAAGACGGCGCCGGTGGCCTCGAACGGGCCGGCGAAGTTCGGCAGCACGATGCGCGCGATCTCCTCGGCCTCCTGGGGCCGGTCGAAGGGCGCGTTCCAGTGCTCCCCGCCGTCATAGGTCGTGTTGTGCACGAAGAAGACCGCCGGCGTGTCCGGGTCTTGCGGGTCAAGCGCGGGCCGGCGGCCCCAGGCCGCATCCTCGGCGTAGTCAGGCGCGGGCGGCGCCTGATAGGTCTGATAAGGCACGCCCGGATCGAGGAAGCTCTGATAGATCCGGTCGCGCCCGATCCAGGCCGCGATCGCGATCAGCACCAGGAGCGCGCCGATTGCGACGAGGGTCAGGAGAAGCGCGCGGCTGGGCCGGCGGCGTGACAGGGCGGTCTGGCTCATGCGCGACAGCCTTACCGCCCGCGCTGCGCTTCGCAAGAGCGCGATGCGCGGCGCCGGCCGCTTCCGGCGCGGATGGGTTTGGTGCATGCTGCGCCTGCGCATTCTCGCAAGTCGCGCTTTTCAGGAGACCTGGTCCAAGTGCTGCGCTGGCTTCGCAACAGCTTTCTGACCGGCGTGGTCGTGGCCACGCCGATCGCGGTCACGGGCTGGCTGATCTACACCTTCGTCAGCTTCGTGGACTCCACGGTTAAGCCGCTCATCCCCGACCGGTACAATCCGGAAAGCTATCTGCCCTTCGCGATCCCCGGCATGGGCCTCTTGATCGCCATCCTGGGCCTGACCCTGGTCGGTGCGCTGGCCGCGAACATCTTCGGGCGCACGCTGTTCGGGGTGTGGGACCGGGTGGTGAGCCAGGTGCCCCTCGTGCGCAACCTCTACGGCGCGATCAAACAGATCGTGGAGACCGTGATGGGCGGCCAGCAGAACTCCTTCAAGGAGGTCGTTCTGGTGGAATACCCGATGAAGGGCTCCTTCGCGGTGGCGTTCGTGGCGTCGGAGGGGCGCGGGCGGATCCGAGAACACGTGGGCGAGGGCGGCGACGTCATCGGCGTATTCGTGCCCACCACGCCGAACCCGACCTCGGGCTTTTTGCTGTTCGTGCCGCGAGAGAAGGCGATCAAGCTGGAGCTGAGCGTGGAGGAGGCGGCAAAGCTGATCATCTCCTTCGGCCTCGTCACGCCGGAGCATCTGCCCGAGCACGCGCTGCCCTCGGACGAACCGGCCAAGACAGGCACGGCCGAGGACGCCGGCTGGGAGGCGCTGAAGCGCTCGGCTGAACCTCAAGATGATGACGGCTCCACAGATGAGCCCCGGTCAGCCTGAGCGCATCAGGCGCACGCCTTCGTCGCGCTCGAAGAGGTAGAGCAGGGTGCGCAGCGCCTCGCCGCGCTCGCCCTCGAACGGATCGTTCCTGGCGGCTTCGTACTTCGCCGCCTCGCTGGCGAGCGTGAGCAGATCGCCGTGCACGCCGAGATCGGCGAAGCGGTAGTCCGGCAGGCCGGACTGGCGCAGGCCCAAGGGATCGCCGGCTCCACGCAGGCGCCAGTCCTCCTCGGCGATGTGGAAGCCGTCCTCGCTCTCGCGCATCACCTTCAGGCGCGCCTTCGCGGTCTCGCCGAGCTCGCCGTGATAGAGCAGAAGGCAGGTCGAGGCCTTGTGGCCGCGCCCGATCCGCCCGCGCAGCTGGTGCAGTTGAGCCAGGCCGAAGCGTTCGGCGTGCTCGATCACGATGATGGTCGCGTCGGGCGCATCCACGCCCACCTCGATGACGGTGGTGGCCACGAGAACGTCGATTTCGCCGTTGCGGAAGGCGTTTGCGGCGGCCTCCTTTTCGCGCGCGGGCATGCGCCCGTGCACCAGACCGACCCGCGCGCCGAGGCACGCCGACAAGAGCTTGTGGCGCTCCTCCGCCGCGGCGAGGTCTGAGACGTCGCTCTCCTCCACCAGCGGGCAGACCCAATAGGCGCGCTCGCCGCGCTCCAGCGCCCGGCGCAGCCCTTCCACCACCTCATCAAGGCGCGCGGCCGGCACGACCCGGGTCTGGATCGCGGTTCGCCCAGCGGGCTTTTCATCAAGACGCGAAACGTCGAGATCACCGTAGACCGCGAGCGTCAGCGTGCGGGGAATGGGCGTGGCGCTCATCACCAGCGTATCGGGCGCGCGGCCCTTCAAGGTCAGCTTGCGCCGGTCGGAAACCCCGAAACGATGTTGCTCGTCGATCACCACGAGGCCCAGATCATGAAACTCCACGCCCTCCTGAAACAGGGCGTGGGTGCCGCACACGACCATCGCCTCGCCCGAGGCCAGGCGCGCCAGAAGGCCGGCGCGTTTGGCGCCCTTGTCCCGGCCGGTCAGCGCGATCGTCTCGATCCCGGCCGGCGCCAGAAGCGGCGCAAACACCGCGGCGTGCTGGCGCGCCAAGATCTCGGTCGGCGCCATCACCGCGGTCTGCACCCCGGCCTCGGCCGCGCGCGCAGCCGCCAGGGCGGCGACGAACGTCTTGCCCGAGCCCACATCGCCGTGGACAAGCCGCATCATGCGCGCGTCCGAGGCCAGATCCTCGGCGGCGGCCTCATAGGCGCGCATCTGCGCGCCGGTGGGGGTGAAGGGGGCGTGATCGACGACGGCCTTCGCCTTCGCCCCGTCCCCGGTGATGACGCGGCCGCGCCGGGCGCGCCGGCTCGCGCGCGCCAGCTTCAGAGCGAACTGGTGGGCGAGGATTTCGTCGAAGGCGAGGCGCCGGCGCGCGGGATGCTCGGCTGAAACAGCGTTCGCGGCTTCGGGGCGGTGGACCGCTTCGAGCGCGGCGCGCCAGTCCGGCCAGTTCTCGCGGCGCTTCAGCTCCGGCTCGATCCATTCGGGCAGTTCGGGCGCGGCTTCCAGCGCGCCGCGCGCGGCCTTGCGCATCATGCCCGCCGATAGCCCGGCGGTGAGGGGATAGACCGGCTGGACGAGGTCGGCCTCCTCGATCTCGCCCGGCGCGGCGAGGAGATCGGGATGGACGATCTGCACTTCAGAGCCGAACCGATCGGCCTTGCCCGACACCACCCGGCGCGCGCCCACGGGCAGCACACGATTCAGATAGTCGCCGCGCGCGCGGAAATAGACCAGGTGCAGATACCCGGTCTCGTCGCGCAGGCGCACCTTGTAGGGCTGCTTCAGCGTCTGGCCCGGCAGATGGGCCTCCACCTCCGCCTCGATCGTGACGATCCGGTCGTTGACCGCGTCGGCGATGCTGACGCGATGGGTGCGATCCACCACGCTCACCGGCGGGGTGAAGACGAGATCCTTCACCCGCTCGCCCCCGCACGCCTTGGCGATCAGCGCCGCGATGCGCGGCCCGACGCCTGAAAGGCTCGTCAGATCGGCGAACAGGGGAAAGAGCGAGGCGGGGCGCGACATGGCGCGCCGACTTTGGCGCGCGGAGCGGCGAAGGGGAAGAGGCGGCGCCTGCGCTTCACACCCAGCCTTCACCCGGGGGCGGCTGCACGCTATATGCGCGCTCCATGAGTGATGATCCCTTCTCCGATCCGAACACGCCGGCCGATCCGGTCGCGCGGCGCAAGCGGCTGCATTTCCAGGCCTGGCGGCGCGGGTTCAAGGAGGCCGACCTGATCATGGGGCGCTTCGCCGAGGCGCGCCTGGACAGGCTGGACGCCGCCGAGCTTGAGGAGTTCGAGCGCCTGCTCGACGCGCCGGACACCGAGGTCTATGCGTGGATCTGCGGAACCGCGCCGACGCCGGAGAATTATTCCGGGCCGGTGCTCGATCAGCTCAAGGCGTTCCGCTTCGAGGACGCCGCCCAGTCCGGGGACGGCCCGGCCTGAAACCTTGCGCGGGTCCGACCAAGACCGCGCGCGACGACCCGACCGACGCCCGCCGCCGAGATCCGGCGCGCGGGCAGCTTGCATTGAAGGACACGCGCCCGTGAACGAGATCGAGCGCATCGCCCGCGCCCCGGAGGGCCTGACCGTCTGCGGCGCGCCGGAAGGCTTTGACGCGCTCGTGTTCTGCGACGCTGCGCGCCTGCGCGGGGGTGTCAGCCTGTTCATCGCCGCCGGGGAGGCGCGCGCGAGCGCATTCGCACAGGCCTGCGAATTCTTTGCGCCGGACCTGGAGCAGCTGCGCCTGCCGGCCTGGGACTGCCAGCCTTATGACCGCATAAGCCCGAGCCCGCGCGCAGCCGCCCGGCGCGCCGGGACGCTGCATCGCCTGGCGCGGCGCGAGGCGGGCCCGGACCCGCTGATCGTGATCGCGACGGTCAACGGCGTGATGCAGCGCTGCGCCCCACGCGAGGCGATGGGCGAGGGCGGTCTCTCGGCGAGGGCGGGCGGCGTACTCGATGCGCAGGATCTGAAAAAATATCTGTCGATGAACGGTTACACGCGCGCGTCAACCGTGACCGAGCGCGGCGACTACGCGGTGCGCGGGGGCGTGTTCGACGTGTTCCCGGCCGACGCGGACGAGCCGATCCGGCTGGATTTCTTCGGCGACACGCTGGAGACGGTGCGCGCCTTCGACCCAGAGACGCAGCGCACCACGCGCCAGCTGAAAGAGGCGCGCTTCACCCCGGTCAGCGAGATCCTGCTCGACGAGGAGTCGATCTCGCGTTTCCGCTCCGGCTTCCTGAAGCGTTTCGGCGGCGGGGTTCAAGGCGATCCTATCTATGACAGCGTCTCCGCCGGGGCGCGCCCGAACGGCGCCGAGCATTGGCTGCCGCTCTTCCATGAGCGCCTGGACACCGTGTTCGACTATGTCGGCGACACGGCGCTGATCGGGCTTGATCCGCTGGCCCGCGACGCGCGCGATGAACGCGCCGAACAGATCCAGGATTACTTCCAGGCGCGACAAGACGCTCAAGAGGCCGCCAGCGAGAAAGGCGGGTTCGCCGCGCCGGCCTATCGCGCCCTGCCGCCGGAAACGATGTATCTATCCACAGACGAGTGGGCTGACATCCTTGATGAACGCCCCTGGCGGCGCTTCACCGGGTTCCAGGAAGCCGGCGAAAACATCGTCTCCCTGTCGGGCCGCCAGGGCCGCACTTTCGCGGCTGAACGCCAGGCTGACAAAAACGTATTCGAGGCCGCGCGCGACCATGTCGCTTCGCTTCGAAAGTCGGGCAAGCGGGTGATGCTGGCGAGCTGGAGCGAGGGCTCCTCCGATCGCCTCGCCTCGGTGCTGACCGAGCACGGGCTTCAGCCGATCCAGGCCGCCGACAGCTGGCCGGAGGCCGCCAAGGCGAGGGCCAGCATCGTCAGCCGCGTCGTCCTGCCCCTGGAGCGCGGGTTCGAGACCGACGATCTCGCCGTCGTGGCCGAGCCGGACATTCTGGGCGACCGTCTGGCGCGCCCACGCAAGCGGCGCAAGTCCTCCGACGTGATATCCGAGGCCGGTTCACTGTCGACCGGCGACCTCGTGGTGCACGCCGATCACGGGCTTTCGCGCTTTTTGGGCCTGAAGACGCTGGACGTCACCGGCGCGCCGCACGACTGCCTGGAGCTGGAATACGCCGGGCAGGCCAAGCTCTACCTGCCGGTGGAGAATATCGAGCTGCTCTCTCGCTACGGCGCGGACAACGAGACCGCCCAGCTCGACAAGCTCGGCGGTGCGGCCTGGCAGGCGCGCAAGGCCAAGGCAAAGAAGCGCCTGCGCGACATGGCCGAAGAGCTGATCCGCATCGCCGCCAGGCGCGCCGCGCGCGAGGCCGACGTGATCGAGCCGCCCCAGGGCTCCTACGACGAGTTCGCCGCGCGCTTCCCCTACGCGGAGACCGACGATCAGCTCTCCGCCATCGAGGACGTGTTCGAGGACTTGCAGAAAGGCCGGCCCATGGACCGGCTGATCTGCGGCGATGTGGGCTTCGGCAAGACCGAGGTGGCGCTGCGCGCGGCCTTCATCACCGCGATGCAGGGCCAGCAGGTCGCCGTGGTCGCGCCCACCACCTTGCTCGCGCGCCAGCACTTCCAGACCTTCGAGGAGCGCTTCAAGGGCTGGCCCATCAAGGTGCGCCGCCTGTCGCGCCTGGTCGGTCAGAAGGAGGCCGCCGAAACCAAGACCGAGCTGGAGGAGGGGCGCTGCGAAATCGTGATCGGCACCCACGCGCTGCTCGCCAAGACGGTGAAGTTCAGGGATCTGGGGCTCCTCATCGTCGACGAGGAGCAGCATTTCGGGGTCAAGCACAAGGAGCGCCTCAAAGCGCTGCGCGCGGACGTGCACGTGCTCACCATGACCGCGACGCCGATCCCGCGCACGCTGCAGCTCGCCATGTCGGGCATCCGCGATCTCTCCATCATCGCCACCCCGCCGGTCGACCGGCTCGCGGTGCGCACCTACGTCACCCCGTTCGACCCCGTCACGCTGCGCGAGGCGCTCCTGCGCGAGCGGTATCGCGGCGGGCAGAGCTTCTTCATCGTTCCGCGCATCTCCGACCTCGAGGAGGCCGCAGAGTTCATGCGCGAACAGGTGCCGGAGGTGAGCTTCGTGACCGCCCACGGCCAGATGGCCGCGAGCCGGCTCGAGGAGATCATGACGGTCTTCTACGAGGGGCGGTACGACGTGCTTCTGTCCACCACGATCGTGGAATCCGGGATCGACATCCCGACCGCGAACACGATGGTGATCCACCGCGCCGACCGCTTCGGCCTGGCTCAGCTCTATCAGCTGCGCGGCCGGGTCGGCCGCGCCAAGCAGCGCGCCTACGCCTACATGACGACGCCCGCGAACCAGCCCATCACGGCGGGCGCGGAGAAGCGCCTGAAAGTGCTGCAGTCGCTCGACAGCCTGGGTGCAGGCTTCACGCTGGCCAGCCACGATCTCGACATTCGCGGCGGGGGCAACCTCCTCGGCGAGGAGCAGTCCGGCCATATCAAGGATGTCGGCATCGAGCTCTATCAGTCCATGCTGGAGGAGGCGGTCGCCTCCCTGAAGGGCGAGGCCGAGGACGATGCGCTGGAATGGTCGCCCCAGATCAATATGGGCGCCGCGGTGCTGATCCCTGAGGACTACGTGCCTGATCTCGATGTGCGCATGGCGCTCTATCGCCGCGCTTCTGGGCTGCAGACCAAGGCCGAGCGCGAGGGCTTCGCGGCCGAGCTGATCGACCGGTTCGGACCGCTGCCCGAAGAGGTGGAGAGCCTGCTGCAGATCGTCGCCATCAAGGGGCTGTGCAAGCGCGCCGGGATCGCCAAGCTCGACGCCGGGCCGAAGGGTGCGGTCGCGACCTTCCGCGAGAACGCCTTCTCCGACCCGGCCGCGCTGATCGAGCTGGTGAGCAAGCGCGCCGGCGACTACAAGCTGCGCCCCGATCAGACCCTGGTCATGAAGGGCGACTGGCCGGACATCGAGGATCGCTTGAAGCGGGTGCACAAGTCGCTCGCGCCCGT
>CAZKBB010000023.1:23697-35340 GCA_964550935.1 uncultured Caulobacterales bacterium
GCCCGTCGCCGACGCCGCACGTCAAGCCAAAGAAACCGCCTAGACCGCTTCGCGGCGGCGCACACGCTCGGGCAGGGCGTCGAAGGCGCGCGCGATCAGCGCGTCGCCGGTTTCCTCCGAGCCCGCCTCGACCACGGCATGGCGGATCTCCATGCGGAAGGGGTTGAGCGGATCCTCGCTCTCATAAGCGGTGCACTCAGCGATCGCGCGCACCCGGTCGGCGACGACCTCGGCTTCATGGGCGGCGGTCGCGGGCAGGATCAGGAAGAACCTCTCCCCGCCCATGCGCGCGGAGAGGTCTTCAGCGCGCACGCAATGGCGCAGCATGCTGGCGAATTCGGTCATGGCGCGCATCGCTCTGGGCCCCTCGCGCGGGCCGGCTGAGGCCGGCGCGCCGGCCTTGAGCGCGACCACCGACAGTGCGTCGCCGGTGCGGCCGGCTTCTTCAAGCAGCGAGGCGGCGTGGGCGCGCGCGAAGCGTTCCGAGAACAGATCGGTTTCTTCGTCCAGCGCGCGCGTGACCCGGCAGGCGTCGAGCAGGGTCTTCGCATCGCGCCGCCGGCGGCGCTCCGCGGCCAGGCCGAGCAGGCGTCGCCCGATCTCGGCCTCGTCGGTGTCGGCGGGCAGGATGTCAGAGGCGCCGCGCGCGAAGGCTTCGTCGGCTTCGGGATAGAACTCGCGCGGCGTCAGGATCACCGCCGGGGTGTGATAGAGCCGAGTGTTGCGACGCATCGCCGAACAGACCGTATGGGCGGTCTCCGGCGTCGGTGCGGCGTTCAGAGCGACTGCGTCGAAGGCGCGCTCATGGAGATAATCGAACGCGTTGAACGTGGAGAACGCGCCGACAATCTCGGCGTCGCGTGCGCGCATCGCATGGGACAGGCTCATGAAGACCGGGCCGGGCTCGCCCACGTAAAGCACGCTGGTCGGCGCTTGAGCGCGCGAGACCGGGGCGGGGTCGGCCCCCAGGGTGCGCAGATCTCCGGCGCGGATCCGGGCGGTGCGTTCAAGCACCCTCAGACGCAAAAGGGCGCGCATGCGCGCGGCGATCTGGATCGGATGGGCGGGACCGCGCAGCACCGCGTCGGCCTTGGCGTCGTCGTCGGCGTCCACCGCGATCCGCACGCACCCGGGCGGCAGCGTCGAAGCGGGGGCGGCGCCCAGAGTGACGACGCCGTCGGCGCGCATCTCGCTTGCGCGGCGGTCCAGCGTTTCGAAAGAACAGGAAACCGCGCTAAGGCCGAGCGCGCGCAGCGCTTCGGCCAGTTCGCCCGCCACGCCGGCGTCGCCGGCGACGAGAAGGTCTGCGGCGCGTCCCATTCGTCCCCCACGAACCCTAGCACGTGCATTGTGTCGGTCCGGCTTCGGTGTCACAACCCGATTTCCGTATTTGGCCTTATCCGGGGCGAGCGTGCCCGGTGTTTTCAAGGGGATGACTATGGGCCAGGGGCCTTTGCAGGGCGTTAAAGTCATCGAATTCGTCGGGCTGGGCCCTGCGCCCTTCGCGGCGATGCTGATGAGCGATCTGGGCGCTGAGGTGATCCGCATCGACCGGCCCGGCGCTCATGGGGGCGGTGCGGCCGAGGTGCTTGCGCGCGGCCGGCGCTCGGCCGGGTTCGACCTGAAAAAGCCCGAAGCCGTCGAGGCCTGCCTGCGTCTGATCGGGGGCGCCGAGATCCTGCTGGAGGGTTATCGCCCCGGCGTGATGGAGCGGCTGGGCCTGGGGCCGGACGTCTGCCTGAAACGCAACCCGAAACTCGTCTACGGACGCATGACCGGTTGGGGCCAGCACGGCCCGCTCGCCCACGCCGCCGGCCATGACATCGCCTACCTGGCGCTCACGGGCGCGCTGGACGCCATCGGCACGAGACAGACCCCTGTGCCGCCGATCAACCTCGTCGGCGATTTTGGCGGCGGCTCGCTTTACTTGGCGTTCGGATGCCTCGCCGCGCTGACCCATGCCCGCGCGACGGGGCAGGGCCAGGTCGTCGACGCCGCGATCGTGGACGGGGCGGCTTCGCTCATGGGGGCCGTCCACCAGCTGGCCGCGATGGACCTGTGGTCCACCAAGCGCGGCGACAACCTGCTTGACGGCGGCGCGCCCTTCTACGGCGTCTATGAATGCAAGGACGGCGAATTCGTCGCCATCGGCCCCCTGGAGCCGGAGTTCTACGCTCTGTTCCTGAAGAAACTCGGCCTTGAGAGCGATGCGGACATGCAGAACGCCGTTGACCGCTCGAAATGGGACTATCAGCGCCGGACCCTGGCCGAGGCGTTCAAGCAGCGCACGCGCGATGAATGGACCGCGGTGCTGGAGGGCACCGACGCCTGCTTCGCGCCGGTCCTGGACATCGAGGAGGCGCCCAAGCATCCCCACATGGCCGAACGGGGCGTCTTCACCGAGGTGGACGGCGTCACCCAGGCCGCGCCCGCGCCGCGCTTCTCACGCACGCCCGGCGCCATTCAGGGCGCGGCCTCGAAGCCCGGCGCGGACACCGAGGCCATCCTGTCGGACTGGGGCTTTGGCGAGCGCGAGATCGCCAAACTGCGCGATGCCGGCGCGCTCGGCGCAAAAAGCGCCTGAACTGCGTTCATCCTGGGTTCAAGCAGGGGCGTGCTTGATGCGGGGGAAGCCGGGGCTCGTCTCCCAGTCCCTTGCAAAGAGCGTCGGCTTTCACCGGACGTCCCTGATCCGGATTTCGACGCCGGGCGCTGGCGAAAGCGCCCGGCGTCGCCATATGACGTGTTGGTCATTCCGCCGCCAGAGCGACCGATGCTGACCACGGCACGCCGATATCTCACAGACCTCGTCGAGCGCGTCTTGGCGTTCCCGCCCGCTTGCATCGTGGTGCGCGCGATCGAGCGCATGATGGCGCGCGAGGTGATGCTGTTCGCGGGCGGTGCGAGCTTCTTCGTCCTGTTCGCCCTGGTCCCGGCGGCCTTTGTGGCGGCGTCGGTATATGGGCTTTTGTTCTCAGCCGACGACGCCCTGAACCAGATCTCAAGGCTCGAAGTGGCGGGGGTCCTGCCAGCGACGGCGAAAAGCTTTCTTGACGGTCAGCTCGCCCAGCTCGCCGGCGCTTCAAGCACCTCGCTGACCCTGCAAGGTCTCGTCGCGCTCGTGATCGCCTGGTACGCGGCCGCGCGCGGCGCGAAAGCGTTCATCGCCGGGCTGAACCAGATCGCGCGTCGGGGCGATCTTCGAAACGTTCTGCACTTCAACCTTCTGGCCATGGCCGCGGTGATCGCGGGCGGTCTTCTGGTGATCGTGTCGAACCTCGTCGTGCTTGCGGTGCCGAACATCATCCGGCCCGTGGCGCGGCTTCTGGGACTTGAAGGCGTCGATTACACGCTGATCTTCAACGAGTGGACCACCGCCGCAATCGCCATGGCGATCGCGCTCGGCGTCCTCTACCGCTATCTGATGCAGCGCGCCGGCGAGACGTCCTGGCGCGCGTCCTCGACCGGCGCGGCGGCGGCGACCACGCTGTGGATCGGCGGTTCGGCCGGCTTCTCCTACTATGTCTCGGCCATCGTGAACCCCGGCGCCTATGGCTCGCTCGGCGCGCTCATCGTGTTCATGCTCTGGATCTATTGGAGCGCCTACGCGGTCTTTTTCGGCGGCGCGCTTGCGGTTGAGTTCGACAACTGGCGCGCCGGGCGCAGAACCGTCGACGCAGACCGCGACGCAGCCCTTGAGGCGAGCGAGCCGGAAAAGCGCGACGCGGCGTGAGCGATCTAAGAGCGGTCGCTCTTTCGCTCCGCGCTCAGATCGATATAACGGCGGGCGAAGATCACGAGTTCAACGAGCGTTGAACAACGAAACGGCGAGGAGCCCCGCTGTGAAGAAAGTCTATCCCGACGCGAAAGCCGCGCTCGACGGCCTGTTGTTCGACGGCATGACCGTGATGGCCGGCGGCTTCGGCCTGTGCGGCATTCCGGAGACTCTGATCCTGGCGCTGCGCGAGTCCGGCGCGAGCGACCTCACCGTCATCTCGAACAACGCAGGCGTGGACGATTTCGGCCTCGGCCTGCTGCTTCACACCCGTCAGATCAAGAAGATGATCTCCAGCTATGTCGGCGAGAACAAGACCTTCGAGACCCAGTACCTGAACGGCGAGTTGGAGCTGGAGTTCAACCCGCAAGGCACGCTGGCCGAGCGCATCCGCGCGGGCGGGGCGGGCATTCCCGGCTTCTACACCAAGACCGGCGTCGGCACGCTCGTCGCCGAGGGCAAGGAGCACAAGGACTTCGCCGGGGAGACCTACATCATGGAGACCGGGCTTGTCGCCGACGTCTCCATCGTGAAGGCTTGGAAGGCCGACACCGAGGGCAATCTGGTGTTCCGCAAGACGGCGCGGAATTTCAACCCGATGATGGCGACCGCCGGCAAGACCACGGTCGCGGAGGTCGAGGAGATCGTGCAGCCGGGCGAGCTCGACCCCGACCACATCCACACGCCGGCGATCTTCGTGCAGCGCCTCATTCAGGGCGAGCACGAAAAGCGCATCGAACAACGCACCACCCGCAGCTAGTCTGAAGCGCGGCTGAAGAGGACGAGACCCATGGCCTGGACCCGCGACCAACTCGCCGAGCGCGCCGCGAAGGAGCTGGAGGACGGCTTCTACGTCAATCTCGGCATCGGCATCCCGACGCTGGTGGCGAACTTCATCCCCGAAGACATGGACGTCACGCTGCAGTCGGAGAACGGCATGCTCGGCATGGGGCCGTTCCCGCGCGAGAACGAGGTCGATGCCGACCTGATCAACGCGGGCAAGCAGACCATCACAGAGCTGAAGAAGACGAGCTATTTCTCCTCCGCCGACAGCTTCGCCATGATCCGCGGCGGGCATATCGACCTGTCGATCCTAGGCGCGATGGAGATCTCCGAGACCGGCGACATCGCCAACTGGATGATCCCCGGCAAGATGGTCAAAGGCATGGGCGGGGCGATGGACCTCGTCGCCGGGGTCAAGCGCGTGGTCGTGATCATGGACCACACCAACAAGGCCGGCGAACCGAAGCTCCTGCACGAATGCTCCCTGCCGCTGACCGGTACGGGCTGCGTGGACCGCATCATCACCACGCTGGGCGTGTTCGACGTCACCGATGACGGGCTGGAGCTTGTGGAGCTGGCGCCCGACGTGACGCTCGAAGAGATCGAGCAGAAGACCGAAGCGACCTACAAGGTCGCCGAAGGCGTGGCGGCTTAGGGCTCGCGTGTTGAATTCCCGGACGCGGTGAAGCGATGATCCGGGCCGTCGGGGCGGAAGCGCGCCGACCCTGTCATCCCGGCCGGAACGCAGGGGAGCGCCGGGACCTACTGCAGGCGCTCGCCAGTCCTCCCCAGGCGTTCCCGGCTGGTCCCGGGTCGCTGACGCGCCTGGGATGACAAGGTGTTTGACCGCTACGAGGTCCCGGATCTTCGCTCCGCTCCGCCCGGGAATTCATGATCATAAGGCTGAATTCCCGGACGCGGCGAAGCCGCGATCCGGGACCTCAGGCCGGAAAAGCGCTCACCCGGTCATTCCCGAAACCGTTTTCCTCACGGAAGTCGGGGCCGAAAGGTGACGGGGCCGCGCCCTTCGATCTCCTGGGTCCCAGCTTTCGCTGGGAAGGCTCGGATGGCGATATGGCGCATCATCGCGACGAGGTCCCGGCTCTGCGCGCTTCCCGCTTGGCCGGGAATTCAGCGCCATGCCCCTCAACACACCGGCACGTTGACCGCGAGGCCGCCGAGCGAGGTTTCCTTGTATTTGTCGCTCATGTCGGCGGCCGTTTCGGCCATGGTTAGGATCACCTGGTCGAGGCTGACCTTGTAGTCGCCGTCGCCCACCAGGCTGAGGCGCGCGGCGTTGATCGCCTTGATCGCGCCGATCGCGTTGCGCTCGATGCAGGGGATCTGCACCAGCCCGCCCACCGGATCGCAGGTCAGGCCCAGATTGTGCTCCATGGCGATCTCGGCGGCGTTCTCGATCTGACGGTTCGAGCCGCCGAGCGCGGCCGCGAGCCCGCCTGCGGCCATGGAGCAGGCCACGCCGACCTCGCCCTGGCAGCCGGCCTCAGCGCCTGAGATCGAGGCGTTCTTCTTGTAGAGCGCACCGATCGCGGCGGCGGTCAGAAAGAAGCGCGCCAGCCCGTCGGCGTCGTCAAAGCGGCGATAGTGCCGATCGAAATAGCGCGCCACGGCCGGGATAAGGCCGGCTGCGCCGTTGGTCGGCGCGGTGACCACCCGGCCGCCTGCGGCGTTCTCCTCGTTCACCGCCATGGCCCAGAGATTGACCCACTCCATCGCGGCGAGGGGATCGCTCTCGGCCCGGGCTGCGTCGCGCATCAGGCGCCGGCGCATTTCAGGGGCGCGGCGCTTGACCTTCAACCCGCCGGGCAACTCGCCGTCGATGCGCGTGCCGCGCTCAATGCACGCCTCCATCGCCTCGAACACGGTATCGATCTGGGCGCGCACCTCGGCGCCCGAGCGGAACGCGGTCTCGTTGGCGAGCATCACCTCGGGGATGCTCAAGCCCTCCCGGTCGCAGATCGCAAGCAGCGTGCGGCAATCATCGAACGGGTAGGGCTCGCCGGTGAGCGCTTCGGCCGCTGAATTGCGCCCGGCTTCGGCCTCGTCGATCACGAAGCCGCCGCCGATCGAGTACCAGAGCTCTTCACGCAAGACATCGCCGGCGGCGTCAAACGCCCTGAACCGCATGGCGTTTGAGTGAAACGGCATACGCGTGCGCCCGTCGAGGATCAGGTCGGCGTCCGGATCAAAGGCGATTTCATGCCGGCCCAGGAGATGCAGCGTCTTGTCCTGCTTTAGCCGGTCGATCATGGCGGGCAGGGCGTCCGGATCAGCCTCTTCGGGCGCGACGCCCTCCAGCCCCCACAGTATCGCCTTGTCGGTAGCGTGGCCGGAGCCGGTGAGGGCCAACGAGCCGTAGGCGGCGGCCTCCACGCGCGCCACCCGATCCAGCCCTTCAGCCTCGTCGATCCGCTCCAGGAACACCCGCGCGGCCTTCATAGGGCCCACAGTGTGAGAGCTCGACGGGCCGACGCCGATCTTGAACAGGTCGAACACGCCGAAATGCATGGGCGCTAAAGCTCCGTGCGCACGGTCCAGAGTTCTGGAAAGAGCCTGAGATCGAGCGCCTTGACGAGATATGAGACGCCGCCAGAGCCCCCGGTGCCGCGGCGAAACCCGATGATGCGCTCGACCGTCTTCATGTGATTGAAGCGCCACTGGGCGAATTTCTGCTCCAGGTCCACCAGCTTTTCGGCGAACTCGTAGACCTCCCACCAGCGTTCGGTGTCGAGATAAACCGCGCGCCACATCGCCTCCACGCGAGCGTCAGGCTGATACGCCTCGGCCCAGTCGCGCTCCAGCTTGTCAGCCGGCACCTCAAGGCCTGAGCGCGCGGCGAAGCGCAGCGTCTCGTCATAAAGCGAGGGCGCGTTGAGCGCGGAGAGCACCGACGCGTGGCGCTCCGGCTCGGCCTTAAACACGGCGGCCAGCTTGGGGTTCTTGTTGCCGAGGCGATATTCAAGCCGGCGGTATTGGTGCGACTGGAAGCCCGAACTCTGGCCGAGCGCGTCTCGGAAACGCAGGTAATCGGCCGGCGTCATCGTGGCCATGATCGCCCAGCTCTGGGTGAGCTGCTCCTGCACCCGGGCAAGGCGCGCAAGCATCTTCATCGCGGGGCGCGGCTGGTCCGCGGCCAGGCGCGCGATCGCGGCGTCCAGCTCATGCAGGCACAGCTTCAGCCACAGCTCGCTCGCCTGGTGGACGATGATGAACATCATCTCGTCGTGCTCCGCGGTGAGCGTCGACTGCGCGGAGAGGACCTGATCGATGTTCAGGTACGAGGCGTAGGACAGCCCGCCTTTCGGGGACCAGTGGATGTCCTCGTCATCAACGTCGACGGCGGTCTTGAAGCGGTCGGCCATGGCGCGCTCCGGAAGCGGGGCAGGGGCCTTGCCTGATTAGGCGCATGGGCCTGATGCGGCAAGCCGGCGCCGCACGCCGCCTCAACTGACGGTGAAGGCGAGCGCGGGCAGATCGGCGATGCGCGCCTCGATGCGCTGACCGCGCCGAACCGGGCCGACGCCCGCCGGCGTGCCGGTCATGATCAGATCGCCCGGCGCCAGCGTGAACAGGCCTGAAAGGTGCGCGATGATCTCCGCCGGGCTCCAGATCATCTGAGCCAGATCGCCGGACTGGCGCGCCTCGCCGCCGACGCTCAGCGTGATCGCGCCCGCCTCAGGCGCGTGGCCGGGCCGGATCTCGCCGATCGGCGCGGACTGGTCGAAGCCCTTGGCCGAGTCCCACGGACGGCCGGTCTTCTTCGCCTCGGCCTGCAGATCGCGCCGGGTCAGATCAACGCCCGCCGCGACGCCGTAAACGCAGTTCAGCGCCTGACCGGGCGCAATCTGCGCTCCGCCGGACTTCAACGCCAGCACCAGCTCCACCTCGTGGTGGAGGTCAGAGGTCGCGGGCGGATAGACCACCACGTCGGCGTGTACGGCGGCGTCGCGCGGCTTGGTGAAGAAGAACGGCGGCTCGCGATCCGGGTCGGCGCCCATCTCGCGGGCGTGGTCGGCGTAGTTGCGGCCCACGCAGTAAATCCGGCGCACCGGGAACGCGCCGCCGCCTTCGACGGGCAGCATGACGGGATCGGGCGCTGGGATGACGGCGCTCACAGGCGGGCTCCGCAATTGAGAGAACGGCCGCGCTGTTGTGCACCCGGCCGCAGGCGTCGGGCAAGCCTCCCACGCGCCGGAACGCGCACCGGCGGCGGCGCGTTTATCCGCCATGAGGCAATGAAAGGAGCCGCTCATGTCAGGCCGCGCCGAAGGCCGCCGCGTCGCGATACTCGCTGCGGACGGCTTTGAAGAATCCGAACTGTTCGAGCCCAAGGCCGCGATCGAGAAGGCCGGGGGCGAGGCGGTCGTCGTCTCGGTCTCGTCCGGCGAGATCGAAGCCAATCAGCACCGCGAAAAAGGCAAATCCATCGCCGTCGACGAAACGCTCGACACCGCCAAGGCCGGCGCGTTCGACGCGCTGATGATCCCGGGCGGGCTGTTCTCGCCGGACGCGTTGCGCACCCGCCCCGACGTGCGCAACTTCGTTCATGACTTTTTCGAACGGAAAAAGCCGGTCGCCGCGATTTGTCACGGCCCGCAAATCCTGATCGACGCGGACGTGGTGAAGGGGCGCGAGATGACGTCGGTGGAGACTATCCGCACCGATCTGAGAAACGCCGGCGCGCGCGTGGTGGACGAGCCGGTCGTCGTCGATGACGGCCTGGTGACGAGCCGTACCCCGAAGGATCTCGCGATGTTCTGCGACAAGCTCGTCGAGGAGGTCTGCGAAGGTGAACACGAGGCTCAGGCCCGCTCGGCCTGATCGTCGACGTCCAAACGCACAAAAAAGCCGGCGCAATTCGTTGCGCCGGCTTTTGAAGATCAGATCACAGCCCTACAGACCGGCGATCCAATCATTCACTTCGCGCTCGGCTTCATCCTTGGATTTGCCGTAGCGCGCCTGAATCTTGCCCGCGAGTTTGTCGCGGTCGCCTTCGGCCGAGGCCACATCGTCATCGGTGAGCTTACCCCAATGGCGCTTGGCCTCGCCCGTCAGCTCTTTCCATTTTCCTTTCAGTTCGTCGATATGCATGGCTCGCCTCCGTTGCTGCAATGAAGAGGCAACGAGGCGCGCGCCTGCTTGTTCCGCGCCTCAGCGTGCAATGAGCCCGAACACGGCGAGCAGGATGATCGGATAGATCACCACCCCGGCCACCATGACGGAGGGCTGGAAGTTGCGCAGGAACGTCGCCTTGCCGAGCTGGGTCGCCTGAAAGAGCAGGTCCGGCCAAGTGTAACTCACGAAGTCGCCCTGGGTGAGCACCTGGAGGAGCTTGCCGTCCTCGTCGACCACGGGCAGGCGGCGGAAGCGCTCGTTGGACATCATGCGCAGCCAGTCGACCATGTCGTCGGTCTCGCGCGCCGTGCGCGGGTCCTTCGTCATGACGTCTTCAAGCTTGGTCTGCTTGGGATCGACCCCCTCGTTGACGATGCGCTTGAGCACGTCGCGTTCGGTCAGCACGCCTTCGACGCGGTTGTCGGCGTCGACGATGACCACCGACCCGAAGTCTCGCGCCGCCATTGCGGCAATGGCTTCAGACACCAGAGCGTCGCGCTTGAAGGTCAGCGGCTTCGGCTTCGACTTGAACTCCGGCCGGTCGCACAGGCGCGAGCCAATACGGGATTTTTTCCCGGCTTCATCGCGCGTTTCAGGCTTGGTGTCGGTCTCGCTCATCGCTCGGACCTCCGTTGTCGTGGCAAGGATCAGTCCGTCAGCCTAGCGCAATGCGCCCCTGCGGCAAGCTGGCGCAGGGGCGCGTGCGCGTCTGGGGGCGGCTCACTGACAGTACGCGTAGTCGACGCTGCACGCGCCCGGCGCGTTTTCCTCGCAGAATCGCTCAGCTCGCCGGCGCGCGACGTCTTCTTCGCCCGCCGCGCCGACGCCCCACCAGTAGGCGCCGTCGGTGTACTGCGCGAGCGCGTGGCACTGAGCGCGCACGGGATGGTCGATAATCTCGCACGCTTCCCGGTCGCAGTACTCAAGCGCTTGAGCGCGCGCGGCATCGGGATCGCCCGCAGCGGCGTGGCCGAACCGGCCCGAGCGATCCACCGCGAACACCATGGCGCTGCGCTCCTCCTGAGCCTGGCGCGCGGTGCGGTAGAGCGACTTGGAGGTCGTGACGTCGACGGTCGCCGCGTCGCTGCGCTCATCGGCGAGATCGTCCCAGATGTCGCCGGGCCGGAATGTGCGCGCGAGCCCGCTGGTCTGATCGGAGAAGGCGGCGGACACAGTGTATTCGCGGTCCGGCTCCAGCTCGCCTTCGGGAACCACGGCGTCGAACACCGGCCGGCCCGTCGCCCAAGCGTCGCAGCACTCAGGGAAGCGGGCGAAGACCTGCTGCTCGGTCGCTTTGTCGAAGATGCGAATGTAGATCTTGTCAATCTCACAACCGCCTTTCGCCCGTCCGGGCGAAACGACGATACGAAACTCCGGCGTCACGGCTGCGCCGTCCCGGGGTTGTTCGATCACCGGCGGGCAGGGCTTCGGCGCGGCCTGCGCCCCTCCGGTCAGAAACAGGGCGAACGGGACGGCGAGCGCGGTGAGCGCCAGTCGAAACAGGGAGGACATGACGGCCTCCTTCGTTGCTGAAGGCCGCGAGCCGAACAGACGCCCCCGGGGCTCGGCAACCCGCGCCCGATCACGATTTTACTGCGGGTGGCGCGGTTGGACACTGGCGGGCCAGGCGCGATGAAGATGCGCACTACGTCTTCGCCGTGGCGCTACTCTCATTATGAGGTCTCAGCCAGAGGCCGAACGCCTCCGCGTCGAGCGGCGCAATAACATCGCCGTCGGCCGTGACCGCGTCTTCGATCGGCGCCAACGGATCGCGGCCATAGCCGAGAAGCTCCGAGTTCAGCAGCGGCTGCTCCGCCCCCATCGACGTGCTGGCGAAAGGCGTGCGGGTGAAGCCGCTCGCGGGCGGCGTTCCATAGGTCGCCTCGAATGCAAACGCCATCAGCGCCCGCGCCCCCTGGGCTCGTGCCATGGTGTTCTCCTCGGGTTGT
>CAZKBB010000024.1:0-34723 GCA_964550935.1 uncultured Caulobacterales bacterium
GCTACATGATGGCCCAGCAGGGCAAGCGCGTGCTGCTGATCGGCTGCGATCCGAAAAGCGACACGACCAGCCTGCTGTTTGGCGGCAAGTCCTGCCCGACCATCATCGAAACCTCTTCCAAGAAGAAGCTCGCCGGTGAGGAAGTCAGCATCGAAGATGTCTGCTTCCAGCGTGACGGCGTCTTCGCAATGGAACTGGGCGGACCCGAAGTCGGTCGCGGCTGCGGCGGACGCGGGATCATCCACGGGTTCGAATTGCTCGAAAAGCTGGGCTTTCACGAATGGGGTTTTGATTATGTCCTGCTCGATTTCCTCGGCGATGTGGTGTGCGGCGGGTTCGGCCTGCCGATCGCGCGCGACATGTGCCAGAAGGTGATCGTGGTCGGGTCCAACGACCTGCAATCGCTCTACGTGGCCAACAATGTCTGCTCGGCGGTGGAGTACTTCCAGCGCCTCGGCGGCAATGTCGGCGTGGCCGGCATGGTCATCAACAAGGATGACGGCACGGGCGAGGCGCACGCCTTCGCCGAGAAGGTCGGCATTCCCGTCCTCGCCGCGATCCCCGCCGACGACGACATCCGGCGCAAGTCGGCCAATTACGAGATCATCGGCAAGCCGGACTCCGCCTGGGGCCCGCTGTTCGCGGAGCTGGGTCAGAACGTGGCCGACGCCCCGCCGGTCCATCCCACGCCGCTGGATCAGGACGGATTGCTGGGCCTGTTCGATTCCCAGGAGGCCGAAGGCTTCGGCATGGAGCCCGCCACCGCCGCCGACATGGCCGGCAAGAACCATGTCGAGAAACCCTCCCTTGAAGTGATCTACGACGAGGTGTGACGCGCTGATGGCTGACCGGACCCGTAATCTCATCAATACCCGCGCGAGCGGCGAAACGAAGGGCGAAGTGCGCTACGACGACGCCGGCGACACCGCTCTCAACAACACCGAAGCCGCGCCCGCGCCGGCCGATCTGGCGACCGAAACCGCTACGCCGGCCGCGGTCCCGATCAAGGCCGACGCCGGCGACGGGGCGGGGTGTCACGCCGGGGCCGAGAAGATGAAGGCCCAGGCCGAGGCCGCGGGCAACAAGGAGCTTCTGGAGAAGTTCGAGGCGGACTATCCCATGGGTCCGCACGATCAGCCCCAATCCATGTGCCCGGCCTTCGGCTCACTGCGCGTGGGGCTGCGCATGAAGCGCACCGCGACGATCCTGTCCGGCTCGGCCTGCTGCGTGTACGGGCTGACCTTCACCTCGCACTTCTACGGCGCGCGCCGCACGGTCGGCTATGTGCCGTTCAACTCCGAGACCCTGGTCACCGGCAAGCTGTTCGAGGACATCCGCGACGCGGTCTACGACATCGCCGATCCGGACCAATACGATGCGGTGGTCATCACCAATCTGTGCGTGCCGACCGCGTCGGGCGTACCGCTGCGCCTTCTGCCCAAAGAGATCAACGGCGTGCGCATCATCGGCATCGACGTGCCGGGCTTCGGCGTGCCGACCCACGCCGAGGCCAAGGACGTGCTGGCCGGCGCCATGCTCAACTATGCGCGCACCGAGGCCGAGCTCGGGCCCGTCCAGGCGCCCGACCGCCCCCGCGACGAGCGCCCGGCGGTGACGCTGCTCGGCGAGATGTTCCCCGCCGACCCGGTCGTCATCGGCCGACTGCTCGAGCCCATGGGCCTGGCCGCCGGACCGGTCGTGCCCACGCGCGAATGGCGCGAGCTTTACGCTGCGCTGGACAGCCCGGTCGTGGGCGCGATCCACCCCTTCTACACCGCCGCGATCCGCGAGTTTCAGGCGGCCGGACGCGAGGTTGTGGGCTCAGCGCCCGTCGGCCGCGACGGCACGGCTGAATGGCTTGAGGCGATTGGAACCGCCGCCAACGTGGCGCGCAAGGATGTCGACGCGGCCAAGCAGGCGGTGCTGCCGGCCATCGAGGCCGCGCTTAAAACCAAGCCGATCGAGGGGCGCATCACGCTGTCGGGCTATGAAGGCTCGGAACTGATCGTGGCCCGGCTTCTGATCGAGAGCGGGGCGGACGTGCGCTATGTCGGCACGGCCTGCCCGAAGACGCCCTGGTCGGCGGCCGATCGCGAATGGCTGGAGTCGCGCGGCGTCCAGGTGCGCTTCCGCGCCTCTCTGGAGCAGGATCTCGAAGCCTATCACGAGTTCAAGCCCGATCTGGCCATCGGCACCACGCCGGTCGTCCAGAAGGTCAAGGAAGCCTCCGTTCCAGCGCTTTACTTCACCAACCTGATCTCTGCGCGCCCCCTTATGGGCCCGGCCGGGGCGGGCTCGCTCGCCGAGGTCGTCAACGCGGCCATGGCCTCTAAGGGTCGCTTCGAACAGATGCACGGCTTCTTCGAAGGCGTGGGGACCGGCCACACGGCCGGGGTGTGGGAGGATACGCCCGAAGACGTGCGGACCTTCCGCATGAAGGAGCGCCGCAAGCGGATGACCGCCGAGCAGGCGCGCGAAAAAGCGATCGAGGCGCCGACAGGATGCTAGTGCTCGACCACGACAGAGCCGGAGGCTATTGGGGCTCGGTCTACGTGTTCGCCGCGATCAAGGGATTGCAGGTGATCATCGACGGACCGGTGGGCTGTGAGAATCTGCCCGTCACCTCGGTGCTGCACTACACCGACGCCCTGCCCCCGCATGAACTGCCGATCGTGGTGACCGGCCTGTCCGAGACCGAGATGGGCGAAGGCACCGAAGAGGCGATGAAGCGCGCCCACGAGGTGCTCGAACCGGACCTGCCCGCGGTGGTGGTCACCGGCTCCATCGCGGAGATGATCGGCGGCGGGGTGACGCCAGAGGGGCTGAACATCCACCGCTTCCTGCCGCGCACTATCGACGAGGACCAGTGGCAGAGCGCGGACCGCGCGCTGTTGTGGCTGTGGACCGAGTACGGCGCCAAGCACGGCAAGCGGCCCAAGCCCAAGCGGCGCAAAGAGGGCGACAAGCCGCGCGTGAATATCATCGGCCCCGCCTACGGCATGTTCAACATGCCCTCGGACCTGGCCGAGATCCGACGCCTGGTCGAAGGCCTCGGCGCTGAAGTGAACATGGTGATGCCGCTCGGCAGCCACCTGGCGAACGTGCCGCGCCTGGTCGACGCCGACGTGAACATCTGCATGTACCGCGAATACGGCAGGCTTCTGTGCGAGGCGATGGACCTGCCCTATCTGCAGGCGCCGATCGGGCTGCATTCAACGACCAAGTTCCTCAACGCGCTCGCCGAGCTGCTCGAGCTTGACGCGGAAGCCTTCATCGAGCGCGAAAAGCACACCACGATCAAACCCTTGTGGGATCTGTGGCGCTCGGTCACGCAGGATTTCTTCGGCACGGCCAATTTCGGCGTGGTGGCGAACGAGACCTATGCGCGGGGCCTGCGCAACTTCCTTGAGGAGGAGATGGGCCTGCCCTGCGCCTTCGCCTTCGCCCGGCGCGCCGGCGCGAAGCCGGACAACGCTGCGGTGCGCCAGGCGATCCAGGACACCCCGCCCTTCCTTTTGTTCGGCAGCTTCAACGAGCGCATGTATCTGGCCGAGACCGGGGCGCGATCGCAATACATCCCCGCCTCCTTCCCCGGCGCGGTGATCCGGCGTCACACCGGCACGCCTTTCATGGGCTACGCCGGGGCGACGTATATCGTTCAGGAAACCTGCAACGCGCTGTTCGACGCGCTCTTCCATATCCTGCCGCTGGGCACCGATATGGATCGCGCGCCGGCCACGCCGGCGCGGCTCGATCGCGAACTGGCCTGGGACGGCGAGGCGCGCGACGCGCTCGACGCCCTGGTGGAGCGCCAACCCATCCTGACCCGCATCTCCGCGGCCAAGCGCCTGCGCGACGCCGCCGAAGCGCGCGCCCGGTCCGCCGGCGCGGAGCGCGTCTCAGTCGCGCATGTGCGCGAGTCCGAACACGCCATGCTGGAAAGGGCCGGGGCATGACCCGGCCGGTTTCCCGCCCGTCTTTCCTTCTCGGCTTCGCCGGGTGGGAAAGCAGCCGAGGCGTCTCGCGCCCCGGTTTCACCCGTTGCGGTACGGCCGCGGCGTTTTCTGGAGGAACATCTGATGGATGACAACCGAACTTCCTTGTCCGGTCTCTCGGACAATGAAGCCAAGGAGTTCCACAAGATCTTCGTCGGCAACTTCATCGGCTTCACGGCCATCGCTATCGTCGCACACATCCTTGTGTGGCTATGGCGGCCGTGGCTCGGATAGAGGAGACAAAGACCATGTGGAGAGTTTGGCTTCTTTTCGACCCGCGCAGGATGCTTATCGCCCTGTTCGGATTTCTGTTCGTGCTGGCTCTATTGATCCATTTCATCCTGCTCTCTAGCGACAGGTATAACTGGATTGACGGGGCGGCTGGCGGCGGGGCGGCCACCGCCTCGATCGCCACTGAACCGGCGCAAGTCTGACGGCGGTCCGGCGCTTGGCGCCGCTCGTGACGAGCGGCGGCGAGCCCGGGCTACGGTTCAGTCAACCTTACCCGCCGAGCAGCGGCGCCGAGCGCGAGAGCGCTTGGCGTCGCCCGGCCGGCTCATCGGAGAGTTCGTGCGATGGCACTGTTGAGTTTTGAGCGCAAATACCGGGTGCGCGGCGGTACGCTGATCGGCGGCGACCTGTTCGATTTCTGGGTCGGTCCGTTCTATGTCGGCTTTTTCGGCGTCACGACCCTGTTCTTCGCCGCCCTCGGGACGGCCTTGATCTTCTTCGCCGCCTCGCTCGGCGACACCTGGAACCCCTGGCTGATCGACATTCAGCCGCCCCCGATCGAATACGGCCTCGGCCTTGCGCCGATGCGCGAAGGCGGGCTCTGGCAGATCATCACGATCTGTGCGCTGGGCGCCTTCATCTCGTGGGCCCTGCGCGAGGTGGAGATCTGCCGCAAGCTGGGCATGGGCTATCACGTGCCCTTCGCCTTCGGCGTGGCCATCTTCGCCTTCGTCACGTTGAACGTGTTCCGACCGATGCTTCTGGGCGCGTGGGGCGAGGCCTTCCCTTACGGCATCATGAGCCACCTGGATTGGGTCTCGAACGTCGGCTACGCGTACGTGAACTTCCACTACAACCCAGCCCACATGATCGCGGTGAGCTTCTTCTTCGTGACCACGTTCGCGCTCGCGCTGCACGGCGGCCTGGTGCTGTCGGCGACCAACCCGGGCAAGACCAACACCGTGAAGACGCCCGATCACGAAGACACCTTCTTCCGCGACTTCATCGGCTACTCGATCGGCCCGCTCGGCATTCACCGGCTGGGTCTGTTCCTGGCCTTGTCGTCGGGTTTCTGGAGCGCGGTGTGCATCATCATCTCGGGCCCGTGGATCCGGTCGTGGCCTGACTGGTGGAACTGGTGGCGCGAGCTGCCGATCTGGAGCTGAGGAACCCCCAATGGCGACGTATCAAAACATCTTCACCCAGGTTCAGGTCCGCGGACCGGTCGAAACCGGCGTTCCCCTGCCCGGCGGCGACGAGACCCGCACCGGCAAAGGCGGGTTCAACCACCTGATCGGGCGCATCGGCAACGCGCAGATCGGCCCGATCTATCTCGGCTTCACCGGGGTGCTGTCGCTCTTGTGCGGCTTCATCGCGATCGAGATCATCGGCCTGAACATGCTGGCCTCTGTGGACTGGAACCCGCTGGCCTTCATGCGCGAGTTCTTCTGGCTGTCTCTCGACCCGCCGGCGCCGGAATACGGCTTCAGCCTGTTCGTGCCGCTGCAGGAAGGCGGCTGGTTCATCTTGGCCGGCTTCTTCCTGACGACCTCCGTCATCTTGTGGTGGATCCGCACCTATCGCCGCGCGATCCAGCTGGGCATGGGCACCCATGTGGCCTGGGCCTTCGGCTCGGCGATCTGGCTCTTCCTGGTTCTGGGCTTCATCCGCCCGCTGCTGATGGGCAGCTGGTCGGAGGCGGTACCCTACGGGATCTTCCCGCACCTGGACTGGACCAACAATTTCTCGCTGATCTACGGCAACCTTTTCTACAACCCGTTCCACATGCTCTCGATCGCCTTCCTGTACGGCTCGGCCCTGCTGTTCGCCATGCACGCCGGGACGATCCTGGCGGTCGGGCGTTACGGCGGGGACCGCGAGATCGAGCAGATCACCGACCGCGGCACGGCCAGCGAGCGCGCCGCGCTGTTCTGGCGCTGGACCATGGGCTTCAACGCCAGCATGGAGTCGATCCACCGCTGGGCCTGGTGGTTCGCCGTCCTGACCACGCTGACCGGCGGGATCGGCATCCTGATCACCGGCACCCTGGTCGACAACTGGGTGATCTGGGCCAGCGAGAACGGCATCGCCCAGCCGCTGGACTAACCGGCGACGGACCTCGAATACCGGCGGGTCCCGCCTCCCGTAGACCCGTCATTGACGCCCGGAGACCTTGCGGTCTCCGGGCGCTTTTTTATGTCCGGGATGGGGAAAGAGGGGGGACGCGCGCTCACACGTCGACCAGGGCGGCCGACGCGACTCAGACCGGCTCGACCAGCCGGCCTTCGCGCGTCGTTTGAGGAGGGGTGGGCGACGGCGCCGCTCAGTGCGCCGGCGTCAGCCGCCAGCCTTCAGGCGGCCAGGCCCAGGCGCTCCCGGCGGTCCAGATAGATCCTCAGCCAGGGCGCGAAGGCGTACGGGGATCGCGCGACCTCCTCGATCAGGTCGGGCAGGCGACTCCAGCGCACTTCGCTCACCTCGGCCGGGTTCGGCGACACGGTCAAGCTGGCGGAATCGGCCGTCGCCCTGAACAGGCGCACGCGCTCGTGTTCGATCAGCCCGTCGCCGACCTCGGCGCGATAGGTGGTCTGGCCGAACTCGCTCAACGCCAGATCCACGCCCAGCTCCTCGCCGAGGCGCCGTCGCGCGCTTGCCTCAGGGGCCTCGCTCCAGTCTGGATGGGTGCAGCATGCGTTCGCCCACAGCCCGCCGCAGTGATACTTCGCCGCGGCGCGGCGCTGTAAGAGCATCGCCTCGCCGTCGAAGACGAAGACCGAGACCGCGTCGTGCAGAAGCCCGCGCCTGTGCGCCTCCAGCTTGCCAACGGGAAAGCGCCGCCCGCGCGCGTCGATGGCGCAGATGGTGCGGTCGTCGGCGCCGGGCGTCACGCCACGTTGCAGATCCGGTTCAGCGCGCATTGCGACCATATCTCAGACAGGGCCGTGACCAGGCGATTGATGTCCTCATCGCCGTGCACCGGCGAAGGCGTGATCCGCAGGCGCTCGGTCCCCTTGGGCACGGTGGGATAGTTGATGGGCTGCACGTAGATGCCGTGCTCGTCCATGAGCCAGTCGCTGATGCGCTTGCACTTGACCGGATCGCCGACCATGACCGGCACGATGTGGCTGGGATTGTCCAGCGTCGGGATGCCGATCTCGTCCAGGCGCGCGCGCACGCGCTGCACGTTGCGGCGCTGGCGCAGGCGCTCGATCTCGCTGACCTTGAGATGGCGCACCGCAGCCAGGCCGCCGGCGGCGACGGCCGGGGGCAGCGCGGTGGTGAAGATGAAGCCTGAGGCGAACGAGCGGATGAAGTCGCACAGCGCTTCCGACGCGGCGATATAGCCGCCGAGCACGCCATAGGCCTTGCCCAGCGTGCCCTCGATCACGGTCAGCCGGTCCATCAGGCCTTCGCGCTCGGCCACCCCGCCCCCGCGCGGGCCGTACAGTCCCACCGCGTGGACCTCGTCGAGATAGGTCATCGCGCCGTGCTTCTCAGCGACGTCGCAGATTTCCGCGATCGGGGCGATGTCGCCGTCCATGGAGTAGACCGACTCAAACGCGACCAGCTTGGGCGCGTCCGGATCCAGGCTTGAGAGCCGGCGGTCGAGGTCTTCGGGATCGTTGTGGGCGAAGACATGCTTTTCCGCACGCGAATGGCGGATGCCCTCGATCATGGAGGCGTGGTTCAACGCGTCGGACAGGACGATGCAGCCGGGAATGCGCGCGGCCAGCGTGCTCAGCGCGGCCCAGTTGGACACATAGCCGGAGGTGAACAGAAGCGCGGCCTCCTTGGCGTGAAGGTCGGCGAGCTCCTGCTCGAGCAGCACGTGATAGTGGTTCGTCCCTGAGATGTTGCGCGTGCCCCCGGCCCCGGCGCCGCAGCGGTCGAGCGCGTCGTGCATCGCCTCGAGCACCACCGGGTGCTGGCCCATGCCCAGATAGTCGTTGGAGCACCAGACCGACACCTCGCTCTTGGCGCCGTCGGCGTGACGCGTCGCGGCCGGGAAGGACCCTTTGCGCCGCTCGATATCGGCGAAAACCCGGTAATTGCCCTCGGCTTTAAGCGCTGCGAGCCGGTCTTCGAAGAAAGCCTCGAAGTTCATGGGTGTCCCTCCCTAGGAAGATCGGGGGCCCGGCGCGGATCGCGCGCAGGCAGAAGCCAACGCCACAGCGCCGCGTCCGGCAGCGGCAGGGCGACAAAGAGGTGTTCGAGCGCGCCGAGCGCGGCCAGCGCGCCCAGAAGCGCGAACGATGCGGCCGCGAACGGCGTTTCAGCCGTAGCCGCGCCCCACAAGAGCGCGCCGGCCAGCACGGTGATCGCAGCCGTCGAGGCCACGAAGAACAAGCCCGCCGGCTTCTGGCTGAAATAGCTGTTCAGATAAGCCAGCCGGCCGGGCAGGAAGCTGTCGGTGAAATGCGGCGCGCCGCAGAACAGGTTCAGCTTCGAGCTCAATCGCAGGGCGAAGAGCAGAGCGAAGGTGTAAAAGCTGATCGCATTGCCCGCCCCCAGGCTCATCACGCCCAGAAGCGCCACGGTCGCGGCCAGGGCGACCTCGTGATGGATCAGCGTGCCGGCCGCGGCCTTGAAGCGCGCCCAACCGGTGGCCCCTTCAGGACACACGGCCCGGTTCGGCCCGGTGATGTAACCGAACAAGAAGCTCATCTCGTGCCAGGCCCATAGCGCCAGAGCGCAGCCCGCCCCGGCGTAGGCGCCCCAGAGGCTGGCCGCATCGCGCAGCATCCACGTCCCGGCCAAAGCGGCCAGGGCCAGAAGGCTCACCACGACCATGGCGGCCCGGCGCGCGGTTTCGCTACGCTCGCCGAGCACCAGGATCGCCCCGGTGGAGATCCACCAGGCCGCCAGCATGGCCAGGATGGGCGCGATGAGCTCCATGCCCGCCTACCAGGCCGGCTGGAGGCGCACGTCGGCGGGCGCCTCGTTCTTGATGGCGGGCATGAAGTACAGGCTGGCGAACAGACCGCCGGCCCGGGCGCCGTAGACGCCCTTCTTCAGAAAGCCCATGACCCCGCCCTGCTCGCGCGCGGCCCAGAGCTTGTCCATGACCCCGCGCAGGGCCTCCAGCCGGGCGCGGAACTTGGGATTGTCCGTGTCCAGAACGATCGGGAAGACCTGCTTGGAGATCTCGCTGCAGATCGAGAAGACCTGGTAGTCGTACTCGGTCGGGTCCACGCCCAGCGCCGCATGGAAGTGCGGGCGGGCATGGTCGCGCACATACATGGTCGAGTAGATCGCGGTCAGGAAGAACTTGATCCAGAACACGTTCATGCCGCGCAGAAGGTGCGGGTTGGCCCGCATGATCAGCGCGAACGCCTCGCCGTGCCTGAACTCGTCGTTACACCACTCCTTGAACCAGCTGAAGATCGGGTGGAACTGCTTGTCCGGGTTCCGCTCCAGGTGGCGATAGATGGTGATGTAGCGCGCATAGCCGATCTTCTCGGACAGATAGGTCGCGTAGAAGATGAACTTGGGCTTGAAGAAGGTGTACTTCTTGGTCTTCGTCAGGAAGCCAAGATCCACCCCGATGCCGTAATCCTTCAGGCAGGTGTTGATGAAGCCGGCATGGCGGCTTTCATCGCGCGCCATGAACTTGAACAGCTTCTTCACGTCGGGGTTCTGGATGTTCTTGACGATCTCGCCGTAGAGCACGCAACCGGAGAATTCCGCGGTCAAGGAGCTGACCAGGAAGTCCACGAACTCCTTGCGCAGACCCTCGGGCAGGCTCATCAGCGCGTTCTCGAAGGCTTCGGTGCGCTTGAAGTGACCCTTGTTGGGGTCGGCTTCCAGATCGGCCAGGAGCTGGTCCCACTCCGCGCGGACCGGCTCGATGTCGAGCGCGTCCATCTCATCGAAATCGGTGGTGTAGAAGCGCGGCGACAGCATGGTCGTTTCCTGGGCCATGCGCGTGGTTTCGTTGGCTTCGCGCTCGGCCTTCATCGCCGCGGTTTCTTTGACGTGGGCGTTCATAGTTTTCTCCCAGCCGAAAAGCTGACTTCGTAGAGTTCGGTGATCTCGAGGCTGGCCAGGAAGCGGGTCCACTGGCGCGTCAGCCAGCCGGCGCGCACCACGGTGGCGATCCGGTCGACCGACATCGCCTCGCCGTATTCCACCCGGATGGCCTCGCCATGGACCCGGACGCGGTCGCCCGGGTGGATCGGCACGTCGCCTTTAAGCGCGACATGGGCGTGCAGATGTTCGTTGGTGTGCTCGACCTCGATCCTGCAGGGCACGTCGAAGCGTTTGGGCGAACGGGTCGTGGACGGGCTCATGGCGTGGCCTCCGTGGCCTGTGCGGTGCGGATTTGGCGCTCCGAGTCCAGAAGCGCGGCGAAAGCCGCCTCGTTGTCCGGTCCGAACGCGCCCAGGAAGATCTCGACCCCGCTTTCCGGATCGCTCAGCCACAGCCGTCCGCCTTCGTGCCGGGCCAGGCGCACCGGCGTTTCCGGGCCCTGGTCGCGCATGCGGCGCTGACGGGCGACGGTGCGCATGACGGCGCGCACGAAGACCCCTTCGTTCGCGCCGTAGCGCGCCAGAGCCTCGCCGGTGGCCGCATCGGTCACCAGCACGTCGCCGTCGGCTTCGTCGGTGAAGACCAGATCGACCTTGGCCAAGGTCGCGCCTTCGGGCGCGTAGTGCGCGCCGCCGCCGGTCAGTTGCACCGCCGTGACCAGAGCCACGGTGGCGAAGACCAGAATCAGCGCGGCCTGTGAGGCGCGGCGGTGGATGATACGCTGTGGCGGCATGAGGTTTCCCTTTCGAACGGGCGTCTAGCCGTGCGCAAGCGCGGCGGCGGCCGGCCGGCGCTGGGGCTCGGCGGCCGCCTCGGCTGGCGCGGCGATGGGTTGGCGGGGCTGTCCGGCCCGATCGGCCAGGGCGGAGGCCAGGCGCTCGGCCACGGCCGCCGCGTCCGGCAGAGCGCGCAGCATCGGCTGGGCGCGGCTGAGCCGCCACGGGCGCACGTGCGGCCACAGATGCAGGTAGGCGACTGCGCCCGGGCCGGTCAGGGCGAGCGGGATGTCCCCATCGCCGCCCTTACGCACGGTCAGCGCCGCGGACTCGATCGAGGAGAACGGGATGTTGATCGCCTTGGGCAGCGCCACGCCGGCGCGGATCACGACGCGCGCGGAGGTGATCGAATAGATCGTGGAGCGCGCGATGAGGCGGGCGAACAAGCCCAGAAGCCCCAGCGCCGCCGCGCCGAACAGGATCACCATGCCGGCGCTGGCCGCAGCCTCGCCGACGCCGGCGCCGGAGAGCACCGCCTCGGTGCTCTTCCACACCAGCAGCGCGCCGAAATAGATCGCCACGGCGCGCACGTGAAACACGTGCAGAGCCAGCGCTTTCCAGTCCGGGCTTCCCTGCCAGAGCAGGCGTTCGCCCTCGGGCAGCTTCTCCGGCAGGCCGGGAATGGGTTCAGGTTTGATGTCGTCGGGATCGCACATCAGATCCATGCCTCCGCTTTGTCCGGCGTGGCGTACAGGATCCCAGCGCCGTAGTAGGCGCTGATCCGGTCTTCCTCCAGCCGGGTGACTTGATCGGGTGAGGCGTGCGCGGGCACGCCGGTGAAATGCTTGGCCAGGATCGAGGGCACGCGCACCTGGCGCGCCTTCGATTTCACGTTGGCGAAGGCGTACGGTAGCAGCACCGTGCGTTCGCCGCCGGTCAGCGCCACCTCGTAATAGCGCACCAGCGCCTCGGCCCGGTCGGCCCAGATTTCGCTGACCGTCCCGGCCACCTGGCCGTCGGCGCCGACCACGTCGAAACCGCGAGGATCGACATCGCGCTGCGCCACGTCGAAGTCCGCCAGAAGTCGCATGGGCACGATCTTGGGCAGGTTCTCGTGGGTCACGTCAGGCTTGTCTTCGCGAAGCGTGTAGGCGCCCGGCCCGACCCCGGCGGTCATGGCGTCTCCGATCGGCTCGTTCGGCGCGCCGGGCCAGACCGCCAGACGCTTGAGCCGGTCATTGCCCGGATCGCGGCGATCGTCCGGCTTGGTGATGACCTCGCCATCGTGCATCAGGTAGGTCTTTGGCTTAGGCATCCAGGTGTCCCCGCCCGGCTCGACCTCGCCGGAGGTGTCGTGTTCCAGCGGATAGCCTTCACGGCGGCTTTCGCGCTGCAGGTAGAAGACCAGGCCGACGAAGAAGGCGACGAAGCCTGTGAACAAGAGGGTCGCGAAGTCCAACGACCCGATGATTTGACCACCTTCCATGAGAAGGCCTCCTTTTCTAATCCTCTACCCGGGGAATTCGGCGAGGCCGAACGTCCCAGGCGTGCGCCGCGAAGACCCGCCGGCATGGCGCGCCAGCGGCCCGATGACGGCCAGAGCCACGAACAACAACGCAATTTCGATGTGGTATACGATCGAATAGCCCACCGCCGGTCCTTCCAGCGCCGGTCCGAGCGCGCGCGCATCGGCCAGCGACTGCACCCCGTCGCGCACGGCGCCGCCGAGCGCGGTCGCCGCACCGGCGGCGGTGGCCTGCACCGCGCCCCATACGCCCAGCGCCAGACCTGATCCGCCGGCCTCGCCGAGCTCCATGGCCGCGGTCAGCGTACCCACCGAGAACAAGCCCCCGCCCAGACCGATCAGCACCGCGCCGGCGCGGAACAGGAAGGGCGAGCCCATGGGATCGGACAGGATCACCGCGGCGAAGGCGAACACGCCCAGCACCATGCCGTAGGCGGCCAGGCGATGGGGATCGTGGCCGCGCGTCAGGCTGCGCGCCGCCATCGCAAACCCCGCCAGCGCCCCGCTGGCCCACAGCGCGGTGAGCAGGGTCGTGCCGGCCACGCTCAGGCCCAGCACCTCTCCGCCATAGGGCTCCAGCAGCACGTCCTGCATGGCGAAGGCCGCCGCGCCAAGGCCGGTGGCCACCAGCAGGCGCGCCGGGCGTCCGCCGCGGCTGAACGCTGACCAGGCGGTCGCGAAATCGGGACGGTCGCGATCGGCGCGCGTCAGCGCCGGGTCGCGGGCCTCCTGGCCCCACAGCGCGATCACGTTCAACACGATGGTCAACGCCGCAGCGCCCTGCACCACGCGGATCAGCGTCAGCTGGGAGAAGTCGGCGAGCAGCGCGCTGATGATGAGCGCGCTGATCAGCATGCCCACCAGCAACATCACGAACAGTAGCGCCACCACGCGCGGCCGGCTTTCCGGCGTGGCCAAATCGGTGGCCAGCGCCAGCCCGGCGGTCTGCGTGGTGTGAAGGCCTGCGCCAACGAGCAGGAAGGCCAGGCCCGTCGCGGCCGGACCGACCCAGGCCGGTCCGCTGGCGTCGCCGGACATCACGATCAGCGCGAACGGCATGATCGCCAGCCCGCCGAACTGCAGCATGGAGCCGGTCCAGATGTACGGCACGCGCCGCCAGCCGAGGGCGGAGACGTGGTGGTCTGACTTGAACCCGATCAGGGCGCGCAGCGGCGCGAAGACCAGCGGCAGGCCCACCATGAGCGCCACGAGCCAGGCCGGAATGCCCAGCTCGGCGATCATCACCCGGTTCAGCGTGCCGGTCAGAAGCACCGCCGCCATGCCGACCGAGATCTGGAACAAGGACAGGCGCAACAGGCGTGACAGCGGCAGCTCGCGCGTCGCCGCGTCGGCGAACGGCAGGAGCGACACGCCCACCTCCGCCCAGCGCTGAGCCAGCTGTGACGCCTGTCGCTTCATGGCCGGACCAACTCGATCGCCTGGGAGATATAGAAGAAGCTGTCGATGCGCCGCGTGCGGCCCACGGTCCAGCCGGACAGGTCCGGATGGGCGGCCACGCGCCGGCGCAGCCCGGTCTCGGAGATCGGCACGATCGCCGGGGAACGGTCGGATTTGGGGAACAGCTTGCCGACCGCATGCACCGCCGTGAGGATCGCGGTTCGCGGCGCGAAGGTGACCATGACCGAGCGCTCCGCGCGCGCGGCGAGCCCGGCGATCATGTCGACCATGTCGTCCGGGGCGTAGTGGATGACGGAGTCCATCGCCACGACGCGGTCCAGGGGCTGCTGCGCGGCTTCGAGCATGTCTCCGGCCCGAAAGCTCACCGAGCCCTTCAGATCCGACGGCGCGCGCTGAGCGGCGAGGTCCAGAAGCGTGGGCGAGAGATCGACCCCATCGACGACAGCGCCGCGTTCGGCCATGGCGAAGGAGAGCTGACCGGCGCCGCAGCCGGCGTCGAGCACGCGCTCGCCGGTCATGTCTGCGGGCAGCCACTCCAGAAGCGTGTCGCGCATCGCGTCGCGGCCCGCGCGCACCGTGGCGCGTACGCCGCTGACGGGAGCGTCGCTGGTCAGCTTGGCCCAGGCCTCGACCGCGGTGCGGTCGAAATAGGTCTCAAGCGCGTCGCGGCGTTGTTCGTAGGTGACGTTGGTCATTATTCGAACCCCAGAAAGTCGAAGATCTCGCGATCCTTCATCGGCGTGGCCTCGCACGGATCCATCCCGCTGAGCAGCTCCTCGGCGAGGCGCAGATACTCGTTCTGGACCGCGACGATTTCGGGGCTGTCGCCCATTTCGAACAGGGTGCGCTTTTTCAGCCGGGACAAGCGGATGGCGTCGAGATCGGGGAAGTGGGCGAGCCGGCGCAGGCCGGTCTGCTCGGCGAAGCGGTCGATCTCGTCGGTAGCCGCGGAGCGGTTCGCGATCACCCCGCCAAGGCGCACCTTGTAGTTTTTCGACTTGGCGCCGATGGCCGAGATGATCCGGTTCATCGCGAAGATGGAATCAAAGTCGTTCGCCGCGACCACGAGGCCGCGATGGGCGTGCTGGAGCGGCGAGGCGAAGCCGCCACAAACCACGTCGCCGAGCACGTCGAAAATGACGACATCGGCGTCGTCCAGAAGATGGTGCTCTTTCAGCAGCTTGACGGTCTGGCCGACCACGTAGCCGCCGCACCCGGTGCCGGCCGGCGGCCCGCCGGCCTCCACGCACATCACCCCGTTATAGCCCTCGAACATGTAGTCTTCAGGGCGCAGCTCCTCGGTGTGGAAGTCCACGCTCTCAAGCACGTCGATCACGGTCGGCGCGAGGCGCTTGGTCAGGGTGAAGGTGGAATCGTGCTTCGGATCGCAGCCGATCTGCAGCACGCGCTTGCCCATCTTGGAGAAAGCCGCCGAGAGGTTCGACGAGGTGGTCGACTTGCCGATGCCGCCCTTGCCGTAGACGGCGAAGACCTTCGCGGTATCGATGCCCAGAGAATCGTCCAGGTGAACCTGAACGCTGCCTTCCCCGTCAGCGCGCCCCTTGGCGGAGCGGTGGATGTCTAGCACTGCCATTTCGTCATCCTTGTTTCTCGGGTCAGGCGGCGCCGGCCGCGGGCACGAGGCCCTCAAGCCGGTCTTCAATGGCCTCGCCGGCGCGCCGCAGCGCCTCCAGCGTGGCCTCGTCGGGGCGCCAGTAGCTGCGCTCGTGGGCTTCGATCAGGCGCTCGGACAGGCGCGCGGAGGCTTTCGGATTGAGCTCCGCCAGCCGCTCGCGCATCGCCTCGTCGAGGACGTAGGTCTCGGTGATCTTCTGATAGACCCAGGGCTCGACCTGGCCGGTGGTGGCCGACCAGCCCATGGTGTTGGTCACCTGAGCCTCGATGTTGCGCACGCCCTCATGGCCGTGGCGCAGCATGCCTTCATACCAGCGCGGGTTGAGCACGCGGGTGCGGGTCTCCAGCGCGACCTGTTCGGACAGGGTGCGCACCTTGCCCTCGCCGCCGGTCTGATCGCCGATATAAACCGTAGCCTCTTGGCCGCCGCGCGCCCGCCGCACGGCGCGGTCGATGCCGCCCAGCGTGTCGAAATAATGGTCGATCGTGGTCACGCCGAGCTCGACGGAGTCGAGGTTCTGATAGGCCAGATCCACGTGCGACAGGATGGAGCCCAGGATCTTGTCCTGCTTCACCGCGCCGCCGGCGCGCCCGAAGGCGTAGCACTTGCGCGTCTCGTAGGCGTCGGCGAGCTCGTCCTCGTCGTCCCACATGCCGCTGTCGATCAGCTGATTGACGTTGGCCCCGTAAGCGCCGTCGGCGTTGGAGAAGACGCGAAGGGCCGCGGTGTCCATGTCCACGCCGTGCTGCTCGGCGTAGTCCAGCGCGTGGCGGCGGATCGGGTTCATCTCCAGCGGCTCGTCCTCGGCTGTCGCGGCGAGATAGGCCGCCTCGGCCATCGTGCGGGTCTGCAGGGGCAGAAGATCGCGGAAGATGCCCGACAGGGTGACCAGCACGTCCACACGCGGCCGGCCCAGCTCTTCCAGCGGAACCAGCTCCGCGCCGGAAATCCGCCCGAAGCTGTCCTGTCGCGGCCGAGCGCCGATCAGCGCCAGGGCCTGGCCGATCGGCCCGCCCTCGGTCTTCAGATTGTCGGTGCCCCACAGCACCATGGCGATGGTCTCGGGATAGGCGTTGCCGTCCTCGACATGGCGCTCGATCAAGCGCTCGGCCTGGGCCCAACCATCCTTGACCGCCCAGGCGCTGGGCAGGCGGAACGGATCGAAGCCGTGCATGTTGCGCCCGGTGGGCAGGATGTCGGGATTGCGCAGCATGTCCCCGCCGGCCACCGGCGCCACGAACCCGCCACGCAGCGCGTCGAGCGTGGCCTGAAGCTCGTCGTTCTCGCGCAGGCCGATTTCGGTCTGGGCCAGGCGCTTGAACACCGGCGCCCAGGCGTCGCGGTCAGCCGACGGCAGCGTAGCGAGCGCCGCCTTGGCGTCGCCGGTCTCCATCAGCGTGTCGATCGCCTGGCTCGGCGCCGGCGTCCCGCGCTCGATCTCCGCGATGGCGTTCAGGATGTCGCGGCGGGCCTCGCCCTCGGGCATTTCGCCCAGCACGTGCAGTCCGTGCGGGATGAGCGTAGCCTCCAGCTCGGCCAGGTCCTGGCGCAGCATTTCGATGCGCACGGCGTCTTCGCCGGTCCAGGCCGGGTCCGGCTTGGCCAGCTCGAGCTCGACCGCCTGGGTCTGGATCAGCTCGGCCAGGCTGTCGCGGCGCGCGGCCGGAGCGTCGGCGTCCAGCGCACGCCAGTCGTCCAGCGTCGCCTTCAGGTCGGTCAGCTCGCGATAGAGCCCGGCCTTGGCGATGGGCGGGGTGAGATAGCTGATCAGCGTGGCCGCACCGCGCCGCTTGGCGATCAGGCCCTCGGACGGGTTGTCGGCGCAGTACAGGTAATAGTTCGGCAGATCCCCGATCAGCCGGTCCGACCAGCAATCGCCGGACATGCCGGTTTGCTTGCCGGGCATGAACTCCAGCGCGCCGTGGGTGCCGAAGTGCAGCACGGCGTTGGCGCCGAAGTCCTCGCGCACGTAGCGGTAGAAGGCGGAGAAGGCGTGGGTCGGCGCGAAACTGCCTTCGAACAGAAGGCGCATCGGGTCGCCCTCATAGCCGAAGCCCGGCTGCAGCCCGACCATCACGTTGCCGAACTGCGCGCCCATGACGAAGAGCGAGCGGCCGTCAGTGTCCTTGCGTCCCGGCGCCGGGCCCCAGGCCGCTTCGATCTCCGCCAGGTAGGGCTCGCGCTTGACGTGATCGTCCACCGCGATGTGGTCGAGCACGTTGGCGTCGGTTCCGTACCGGGCCGCCGAGCCTTCCAGGATCGCCGCCTTCAGCTCGTCGAGCGTTTCGGGCACGTCGATCGTGTAGCCCTCGCGCTTCATCCCCTTCATCAGGTTATGCAGCGAGCGGAAGACCGACAGGTTGGCCGCCGTGCCGGCCGCGCCGGAGTTGGGCGGAAAGTTGAACAGGACGATGGCGAGCTTGCGATCGGCCAGCTCGGCCCGGCGCATGGCCACCAGCTTGGCGGTGCGCGCGGCCAGCATCTCGGCGCGCTCGGCGCACGAGCGCATGGCGCGCGGATCGCCGTCAGGGAATTCGCACTTGCGATCGCAGCCGGTGCACTGGGTCCCGCTGGCGCAGCGCCCGCCATAGATGATCGGATTGGTCGCGCCGTCGAGCTCGGGGATGGTGACCATCATGGAGGCCTCCATCGGGGTGAGCCCGCCGGTCGAGCCGCGCCAGTCCTCCAGCGACTGGAACTCCAGCGGATGGGCCGCGATGTAGGGCACGTCCAGCTGTTTCAGCATTTTCTCCGCCGAACCGGCGTCGTTGTAGGCCGGCCCGCCCACCAGGGAGAAGCCGGTCAGGGAGACCACCGCGTCCACGCACGGGCGCCCGTCGGCCATGAAGAACTTCTCCACCGCCGGGCGCGCGTCCAGGCCGCTGGCGAAGGCCGGGATCACGTCGAGCCCCTGGGCTTCGAGCGCGCGGATCACGCCGTCGTAATGGCCGACGTCTCCGGCCAGCACGTAGGAGCGCATGACCAGGACGCCCACGGTCCCGGCGCCGGCCTTGCGCCCGGCGGGAAGGGACGCGACGCGCTCGGTTATGCGGGTCTGCGCGTCGGGATGGTACAGCCCCTCTTCGGGGTATTCGATCGGCGCCTCGACGGCGGCGCGCCCGCGATAGACCGCCCGCTCGCCGGCCGCATAACGGTCGATGAGATGGCCGATCATGTTCGCGAAATTTTCCTCCGACCCGGCCAGCCAGTACTGCATGGTCAGGAAGTAGGAGCGCAGGTTCTGCGCCTTGCCCGGCAGGAATCGCAGCACCTTGGGCAGCGCGCGCAACAGGCCCATCTGGCTCTTGCCGCCGGCCTTGGCCGGGTCCTTGCCCGCCCCGCCGCGCAGCTTTTTAAGCGCCTTCATCAGCCCGCCCTGGGGCGCGCCCATGTCCAGATCGCCAAGGCGCGTCAGCCGCACGATCTCCGGACCGGACATGGCGCCGACGATGGCGTCGCAATGGGGCGCGCGCTCGGTGAGCGCCGGAAGGACCGCTTTGATGTGGTCTTCCAGGAACATCATGTTGGCCACGATGACGTCGCCGGAGGCGATGTCGGCGTGGCACTGCGCCAGGCGCTCCTCGCTCGCGCCGAAATCGGCCGCGGCGTGGAAGGCGAGCTGCAGGCCGGGATAGCTTTCCCGCAGGCGCTCGAGCGCACGGTCGGCGGCGCTGGCCAGGTGGTTGTCCAGCGTGACGACGACGACCTTGATCGGGGGCGCCTCAGCGGCCGAAATGGGCTTTTGCATCATAGAGTGTCTCAAGCGTGATCACGTCCGCGCCGCGTTCTGCGGCGTAGACCTCGGCGTTGCGGCGGGCTTTACCCCGCACGAAGAAGGGAATCTTTTTCAGCTCGGCCACGGCGTCCTCGCCCCAGACCAGGCCGCCGGCGTCTTCGGCCGGCTCGGCCGGCTCGGCTGGCTCGGCGTCGCGATGACCGTCCGTCGCGGGGGCGGATGCGCGCTCGCGCGCCGACGGCGCGGCGTGGGCGCCCAGGTGGGACGGGCCGGCGTCGTTGTTGAATTCGAAGTCCTCGCGGAACATCCCCAGAAGGTGCTCCTCCAGGCCCATCACCAGCGGATGGACCCAGGTGTCGAACAGGACATTGGCGCCCTCGAAGCCCATCTGCGGGGCGTAGCGGGCGGGGAAGTCCTCCACATGGACCGGCGCTGAGATCACCGCGCAGCCGATGCCCAGCCGCTTGGCGATGTGGCGCTCCATCTGGGTGCCGAGCACCAGCTCGGGCCGGGCGGCCTCGATCGCGGCCTCGACCTCGAGATAGTCGTCGGTGATCAGCGGCTCGACGCCGTAGCGCGCCGCGACCTCGCGCAGCGGGCGCGCGAACTCGCGGTTGTAGGCGCCAAGGCCCACCAGCTCGAAGCCCATCTCGTCCACCGCGACGCGCGCGGCGGCCATGGCGTGGGTGGCGTCGCCGAAGATGAAGACTCGCTTCTTGGTCAGGTAGTTGGAATCGACCGAGCGCGACCACCAGGGCAGGCGCAGATCGCGCTCGTCCAGCGCGGGCGCGGGATCGACCCCGGCGATCTCGGCGACCTGGGCGATGAACTCGCGCGTGGCGCCGACGCCGATCGGAACGACGCTGGTGCGCGGCTGACCGAAGGCGCGCTCCAGCCAGCGCGCGGCCTGATCGGCGATCTCGGGATAGAGCACGACGTTGAAGTCGGCCTCGCCCAGACGGGCCAGGTCCGCCGGCGTGGCGCCGAGCGGCGCGGCGACCTCGACCTCGACGCCGAGACGGCCCAGGAGCGCAGTGATCTCCTTGACGTCGTCGCGATGGCGAAAGCCGAGCGCGGTGGCGCCGAGAATATTGCAGCGCGGCGGGCCGGGGCGGCGCTCGCGCGTCTCGCCCGGCGCTGGGGCATGCGGGCCCGCGAGCCCGCGCACCAACTGATAGAAGGTCTCCGCCGCACCCCAGTTCTCTTTCTTCTGGTAGGAGGGCAGCTCCAGCGGCAGGACCGGACAGGGCAGGTCCAGCGCCTCGGCGAGGCCGCCGGGGTCGTCCTGGATCAGTTCGGCCGTGCACGAGGCGCCGACCAGCATGGCGGTCGGGCGATAACGCTCATAGGCCTCGCGCGCGGCGGTCTTGAACAGCTCAGCGGTGTCGCTGCCCAGATCGCGCGCCTGAAACGTGGTGTAGGTCACCGGCGGGCGATGGTCGCGCCGCTCGATCATGGTGAAGAGAAGGTCCGCGTAGGTGTCGCCCTGGGGCGCGTGCAGCACGTAGTGCAGGTCGGTCATCGCGGTGGCGATGCGCATCGCGCCGACATGGGGCGGGCCTTCATATGTCCACACCGTCAGCTTCATCAGAGCGTCACCAGATCGCGGCGCACGAGCGGGCGGGCGAACAGCTCGGCCAGGTCGCCGGCCTGTTCGAAGCCCTGGATAGGGGTGAAGACCAGTTCGATCGCCCACTTGGTGGACAGGCCCTCGGCCTCCAGCGGGTTGGCCAGGCCCAGACCACACACGGTCAGGTCCGGGCGCGCCGCGCGGCAGCGGTCGAGCTGGGAGTCCACGTGCTGGCCCTCGCTGAGCGTGACGTCGCCGGGCAGGCGCGCGAGTTCCTCGGCCAGGTGGCTGCGGTGCAGATAAGGCGTGCCGACCTCGCTGAGGCGCATGCCGAGCTCTTCGTGCAGAACCCGCGCGAGCGGGATTTCCAGCTGGGAGTCCGGGAAGAAGAAGATCGCCTTGCCCGACAGGGTCTCGCGATAGCGCTCCACCGCCTTGCGCGCACGCGCCCTGGGCGCTGCGACGACGGTCTCGAACCGGTCGGCGTCGACCGACCAGGCGTCGGCGGCGGCCTTCAGCCAGGCCTCGGTCCCGTTCGCGCCGAGCGGAAACGGGGCGGCCAGGCGCACCGCGCCGCGCGACTCAAGCGCCGCGGCGGTGCGTCCCAGGAAGGGCTGCGCGAGAAGATAGCGGGTGCTCGGCCCCACCGCGGGCAGATCCCCGGAGGTGCGCGCGGGCAGGAACTCGACCGGGCCGACGCCCATCAGATCGAACAGGCGGCGGAACTGGTCCTCCACCACGTCGGCCAGCGCGCCCACCACGAGCAGCGAAGGCGCGTCTCCCGCCGCGGCGGTCGGCATCTCCGGCACGAGCGATTCCAGGCAGGTGTCCTCGCCCTCGGTGAAGGTCGTCTCGATGCCGCTGCCGGAATAGTTCAGAACCCGCACGTCGGGATGGGTCGCGTTCAGCCGCTCCGCGGCGCGCGACAGGTCCAGCTTGATGACCTCGCTGGGGCATGAGCCCACCAGGAAGAGCGACTTGATGTCGGGCCGGCGCGCCAGGACCTGAGCCGCGACGCGGTCGAGTTCCTCATTGGCGTCGGACATGCCCGCCAGGTCGCGCTCCTCGATCACGGCGGTGGCGAAGCGCGGCTCGGCGAAGATCATCACCCCGGCGGCCGACTGCATCAGATGAGCGCAGGTGCGCGAGCCGACGATCAGGAAGAAGGCGTCCTGGATCTTGCGGTGCAGCCAGACGATGCCGGTCAGCCCGCAGAACACCTCGCGCTGGCCGCGCTCGCGCAGGACCGGCGCGTCGCACGCCCCGGTCGAGGCCGGAACAGGGCTCGCGGCCCGTCCCGTTGCCGGGTCGGCGTCGGCGGACGGCATGAGGCGGACGCTCACGAGGCCGCCCCCTCCAACCGCGCCGCGCGCAGCTTGAGCAGGAATTGCGCCGCATTGACAACGTAGGTCAGGTAGGCCGCCAGCGCGAGCACCATCTGCTGCTCCAGCGTGCCGACGCCCAACAGCACCGCGCCCAGATACGCCGTGTGCAGCGCCAGAACGAGCATCGAGACCACGTCTTCCCAGAAGAAGGCGGGCGCGAAGAGCCAGCGGCCGAAGACCACCTTCTCCCACACCGCTCCGGTGACCATGATCGCGTAAAGAAGGCCGGTCTTGATGATGACCGAGACGGTCGCGGCGCCGTAGCCGGTTCCGTTGACCAGCGCGTTGACGACCAGCACCAGGCTGACCGCGAACACCGCGAACTGAAGCGGCGCCAGAACGCCCTGCACCAGGGTCCAGACGGTCTCATCGCGGCGCACCCGTTCTTCGGGCGAGTAGAGCGGTGCTTGAGCCGAGCGGCGGGCGGCGCGGCGGCGCAGTCGGGCGCGCGAACCGGCGTGAGCGGCCCAAGGGCACGGCGCGACCATGTTGATGCAATCGTCGATTCGCCGGCTCAAGCCTTGAGCGATGGACTCGCCGTCGTGTCGCTCGATCCAGGGCCCGGCCGAGACCGTGCGGCTTCGGGCGTCCAACTCGATACCCATGGCGCGTCCTTCCTTCTTAGGCCTGACACGAAGCCTAAGTCGGACGTTTCAAAAGTGTCAACTAAAACTGACGTTCGATCGCATTGACACCCGCCGGTCCGCGACGCTCCACCAATTTTTAACCAATTCGGCTGGTCAAACGACACGTCCTCTGGCACCGTAGACAGACAAAAGAGCTGCGGTCCGCGTCTTGAAAGTCGAGCACGCATGACCGTGGCGGCTGTGCTCACATAGAATGAGTACAGTTTTAAAAGCGTCGGAAAATGAATGGCTTGGTTATCCATTTCATCGGCGCGGGGAGGAAAGGGTTTAATCCATGGATGGACCGGCATTGCATCGTTTGGGGCTGACCGGGCTCGCGCGGGCCACCCAAAACTCGCTGAGCCTGCAAAACTGGATTCCCGCCCTGAAGCGCGGACGTCCCGCTTTAGCCGAAGATGGGCGCCAGGCTGGAGAGGCGCTGAACCAGTTGATCGAAGCTGAGATCATCCCGCGTCTGATGCTGTCGAACCGGGACGATTTCGAGCCGCTAGACCCGGTGACCGCCCAGCCGGCCGAAGCCCGCGAATTCACCGAAGCCGACATCGACGCGTTCGCCAAGCGCGCGGTCATCGAGGACGCCGGACCGCTGGTGCGAGAAGTCCAGGTTCTGTTGCGCCGGGGCGTGCCGCGCGACCATGTATTGTTGAACTTCCTAGCGCCGGTCGCGCGCCGGCTCGGCGCGCTCTGGGACGCCGACGAACGCGATTTCGCCGAGGTCACGATCGGGTTGATGAAGCTGCACAGGGTGCTCGAGGCGATCGGGTCCGCCGGTCCGGCGAGCATGGACCCGGCGCGGAGCGCGCCGCGCATTCTTCTGGCGCCGACGCCGGGCGAGAATCACCTGTTCGGCCTGCTCATGGTGGCGGAGTTCTTCGCCCGGTCGGGTTGGCGGGTCGATTGCGATCTCGACCTTGATCCCGACGCAGTGATCGAGCAGGTCTCAGAGACGCCGTTCGACGTGATCGGCTTCTCCGCCAGCTCCGAGCTCACCGTAGAGACGCTCAAAGTGCTGATTGGACGCGTCCGCGCGGCCTCGATCGAGCCGGACGTGACCATCCTCGTGGGCGGACAGGTCTTCAACGAGGACCAAGCGCTGGCGAAACGCATCGGCGCCGACGCCTCGGCCGTGGATGGGGTGCGCGCGGTTGTCACCGCAGAACGATTGGTGCATAGGCGACTTGAGGCTCAACAGGCGATTTCGTGATTATTGCAAGGCATATCGATGGATAGGAGGACGTCAAACGGTCCTAACGCGCAGTTCAGCTCCCGTGAGGTCGCCGATGCGGCTTTCGCAGACGAGACTGCGGCCGACCTCGCCGCGAACGCCGCCGACATTACGCTTCTGATCGACGAGGACGGGGTCATCCGCGACGCCGCCTTTCCCGGCGAGGAATTGGCCAAGGGTGATTACGGCAGCTGGATCGGACAGCGCTGGACCGATGTGGTGCGCCCCGATTCGCGCGATAAGGTCTTAGATTTGCTCTCGCGCGGCCGAACACCGGGCGAGCGGCGATGGCGCCATATCAACCACACGCGATCGGGCGATGCGGATCTTCCGGTGCGCTATTTCACCATGCCCGCGAGCCGCGAGGGCTGGCTCTTGGCGATCGGGCGCGATCTCGACGCCGCCTCGCGTCTGCAGCAGCGACTGATCGACGCCCAGCGCAGCGTCGAGCGCGAATACGGCCGCGTGCGCCAGGCCGAAATTCGCTTCCGGCTGCTCTTTCGCCTGATCGATGAGGGCGTTTTGATCATTGAGGATGCTGGGATGCGCATCAGCGACGCCAACCCGGCCGCCGCCCGCCTGCTCGATTGCCCGGTCGAAAAAATCGAAGGGCGTACAGTCGATTCGATCCTCGGCCCCGCGGCCAGCCGGTCCCTGTCCGACCTTCTGGCCGTCACCCGCCGCACAGGTCTGGCCGAGACCGGAACGCTCTCTATGGACGGCCGGTCCGAGCCTGTCTCGGTGACCGCTTCGCTCTACAAAGAAAGCAGCCGAACCTTCTTCCTGATCCGACTGGCCGACGGCGCCGAGCGCCGCGCCGCGAAGGATGACGCCGGTTTGTCGCGCGTGGCCGAAATGCTGCCGGATGGGCTCATCGTGATCGACGAGCGCGGCCAGATCCTCACGGCCAACATCGCGTTCGGCGACCTGGTCGATCTCCCCGACGCCCGGCGAGGCGCCGGTCTCGCTTTGAGCCAGTTTCTCGGGCGCACCGAGACCGAGCTGAACGTGCTCCTGGCCAATCTGCGCGAGCATGGCGCGGTGCGAAACTACGCCACCACGCTTTTGACACGCAGCGGCCTGCGCGAACCGGTCGAGCTGTCCGCCGTCGCCGCGCCCTCGCCCTCCGGCGCGCCTGTGTTCGGCTTTTCGATCCGACCGACCTCGCTGCGCATGCCCGATCAACCCGCGGCCGGCGCGCCCGGCAAGGGCGTCGACCACCTCTCCGAGCTGGTCGGCCGCCTGGCGCTGAAGGACATCGTGCGCGAGAGCACGGACATGATCGAGCGCGCCTGCATCGAAGCCGCGCTTGAGCTGACCAACAACAACCGCGCGTCGGCCGCTGAATTGCTCGGTCTCAGCCGGCAGAGCCTGTACGCCAAGATGCATCGGCATAAGGTCGGCGCGCTCTAGCCGATCGGCCCCCCTGATCCGCCCGCTCATCCGGGCCGTCAGGATCGCCTCCACAAAGCGTCCAGTTTAATTGACACCCTTGTGTGACAACCATATCGTACGGATATGGAGCGCTCGTCACCAGTCTCTGCGGTGTCCGCCCGGCCGTCCCCGGCCGCCGTGCTTGAGCTGTCCAAGCCGATCACCTGGTTCCCGCCCATGTGGGCCTTCGGCTGCGGCGTGCTTTCCTCGGGCCAGCTCAGCCTGTCCAATCTGGGCCTGCTTGCTGGCGGGGTGATCCTCGCCGGACCGCTGCTCTGCGCGTCGAGCCAGGCGGTGAACGAGTGGTTCGACCGCCATGTCGACGCGATCAACGAACCCCAGCGCCCGATCCCCTCAGGGCGCATCCCCGGACAATGGGGCCTGGCGATCGCCATCATCTGGTCGGCGCTGGCGCTGATCTGGGCGGCGTTCCTCGGACCGGTCGTGTTTTTCGGCGCGGCGGTGGGCGTCGCCCTGTCCTGGGCCTATAGCGCGCCCCCGGTCCGGCTGAAGCGCAGCGGGGTCTGGGGTCCGCTCAGCGTCGGAGTGTCCTATGAGGGGCTGGCCTGGTTCACCGGTGCGGCGGTCATGCTGCAAGGCGTCCCGGGCCTGCCGATCCTCTATCTCGCAGCGCTCTACAGCGCGGGCGCGTACGGGATCATGGTCCTGAACGATTTCAAGGCGATCGAGGGCGACCGTCAGATGGGCCTGCGCTCCCTGCCGGCCACGCTCGGCCCGCGGCGCGCGGCCTGGGCGGCGTGCATATCAATGGCCGTTCCCCAGGCGGTCGTGGCCGGTCTTCTGGCCGCGTGGGGCCTGCCGATCCACGCCGGCCTCATCGCGCTCGCGCTTTTGATCCAGCTCGGCCTGATGCGCCGCCTGATGCGCGATCCCAAGGCCTTGACGCCTTGGTACAACGCCACCGGCGTCACCGTGTACGTGCTGGGCATGGCGATCAGCGCTCACGGCGTCTCCACTCTTGCCTAGAGATCAAGGACACCCGCGATGACCCGCACGCGCGGCGCACTGAGCTGGATCGAGATCGTCAGGCTGGGCCTCGTGCAGTCGGCGCTCGGCGCGGTGGTGGTCTTGACCACCTCGACGCTGAACCGGGTGATGATCGTCGAGCTGGCCCTGCCCGCGATGCTGCCGGGCGCCCTTGTCGGCCTGCACTACGCCGTCCAGCTGAGCCGGCCGCGCTGGGGCCACGGCTCCGACCAGGGCGGGGCGCGCACGCCCTGGATCATCGGCGGCATGGCCGTCCTGGCCGCCGGCGGCGTGCTGGCGGCGCTGGCCACGGCCTGGGCGGCGAGTTCGACGGCGGCGGGCCTCATCCTTGCGGTCATCGCCTTTGTTCTGATCGGCGGCGGGGTCGGCGCGGCCGGCACCTCGCTTCTGGCGCTGCTGGCCACCGATGTGGCGCCTGAGCGGCGCGCCGCAGCGGCCTCAATCACCTGGATCATGATGATTTTCGGCTTCGCGCTGACCGCCGGACTGTCCGGCGCGGTGCTTGATCCGTTCACGCTGACGCGCCTGGTCATGGTCGCCGGCGGGGTCTGCGCGCTGGCCTTCCTGATCGCCGTGGCCGCGGTCTGGGGCGTGGAGCGCACCGACCGCGCCGGGCTTGCACCTGATCGCGCATCGTCGGAGCCGATCGACTTCAAGGCCGCGCTTGCGGATGTGTGGAGCGAGCCGCGCGCGCGCCGCTTCACCGTCTTCGTCTTCATCTCCATGCTCGCCTACAGCACCCAGGACCTGATCCTGGAGCCGTTCAGCGGGCTGGTCTTCGGCTTCACGCCAGGACAATCGACCCAGCTCGCCGGCGTTCAGCACGGCGGCGTGCTTCTCGGCATGATCGCCGTGGCGGTTCTCGCCGGGCGCGCGGGCGCCGGCGGGTTCGGCCGGCGCCAGACCTGGGTGATCGGAGGCTGCGTCGCGTCAAGCCTCGCGCTTGCGGGCCTGGCCGCGGCGAGCCTGGCCGGCCCGGGCTGGCCGCTGGCGCCGACCGTCTTCCTTCTGGGCCTGGCCAATGGCGGGTTCGCCGTGGCGGCCATAGGCGCGATGATGGGCTTGGCCGGCGCGGACGGCGCGGGCCGTGAGGGCATGCGAATCGGTCTGTGGGGCGCGGCGCAAGCCATCGCCTTCGGGCTTGGCGGATTTTTGGGCGCGGCCGCCATCGACGCCGCCCGGGCCGTTCTGGGTGACGTCACCTCGGCCTTCGCGCTCGTCTTCGCGCTGGAAGCGCTTTTGTTCCTGGTCGCCGCTCGTCTCGCCATCGGCGTTGACGCGGCCGGAACCGAAGCCGCCCCGGCGCCCAAACTGGCTGGAGCCGCCTCATGACGCCTGAACTTGAAACCTATGACGCCGTCGTGGTCGGCGGCGGTCCGGCCGGAAGCACGGCCGCACAGACCCTGGCCAAGGCCGGCGAGCGGGTGCTGATGATCGACAAGCCCGGCCGCATCAAGCCGTGCGGCGGCGCGGTGCCGCCCAAGCTGATTCGCGAGTTCGCCATTCCCGAAGCCCAGATCGCGGCGCGCACCCGCGGCGCGCGCATCCTCGCCCCCTCGGGGCGCGAGGTCGATATGCCCATCGATGAAGGCTATGTGGGCATGGTCGAGCGCGAGCACTTCGACGAATATCTGCGCCAGCGCGCGGCCGCGGCCGGGGCTGAGCGCCGCGACGGCGCGTTCCAGGCCTTCGAACGCGACGAGCACGGCGCGGCCGTCATCGTGTTCGAGCCCGCCGACGCGCCCGACACCACGGTGCGTGTGAAGGCTCGCCTGGTCATAGCCGCCGACGGCGCGCGCTCCAAGCTCGCCGCCCAGACCGTGAAGGGGGCAGGCAAGGTCAAGAGCGTCTTCGCCTACCACGAAATCGTCCAGGCGCCGGACCAGGAAAGCGACGCCCATTACGACCGCGAACGCTGCGACGTGTATTATGACGGGGCGGTTTCGCCGGACTTCTACGGGTGGGTCTTCCCCCACGGTAAGACCGCCAGCGTCGGCACCGGCAGCCAGGTCAAGGGCTTCTCCCTGCGCGGCGCGGTGCGCCGGCTGAAGGCGGCCTCAGGGCTGGAGGCGTGCGAGGTGGTCCGGCGCGAAGGCGCCCCCCTGCCCTACAAGCCCGCCCCGCGCTGGGACAACGGGCGCGACGTGATCCTGGCCGGCGACGCGGCCGGCGCGGTCGCGCCGTCCTCCGGCGAGGGCATCTTCTACGCCATGGCCTCAGGTCAGATGGCCGGGGAAGGCGCGGCGGAGTTCCTCAAGACCGGCGACGCCAAGGCCCTCGCCGCGGTGCGCAAGCGCTTCATGAAGGCGCATGGCCGGGTCTTCTGGATCCTCGGGATCATGCAGCATTTCTGGTATCGCAACGACAAGCGGCGCGAGCGCTTCGTGTCGATCTGCGCCGATCCGGACGTGCAGCGCCTGACCTGGCAGGGCTATATGGAAAAGGCGCTGGTCAAGCGCGATCCAGGGGCTCACGCCAAGATTTTCTTCAAGGATTTGGCCAACCTGTTCGGCCTGGCGCCGCGGTGATCGACACCGCGAGCGAGGCGGCCGGCGCCCACGCGCTCGCGGTCTCGATCTGGGCGGGCCTGTTCGAAAGCGGGCGGATCGCAGATCTCGTGCTGCTGGTCGCGGTGCTGGAGGGCCTCGCCCTGATGGCGTTCCAGCGCCTTCGCGGGGCGATGTCGCGTGTGGACGTCGCCGCGCTGCTTTTGCCCGGCGCGTTCCTGATCCTCGCCGTGCGCACGCAGATGACGGCGGGCTCAGATACGACGACGGCGGCCCTGTTGGCCGCCGCCTTCGTATCCCATGGTCTCGACCTGATGCGCCGCCGGGCGGCGCGCTGACGCCTATTCGGCGCCGCCGCCGTTCTCGTTGATATAGGCGATCACGTCGACGCGGTCCTGCTCGCGCGGCAGACCCGGGAACGCCATGTGCGTGCCCGGGATGTAGGCGCGCGGGTTCTCCAGATATTCGAACATCGTTTCGTGGGTCCACGTGATGCCGGAATTGGCGTTGGCGTCGGAATAGCGGCCGTAGCCCTCGACCGAACCGGCGTCGCGCCCGAAGATGCCGTAGAGCGACGGGCCGTTCTTATGCACGCCCTCTTCAAGCGCGTGGCAGGTCTGACAGCGCACGAAGATGCGCCGGCCCGCCTGGGGATCGCCCGTCAGGCCTGCGAGCACGATCTCGCCGTTGTCCGCCGCGCCGCCGGCGCTCTCGGTCGCCCCTTCAGCCGACGCCTCCTGGGTTTCGCCGTCGGTCTGCGCCGCGTCCGTTTCATCTTCGGCGGCGTCGTCAGACCTGTCATCGCCGGACATGGCCTCGCCGGCGTCCTCAGTCGCCTCTTCAGCGGCCTCCATGGTCTCGTCCGCCGCATCCTCGGCGGCGTCCATGGTCTCGTCCGCCGCGTTCTCGACCGTCTCCGCCGCCGTCTCGGCGCCGGAGGCCATCTCTTCGCCCGCGGTCTGCGCGTCGCTGTCCTGCTCCGCGCCGCCGCCGCCGCACGCCGCCAGCGCCGTGGACGCAAGCAGAGCTCCTATGAAACCGATTTTCTTCATGACGCTTCGGTCCTCCCTTTTCGAATTGTTGTGCGCATCATACCGGTGATCCATGTCGGGAAAAGTGTCAAACCCGAAAAAGACGCCCTTAAGCGCCTCGTCAAGGCTCGACGCGTCACACCTCACCACGTCCAAGCCCTCAACGCCCTGGAGCCGCGCGCGGTTGCACCGACACCATCCTGGCCGACTCCTTCTCCACGACCGATCGCCATAACCTGGATCGGCTGAAGACCGGTCTCGCGATTCAGGGTCGCGACGCGCTCGATCAGTGGCGCACCCGGCTGGGCGGCGACGCCCTGGCGCGCCAACGCTTCGCCTGCGCCTTCGCCATGATCAAGCGGCGTCAAGCCGCCGCCGAGGCGCTGCGCCATGACCGCGACTGGCGCACGCTCTTGCTGGTCTTGCGCGACATCGTGGACGCCTGCGCCGAGGCGTTGCTTGCCGTCGCGGACGACACGAACATCTCGACCAAGTGGCGCATTCGTCAGCTTGAAAGAGCCTACCCTCCAGACGAAGCCTCGCGGCCGACGGCGCCGGATCCGGCGGCCCGCGATGGTCCGCGCTCGGCGTCCAGGCGAGATGGCGGCGATCCCGCCAGCGTGTTCCTGTCGCTGTCGACCTTTCCGAGCGAACCCCACTTCGCCTCGACGATGACATACGCCTCTCGCGTCGCGGCCTGGGCGCGGCGGGTCGTCCTGTTCGCGACCAGCGCGTTCAACGGCCGTCAGGATGAATACGCCTTCCTGGAGCTGCCCGCAGGACCACAAGCGAGCGATCCGCTGCATCTCGACACGGTGGTCGGATGCTCGGGCGCGGCGTTCGCAGCGTCGCGGCTCAGCAAGAGCGAGCCGGCCATCCAGCTGTCCCCGGAAGCCGCGTCAATCCTATGCGCGCTGGACCCGTTCGACCGGAGGGCCTTTCACCCGACGGGCCGAACCGGCGCGTACGCGAACGCTCAGGCCGTGGACCGCCTCAAGCACTTCGCGATCGAGCGGGGCCTGTTCGCAACATCGACCGGCGGGCCGGCTCTGGTCCGGCCGCTGATCGAATAAAGCCGGAGCGTTCGCCGCCAAGCCGAACTGCGAGAGGCCGCCTTGGGTCCGCACCCCGGAACAGATCGCCGCCCGCCGGCAACCAAGCCGCCGGTCTGAGACCAACCAACACGTAGACACTCCCACCGAGCCGAACACGCGCGCAGATAACATGCGGAGGCCGGGCGGCGCGCCTTGGCGGACCAACGTCGACCCCGCAGGGTTCACAAGGGCGATCGACCGCCCGCAGCGCTAGCGAGGTGACCTGAGCGGACGCGAAGGAGATCAAGAGAATGTGGCGCGCCGGTTCGAGCTTAGTTCGAACACGGCGCGCGCTCGGGCCGACAGTTTCGTGGAGTTATGGCGCGCCGGGGAAGATTCGAACTCCCGACCCCCAGATTCGTAGTCTGGTGCTCTATCCAGCTGAGCTACCGGCGCCCGGTCCCGCGCCAGGGCTTGACGGACGCGTCGTCCGCAAGGCCCCTCGGCGAGAGGCGCGGAACCTAGCCGCGGCGACGCGCCTTTGCAAGCGCGTGCGGAGCACGGCGTGCACACGGTTTCAGCGGGCGTGTCTCACCCTTCGAGGCGGGCGGCGTGAACCCCGCGCGCGATGGCGCGCGTCAGGCAATCCGCGCCGAGCGAACCGAGCCGGGCGAGGGTGAAGCTGCGCGGCTCCGGCGCGATTGCGCGGCCTGTGGCGAGGGCGAACACCACGTCGCCGTCGAAGGGCGCATGGGCGGGACGTATCGCGCGCGCGAGCCCGTCCTGGGCCATCACCGCGAAACGCCGCGCCTCGTCGCGCGTCAGCCCGGCGTCGGTGGCCACGACCGCCAGCGTCGTGTTCGCGCGCGCGCCGGGATTGACCTTCGCCGCGCCCCAGTCCTCCGGTTCGTAGCGCACGGCCGGATCAGGCCGCGCGCCGCCGAACTCGCCCTCGATCTCGAACGGGAAGGCCCAGTAGACCTGATCCTGGCCCGGCAGGGTGACCGAGCCGAAGCAATTCACGCACGCCAGCGCCGCGACCGTCAGCCCGTCCTCGGTGACAAGGCTGGCCGAACCGGTCGCGCCGGCGAGCGCCCCGGCCGCCGCGCCATACCCGGCGCCTGCGCGCCCCAGTCGCACAGGCCGGCCGGCCCCGGCCGCCTTCAGCGCGGCTTCGCCGAGCGCGTGATAGGGCGGCCTGCGCCCCCAGGCCTTGTCCCCGCCATTGGCCAGATCAAACAGGCAGGCCGCCGGCGCGATGGGCGAGCGCGGCACGCCAGGCATGTCCATCAGCGCGAAGCCGCGCCCCGCCGCGCCCAGCGCCGCGGTCACCGCGTCGGCCGCGGCCAGGCCGTAGACCGAGCCGCCCGAGAGCACGATCGCATCGACCGTCTCCACCAGGCCGCCAGGGTTCATTACGTCGGTCTCGCGCGTGCACGCCCCGCCGCCGCGCACGTCCACCGCGGCGATGAACGGGGTCCGGCACAGCACCACGCTCGCCCCGGTCTTCACCCGGCGGTCCTCGGCCGAACCCACGCTCAGCCCGGCGATATCGGTCAGATCATTGTTCGCGCCCGGTCGCGCCATGGCGGGCTCCCTCGCTGCCGGCCCGGCGAGCCTAGGCGCGGCCCGGCGCGCGCGCCAGAGGCGCGGCGGGCCGGGCTCGCGTTGCGCCGGCGGGGCCTCTAGGCTTGGTGCAACCGACCAATCGGAGAGCCCGGCCATGATCGCTTCGCCCGCCCGCACCCTAACCCTTCCCGCCCTCGCCGCGCTCGTTCTGGCGGCGTGCGGGGCGCCGGACGATGAGCCCGCCGCCGCGCCCGATCAGGGCCAGACCCTCGGCGAGGCCCTGCAGGACGAGACCGGCGGGGGCGATCTCACCCTGGAGGACGCGCGGCGCGGAGGCGCGCGCGAGGCCATGGTCGCCGCGGCCCATCCCCTTGCGGTGGAGGCCGGGCTTGAGAGCCTGCGCGCCGGGGGCGACGCGGTCGACGCGGCGGTTGCGATCCAGGCGGTGCTGGGGCTTGTGGAGCCGCAGAGCTCAGGGCTCGGCGGGGGCGCCTTCATGGTGCGCTATGACGCCTCGGACGGGTCGACGGCGGTCTATGACGGGCGCGAGACCGCGCCGGCGGGCGTGGACGAGGACCTTTTCCTGAACGCGGCCGGCGAGCCGCTGGGCTTTGTGGAGGGCTGGACGAGCGGGCGTTCGGTCGGCGCGCCCGGCGTGGTGGCCATGCTCGCCATGGCCCATGGCGACCACGGAACGCTGGACTGGGCGCAGGGCTTTGACGAGGCCCGGCGCCTGGCGCGCGAGGGCTTTGCGGTCTCGCCGCGCCTGGCGAGCCTCACCGACGGCATCAAGGGCATTACGCCGTTGAGCGAGCGTCCGGACACGCGGGCCTACTTCTACGATGAGGACGGCGAGCCCTACGAGGTGGGCGACGTCATCACCAATCCGGCCTACGCCGAGACCGCCGCGGCGATCGCTGAGGACTGGCGCAACTTCTACACCGGCGAGATCGCGCAAGGCATCGTCGAGGCGGCCCGTCTGGAACCCCTGCCCGGCGCGATCACGCTTGAGGACATTGAGGGCTATGAGCCCCTCAAGCGCGAGGCGATCTGCACGCCTTACCGCAGCTATCAGATCTGTTCAGCGCCGCCGCCGAGCTCCGGCGCGGTCGCGGTCGGCGCGCTCATGGCGATGCTCGAACCCTTCGACATGGCCGCGAACGGACCCGACACGGCGCAAGGCTGGCACCTGTTCATCGAAGCGAGCCGGCTCGCCTACGCCGACCGCGACGCCTATGTGGGCGATCCCGCCTTCGCCGAGGTTCCGACCGGGGGGCTGTTGGACGCTGAGTACCTGCAGGCCCGCGCCGCGCAGATCGATCCCAACCAGGCGATGGCGACCGCTGAGGCGGGAACCCCGCCGGGCGCGCCGGAGCGAATCGAGGACGCCTCCGACGACGCGCCGGGCACCAGCCATTTCGTCGTGGTGGACCATGACGGCGATGTGGTCTCCATGACCACGACGGTGGAGAGCCCGTTCGGCTCGAACCGCATGACCGGCGGCTTTTTGCTGAACAATCAGCTGACCGACTTCGCCTTCGAGGCGCGCGATGAGGACGGTCGGCTGCGCCCCAACGCGGTGGCGCCGGGCAAGCGGCCTCGCTCGTCCATGTCGCCGGTGATCGTGCTGGACGAGGACGGCGGCTTCGTGCTCGCCACCGGGTCGCCGGGGGGCAACTCAATCATCGCCTACACCGCCAAGAGCCTGGTGGCGATGCTCGACTGGGGTCTGTCGCCCGACCAGGCCGCCGCGCTGGAGAACGTGGTCGCGCGCGGCGACGTGGTGCGCCTCGAAGACGGGTTCGACCCGGACATCGCCGAGGCGCTGCGCGGGCTCGGGCACACGGTCGAAGGCGGCCGGGGCGAGAACTCAGGCCTGCACATCGTGCGCGTCACCCCCGAAGGCGGCCTCGACGGCGCCGCCGACCCCCGCCGCGACGGGATCGCCAAGGCGCCTTGAGGCGCGCCGGCGCCGACCCTGTCATCCCGGCCGACACGAAGTGGAGCGCCGGCAACTGTTTATGT
>CAZKBB010000025.1:0-33776 GCA_964550935.1 uncultured Caulobacterales bacterium
CGCCCATGCCCGCGGCACGATGAATGTCACGGCAGAGCGCAACCCGGCGACCGCGCACATGTTCATCATCAATCCGCTGAACGGCCAGGGCGCGGACAATCTGTTCTCCACCCACCCCTCCACCGCCAACCGGATCGCCAAACTGCGCGAGATGGCCGGCGCGGCGGCCGGATCTCCGGCCGGGCCGTGGGGTCAGCGCGGCCCCTGGGGCGGCGCGGCGAGCGAGGCTGAGGAGCCCGACTCGCAGCGCGATGCGGGCGGACCCTGGGGCTGAGCCGCCTCGCTCTGACGGGCGTAGCTGAGGCGTGCGGGCCGTGCTAAGCCCCGCGCGCTCTCGCTTCGCCGCGCTTTGGTAGCCGATGTCGGATCAGGAAAACGCCAAGACCGGCGATCGCCGCAATCTCGCCGCGCGCGGCGCGGCGCTGGAGGCGCTGCGCCAGGTCACCGAGAAGGGCGTCGCGCTCGACGCGGCGCTGAACGCGCAAGGCGCCTGGCGGGCTCTGGCGCCGCGCGATCGCGCCTTCGCCTACGCCAGCGCGGCCGCGGCGGTGCGCCGGGCCGGCGCGCTCGACCACGCGGTCTCGCGCCATCTCAAGCACCCCCTGCCCGACGATCAGCTGCGCGCACGGCTGATCCTGCGCCTCGCCGCGGCGGAGCTTCTGGTGCTTGGGGGCGCCGCCCATGCCGCGGTCGACGCCGGGGTGGAGCTGATGGGGCTCGATCGCGAGACTGCGCGCTATCGAACGCTCGCCAACGCGGTGTTGAGGAAGGTCGCCGCCCACGGCCACGAGGCCTTCGCCGAGGCCGACCCGCTGGACGACCTGCCGGCCTGGTTGTCGGGCCGCTGGATCAAGACCTATGGCGAGGCGCGCGCGAGGGCCATGGCCGAGGCGCGCGCCGGCGCCCCGCCGCTCGATCTGACGCTGAAACCCGGAGAGGACGGCGCGGCCTGGGCCGAGCGGCTGGAGGCCGATCTCCTGCCGGGCGGAACCTTGCGCCGGCCCGCCATCGGCGACGTCACGGCGCTGCCCGGCTTCGAAGAGGGCGTTTGGTGGCTGCAGGACGCGGCGGCCGCGATCCCGGCGCGCCTGCTCGCGGTCAAGCCGTGCGAGCGCGTGGCCGATATCGGCGCGGCGCCGGGGGGCAAGACGATGCAGCTCGCCGCCGCCGGTGCGCAGGTGATCGCCGTCGACCGGTCGGAGAAGCGTCTGAAGCGTCTCGAGGCGAACCTCGCCCGCACCGGCCTCTGCGCCGAGATCGTCATCGAGGACGCTGCAAGCTGGCGCCCCGAGGCCCCGCTCGACGCGGTGCTGCTCGACGCGCCGTGCACGGCCACGGGCACGCTCCGGCGCAATCCGGACGCGGCGTTCGGCAAGTCCGACGCGGACGTCGCCCGGCTCGCCACGCTGCAGGCGCGCCTGCTCGACGCCGCCGCGGACAGGCTCAAGCCCGGCGGGCGGCTGGTCTACTGCACCTGCTCGCTGGAGCCTGAAGAGGGCGAGGATCAGACCGCGGCGCTCCTGCAGCGCCGCACGGAGCTGCGCCTCGATCCGATCACGCCTGAGGCCCTGCCCGGCCTTGAAGCCGCGATCGACGCCGACGGCGCCGTGCGCACCACGCCGGACCAGTGGCCGGAACGCGGCGGCCTCGACGGCTTCTACATCGCCCGCCTGATCAAGGGGGGGTGAAACGCCCCGCTCGCTTGCCCGCGGCGGGGGGCGCTGATATCGGAACGTCATGGCTCGCCCCGTGAAAATCGCACCGTCGATTCTCTCCGCCGACTTCGCCCGGCTGGGCGAGGAGGTGAAGGCGGTCGATGCGGCCGGGGCGGACTGGATCCATGTCGACGTCATGGACGGCCATTACGTGCCGAACCTGACCATCGGCCCGATGGTGGTCTCCGCGCTGAAGCCGTGGTCGGACAAGCCCTTCGACGTCCATCTGATGATCGAGCCGGTCGATCCCTTCGTGGCCGCCTTCGCAGAGGCCGGGGCGGATCTGATCACCGCGCACCCCGAGGCCGGGCCGCACTTCCATCGCACGGTGCAGGCGATCAAGGCGGCCGGGGCGAAGGCCGGCGCGGCGCTGAACCCCTCCACCCCGCCCGACGTGATCGACTACGTGCTCGACGCGCTCGATCTGGTCCTGGTGATGAGCGTCAATCCGGGCTTCGGCGGTCAGAGCTTCATCGAGGATCAGCTTCGAAAGATCGAGACGCTGCGCGCCACGATCGAGGCGCGCGGGCTCTCCACCCTGATCGAGGTTGACGGCGGCGTGAACGCGAAGACCGCCCCGCAATGCATCGACGCCGGGGCGGACGTGCTCGTGGCCGGGTCGGCCGTGTTCAAGGGCGGGCCCGACTCCTATGCGGCGAACATCGCCGCGCTGAAGGGCGGCTGAGGCGCGATGGCCGCGGGCGCAGGCGCGAAAGAGCTCGCCGCGGCGCTTCAGCGCCGGTTCCGGCGCGATCTGTCCGATTTCGCGGCTTCGCCCGCCCCGGTGCGAGCAATCACCCTGTCGGCGCGTGCGCCCTCAGGCTTCGTGGTCGAGCCGAAGGATCTGCATACGCGCGACGCGGGCCGGGGCGCGGCGATGCTCGCCGGCCGGATCGCGCTGGCCGGCGAAACGCTTCAGGTGGCGCCGGACGAGCCGCTTTGGTCGCGCGCGCTGCCGTCCCGGCGTTTCGCCGCGGCGCTGCACGGCTTTGACTGGCTGGGCGATCTCATGGCCGTGGGCGAGGAGGGCCGCGAGGCCGCGCGCGACTTGTTCGACCGCTGGCTTGATCAGTTCGGCGCCTGGAACTGGTTCGCCTGGAGCCCTGAAGTGGCCGCGCGCCGGCTTGAAGCGCTCACCTTGGCGGGCCCGGCCCTGTTTGGAGACGAAGCCGCCTCGCGCTCGAGGCGGCGCTTTGCGACCCTTGCGCGTGCGGCGCGGCGCGTGGAGCGCGGGCTCGACCTGATCGAGGATGATCGCGGCCGGCTCGACGCGGCGATGGCGCTGATGCTCGGCCATATCGCCTTCGATCTTGGCGGCAAGGGCTTCACGCGCGCCGGCGGCGCGCTCGCCGAGGCGCTGAAGCGCCAGCTTCTGCCCGACGGCGGCCATGTCTCGCGCTGCCCGGAGACCGCGGCGAAGACCTTCGTGCGCCTTGCGATCATCGAGGAGGCCGCGATCCGGCGCGGCGTGGCGCCGGACCCGGAGATCCGCCGTGCGCTCGACCGCCTGGCGCCGCTGATCGGCTTCTTCCAACTCAAGGACGGCGCGCTTGCGGCCTTCCACGGCGGCGGCGAGGGCGACCGCAAGGCGGTCAAGGCCGCCGCCAGGCTGCACGACGCCCCGAAGAAGAGCTTCGATTATGCACCGCACTCGGCCTTCCACCGGATGGAGGCGGGCGGCTCGATCGCGATCATCGATTCCGGCGGCCCGCCCAAGGGCGCCCATGCGCGCGAAGCCCATGCGAGCGCGCTGGCGTTCGAGTTCTCCGCCGCGGGCGGGCGCATCGTGGTCAATTGCGGCTGGCGCGAGGATCAGCCCGAAGACTGGCGCGAAGCGGTGCGCGCGACCGCCGCACACTCCGCGTTGACGCTGGAGGAGACGTCCTCGGCGCGGTTGTTGAAGCCCGGCTGGCGGCGCGATCTGCTGGGGCCGCGTCTGGCGATCGGGCCGGAGCCGGTCACCGTGCGCCGCAACGAGGAAGAAATGGGAGTGTGGCTTGAAGCCACCCATGACGGCTATCGCCGCCGTTTCGGGCTCGGCGCGCGCCGCCGGCTTTTCCTGGCGAGCGATGGCGGGGACTTGCGGGGCGAGGACGGGCTCTACCGACCGGTGGAGGACGGCCCGCCGCCCGATCCCGAACGCCGGCTCCAGTTCGCCATCCGCTTCCATCTGCACCCGGACGTGCGCGCCTCGCTGTCGCGCGATTCCATGAGCGCGCTTCTGGTTCTGCCCAACGGCGACGGCTGGCGCTTCCGCACCGACGGCGGGCCTGTGAGGCTGGAGCGCTCGGTCTATCTTGCAGGCGGCGTCCAGCCTGAACGTTCGACCCAGCTCGTCGTCGCGGGCGAAGCCGAGCCTTACGGAGCAGGCGACAGGCCGCCCAATCGTGTAAGGTGGGCGTTCCAGCGCCTCGGCCGCGTGGGCGCGGCCGGGTGAACCGGGGGGAGGCTGGATGAGCGAAAACGAGCGATCGCGCGCCGCGAACGCCGTGCGCCGGCCGGGCCGGTTCGAGCGTTACGCCACGCTGGTGACCGCCAGCGCGTGGGACGCGGCGGCCGGCGGCGCGGCCATGTTCGCCGCGATCGTGATGCGCTACCTGTTCGAGCCGTCCGGCGAACCGCCGGGGCCTGTGGAATGGGTCGCCTCGGGCCTGTTCGCCCTGACCTGCCTTTCGGTGCTTCCCGCGATGGGTCTGCACCGGGGCCTGTGGCGCCACACCACGCTCAACGATGTGGGCCGGCTGATCCAGGGCGTGGTGCTCGCCCATCTGGTCTTCCTGCCGATCCTGTTCCTGATCACGCGGCTGGACGATTTCCCGCGCACCAGCCTGCTCCTGTCCATCCCGCTGATGGCTGCGCTGACGATCGGCCCGCGCCTGGCCGCGACCGCCTGGCGTTCCGGCGATATCCGCGCGCTGTTCCGCCTGGAGAACCGCGACGCCCCGCCAGCGGTGCTGGTGGGCGACGCCGAAGACCTCGCCACGGTGCTGCGCGAGCAGCTGCGCCGGTCGGGCGGGCCGAGCTTTCGCTTCCGCGCGCTGATCGCGCCGGGCGGTGAGTTCGAGGGCCGCGCGCTTCTCGGCGTGCCGGTTCTGGGCGGGCTCGATTCGCTGGACGAGGCCGTCCGCCGGGCTGCGCGCGACGGAGAGGCTGTGCGCATCGTGCTCGCCGCGTCCGATCCTGACCGCGACCTCATCGCCGAGTGCGCGCGCGTGGCCGGGCGCACCGGCGCGACGCTGTCGCGCTCGCGCACCCGCGAAGGGGGCGAACCCTTCACCACGGTGGAGGCCGCCGATCTGCTCGCGCGCACCCCGCGCCGCCTCGACCGGGCCGGCGCGCGCCGGCTGATCTCGGGCAAGCGGGTTCTGGTGACCGGCGCGGGCGGCGCGATCGGATCCGAGCTGGCCCGTCAGGCCGCGCGGCTGAACCCTGAGCATCTGATCCTGCTCGATGCGGCCGAGAGCCATCTCTACGAGATCGATCTTCAAATGGCCGCCATGGGCGAGGCCGCGCCGAGCTGGCGCGCGGTCCTCGGCGACGTGCGCGACGCGGAGCGCCTGGCCGCCATGTTCGCCGAAGAGCGCCCGGAGGTGATCCTGCACGCCGCCGCGCTGAAGCACGTGCCGCTGATGGAGGTGAACGGGTCCGAAGCCGCGCTCACCAACGTGTTCGGCACCCAGAACGTGGTCGAGGCCGCCGCGCAGGCCGGATCAGAGGTCGTGGTGCTGATCTCCACAGACAAGGCGGTCGACCCGGCCAACGTGATGGGCGCGACCAAGCGCGCGGCCGAGCTTTACCTGTGCGCCGCGGCAAAGACCCTGCCGAGCCCGCGCCTGTGCGCGGTGCGTTTCGGCAACGTGCTCGCCTCGACCGGTTCGGTCGTGCCGCTGTTCGAGCGCCAGATCGCTCAAGGCGGCCCGGTCACCGTCACGCACCCGGAAACGACGCGCTTCTTCATGACCATCGAGGAGGCCGCCGGTCTCGTCCTTGAAGCCGGCGCGCAGACCGCGACGGACGCCTCCGACGACGGCCGGCTCTTCCTTCTGGACATGGGCGAACCGGTGCCGATCGCCCGGCTTGCACGCCAGCTCATCCGCCTGCGTGGCAAGGAGCCGGGACGCGACGTGGAGCTGCGCTATACCGGGCTGCGCCCCGGCGAGAAGCTGCACGAGGCGCTGACCCACGCCTTCGAAACCACCCGCGCCAGCGCCACCGACGGCGTCTTGCGCGTGGATGGCCCGGCGCCGGACATGGAGGCGCTCGCGCCTGCGCTCGCCGCGCTTCGCGCTTGTGCGCTGCAGCGTGACGACCATGGCGTGCGCGAGGGCCTCGACGCGCTGCTCGGCATCGGCTGGCCGGCCGATGTCAGGCCGCTCTCCACGCGGCTTTCAGCTGGCTGAAAGCCGTGATAACGGAGACGAAAGCGCCGCGCGGGGCGATTGTCACGCCCCTGCGCATCGTCAGCATCCGGATGAACCGGCGGAGCCCTCCCGCATGACAGACCCCTCGCTCGTCGCCGTCAGGCGCGCTCTCATCTCCGTTTCCGACAAGTCGGGCCTGATCGACCGGGCGCGCACCTTGAGCGAACGCGGCGTGGAGCTGGTCTCCACCGGCGGCACGCTCGCCGCCCTGCGCGAGGCCGGCCTCGAGGCCCGCGACGCCAGCGAGGTGACGGAGTATCCCGAAATGATGGACGGGCGGGTGAAGACGCTGCATCCGCGCATCCATGGCGGGCTTCTGGCGCGCCGTGACAATGAGGGCGATCTCGCCTCCATGGAGGAGCACGCCATTCCCGCGATCGACCTTCTGGTGGTCAATCTCTACCCGTTCGAGGAGACCGTGGCGGCGGGTGCGGACTTCTCCGCCTGCGTTGAGAAGATCGATGTCGGCGGGCCGGCCATGATCCGCGCCGCAGCGAAGAACCACGCCCATGTGGCCGTGTGCGTGGACGGGCGCGATCTGGACAAGGTGCTCGAAGCCATGGAGGCCCATGACGGTGCCACGCCGCTGTCCCTGCGCACCCATCTCGCGGCGAAGGCTTTCGCGCGCACCGCGGCCTATGACGCCGCGATCGCGCGCCGGTTCGAGCCGGAGGTGGAGACAAAGCCCGCGCGCAGTTGGTTCACCGTCGGGGGCGAGCGGCTGGAGAAGCTGCGCTACGGCGAAAACCCGCACCAGGACGCCGCGCTCTACGCCACCGGCGAGAGCCGGCCCGGCGTCGCCTCGGCGCGCCAGATCCAGGGCAAGGCGCTGTCCTTCAACAATCTCGCCGACGCCGATGCGGCGTTCGAGCTGGTCAGCGAGTTCGATCCCGAACAGCAAGCCGCCGCCGTGGTGGTCAAGCACGCCAATCCGTGCGGCGTCGCGGCGTCGGACAAGCTCGCCAAGGCCTATGAGCGCGCCTTCGCGGCCGATCCGGTCTCGGCTTTCGGCGGCATCGTCGCGCTCAACCGCCCGATCGACGTGGCGACCGCGGACGCGATCGTGAAGATCTTCACCGAAGTCGTCATTGCGCCGGGCGCTGAGGATGAGGCGCTGGAGATCCTGTCGGCGAAGAAGAATCTGCGCGTCCTCGTCACCGGTGGTCTCGCCGATCCGGTTCAGCCGGGCTGGGCGGTGAAGTCGATCGCCGGCGGGCTTCTGGTGCAGGAGCGCGATGCGGGCCGGGCCGCGGCCAAGGATCTCAAAGTCGTCACCGAGCGCGCGCCGAGCGAGGCGGAGCTGGCCGACCTTCAGTTCGCCTGGCGGGTGGTCAAGCACGTGAAGTCCAACGCCATCGTCTACGCCAAGGGCGGCACGACGGCCGGGATCGGCATGGGCCAGACCAGCCGGCTCGAAGCCGCGCGCCTGGCCGCGCGCAAGGCCGAAGAGGCCGCGCGCGAGAACGGCTGGGACGCCCCGCGCACGAAGGGCGGGGTGTGCGCCTCTGACGCCTTCTTTCCCTTCGCCGACGGGCTGAAGGCCGCGCAGGAGGCCGGCGCCACCGCCGTGATCCAGCCCGGCGGCTCGATCCGCGACGAGGAGGTGATCGCCGCGGCGAACGAGGCGGGCATGGCGATGGTGTTTACTGGGATGCGCCATTTCCGTCACTGACGCGCCGGGCCGGGCCGGCCTATAAGGCCGGTCAGGAGGCGACTGCGAGGATGCAGGACGGCGCCATGGGTCAGGTCGAGGGCGGGATGAATGGAACAGGGCCGCGCCCGGGCGCGGCCCGACCCGTGCGACGGTCTTTGATCGCTGCGCTCGCCGTCTTCGTCGGCGTGGGCGCGTGTTCGCCGGGTCTTCATGCGTCCGGGCGCCCGCTCGCCGAGCGCGCCGAGGCGCTCCAGCCCCATTTCAAGGTGCGCCTGCCTGACGGCGCGCACGGGCCGGTTCCGGCGGCGCTGTTCTTTTCAGGCTGCGGCGGGGTGCGCCAGGTCCAGAGCGATTACGCCGAGGCCGCCAACGAAGCCGGCTTCGCCGCGGTGATCGTGGATTCTCACGGCGCGCGCGGGATCGGGCGGACCGCGGCGCGGCTTCAGGTCTGCACGGCCTTGCGGCTGTGGGGTCAGGCGCGGGCCGCTGACGTGTTCGCCGCAATTGCGCTCGCGCGCGCGGACGCCCGCCTTGACGCCGACCGGCTCTACCTCGTGGGCTGGAGCCATGGCGGCTGGACGATCCTCGACGCGCTGTCCTACGTGGCGGACGGCGAAACCCCGCCGGGGCTTGAGGCCTTGCCGACCGCGCCCCTGTCAGGCGTCGCGGGGGCGCTGGTGATCTATCCCTATTGCGGGCCCATCACCCGGATCGACGAGGCGGCCCTGCCCGATTCGCCGCCGGTCTTCGCGATCCTGGCGCAGAACGACTCCATCGCGAGCCCTGAGGCCTGCGAGGCGATCCTGGCGCGCGAGAAGGCCGCCGGCGCCCCGGTGGAGTGGGTGTTGCGCCCCGGCCTCACCCACGCCTTCGACGCGCCCGATCAGCCCCCCGACCCGCGCATGGAGTTCGACCCCAAGGCCGCCGCCGAGGCCCGCGCCCTGTTCGTGGAGCGCATGCGCGCGCGGGTCGGCGCGCCGTGAGCGCGGTGGACTGGATCCTCGCCGCGCTGGGGCTTCTGGTGGGGGCCGGCGTCGCGCTGGCGCTGCGCACCCGGGCGATCTGGACCAAGCTTCTGGGCCTGCAGACGCCCCGCAAGCCGTTCGCCGAGCATGTCGCGAGGATGCGCCCGCACGTGACGATCCGCACGCCCGAGGGCGAGGGGCCGCACCCGGCCGTGGTGCTGATGCACGGTTGCGGCGGGGTGCGCGCCATCACGCACGCCTACGCCGAAACCGCGGTGAAGGCCGGCGCGGCCGCGGTGATCGTCGACAGCCTCGCCCCGCGCGGGATCGACTACGAAACCGCTGTGAGCGAGGTCTGCACCGGCAAGCGCCTGTGGGGCCGCGAGCGTGCGGCGGATCTCTACGCCGCGCTGGCCATCATGCGCGAGGACGCCTCGGTGGACTCAGACCGGCTGGCGCTGGCGGGATGGAGCCATGGGGGGTGGAGCGTGCTCGACGCCATGGCGCTCGCGCGCGCCGGCGCACGGCCCGACGGGCTCCAGAACGCCCCGCCGGCGCCGCTGGCCGGCGTTCACGCCGCCTTCCTGGTCTATCCCTTCATCGCCTTCCCCGCGGTCGCGGCCCGGCGGCGCTGGCTCGACGGGGTCGAGATCGAGGCGGTGCTGGTCGAAGGCGATGATCGGGCGGCGGAGGATAAGGCGCGCCGCGCGCTGGAGGCCGCGCGCGCCGGCGGACGCCGGGTCAGCATCGACACACTTCACGGCGTCACCCACGCCTTCGACGAGCCCGATCACCATCCAGGCTCACGGCTGCGCTATGACGACCTTGAGACCAAGCGCCTGCACGCGCGCTTTTCCCGCTTCATCAAACGCACGCTTGTGGAGCCGAGCCGATGATCCGATCCGCCCTTTCGCCCGCCCTGCTCGCCGTGGCGACCCTGGCCGCCTGCGGGCCGGCCCCCGACGCCTCGCCGGGGCCCGCGCTCGTTGCGGTGGCCGGCGAGACCGGGACCGCACCCGCGCCGGACAGCCTTTATGCGCGCTATGGCGTGGAGGGCCGGCTGACCGGGCTGGACGCGGACGCGTTGGGCGCCTTCGAGGCCCACGCGATGAGCGCGGACTTTCCGGCCGGAACCGCGCCGCGGCGCTTCGAGGGTCCGCGCCTGTCGGCGCTGCTCGCCGCGGCCGGAGCGCCGGGCGCCGGCGCGCGCTTGACCGCGCTCGACGGTTACAGAATCGACGTCGAGGCGGAGCGGATCGCGGCGTTCGAGCCGATCCTTGCGATCCGCGCCGACGGCGAACCGCTGGCCGTCGGGGGGCTCGGCCCGGCCATTCTCGTCTGGCCGCGCCTGGATGATGAGCGCCTGGAGGCGATGACCGACGACGCGTGGATCTGGGGCGTGTTCGCGATCGAGCCGGCGACTGAGGACGGCTGAGCGCGCACATCGCCTCTTTTCCTTTCGCGCGAGGCCGCTAAGCTCGCCGTTGAACGTCACGTTTGCGTCACGAAGGGGAGGGGGACGCGAGCGCATCGGTTGAGAGGCGGTGAGCCTCGCCGGACCTCCCGAAAATCGAACGCGCATGACGCCCGCCGGACGGAGAGACCGACGCCATGGAAGCCTTGCAGTCCGTTCTCGCCACGATCGACGGCTGGGTGTGGAGCCCGGTTCTGGTGGCCCTGCTCTTCGGCACGGGCCTCTACCTGACGCTCGGGCTGAAGTTGATGACGATCTACCGCCTCCCGGCGGCCTTCGGCATGATGTTCGCCAAGCCCAAGAAGGAAGACGAGAGCGAGGGCGAGATCTCGCCCCTCGCCGCGCTGTTCACCGCGCTCTCGGCCACCATCGGCACCGGCAATATCGCAGGCGTCGCCACCGCGATCACGATCGGCGGGCCGGGCGCGGTGTTCTGGATGTGGATGACCGCGCTGGTGGGCTCGGCGACGAAGTATTCCGAGGCGGTGCTGGCCGTGACCTATCGCGAGGTCGACGAGCGCGGCGAGCATGTCGGCGGCCCGATGTATTACATCCGCAACGGGCTTGGGAAAAACTTCGTCTGGCTCGCTTGGATCTTCGCGATCTGCACCGCGATCGCGGCCTTCGGCACGGGCAATCTGGTGCAGGCGAACTCCGTCGCGGCGTTGTTTGAATCCAACCTCAATCTCTCGGGGATCGGCCTGCCGGCGACCTTCACCGTGGGCGGGACCGAGCTCGCCACCACGAAGTACGTAGTCGGCGGCCTGCTGGCTTGCCTGGTCTTCGTCGTCATCGTGGGCGGGGTGAAGTCCATCGCGCGCGTGGCCTCGGTGCTCGTGCCGTTCATGGCGCTGGCCTATATCGCCGGTTCGCTCGTGGTGCTGATCGCCAACGCCGAAGCGGTGCCGGCCGCTTTCGCCTCGATCTTCCAGAGCGCCTTCTCCGGCACGGCGGCGGTGGGCGGCTTCTTCGGCGCAGCGTTCGCCGCGGCGATCCGGGAGGGGGCGAACCGCGGCTCGTTCTCGAACGAGGCCGGCCTCGGCTCGGCCGCGATCGCGCACGCCTCGGCGCGCACGCGTAATCCGCACCGCCAGGGCTCCATCGCCATGCTCAGCCCGTTCATCGACACCATCGTGGTGTGCACCATGACCGCGCTGGTCATCCTGACCGCGGTGGGCAGCTTCAACTACAACCCGGCGCGCGCCGCGCTCGGCCAGTGCGAGGCCGCCGGCGTGCTCGAACTGCCCGACGGGGTGAGCCGCACGCAGCTCTTCGCCTGGGCGCCGCAGACCGATCTGCCCAACCGAGCCGACGCGGTCTCCGAAGGCGGGCCCCAGGTCGCCGCTGTGCTTCGCGCGTGCGAAGCCTCCGGCCAGACAGTCGATCCGGTCGCGTTCGAAGCGGCCACCGACCATACGGTCGTCGCCGAGACCGAGCGGGTCTGGCAGTCCGGCATCGCGTCGGCCGCCGACGTCACGGCCCAGGCCTTCGGCGCGGCCCTGCCGCGCGGGGAGTGGATCGTCACGCTCGGCCTGATGGTGTTCGCCTTCACGACCATTCTCGGCTGGGCGCTCTACGGCGAGCGCTCGCTGGAGTTCATGACCGGAACGCGCTTCATCATGCCCTACCGGGTGATGTGGTGCGTGATCGTGTTCGTCGGCGCGGTCTGGACGAATGATCTCGCCTGGACGGTCGCCTCCATCGGCAACGGCATGATGGCTGCACCAAACCTGATCGCGCTGCTTCTGCTGTCGGGCACGGTGTTCGCCATCGCCTCGCGTCACGGCGCGCGGCCCGGCGATGACGGCGATCATAAGCTCGACAACCAGGATACGCCCGATCCCGCGCCCTCGGCCGGCGAGCGCGATCCGGAGCCGCGCGGCTAGACGCTCCAGCGGGCGAACAGGGCCTCGGCCGCGGCGTCGAGCGCCGCCCAGCCCTTGTAGCGCCGCGCCGCCGCCTCAGCCTGTCTCCAGGCCGAGACGAGCGGCGCACGCTCAGGCGCGGGCAGTGCGCTCGCCGGATCGATTGAGACGCGGATCGTGAACAGCACGGCCTCGGTCTGAGGCAGGCGGCGTACGGTCTGGCGCTCCACGCGCACGTGGAGACGCTCAGCGCCCGCCGCGCCGGCGCGCTGCGCCGCGGCGCGCAAGGGCGCGGCGTCCGGCGTGAAGCGCTCGGCCCCGAACTGAAGCGTCCAGTTGAACCGCTCCAGCACCACGTCCTCTCGCAGCCGGTCGAACAGGCGCGTGATGCGCGCAGAAAGCGCCGCCCCGCCGGGGACCGGGGCGTGCAGCCGGTCGATGTCCGCCCCGAACGCCTCGTCCAGAGAAAAGAAGGTCGGCTGGGCCAGAACCAGAGCGCCCGCGCGCCAGCGGCCTTGGTCTTGGGTCATCACGACGAGATCGTCGCTCACCGCGTGGGCGACGTCATAGAGTGCATCCGCGCCTGCAGGCCGGGGCGCGCCGACATGGTTCGCGATCAGGCGCGCGGCCTCTTCAGCGGCGTCGACGGCGTCGGCGGACTGGCGAAAGACCGCCTCGCGCGTCTCAAGCGTCCTTCGGCGTTCGGGCAGGACGTGGGCCTCGGTGTCCGGGATCAGCCAGGCGTTCGGATCGATCGGGCGCGCCGCCACGGCGAAGCGCGGCGGGCGGTCCCGCCAGGGCGTGTAGGGCGGCCGGCTCACCGCCGGACGATCCGCGCCGCGCGCCCGAGCATCCAGGCGGCGAGAAGCCCCAGCGCGACGCCGAACGCGTCCGCCGCGACATCGGCGAGCGACGCGCTGCGCCCGATGGCGGGTAGGCTTTGAGCGATCTCGATCAGCACGCCGTAGGCGAGAAGGAGGCCGGCCGCCCATCCGCGTGACAGGCCCGGCCAACCCGCCCGCGCCAGAAGCGCCATCGCGGCGAAGGCGGCGGCGTGCTCGACCTTGTCCCAGCCCAGAAGCCGCGGCGCGGCCGCCGCGCCCGGCGCCAGCGCCATCGCGGCGACCACCAGAGCGATCACCGCGAACGCCAGGCGCATCTCGCGCGCGGGGAAAAATCCCGGCGCCGCAGCGCCTTGTGACCGGGCGCGCGGCTTTCTAGGCTGACGGCTCATCCTGATCCCGCTCGCTGACGCCCCGGCCCCTCATGACCGATCTTCTGAACGACCTCGAACGGCTTGCAAAGCCCCGCCATGACTGGACGCGCGAGGAGGCCCGCGCGGTCTACGAGGCGCCGTTCGCCGATCTGATGTTCGCCGCGCAGTCCGTGCACAGGGCGGGCCATACGCCCGGCGAGGTGCAGAGGTCCCAGCTCCTGTCCATCAAGACCGGCGGCTGCGCGGAGGATTGCGGCTATTGCAACCAGTCGGCCCATTTCGACACCGGTCTGAAAGCCTCCAAGCTGATGGACCCGGACACGGTGGTGGCGAAGGCCGAGGCGGCCAAGGCCGGCGGCGCGACACGGTTTTGCATGGGCGCGGCCTGGCGCGAGCTGAAACCGCGCGACGAGGCGGCGATCTGCGAGATGATCCGCGGGGTCAAGGCGCTCGGCATGGAGACATGCATGACGCTGGGCATGCTGTCGGACGGCCAGGCGGAAACGCTCGCCGAAGCCGGGCTCGACTTTTACAACCACAACCTCGACACCTCGCCGGAATACTACAAAAAAATCATCACCACCCGCACGTGGGAGGACCGGATCGATACGCTCGCGCGCGTGCGTCAGGCCGGCATCGCGGTGTGCTGCGGCGGGATCATCGGCATGGGCGAGGGGCGCGCCGACCGCATCGGGCTCCTGACCGAACTGGCCAATCTCAACCCGCACCCGGAAAGCGTGCCGATCAACCATCTCGTGCCGGTCTCGGGCACGCCGCTGTCGGGCTCCGAACCGCTGGACGGGCTGGAGTTCGTGCGCGCCATCGCGACCGCGCGCATCATGACGCCGCGCTCGGTGGTGCGCCTGTCGGCGGGCCGGGAGGCGATGTCGCGCGAGCTTCAGGCGCTGTGCTTCCTGGCCGGCGCCGGCTCGATCTTCGTGGGCGAGGAGCTTCTGACCACGCCGAACCCGGAGCTGCGCGAGGACGCGGCCATGTTCGATGCGCTCGGCCTTACCGCCATGGCCGAAGGCCCGAGCCACCCCGATCACCGCGCGGCGGGCGAGCCGGCGGAGTAGCGCGCCCTCGGCCCTTCGGGTCACGCCCCCGCGCGCGGGGGGAGACATCGCGCCGGCGTAAGACGATGTCCTCCCCCGTGCATGGGCGAGGTATCGGCGAAGCCGACGGCGGGGGGCGGTCTAGATCGCAGCCCTCAAGCCACGCCGATGCGGGGCGGGCCGCCGTCTTCGGCGCGGGAGGGGCCGAAGGCTTTGTCGAGCGTGTGGGTGGAGTCCTGGGCGAGCGCGATGGCGGCGGTGAGGTGCTCGAGCACCTTCATGTTGTTCGCCATGACGTGCAGCGCCTCGGGCCGGTGGTCCTCGGTGATCTTGCTGCAGCGCTGGATCACGTCGGCGCGCAGCTCCAGGAGAATGTCCTCCAGCTTGCGCCCTTCCGGATTGGTCTCCGACACCAGAAAGCGGGTCATCGCCGTCTCCAATACATGCGAAACGATGTTTCAGCATAGCGCGGAACCGCCTGAGAAAGTCTTAAGGGCCTGAACCAGGCGTCCGCGCGTCGGCGAGGGGGTTGGCGAGCGGACCTTGCCGGGTCACTTAAGCGTTGACGCCTTTCACGCAGACGAGGAGCCGACCATGGCCGACGACGTGATGACCCCCGACGCCGCCTGCGAGACGCTGGACGGCTGGGAGCCCGGCGACGGGCGCATCGCCAAGACGTTCAAGTTCAAGGACTTCAACGAGGCTTTCGGCTTCATGACGCGCGTGGCGCTCAAGGCCGACAAGATGGACCATCATCCTGAATGGTCGAACGTCTACAACACGGTGAAGGTGGAGCTGACCACCCACGACGCCGGCGGGGTGACCTCCAAGGACGTCGCGCTGGCGGGCTTCATGGACGAGGCGGCCTGACCGCTCACCCGAAAGTTTCAGGCCAGCCCCTTGATCGCTTCGCGCGTCAGGGCGCCGGGCACGACGGTCACCGGGATGGCGCGCTCGCCGAACAGGCCGCGTCCGCGCGACAGATTCGTCACGAGCGGGCCCGGATCGTCGCCGGTCGCAGCCGCGCCGAGCACGAGAATGGCGATCGCCTCGTCGTCCTCGACCACCTTGCGCAGAACGTCGAGCGTGGCCCCTTCGCGCAAGAGCAATTCGGGGCGCTCGCCGGTCTCAGCTTCGATGTCCTCGGCGAGCGACTCAAGCGTGGTCTCGGCGGCTTCGGTCGCTTCGCGGCGCATGGCCTCGCCGACGCCGATCCAGTGCTCGAAGTCAGCCGGCTCCACCACGGCGAGCGCGGTCACCGTGCCGCCGGAATGGCGCGCGCGGCGCGCGGCGAAATAGGCTGCGTTGCGGCTTTCGTCCGACCCGTCTGCGATCACGAGGAATTTGCGCGCCTTGCTCATGGTGCGACGGTGGCCTCTTCTGGCGCGGGCTGCAAGGCTCACGCATCGCTGAAGGAGACGCCCATGGGCGAGGGGCCGCGCGCCGTCCTGCACGATCGCCGCCGCGCCGGCGGGCCTGATCGAGAGCTCAGGCTTCATGACGACCGCGTCGAGCGTGTCGAGGCGGGCCGGGTGCGCACGCGCATCGCGCTTGCGGACGTGGCGCAGGTGCGCATGAGCGTGGCGCCGGTCCTGACCGGCGGCCACGCGGTCCATTGCGAGATCACGGCGCGCGACGGCCGCGCGATCGGTTGCGCGAGCCTTTCAGCGCAGGCGCCGGGGCGCTGGATCAACAATGCGCCCGCCTTCATGGCCTTCACCGCGGCCCTGCATGCCGCGCTCGGCCCGCGCGCCGGCGAGATCGCGTTCGTCGAAGGCCAGCCGCCGCGCCAGCGTCTGGCGCTCTTCGCCTCCGGTCTTGTCCTCGCGTTTGCGGCCGGCGCCGGGCTCGCCCTGGCGCTCGGCGAGGGCGCGCTGATCCTCGGCTTCGCCTGCGGGCTCGGCGTGTTGACCGGGCTGGCGCTCGCCTTCGCGTTCCGGCCCGTGCGTTCGGCGCGCTATGATCCAGCCGCTTTCGCCGAACGGATGGGCGGCGCAGGGCGCGGCGATGCCGGGAAAACCGGCGCTTCCGCTCCGGGGGAGATTGCGAAACGGGCGGATCGGTCCTAACTGCGGACCCTGGCTGACAGAATGATCATGACCGACCAGAGCGCCCGACAAGACGCCGCCTCGCCCGCCACGCTCGCCGAGCTGGATGCGCGCTCGCGCTCGATTTTCCGTGAGCTGGTGGAGGCCTATCTCGACACCGGCGACCCGGTGGGCTCGCGCACGCTGTCCAAGCGCGGCGCGGTGACGCTCTCTCCGGCCTCGATCCGCAACACCATGGCCGATCTGGCGAGCGCCGGGCTGCTGACCGCGCCGCACGCCTCGGCCGGGCGCATGCCCACCCACGCGGGGCTTCGCATGTTTGTGGACGGGCTGTTGCAGGTGGGCGAGCTCGGCGAGGACGAGCGCAACGAGATCGATTCGCGCCTCGGCGCTGTCGGGCGGCGCATGGACGACATGCTCGACGAGGTCTCCTCGGTGCTCTCCGGGCTGACCGGCGCGGCGGGGCTCGTCGCCTCGCCCGCCGCCGATGCGCCGCTGCGCCATGTGGAGTTCGTCTCGCTTTCGCCCCATGAAGTGCTCGCCGTGCTCGTCTCCGAAGACGGCTCGGTGGAGAACCGGCTGATGACCGCGCCGGCGGGCCTGCCTCCGGCCGCGCTCGTGGAGGCCGGCAACTATCTCTCCGCGCGCCTTCGCGGCCGCACCCTGTCCCAGGCGCTTTTAGAGATTCGCACCGAAATCGAGGAAAAGCGCGCCCAGCTCGACGCCGCCGCGGCGGGGCTCGTGGAGCAGGGGCTCGTGGACTGGGGCGGGGCGGAGAGCCGCACCCTCATCGTGCGCGGCCAGGGGAGCCTTCTTGAAAGCGTGAAGGCGGCCGAAGACCTTGAACGCTTGCGGCTTCTGTTTGAGGACATTGAGCGCAAGGAGGATCTCCTCTCGCTCCTGGACGAGGCCAAGGACGCCCAAGGCGTGCGCCTGTTCATCGGATCGGAGAACCCGCTCTTCTCGCTGTCGGGCTCCAGCGTGATCGTCGCGCCCTACACCAACAGCGAGAACAAGATCATCGGCGCGCTCGGCGTGATCGGGCCGACCCGCATCAACTACGCGCGCCTCATCCCGCTCGTCGACTACACCGCCCGGGTGGTCTCCCGCCTGGTCGACAAGGGGCGCTGAACACGCGCCGCCGCCCGCAGCTACGGAAAGCCAGACCCATGAACGCGAACGACGCCAAGACCGACCCCGAGATGGACGATCCCAACGCCGCCCCCAGCGCCGGAGAGCCCGGCGCGGAAGCGCCCGAGGGGGTCAGCCCGGACGCGCTGGACGAGGCCGCGGCCGGGCCCGAAGCGCCCGACGCGCCTGATGCGGCCGACGACGGGGCCAAGGGCGCCGAGGCGCTGGCCGCCGAGCTCGACGAGATGCGCGACAAGCTGATGCGCGCGGTCGCCGATGCGGAGAACACGCGCAAGCGCGCCCAGCGCGAGATCAAGGAGACGCGCGAATACGCGGTCACCGGCTTCGCGCGCGACATGCTCGATGTCGCCGACAATCTCTCTCGCGCGCTCGCCAGCGTGGACGACGAGGCCAAGGCCGACGCGGGCCCGGCGCTCGCCACGCTTCTGGAAGGCGTGGAGCTGACCGAGAAGCGCCTCCTGTCCACGCTGGAGCGCCACGGGGTGAAGAAGGTCGAGCCCGAACCCGGCGATCCCTTCGACCCGAACCGCCATCAGGCCGCGGCGAACATCCCGTCAGATCAGCCCAAGGGCCGCGTCGCCCACGCCATGCAGCCGGGCTACGTGATCGGGGAGCGCACCCTGCGCGCGGCCATGGTCGTGGTCTCGTCCGGACCGGCCGAGGGCGGCGGCGCGCCGAAGGACGACACCCCGCCCAAGCCCGAAGGCGGCGTGGACGTCACGGCCTAGGTCGGGGCGAGTGCGCGCCGACCCTGTCATCCCGGCCGGGACGCAGTGGAGCGCCGGGACCTGCTGCAGGCGCCTGAGGGGCCTCCCCAGGCGGTCCCGGCAGATCCCGGGTCGCTTCGCGTCCGGGATGACAGGTGAGGCTAATCGCGACGAGGTCCCGGATCATCGCGGACGCTCCGCCCGGGAATTCATGAAACCAGATCTGAACTCCCGGACGCGGCGAAGCCGCGATCCGGGACCTCGGGACGGAAAAGCGCCCTAGCGTCGCCGCTTGCCCGTCTTCGCTCCCTGCGGCTTTTCCTCGAACGGCGCGACGCGCAGCTTGATCTTGTGATCTTTCGGACCGGGGCCGCCGTCGGGCATGAGGCCGCGGTAATAGCCCTTCTGCCACTTCTCCTCGACGGCCTGTTTCTCGCCGGTCTTCAAACGGCCTGAGAAGTCCGAGCGGCTTTCGCGCCAGATCGCCATCTGCTGGTTGGTCTTGGGATCGGAGTGGATCGTGCGCAGCTCCGGCTCCACGCGCTCGAACAGGTCCCGGCGCACCGGGAACAGATGCGCGATCGCCTCGCCGGCCTCGAAGCGCACCTCGCCGGCGCGCGTGAAGCGCCAGTTCATCGTGAAGGAATAAGGGCTCCAGTCGGTCTCGATCACGCCGGTCAACGCCGCGATCCCGTCCTTGGGCCGGTTGAGCGGACCGGTGACGAAGATGTTCCAGCCCGGCCCCGTGCGCAGCAGGAAGCCCATCTCGAAGGTCAGAACGCCGGAGCCGAAATTGCTCATCGCGGAGCCGGGATGACCCTGCTTCAGCGGATCGTCGAGAACGACCTCCACGTCCTCCACGCGCACACCGCCGTTCCAGCGCGCGGTGAGTCCTGTGGGCGTGAACACCTCCCAGCCGTGCTGGTTCGCCACCGCCAGCGGCAGGCAGCGATAGGCGAAGGCCTCCGGGGTCTCGTCCATCCAGTCCCGACGCGGCTCGGCCGGCCGGATGGTGGGCGGATAGGCGGTCAGCGGATGGCAGAGCAGCTTCATGGCCGCTTTGTCGCGCGGGCGCGCCTCGTTCCGCAAGAGCGCGGCGCGGGCCCCCTCGCGGAAGCCTTCCATTTCGACTATATGACGCGGCCATGACCGCACACGCCGCCGATCCCGCGCTAAACGCGAAGCGCACGCTCGATCTCGCCTCCGCGAATCGGCCCGAACAGGGCCCGCCCTCGCTCGCTGGACTGACGCGCGAGGCGATCCGCGAGGCGCTGATCGAGGCCGGGCTCGTGGAGCCGAAGAAGGCCAAGATGCGCGCCGAGCAGCTCTGGCGCTGGATCTACCACTATGGCGTGACGGACTTCGACGCGATGACCAACGTGTCGAAGGATCTGCGCGCCGGGCTGAAGGCCCGCTTCACGCTGGACCGGCCCGAAATCGTCGAGCGCCAGGTCAGCGTCGACGGCACGCGCAAGTACCTCATCCGTCTCAGCCCCGGCGTCGAGGCCGAGGCGGTGTTCATCCCGGACGTCGGCAAATCGGGCGCACTGTGCGTCTCGAGCCAGGTCGGGTGCACGCTGAACTGCACCTTCTGCCACACCGGCACCCAGGCGCTGGTGCGCAACCTCACCGCGGCGGAGATCGTCGCCCAGGTGATGATCGCGCGCGACGATCTGGAGGAGTGGCCGACCTCGAACGAAAACCGGCGCCTGACCAATATCGTCTTCATGGGCATGGGCGAGCCGCTCTACAATCTCGACGAGGTCGCCAAGGCGATCGACGTGATCTCCGACGGCGACGGCATTTCGATCGGGCGCCGGCGCATCACGGTGTCCACCTCGGGCGTCGTGCCGAAGGTCGCCGAGCTGGGCGAGCGCACCGGAACCATGCTGGCGATCAGCCTGCACGCCACGAACGACCCTCTGCGCGACGAGCTGGTGCCGCTGAACAAGAAGTATCCGCTGGCCCAGCTGATGGACGCGATCCGGGCCTATCCGGGGCTCGGCAACGCCAAGCGCGTGACGTTCGAATACGTCATGCTGAAGGGCGTCAACGACAGCCCCGCCGAAGCGCGCGCGCTGGTGAACCTTCTCAAGGGCGTGCCCTCGAAGATCAATCTGATCCCGTTCAATCCCTGGCCCGGCAGCCCCTATGAGTGCTCGGACTGGGCCACGATCGAACGCTTCGCCGAGATCGTGAACCGGGCCGGCTACGCCAGCCCGATCCGCACCCCGCGCGGGCGTGACATCCTGGCCGCGTGCGGCCAGCTGCGCTCTGAAAGCGTGAAGGTCCGCGCCAGCGAGCGCCGCCGCATGGAGCGCGAGGCGAGCGCGTGAGCGCGTAGAGTGGAACGCGCCGGCCCTGCGGGCCGTTGACGGGGTAAGCAATCAAGGGAGGCTCTAATGAGCGGTCCCAAACCCCATCCGGAGACGACTGAGGAAACCGCGCGCAAGACCACCGGTCCGCGCTCGCGTGAGGAACAGCTCAAGACGCCGGAGACCGACGGCATGAGCCCAGCGACCGGTGACGGCCCGAGCCGCTCAGGGGGACGCCTGCAGCGCGACCTCGCCACCAAGGACGAGGTCGAGCAGCAAGTGGTCAAGCCCGGCGAAAAGACCCGCGTCCACAAGGGCGAGGAAGAGAGCGCCGACGACTACGGCGAAGGCCACGCCCATCGCGGCAAGGGCGCCGCGCACCGCTAAGCGGAGCCGCCCGACCCTATAAAGACTGCAAACCGGCGACGCGCGACGCGTCGCCGGTTTTCTTTTTATTAACGATGACCTGCGAAGTACTTCGAAACGCGTTCGGTGAACGCGCCCAAATCCGCCGGTCCGTCATGCCGTCTCGCCGCCACATCCCTTTCGCGTGCTTGTGCCTGCTGACCGCGGGCCTCCTGCTCGCCCCGTTCGCCTTCGCCAGCCTCGCCGCGCCGCGCGAGGGTCAGGCCGCGGCGGTGTTTCCGGCGCACTGGACGCGCGCGCAGATTCTTCAGGCCGCCGCAGGCGCCGATGCGCGTCTGGTTCGCTTTGCAGACGCGCCCGGCGTCGCGGTGCTGGAGCTGCCCGAAAGCGGCCCGGGCGCGGTGCGCAACGCCGGCGCCGTCGTATTGTTGGACCCGCAAATGGCCGGCGCCTGCGCCCGGCGCCCCGGCGAAGAGGTCGCCCCGCGATCATGACCCGTCTCGATTCCGTCCGCGCCGAAGCCCAGCGCGTGCTCGTCGCCGCTTCCGGCGCCGCCGTCATCGTCTACGTCGCCGCCGCGCTGTTCGTCGCGCCCGAGCGGGCCTTGGCCGGCGGGGTTTTTCTCGCCGCCGCCAGCGCGCTGGCGCTCGCGGCCTGGCGCGCCGATCCGGCCGCGCCGGCTACGCGCATGGCGATCGCGGCCGCGCTCGTCGCGACGCCGGCGGCGCTGACCTATCTGCTCGGCGGCATGGCCTGGCAGATCGACATGCACATGGTGTTCTTCGCCGCCCTCGCGGCCGCGGCGCTCCTGTGCGATTGGCGCGCGATCCTGGCCGCCGCCGGCGTCATCGCGCTGCATCACCTCAGCTTGAACTTCATCCTGCCTTGGGCGGTGTTCCCGGATGGGGCCGATCTCGGCCGGGTCGTATTCCACGCCGCGGTCGTGGTGGTTCAGACCGCCGCGCTGATCTGGATGACGAGCGTGGTGGCGCGCGCCATGGATGAAGCCGAGACCAATTTGGCTGAAGCCAAGGCCGCGAACGCCGAGGCGGGACGTCTGGCCGAAGCCGAACGCGCGCGCCAGGGCGAAGCCGACGCCGCGCGTCAGCGCGCCGAACAGCTTGCAGCCGACTTCGAGGCGGGCGTCGCCGGCGTGCTGCAGGATATCGGAGCGGCCTCGGTCACGCTGGAGCAGCTCTCCGCCCAGTTGAAAGCCGACGCCAACGCCACGCGCGCCGGCGCCGACGCCGCCTCGCAGCGCTCCGAAGACACCGCCAGCCATGTGGAGTCAGTCGCCTCGGCCGCGCAAGAACTCTCCGCGTCTATCGAAGAGGTCTCGCGCACCCTGGAGGGCGCCGACGCCATCTCCGAGCGCGCCGTGGGCGAGGCCGACGCCGCGTCGGGCTCGATCCGTGCGCTTGAGACCGCGGCGGTGGAGATCGAGGCGATCGCCGCGCTCGTCTCCGATATCGCCGAACAGACCAATCTTCTGGCGCTCAACGCCACGATCGAGGCCGCGCGCGCCGGCGAGGCGGGCAAGGGCTTCGCGGTGGTCGCCGAGGAGGTCAAGCAGCTCGCCGACCAGACCGCACGCGCGACCGGCGACATCAAGTCAAAGATCGCCGCCATGCGCGCCGCGTCGGACGGAGCCGGCGAGGCGCTCGCCGCGGTCGCGAAAACGATCCAGGAGGTGCGCGACGCGTCCTCAAGCGCGCGCGGCGCCTTCGAAGAGCAGTCCGGCGCCACCGGCGAGATCGCACGGCTCGCCTCGGACGCCACCGGCGCAACCCGAGACGCCGTCACCCAGGTGAGCGAGGTCACCGGCGCGGCCGGGCGCACCGAAACCGCCGCCGGCGAATTCTCCGACGCGGCGAACGCGCTGCGCGACGCCTCGACGCGCCTTGAGCGCGAGCTGGCCGCGTTCCGAGGATCGATCGAGCGCGATGCGGCCTGAGGGCTGACGCGGCAATCGCCTGCTTTTGCACGGCAGAATAGATTATCCACAGACACGGCCGCCGCACGGCTTAACTTAAGCGCGAAATCAATTTGCGTTTCGCGTGCATCATGCCAGCATCGGCCTCCTTAGGTAGAAGGGGTGGGCCATGACTGAGCCGTATGTCAGCCAGATCACAATGTTCGGCTGTAATTTCGCGATCAGAGGCTGGGCTTTCTGCGCCGGCCAGATCATGCCGATCGCTCAGAACACAGCGCTGTTTTCGCTGCTCGGCACCAATTACGGCGGCGACGGGCGCACCACCTACGCCCTGCCCGACTTTCGGGGCCGCGCGCCGATGCAGCAGGGTCAAGGCCCGGGCCTGCCAAATTACAGGCTTGGCGCGAGAGGCGGGACCGAGCAGAGCACGCTGACGGTCAACAACCTGCCGTCGCACCATCACCAGGTGTCGATCTCGACGTCGACCCTGCCGACCACCGTGGCGATGCCGACCTCGGCCGGCGGGCCGGACACCAATGATCCTGACGACGCCTATTTCGGGGAGTTTCCACCGGACCAGAACATCTATGCGAGCGCGCTGACCCAGCCGGCGGGACAGATGGGCGGGATCGACGTGCCGCCGCTCCCGGTGTCGGTGGACGGGCAAACCTACAACCAAGGCGGCAACCTGCCAGTCCAGACCCAGTCGCCCTATCTCGCGGTCACGATGCAGATCTCGCTGTACGGCGTGTATCCGAGCCGGAACTAGGGGAGCGGATCATGGCCGAGCCATTCATCAGCCAGATCACCATGTACGGGTGCAATTTCGCGGTTCGGAGCTGGGCGTTCTGCGCCGGCCAGATCCAGGCGATCTCGCAAAACCAGGCGCTCTTTGCGCTGATCGGCACCTTCTACGGCGGCGACGGGCGGACCACCTACGCGCTGCCCGACTTCCGGGGCCGCGCTCCGGTTCACACAGGTCAGGGGCCGGGTCTGAGCTATCACGTCATCGGCGAGAGGGGCGGGTGGCCGACCAGCACGATCACCCCGCCTCAGATGCCGGCTCACTCCCACGGGGTCGGCATCAACACCCAGACCGGGGCTGGCCAGATTCACATGAAGACATCGGCGGGCGGACCGGACTCGCACGATCCGGACGACGCCTACTTCGACGAATTCCCTCCGGGCGTGAGCATCTACGCAGGCGCGCTCACCCAGCCCGCCGGGCGAATGGGGGCGATCCCCGTTCCCGCCCTCGACGTCCAGGTCCTGGGTTCGACCGGCTACACCGGCGGGACCCAGGACTGGGAGACCCAGTCTCCCTATCAGACCGTCACCATGCAGATCGCCCTTCAGGGCGTCTTTCCCTCGCGCAACTAGGCGCGCCGGCTCGATACGCCGGCTGAAGACAAGGAGTCTCGGTCATGAAGGACCTCAATCACATCGAGAAGGCCGATTTCGACGCGCTCAAGGGCGACATGCTCACCGTTGGCGGCGCCAAGATGAAGATCGTCGAGGTCGAGGCCGCGCCGGAGCGCCCGAAGCGCTTCCGCAAGGGCTTCGTCGTGGGCATGCGCCCGGAAGGCCGGCCCCAGCTCGCCGACGGCACCTACGCGGTCAGCCATGAAAAGATCGGCGAACATCAGCTCCTCGTCACGCGCGTGATGGACGAGGAGGGGCCGCTCTACGAAATTATCTTCGGCTGACCGCCTTCGATGACGAGCCGGCCTGCGGTCAATCCGCTCGATCTGTCCCTGCGCCCGGCGCAGGCGCGAGACGAGACCTTCCTGCGCGCGGTCCATGATGCGGGCCGCGCGTGGGACCTTCAGGTGTTGCGCAATCAGCTCGACGACCACGCCTGGGACGCGCTTCTCAAACAGCAATACGACGCCCAGCACGCGGACTATTTCGACCGACGCGCGCTGGCGCGCTACGCCGTGGTGGAATGGTGCCAAACCGGGATCGGCCGGATCTACGCCGACTTCAGCGACGAGGAGATTCGCCTCGTCGACCTGATCATCCTGCCGGAGTATCGCGGCCGCGGCATCGCCTCGATCATCGTGCGCGGCCTGTGCGGCGAGGCGGCCAAACGGCGCGTTCCGCTGCGTCTGCACGTTCATCCGCTGAACCCGGTGCGGCGCCTTTACGCCCGGCTCGGATTTCGCGAAATCGGCGGTCAGACCGGCGGCTTCAGGGAGATGGAGTGGCGCTCGCCCGCGCTCGAGGGGGTGGCTCTAAACTGAGGCGAGAGCCTCACTCCGGGGCCTGCTGAAGGCGCCGCGCCAGAAGCCCCAGCCGCCACACGACCCAGATCCCCGCCCAGACATTGCCGAGAAACGGCAGCGGCAGGATGAAGATCAGCGCGACCGCCTTGTTGCGCTCGGCGACCCAGATGATCGCGGCCAGAAACACGAAGCCCAGATAAAGATCGGCGAGCGTGACCATGCCCCAGGGGTCGCTGGTCAGCCAGGCGCCGGCGGCGGAGAAGTCTCCGGCCGTCACGGCCCAGACGATGAGCGCGCCGAAGGCGAGGGTGAGCGCGGCGAGGATCAGGCGAAGCGCGGTCATGGCGGGTCTCCGGTCAAGCCTTAACGTTTACGCCGCCCGCCGTGGGCCGGATCAGCGCCGCTTCGATTCCGTCCCGCTTCAATCCCGGTCCGCGTCGGCGACATCCGGGGCGCGCTCGGGCTCCTCGTAGGGCACGTCGGCCGGCCAGCGGAAGCGCTCCTCGTCGAGCTCGCCTTCCCATTTGGCCACCGCCGTGGCGACCGTGGCGTCGCCGGTCACGTTCACCGCGGTGCGCGCCATGTCCATGATCCGGTCCACCGGCAGGATGAAGCCGACGATGATCGCGATCTGCTCAGGGGGCACGTCGAACGTGCCCAGCACGATCGCCAGAAGGAAGAGCGAGGCCGAGGGGATGCCCGCCGTGCCGATCGACACGATCGCGGCGGTGAAGGCGATCATCACATAATTCGCCGCCGTCAGGTCGTAGCCGAAGGCCTGGGCGGTGAAGAGGGCGAGGATGCCGAGATAAAGCGCGGTTCCGTCCATGTTGATCGTCGCGCCCAGCGGCAGGACCGAGCCCGCCACGGAGCGCTTCACGCCCAAATTCTCGCTCACATTGGCGATCGTCACGGGCAGGGTCGCGGACGAGGAGGAGGTCGAGTAGGCGACCGCGATCGCGTCCAGGATGCCGCGGAAGAAGTTCATCACCGGCAGGTTCAGAACGAAGCGCACGATGCCGCCATAAACGATGATGGCGTGCGTGATCAGCCCGGCGTAGACGGCCGCGATCAACACAGCGATGGAGGCGAGCGCCTCCAGGCCCTGCGTCGCGATGGTGTGGCTGACCAGGGCGAACACGCCGAACGGCGCGACCTCCATGACGATGTGGGTGATGCGCAGGACCACGTCGCTCGCCTGGGTGAACAGATCGCCCACCATCTTGCCGTTGCGCCCGGCCAGAAGAATGCCGACGCCGAGGAGGATGGAGAAGAAGATCACCGCCAGCACGTCGCCGTCGGCGAGCGCGGCGACCGGGTTGTCCGGCACGATGGAGAGCAGGCGCTCTACGACTGTCGGCGCGTCGCCGGAGACCGGCACCGCGTCCGCGCCGCCGAGATCGGCCCCGGCGCCGGGCTGGAACAGCAGCCCGAAGATGATCCCGATCGTGTTGGCGAACAGCGTGGTGACAAAGTAGAGCCCGACCGCCTTGCCGCCGATGGAGCCCAGCTTCTTCGGATCGCCCAGCGCCACCACGCCGGCGACCAGCGTGGTCAGGATCAGCGGCACGATCAGCATCCGGATCAGACGGATGAACAGATCGCCGACCGGCTTCACATAGGTCTCAAGAAACCCGGCCGCCGTCTCGCCGCCCAGAATCTGGGACAGGATCAGCCCGAAGATCACCCCGAGCACGAGCGCGCCGAGCACGCGCTTCCACAGCGCGACGCCGAACCACCAAGCCATGGACACCCCGCTTATCCCGCTAGTCGCGCATGCTCGCGGCGAACCCGCGCCACCCCTGCGTCCTTGCGGCAGCCTAGCCGCGCGCGGATGCAGGTCAATCGCGCGGCGCCGCGTCGGCCTGGCCTGCGTCCCCGTGCTCGTCGCCGTCCCCGGCCTCGCCGAAGCGGTGATCCAGCGCCTTCAGCGCGGCCATGCGGACCGCGATGCCCAGCCAGACCAGCCCGGCGATGAAGAGCCAGGGCGACAGCGCGAAGCCCGGGTCCATACGCGAAATCGAAATGACGGTGAGCGTCGCGGCGAGCTCCAGCCCGATCCGCCGCCAGCGCACGTCCCGGAAGTGCGCCGCCGCGTCGATCGTGGAGTCGGAGAACCATCGCCACCCGGCCGCGGAGCGCCCGCGATCGCGCCGCGGGCGGCGTCTTTTACGCTTGAACGCGCCGGGAAGTGGGACGACCGTCATATTCTCAGGATACGGAGTTTATGCGCTCAAGTCAAAAGGCGCCAAAGTCCTGACGCCGCGCCAGTTTTGACAAAACAAAGCCCCGCCGGATCGCGCCGGCGGGGCTGAAAGGCCTCGGTTGGTCGGGCTGAGGATCAGGCGTCGGCGCCCTCGGCGCGCACGATGGCGGCGGCGGCGTTGACGACCGAGCCGATGCGCACAGCGGCCTGAATCTGCTCGGTGGAGAGCCCGGCCTTGCGCAGTTCCGCCTCGTGAGCATCGATGCACATGCCGCAGCCATTGATGGCGGAGACCGCCAGCGACCATAGCTCGAAATCAGCCTTGTCGATGCCCGGGTTCGCAATGACGTTCATGCGCAGCTTGGCCGGCATGGTCTTGTAATCACTCGCCTTCACCAGGTGATTGAAGCGATAGAAGACATTGTTCATGCTCATGATCGACGCCGCCGCCTTGGCCGCCTTGATCGCTTCGGGGGACAGCTTGTCCTCCACCTCGGCGGTCAGGTCGGCGAGCACGTCGCGCTCTCCCACCGCATAGGCGGAGGCGAGGAAGCAGCCATACTTCTTCTGGTCGTCGAGCACGGTTTCGCGCGCGAGCGAGGACAGGTTCAGCTTGATGTCCTTGGCGTGCTCCGGCATGCGGTCTTTCAGCGCGTCGAGGCTCATGACGGGCTCCTTGGTGTCTCATTGTCGGGGAAAAGGTGTCGACCCGGCGGCGCCGCCGACCCCTGCGCGCGGGGACAGGGGGGGCATGGTGCGCGCGGGGATGCGGCGATCGCCGCCGGGTCGAACTCGGTCGGACCGATTGGTCCTTTAACGCTCAGGCCGCGATCGTGTCGCCGCCCAGTTCACGGTTGCACGGGCACAGCTCGTCGGTCTGCAGGGCGTCGAGCACCCGCAGCGTGTCTTCCGGGTTGCGGCCGACATTGAGATTGGTCGCGTAGACGTGCTGGATCGTGCCGTCCGGATCCACGATGTAGGTGTAACGGAAGGGCACGCCTTCATGGGAGCGGATGCCCAGCGTGTCGATCAGCGAACCGGTGGTGTCGGCGAACTGCCACGCTTTCAGCTCTTTCAGGTCCGGGTGCTCGCGCCGCCAGGCCAGCTTGACGAACTCGTTGTCGGCCGAGCCGGTCATCACGACCGCGTCGCGGTCGGCGAACTCTTCGTTCAGCTGCGCGAACGCGACGATCTCGGTCGGGCACACGAAGGTGAAGTCCTTCGGGTAGAACACGATCACCTTCCATTTGCCCGGAAAGCTGTCCTGCGTGATCGTCTCGTAAGCGGACTCGCCGTTTTCCTCGTGCTTCATGAATTTCGGCTTCACGCCGACGACTTCGAAGTCGGGGAGCTTGTCGCCAATGCCCAGCATGTCGTGTCTCCAAATTGCGAATTCGAGAGGGCCCGCCGCGTCTCGAGCTCGCGGCGGGGCGGCGGTTCATCCCGCCGACGCCATGTAGGATGTGGTAAGCTTGACTATAAATCCAATGGATTGTTTCTGTGTGTCCCATAGCTTAAATCGATAGGTTATGAGTCAGGGCCTGCCGAACCTTCCCACGCTGCGCCAGTTGCGCTTTCTCGCCGCGCTCGCCGAGCACGGCTCGTTCTCGCGCGCCGCCGAGGCGTGCTTCGTCACGCAGCCCACCTTGTCGGCGGGGGTGAAGGAGTTGGAGGGCGTGCTCGACGCTCAGCTGGTCGAGCGCGGCGCGCGGGGCGCGTCTCTGACGCCGGCGGGCGAAGCGGCGGTGACGCGCGCGCGCACGATCCTGACCGAGGCGGAGGATCTCGTCCACGCCGCGCGCGCGGCCGGAGAGCCGCTATCCGGCGCGTTCCGTCTGGGCGTCATACCGACCATCGCGCCGTTTCTCCTGCCCAAGGTGCTGCCCGCGCTGCGCGCACGCTATCCCGATCTGGAGTTGTTCCTGCGCGAGGACCTGACCCAGCGCCTGGCCGAAGGGTTGAAGGAGCGCCGGCTCGACGCCGCGCTCATCGCGCTGCCGTATGAGGCGCCCGGGATCGAGACCCGCGCCATCAAGGACGACGAGTTCCTGTTCGCCGCGCATCCGGACCATCCGCTTGCGACCGTGAACCGGCTCGAGCCCGCGATGCTCGCCGACGAGCCGCTTTTGCTTCTCGAGGACGGTCACTGCCTGCGCGACCATGCGCTGTCGGTGTGCGCGGGCGGGGGGGTCGGGGCGCATGAGGGCGAGGCGCGCTCGGACTTCGCCGCGACCAGCCTTCACACCCTCGTTCAGATGGTCAAAAGCGGGCTGGGCGCGACGCTCCTGCCGCGCCTGGCGCTTGATGCGGGCCTGGCCGACCGGCTGGACCTGGCAGTGCGCCCGTTCGATCCGCCCGTGGCCGGGCGCGAGATCGGCGTCGCCTGGCGCAAAGGGTCCGCCCGCGCCGACGAGGCGGTCAAAATCGCCGAAGCCGTGCGAGAGGCGCTGGGCGGGGCGCCGTAGCCGCCCTGGCGGCTAGCCCGGGGTGACCTGGATCGTTTCTCCCCCGCCGCGCGCGAGCGCTTCGCCGGCGAGATAGAGCGAGCCGCAGATCAGGATGCGCGGCTGGTGATGGTCCTCCAACGCGTCATGGAGCGCGGCGTCGAGATCCGATGCGGTCTGGGCGGGAATGTCCGCGGCGCGTGCGGCGTCGGCGACCTCCTGGGCGCTCTGGGCGCCGTCGCGCCCGCCTGAGAAGCTCACCGCGATGACGCGCGCGGCGAGGCCCTCGAACGCGTCGAAATAGGCGCGCGCGTCCTTGTTCTTGGAAAACGCCGCGATCAGGACAAGCGGCCTGGCGTTTCGGGCCTCCATCTCGCCCATGGCGCTCGCGACCGCTTCGCCGGCGGCGATATTGTGTCCGCCGTCGAGCCACAGCTCCGCGTCGGCCGATTGCGCGATCTGGTGCAGGGGGCCGGAGGTGAGGCGCTGCAGCCGGGCCGGCCAGCGCGCCTGGGTCATGCCCGCACGCGCGGCCGTCTCGGGCAGGCCGAGACGGCGCGCCGCAGCGATCGCCGCGCCGGCGTTGGCGACCTGGTGGGCGCCCGGCAGGCGGGGCTTGGGCAGATCCCAGAGAAGATCATCCTCCTCGTAGATCAGCCGGTCGTGCTCCAGATAGGCGCGGTAATGCTCGCCCCAGATCATGAGAGGCGCGGAGAGCTTCATCGCGGCGCGCTCGATCACGTGCAGCGCGTCGGGCGATTGCGGCCCGATCACCACCGGAACGCCGGGTTTGACGATGCCGGCCTTCTCCGCGGCGATCTCCGGCAGGGTGTCTCCGAGAAAGGCCTGGTGATCGAAGCTGACCGGCGTGATCACGCTCACGGCCGGTGCGGGCAGGACGTTGGTGGCGTCGAAGCGCCCGCCGAGCCCGGTCTCAAGGATCACGCGCTCAGCCGGCGTCTCGGCGAACAGGAGCAGCGCCGCGGCGGTGGTGATCTCAAAAAAGGTGATCTCGCGCCCGGCGTTCGCCGCCTCGCAGCGCGCGAACGCATCGCTCAGGCGCGCGTCGTCGACGATCTCGCCGGCCAGACGGATGCGCTCGTTGAAGCGCACCAGGTGCGGCGAGGTGTAGACGTGCACGCGCTCGCCCGCGGCCTGGCAGATCGCGGCGAGGAACGCGGCCGTCGAGCCCTTCCCGTTCGTGCCCGCGATATGGACCACGGGCGGCAGACGGTCCTGGGGACGGCCCAGCGCGTCCAGCAGGTGCTCGATCCGGTCCAGCGACAAGTCGATCGTCTTCGGGTGCAGCGCGCCGAGGCGCGCCAGCGCGGCCTCGATCGTTTCAGCGCCAGCCGCGTTCGCTGCGCCGGCCATCAAGACGCGGGCGCGTCTTCGGGCTCGTCCTTGCGCACCGCCGGCGCGGTCATCGCGGAGACCGGCTTCTTCATCAGCACGCGCAGGATGGAGCCGAGCACGCGGGGCAGCTCGGCGCGATGGACCACCTTGTCCACCATGCCCTTGTCGAGCAGGTATTCGGCGCGCTGGAAGCCCTCGGGCAGCTTCTCGCGGATCGTCTGCTCGATCACGCGCGGGCCGGCGAAGCCGATCAGCGCGTCCGGCTCGGCGATGTGCACGTCGCCCAGCATGGCGTAGCTCGCCGTCACCCCGCCCGTGGTCGGGTCGGTGAGCACGACGATGTAGGGCAGGCCCGCATCGCGCAGCATCTGCACCCCGATCGTCGTGCGCGGCATCTGCATCAGCGAGAGCGCGCCCTCCTGCATGCGCGCCCCGCCCGCGGCGACGAAGGCCACCAGGGGCGTGCGCTTGTCCACCGCGGTCTCGCACGCCTTGATGAAGGCTTCGCCCGCGCCCATGCCGAGCGAGCCGCCCATGAAGGCGAAATCCTGCGCCAGAACGGTCGTCTCCACGCCCTGAACGCGGCCGAGCGCGATCGCGACGGCGTCCTCGCGTCCGGTCTTCTTGCGCGCGGCCTGGATCCGGCTCGTATAGGGCTTGTCGTCCTTGAACTTCAAAGGATCACGCGCCACCGAGGGGGACTCGATCTCGGTCCACTCGCCGTCGAAGGTGTATTTGAAGCGCAGCTCCGGACCGATCCGCATGTGGTGGCCGGCCGGCGTGACGTGCCAGGCCGCCTCCAGATCCTTGTGGAAGACCATCTCCCCGGACTTGGGGCATTTGATCCAGAGGTTCTCCGGCGTCTCGCGCTTGGTGAAGATCTTCGAGACGCCGGGCGGAGTGATTTTGGTCAGCCAGTTCATGGCGATCCTTTTATACGCTTGCGCGCGGGAAGTCAGGCGCCGCTCCGTATCCTCTGCGCCGCTTCAACGCGCGCCGTGCGTCGCCTCGGCGAGCGAGCGGGCGAGTTTAAGCGCGGCCCCGGCCCCGTCCCGGGCCAGCGTCTCCACGATCGCCGAGCCGACGACGACCGCGTCGGCGGTCTTGGCGATCTCCGCGGCGCGCTCGGGCGTCTTGACCCCGAACCCGACCGCGACGGGCAGGCCGGAGGCCCTGCGCACCCGGTCAACCGCCGCGGCGATGTCTCCGGTCTCGCCCGAGCCCGCGCCCGTCACGCCGGTGGTGGAGACATAATAGACGAAGCCGGCGGTGTCCTTGACCACCGTCTTCAGCCGGTCGTCATGGGTGGTCGGCGCGGCGAGGCGAATGAGCGAAAGCTGGCTCTGCGACAGCGCGGTTCGGAACGCGTCGTCCTCCTCCGGCGGCAGGTCGACGCAGATCACCCCGTCCGCGCCGGCCTCGGCCGCGTCGGTGCAGAAGGCCTCATAGCCGTAGGAGAAGAACGGGTTGGCGTAGCCCATGACCACGACGGGCGTCTCGGCGTCGGTCTCGCGGAAGCGCGCGATGATCTGCAGCACGCCTTTCAGCGTCATGCCGCCGGCGAGCGAGCGGATCGCGGCGCGCTGGATGGTCGGCCCGTCCGCCATGGGATCGGTGAAGGGCGCGCCGAGCTCGATCACGTCCGCGCCGGCTTCGGCGAGACCGCGCATCATCTCAAGCGTGGCGTCCGCGTCCGGATCGCCGGCCATCACATAGGCGACGAAACCGGCGCGCCCGGCCGTCGAGAGCCGGTCGAATGTCGCGGTGAGGCGGGCCACCTACAGCTCCACGCCCAGGTGCTTGGCGACGGAGTAGACGTCCTTATCGCCGCGCCCGCACATGTTCATGAGGATCAGGCCGTCCGGGCCCAGCTCCTTGGCCAGGTCGCGCACGCGCGCGAGCGCATGGGCGGGCTCAAGGGCCGGGATGATGCCTTCGAGCGAGGAGCATAGTTGGAACATGTCCAGGGCCTCGGCGTCGGTGGCGTAGCGGTACTCCGCCCGGCCCACGTCATGGAGGAAGGCGTGCTCGGGCCCGATGCCGGGATAGTCGAGCCCGGCCGAGATGGAGTGGCCCTCGGTGATCTGGCCGTCCTCGTCCTGCAACAGATAGGTCTTGTTGCCGTGCAATATCCCCGGGCGCCCGCCGTTGAGGCTCGCGGCGTGGTCGGGGCCGTCCACGCCCTTGCCGGCGGCCTCCACCCCGATCAGGCGCACGCTCTCATCCTCCAGGAAGGGGTGGAACAGGCCCATGGCGTTCGAGCCGCCGCCGATGCAGGCCACCGCCGCGTCGGGCAGGCGTCCCACGCGCTCGAGCATCTGCTGGCGCGCCTCGCGACCGATCACGCTTTGGAAGTCGCGCACCATCATCGGATAGGGGTGCGGGCCGGCGACCGTGCCGATCACGTAGAAGGTGTCATCCGGGCTGGTCACCCAGTCGCGCAGCGCCTCGTTCATGGCGTCCTTCAGCGTGCCGCGCCCTGAAGACACCGCATGGACCTTCGCGCCCAGCAGCTTCATGCGGAACACGTTGGGCTGCTGGCGCTCCACGTCGGTGGCGCCCATGAACACCTCGCACGGGATGCCGAAGCGCGCCGCGACGGTGGCGGTGGCGACGCCGTGCTGGCCCGCGCCGGTCTCGGCGATGATGCGCGTCTTGC
>CAZKBB010000026.1:0-2040 GCA_964550935.1 uncultured Caulobacterales bacterium
TTGGCGATGTTGTTGATCAGCTCCTGGATCAGCACGGTCTTGCCGACGCCCGCGCCGCCGAACAGGCCGATCTTGCCGCCGCGCGCATAGGGGCAGAGCAGGTCGATGACCTTGATGCCGGTGGGGAGCATCTCCGCTTCGGTGGACTGCTCCTCGAAGCTCGGCGCCGGGCGGTGGATCGGCAGCGAGGTCTTGGTCTTCAGCTCGCCCGCTTCGTCGATCGGCTCGCCGACCACGTTCAGGATGCGCCCCAGCGTCTCCGGGCCGACCGGCACGGTGATCGGGCCGCCGGTGTCGGTGACGTCGGTGCCGCGCTGCAGGCCCTCGGTGGCGTCCATCGCGATCGTGCGTACGACGTTCTCGCCCAGGTGCTGAGCGACCTCGAGCACCAGGCGCTGATCGCCGTTCTTGGTTTCAAGCGCGTTCAGGATGTCGGGCAGACCGCCGTCGAACTCCACGTCCACGACGGCGCCGGTCACCTGAGCGATACGGCCCTTGAGATTGCTCATCGTCGTCTCAGCCTTCTCTACTGTGCGCCGGATCCGGGCCGGCGCGATTTCTGCGTCTAGACCGCCTCGGCGCCGGAGATGATCTCGGTCAGCTCGGTCGTGATCTTCGCTTGGCGCGAGCGGTTATATTCAAGGTTCAGCTTGTCGATCAGCTCGCCGGCGTTGCGCGTCGCGTTATCCATGGCGGCCATCTTCGCGCCCATCTCACCGGCGGCGTTTTCAAGCAGCGCCGACAGGATGACCGTGTCGACATAACGCGGCAGCAGCGCTTCGAGGATCGTCTCGTCGTCGGGCTCGTACTCGTAAATGGCGCCCTTCAGGTCCGGGCGCTCCACGCTCTCGTCGATCGCCTCGCGCGCCGGGATCAGCGTCTGGGCGCGCGGTTTTTGGCTGATCACCGAGACGAACTCGGAGGAGACCACCTCACACACGTCGAATTCGCCCGCGTCGAACATGGTGCGCACCGTCTCGCCGATCCGCCCCGCGACCGCGCCGTCGATACGCTTGACCTCCTTCAGCTCGATCACGTCGACGATCTTGTCCGCATGCAGGCGCTTGAGCTGGTCATAGCCCTTCTTGCCCACGCACAGGATCTTCACCGTCTTGTCCTCACGCGTCAGCGCGGCGACGCGCTCGCGCGCCAGGCGCACGATATTGGTGTTGAAGCCGCCGCACAGGCCGCGATCGGCGGTGGCGACGATAAGCAGCCGCACCTTGTCCCTGCCCGTGCCGACCAGCAACGGCGGCGCGTCGGGGCCGGACATGGCGTTCGACAGATTCGCCATCACCGCGGCGATGCGCTCGGCGTAAGGGCGCGCGGCTTCGGCGGCCTCCTGCGCGCGGCGCAGCTTGGCGGCGGCGACCATCTGCATCGCCTTGGTGATCTTCTGGGTCGACTTGACCGAGTTGATCCGGTTTTTCAGCTCTTTGAGCGAGGCCATGGGCCGTCAGGCTCCCGTCCGCGTCCGGTCGTCGATCAGGCGAAACTCTTGGTGAAGCGCTCCACCACGGAAGTCAGCTCTTTCTCGATCTCGTCGGTGAGCTTTTTCTCGGAGCGGATCTTCTCCAGGAGCTTGGACTGCTCCGCGTGCAGGTGGCGAAGGAGCTCGGCCTCGTAGCGGCGCACGTCGCCGGTGTCGACCTTGTCCAGATAGCCGCGCGTACCCGCGAAGATGACGCAGACCTGCTCCTCCATGGACAGCGGCGAGAACTGCGGCTGCTTGAGAAGCTCGGTCAGGCGGTCGCCCCGGCTGAGCAGGCGCTGCGTCGCGGCGTCCAGGTCGGACCCGAACTGCGCGAACGAGGCCATTTCGCGGTACTGGGCGAGTTCGCCCTTCATCTTGCCCGCGACCTGCTTCATCGCCTTGGTCTGGGCCGCCGAGCCCACGCGCGAGACCGAGATGCCCACGTTCACCGCCGGGCGAACGCCCTGGTAGAACAGGTCGGTCTCCAGGAAGATCTGTCCGTCGGTGATCGAGATCACGTTGGTCGGGATGTAGGCCGAGACGTCGTTGGCCTGGGTCTCGATGAT
>CAZKBB010000026.1:2050-13070 GCA_964550935.1 uncultured Caulobacterales bacterium
CGAGTGCAGGTAGAACACGTCGCCTGGATAGGCTTCGCGGCCCGGCGGGCGGCGCAGCAGCAGCGACATCTGGCGATACGCCACGGCCTGCTTGGACAGGTCGTCATACACGATCAGGGCGTGCATGCCGTTGTCGCGGAAATACTCGCCGATGGCGCACGCGGTGAACGGCGCCAGAAATTGCAGCGGCGCCGGGTCCGAGGCGGTCGCGGCGACGACGATGGAGTAGTCGAGCGCGCCGTTTTCTTCGAGCGTCTTCACGATCTGGGCGACCGAAGAGCGCTTCTGGCCGATCGCGACATAGACGCAGTAGAGCTTCTGGCTCTCGTCGTCGGTGTCGTTGACCTGCTTCTGGTTCAAGATGGTGTCGATCGCGATGGCGGTTTTGCCGGTCTGACGGTCGCCGATGATCAGCTCGCGCTGGCCGCGCCCGACCGGGATCATGGCGTCGATCGCCTTGATGCCGGTGGCCATCGGCTCGTGCACGGATTTGCGCGGCAGGATGCCCGGCGCCTTCACGTCCACGACGCGGCGCTCGTCGCTCTCGATCGCGCCCTGGCCGTCGATCGGCTCGCCCAGCGCGTTCACAACGCGACCGAGCAGACCCTTGCCGAGCGGCGCGTCGACGATCGAGCCCAGACGCTTGACCGTGTCGCCTTCCTTGATGCCCCGGTCATCACCGAAGATCACGCAGCCGACATTGTCGCGCTCCAGGTTCAGGGCCATGCCCTTCACCCCGCCGGTGAACTCGACGAGCTCGCCGGCCTTGACCTGATCAAGGCCATAGACGCGCGCGATGCCGTCACCGACCGACAGGACGGTGCCGACGTCGGAGACCTCAGCCTCAGCGCCGAAATTCTTGATCTGCTCTTTCAGGATCGCGGAGATTTCCGCCGCCCGGATGTCCATGGCCTACGCCTCTTTCATCGCCTTGCGAACTCCCTCCAGCTTCGTGCGAAGCGAGGAGTCGAACATGCGCGAGCCGACCTTCACGACCAGCCCGCCGATCAATTCAGGGCGCACCTCGGCGCGCACCTCGACATCGCGCCCGAGCGCGGTCTTCAACGCCGTCTTCAGCTCTTTAAGCTGAGCGGCGGTGAGTTCGTCGGCCGAAAACACGTCGGCCGAGGTCGCGCCGCGGCGTTTCGCCATCAGCGTCTTGTAAGCGCGCGCGGCGGCGGGAAGATCGCGCGCGCGGCCGTTCTTTGCGGTCACGGTGGCGAATTTCTTCGCCAGATCGCCGAGCTTGAGCGTGTCGGCCAGCGCGGCGATCGCGGCGGCCTTCTGCTCGGCGGTGTGCAGCGGGCTGGCCATGGCGCGGCGCAGCTCCTCGGATTCGGCGAAGGCCGCGCGCAGCGTGTCCAGGTCCTTTTCGACCTTGTCCAGCTCGCCGGCCTCGTCGGCCAGCTCGAACAGGGCGCGGGCGTAACGCTCGCCCGCCTCGTTCGTGATCGCGCTCTCGCCGGTCTGCACGGTCAGGGGTCCGCTTTCTTCCATGGTGAACGCTTGCGTCGACAAAGCGCCGAAGAAGGCGCGCAAGCATTTGAAACTCTTGGCTGATCAGGGAGGCCGGCGGCGGGCGTTCGCGCCGTCTCCCAAACGTCGGGCGCTCAGGTAGCACAGGGGTTTCAAGGCGGCAACCGTAACCGGCCGCCAGGGATGCAGGCGGGGGCTTAGAGAGTGCGTCGTGCTTCGGCCGCTTCGTCGTTAAGCTCTCGGATGGAGGCCTCGAGATCCCACGGTTCGCAGCGCCCGGCTTCGATGTCCGCGAGGCCCGCGCGCAGCGCCTCCCGGATTTCCTCGCGGCGCGTCTCGATCTCTTCTTCGTCCGCCATCGTTCAGCTCAACACCGAGGTCGCAAGCTTAGTCGCACTGAGCCCAGCCTGTCCCCTCACAAGAACGAATACGGATCGATGTCCACCGCCACCCGCACCCCGTTCGGGGCGCGGAAGCGGCCGCGCCAGGCGCGCATATAGGCGGAGACGTCGACATTCTTGTCCGCCTGCACGAGGAAGCGCTTGCGCCAGCGCCCGCGCACCACGCTCAAGGGCGCGTCGGCCGGGCCGAACACCTGCACCCCGTCCGCCAGCGGGGCGGCCTGAGCGATCACCCGCCCGGCCTCGTTCGCCTTGGCCTCGTCGGGCGCTGAGAGAATGAGCGCGGCGAGCCGGCCGAAGGGCGGCAGGGACAGCGCCTCGCGCATCATCCGCTCCGCGCTCAGGAACGCCTCCCGATCGCCGGCGACGAGCGCCTTGATGGTCTCATGGTCCGGCTGGTGGGTCTGAAGCAGCGCCTTGCCCGGACGGTCGGCGCGCCCGGCGCGGCCGGCGGCCTGGACCAGCGTCTGCCAGGTGCGCTCGCCCGCGCGCAGATCCCCGCCGGCGAGACCCAGGTCCGCATCGACCACGCCGACGAGGGTGAGCGCTGGAAAGTTGTGTCCCTTGGCCGCGATCTGGGTGCCCACGAGAATATCGATCTCGCCGGCCTGCATGCGCTCGACCACGGCGCGCACGTCATCGGGCGAGCCCGCAGTGTCTGAGGAGAACACCTCCACCACCGCGTCGGGGAAGCGCTGTCGCGCCTCGTCGGCGACGCGCTCCACGCCGGGGCCGACCCCGATCAGCGTGTCCGCCTCGCCGCACGCGGGGCAATGCTTGGGCTTGGGCATGGAGAAGCCGGTCACGTGGCAGACGAGCCGGCCGGTATAGCGGTGCTCGACCAGCCAGCGCTCGGTGTCCGGGCTCTTCATCTTGTGCCCGCACGCCTTGCACAGGACGAGCGGGGCGAAGCCGCGCCGGTTGAGATAGAACAGCGTCTGCTCGCCGCGCTCCAGCGTCCGGGCGGTCTCGCTCACCAGCGGCTCCGAGAGCCAGGCGCCCTGTTCGGCCGGGTGCTCGCGCAGATCGATCGTGTCGACCTCTGGCAGGACCGCCGTGCCGGCGCGCCCGGGCAGGACGATGTGCACGTAGCGCCCCGCCTCGGCGTTGACGAGGCTTTCAAGGCTGGGCGTGGCGCTGGCCAGCATGACCAGCGCGCCTTCCAGCTTGGCCCGCGCCACGGCGAGGTCGCGGCCCTGGAAGATCAGGCCCTCGTCCTGCTTGTAGGTGGGGTCGTGCTCTTCATCCACGACCACGACGCGCAGGCGCTTGAACGGCAGAAACAGCGCCGAGCGCGCGCCGGCCACGATGCGCGCGCGTCCTTCCGCGACCTCGCGCCAGGCGCGCCGTCGCTGCTTGTCGGGTACGCTGGAATGCCATTGCGCGGGCCGCGCGCCGAAGCGGGCCTCAAAGCGCGCCATCACCGCCTGGGTCAGCGCGATCTCCGGTAAAAGGATGAGGATCTGCGCGTCCGGCTCGCGGCGCAGCGCCTCCGCGATCGCCTCGAAATAAACTTCAGTCTTGCCCGAGCCCGTGACCCCGTCGATCAGCGCGGCCTGAAACCCGCCCGCCGCGACCATGCGCCGGAGCTTGCCCGCCGCCTCCTCCTGGCGCGCATTGAGCGCCACGCCCTGGCGGTTCGGATCGGGATCGGCGAAGGGCGGATCGACGAGGATCTCTCGCGCGGTGAGTGCCCCTTGCTCCACCAGACCCTTGACCACCGAGCCCGAGACCCCCGCGCGCCGGGCCAGCTCGGCCGCGCTGACCGCCTCGCCGTCAGCGGCCGCATCCAGCACCGCCCGGCGCGCCGGGGTCATGCGGGCCGGCTCCGCGCCGGAGGGCTCCAGCACGGTCTCGGTGGGAGAGGGTTTCAGCGCAGCCGGGCTGCGCAGCACCGCGCGCAGGACATGGCCTGGATTGTCCACCACGTAGCGCGCGGTCCAGTCCACGAAGGCCCGCGTCGCCTCAGGCAGGGGCGGGCCCCCGATGCGCGCCTGCAGGGGTTTGAGCGCGCGCGTCCCGTCATCGGGCTTCACCGCCCAGACGACGCCCTGCGCGACGCGCGGACCCAGCGGCGCGAGCACGTGATCGCCCGGCGTCACGGAAACGTCCTCCGGGATCGCATAGTCGAACGGCTCAGGCAGCGGCATCGGGAAGAGCACGCTGGCGATCAGGCCGGATCGGGAGCCGGATCGGGGATCTGTGTCGCTGGGCGCCATGGGCTCTCGGTCGGCGGCGGGAGAGGCGCGATGCTAGCAGAGCCGTGCGCCAGAGCGCCTCCGCTTAACGCATTTCTAAGCGGCGCCGGGCCAAGACGGTCGTCCCATCCATGCCTGACGAGCGAGCGCGCGATGAGCGACGACATCACCGAGCGACCAAGCCTTCGCGCCGTGGAGGCGGTCGACGCGGCCGCGGCCGCGCCGGAGCCCAACGTCGTCGATCTGAGCGCAGCCAAGCGCGAGCGACTGGAGGCCGAGATCCGCCGGGTTCGCGCCTCGAACGAGGCGCTGGTCTCTCTGTCCAAGGCCAATCTCGCCGCCCAGGCCCAGACCCACGCCGCCGTGCTGGCGCTGGTGGAGGCCGAGACGCTCGCGGCGATCGACCGGCGCCTTCAGGGCCGGGTGTGCGACGCGCTCAACATCGACGCCGCGCGGGTCTTCGTGGAGGGCCACCATCCCTTGCGCGGCGCGCGCGCCCTGTTCGGGGCCGGGCCGGGCCTTGTGGGAAGCGCGCTCGGCGACGCGGCGGAGGTCCTCGGCCCGGTCGCGCCGCGTCTGGCCGACATGCTCTACGGGCCGCAGGCCGCGCGCATGGCCTCGCACGCGCTTGTGCGCCTTGAGATCGGCGAGCGATCAGGGCTGATGTGCCTGGCGAGCGCCGAAGCGGCGGCCTTCACCCGCGACCAGGGCGGCGATCTGGTCCACTTCCTCGCGCGCGTCCTGGAACGTCGCCTGGCGGCGCATCTGAAAGCGCCGGCTTGAGCGCGGCGCGCGCCGCCCGCGAGCGTTTCCTCGCCCATCTTGCAGGCGAGCGCCGGCTCGCCGCGCGCACGGTGGAGGCCTATGGGCGCGATCTGGACCAGCTTCTGGACTTCCTGACCGATCATCTCGGCGCCGCGCTTGATCTCGAGGCGCTCGCGGGCCTGTCGAGCGCGGACTGGCGCGCCTTCCTCGCCATGCGCCGGCGCGAGGGCGCGGGCGCACGCACGCTGCAACGCCAGCTCTCCTCGTCGCGCACCTTTTTCGCCTGGCTCGGCAAGACGCACGGCGTCTCCAACCCGGCGCTGAAGCTGGTCGAGGCGCCGCGCGCGCCGCGCGCCAAGCCGCGCCCGGTCTCCGAGGCCGCCGCACGCGCGCTCCTGGCCGAGCCGGCCGCGACCGGGGCGCCGGACTGGATCGCCAAGCGCGACGCGGCGGTCATGGCGCTGATGTATGGCTGCGGGCTGCGCATCTCCGAAGCGCTCTCGCTGACCGGGCGGGACCATCCGCTGCCCGAGACGCTGCGCATCACCGGCAAGGGGGGCAAGACGCGCATCGCGCCGGTCCTGCCTGCGGTGAGGAACGCCGTCTCGGCCTATGTGGAGGCCTGCCCGTTCGACCCTGATGACGACGCCGCCCTGTTCCGCGCCGCGCGCGGCGGCCCGCTCGGACCCAGAGCCGTGCAGGCGGCGATGCAGACCCTTCGCTCGCGCCTCGGCCTGCCCCGGACCGCCACGCCCCACGCCCTGCGCCACGCCTTCGCGACCCATCTTCTGGCCGCCGGGGGGGATCTGCGCGCGATCCAGGAGCTGCTCGGTCACGCAAGCCTCTCCTCCACCCAGATCTACGCCGACGTGGAGATCAGCCGGCTCTCGGCGGTCCACGCCGGCGCGCACCCGCGAGCGAAGCTGCGCACCTGAGCGCGCGGCCGCGCTCCCGCGCCCGCCCGATTGCCGGGCGCGGCGGGCGCGCCTAGGTTCAGGCGCTCTGTCTGTTCCTGACGCCCGGAGACCACCGCGCCATGGCCGTGAACCGCCCGATCGACAAGACCAGCCATGTCTATCTGGTCGACGGCTCGGCCTACATCTTCCGCGCCTACCACGCCCTGCCCCCGCTCTCGCGTTCGGACGGCACGCCGGTCGGCGCGGTGCAGGGCTTCTGCTCCATGCTGTGGAAGCTTCTGGAGGATCTGAAGGGCGAGGACGAGCCGAGCCATCTGGCGGTGATCTTCGATTACTCGGCCGTCACCTTCCGCAACGAGATCTACGACCAGTACAAGGCCCACCGGCCCGAGCCCCCTGAGGACCTGATCCCCCAGTTCGATCTGATCCGGGACGCCACCCGCGCCTTCGATCTGCCCTGCATCCAGATGGAGGGCTTTGAGGCCGACGACCTGATCGCGACCTATGCGCGCCAGGCCGCGGCCAAGGGCGCGCGGGTGACCATCGCCTCCTCCGACAAGGACCTGATGCAGCTGGTCGACGACCACGTCACCATGCTCGATCCGATGAAGAACAAGCGGATCGACCGCGACGGCGTGATCGAGAAGTTCGGCGTGGGGCCGGAGAAGGTCATCGACGTCCAGGCGCTCGCGGGCGATTCCATCGACAACGTGCCGGGCGTGCCCGGCATCGGCGTGAAGACCGCCGCCCAGCTGATCGAGGAGTACGGCGATCTGGAGACGCTCCTGTCGCGCGCCGGCGAGATCAAGCAGCCCAAGCGCCGCGAGAAGCTGACCGAGCACGCCGAGGACGCGCGCCTGTCCAGGACCCTCGTCACGCTGAAGGACGACGTGGACGTGCCCGAACCGCTCAACGCCTTCGGCGCGGCCGAGCCGGACGGGGAGACGCTCGTCGCCTTCCTCAAAGCGATGGAGTTCCGCACGCTCACCCGGCGCGTGGAAGAAGCGCTCGGCGCCGGACCGGCCGACGCCACCGGCGACGCGACCCAGCCTGTGAACCGGGACGCCTACGAGACGGTCCAGACCATGGCCGCGCTTCAAACCTGGATCGAGAGGGCCAGGGCCGCGCGCGTGGTGGCGGTCGATGTGGAGACCGACGCGCTGTCGGCCTGCGCCTCGCGGCTTGTGGGCGTGTCGCTCGCGACCGCGCCGAACGAGGCCTGCTACATCCCGCTCGGCCACCAAGGCGGCGATCTCGCCGACGGAGGCGGGCGGCCCGATCAGATCGACGAGGCCGAGGCGCTCGGCGCGCTGAAGCCGCTGCTGGAGGATCCGGCGGTCCTGAAGGTGGGTCAGAACTTCAAGTACGACCTCGCCGTCTTCCAGCGCTACGGCGTGGCGGTCTTTCCTTATGACGACACCATGCTGATCTCCTACGTCCAGGCGGCCGGCCTGCACGGCCACGGCATGGACGAGCTCTCAGAGCGCCATCTCGACCACCGCCCCATCCCGTTCAAGGAGGTGTGCGGGACCGGCAAGAAGCAGAAGAGCTTCGCCGAGGTCGATCTGAAGAGCGCGACCGCCTACGCGGCCGAGGACGCCGACATCACCTTGCGGCTGTGGGAGCTGATGAAGCCGGGCCTCGCCGGCGCCGGGCTCTCCACCGTCTACGAGACCTTGGAGCGCGGCATGCCGGGCGTGCTCGCGCGCATGGAGCTCGCCGGGGTCAAGGTCGACGTGGCCCAACTCTCGCGCCTGTCATCGGACTTCGCCCAGAAGATGGCCGAGGCCGAGGAAGCCGCCCACGAGGCGGCCGGGCGAACGTTCAATCTCGGCAGCCCCAAGCAGATCGGCGAGATCCTGTTCGGCGAAATGGGCCTTCCCGGCGGCAAGAAGACCAAGGGCGGCGCCTGGTCGACCGACGCGGCCGTTCTGGAAGACCTCGCCGCGCAAGGACACGACCTGCCGACCGCGCTGTTGACCTGGCGGCAATTCTCAAAGCTGAAATCGACCTACTCGGATGCTCTGCGCGAGGCGATCAATCCCGATACCGGCCGGGTCCACACCAGCTTCTCCCTCGCGGCGACGTCGACCGGGCGGCTTTCCAGCTCGGAGCCCAATCTTCAGAACATTCCGATCCGCACCGAGGAGGGCCGCAAGATCCGCGAGGCCTTCACCGCGGAGCCGGGCCATGTGGTGGTTGCGGCGGACTACTCCCAGATCGAGCTGCGCCTGCTCGCCCATATCGCCGGCGTCGACGCGCTGAAACAGGCCTTCAAGGACGGTCAGGACATCCACGCCATGACCGCGTCTGAGATGTTCGGGGTCTCCATGGAGGACATGGACCCGGTCACGCGACGCAACGCCAAGGCGATCAATTTCGGCATCATCTACGGCATCTCGGCCTACGGCCTTGCGAACAATCTCGGCATCGACCGGGACGAGGCGAAGCGCTATATCGAGAGCTATTTCAAGAAGTTCCCAGGCATCGCGGACTATATGGAGGCGATGCGCGCCGAGGCGAAGGAGCGCGGCGCGGTGTCCACCATCTTCGGCCGGCGCATCCACGTGCCCGGCATCAAGGACAAGAACCCGAGCGTGCGCCAGTTCGCCGAGCGCCAGGCCATCAACGCGCCGATCCAGGGCGCGGCCGCGGACATCATCCGGCGCGCCATGCTGCGCATGGAGGCGGCGCTGTGCGCGGCCGGCCTGAAGACGCGCATGCTGCTGCAGGTTCATGACGAGCTGGTCTTCGAAGCCCCCGAGGACGAGGTCGACCGGCTGATCCCCCTCGTTCGGGAGGTGATGAGCGAAGCCGCCCACCCGGCCGCCTCTCTCTCGGTCCCCCTCGAAGTCGAGGCCAAAGCCGCCCCCACCTGGGGCCAGGCGCACTAGGCGTTTCGTCTTCCCGCTCTTCCGCCTCGAGGTCCCGGCTCTCGCCTGCGGCTCGGCCGGGAGTTCAGCTATGAAATAATGAATCCCCAGACGATGCGCAGCATCGATCCGGGACCTCGTCGCGACTAACCTCACCTGTCATCCCGGGCGCGTCAGCGACCCGGGACCCGCCGGGAACGCTTGGGGAGGCGTCGTGAGCGCCTGCAGCAGGTCCCGGCGCTCCATTTCGTGTCGGCCGGGATGACAGGGTTGGCGTTTTTCCGCACCTGCGGGCGGAAGAGCGCAAGACGCGAAGCGCGCCTAACCGCCGACCGGGCCCCCGACCGGGCCCCCGACTGGGCCATCGTCGGCGCGTCGCAGGGCCAGCACCGCGGAGCGGGGCGGGTGATCCTCGCGGAAGTCCGGCCAGCGCGTGGAGGGTTGCTCAAAGCTCGTCCCGTCGCCGTCGCCAGGGTGCTGGACCGCGACGAACAGCGTGCGCCCGTCCGGGGTGAAGCGCGGTCCGCACACCTCAGCGCCCGCCGGGGCGCGGAAGAAGGCCCGGCCCGAGCCGCGACCGCGCCCGGCGGTCTCCAGCGCCCAGACCCCGTCGTTCGCGCCGGTGCGCTGGTTGCCGTCGGTGGAGACCCAGAGCCGGCCCGAGGGATCGACCGCGCAATTGTCCGGCGAGCCGAACCAGCCGTTCTCGCTGGTGCGCGAGCCCCACTTCGCGTCGACGGAGCGGTCCTGAGGATCCCCGCAGCGCACCACGATCTCCCAGCGCGAGCGCGTCGACGCAAAATCGCCGCCCGGCTCGGCGATCTCTATGATGTGGCCCCAGTCGTTGCCCGCGCGCGGATTGGCGGCGTTTACTTGATCGTCGGTGCGCCGGTGATTGTTCGTGAGCATGACGTAGGCGCGCCCGCTCGCCGGGTCGGGCTCGACGTCTTCAGGCCGATCCATGGGCGTGGCGCCGAGCAGGTCGGCGGCGCGGCGGGTCTCGATCAGGACTTCGGCCTGGCTCGAAAACCCGTTCTGAGGGGTGAGCGGGCCTTCGCCGAACACGAGCGGCGCCCAGTCGAGCGACCCGTCTTCGTTGAAGCGCGCCACGTAGAGCACGCCCTCGTCGAGCAGGTCGCGATTCGCCGCGCGATCGCTCAGATCGACCCGGCGCCGCGAGACGAATTTGTAGACGTAATCGAAGCGCTGATCGTCGCCCATATAGATGACGAGCCGGCCGTCCGGCGCGATCACGCTTTCCGCGCCCTCATGCTTGAACCGGCCGAGCGCGGTGCGCTTGATCGGCGTGGCGCTCGGATCGAAGGGATCAACCTCCACGACCCAGCCGAACCGGTTCGGCTCGCGCGGCTCGGCGGCGAGGTCAAAACGCGCTTCGAAGCGGCCCCATTCATACCAGCCGCCGGGCACGCCGTAGCGGGCGTGGTTCTCCGCTTCCCGGTGTCCATCGGGAAGCGCGCCGAGGAAGTAGCCGTTGAAGTTCTCCTCGGCCATCAGATACGTGTTCCACGGCGTGATCCCGCCGGCGCAGTTGTTCAGCGTGCCGATCACCCGAGCGCCGCTCGGGTCGGCGCTCGTGCGCAGGCGCTCATGGCCGGCGGCCGGGCCGGAGACGACCATCGGGGTGAAGGCCGAGATGCGCCGGTTGAAGGGCGAGCCGCGCGCCGCGCGCCAGCGGCCCGCGCGATCTCGCTCGATCTCCACAATCGTGCCGCCGTGGGCCGCCTTCTCAACATCGCACAGCGCCGCGGTCATGCTTTCCGGATAGCCCTCGGCCACGCCCGGCAGCATCAGCTCGGTGGAGGTGTATTCGTGGGTCACGCACAACAGCCCGCGCACCGTGCGGCCGTCCTGACGCTCCAGCGGGATGAAGCCGATATAGTCGTTGTTGTAGCCGAACTGGCGCAGCTGGGCTTCTGCGCTCTGCGCATACGGGTCGAACGGCGAGGAGTCCTCGAACAGCGCGTCGCCCCAGCCGATCACCAGGTCGGCGACATAGCCCTCGGGGATGTCGATATCCGGTCCCGTCGCGCGCGCAATCTCTGGAAAGTCGAACGCGCCCTGTCCGCCCGGGCCGCGGTCGCCGCCCATGGCGGTCGGCGCGCAGGCCGCGCCGCTGAGCGCAGCCGCGCCGGCCAGGAAGCCGCGTCGGGACAGGCGGCGCTCGACAATGTCGCCGAAGGTCGCCGCACCGGCGGAGATTCGCGGGTTGGAGCTGGAGTTCTCGCTGCGATCGATCATGTCGGCGGTCCGTAGGCTGATGGTTTCAACGCCGCGCCAACCTAGCCCCGTTTCATGACGCCTGATTGACGCGCCAGGTATAACGTTTGGTGTCGCGCCCGGCGCCGCGTTCGTTCAAGACCGCGCCGGCG
>CAZKBB010000026.1:13170-33642 GCA_964550935.1 uncultured Caulobacterales bacterium
GGCGCTCAGCCCTGCTCTTCGGGCATGCGCACGACAAGGCCGTCGAGATCGCTGGTGACCCGGATCTGACAGGACAGGCGCGAATTGTCCTCAACGTCGGAGGCGAAGTCGAGCATGGACTCCTCCATCGAGGAGCGCTCACCGGTCTTTCCGGCCCAGGCTGAGTCCACATAGACGTGGCAGGTCGCGCACGCGCACGCCCCGCCGCAGTCGGCGTCGATCCCGGGGATCATGTTTCGGATCGCGCCCTCCATCACCGTCAGCCCCTCGGCCACGTCGGCGACGTGTTCGGTTCCGTCATGCTCGATGTAAGTGATCTTGACCATGCGTGCGCGGTTCGCCTCTTGTCCTGCTTTCGCGGCTATTTAGGACAGGAAGTCGCGCATCGCCACACCCGGATCACGCAACTGCTCGCGGTCGACCGGCGCGCCGCGTTCGATCAGGCGTTGCGCGGCCATGTATTCCGGCGCGGCGTTGACCGCCTCACAGGCCACGAGCGCCTCATCCTTGAAGTGAAACAGGGCGAAGCGGCCCTCTTCAGGATCGCCGCGGCGTACGCTGGCGTCCGCGCCCTCATAAAGCCCGGCGATCTGAATCTTCACCTCGTACTGGTCCGACCAGAACCAGGGCACCGGGTCGTAGGGGGTCTCGTCGCCGAGGATGGCGCGCGCGGCGGCCTTGCCTTCCTCAATGGCGTTCTGAACCGATTCAAGCCTGATCGAGCGGGCGTAGCGCTCCAGCGGGGTCAGCGCGGCGTCGCCGGCCGCGTAGATGCGCGGGTCCGAGGTGCGCGCATGGCTGTCCACGACGATCCCGCCGTCGACCTCGAGCCCGGCCGCCTCGGCGAGCCCGGTCTCGGGAACAAGACCCGTGGCGAGCACGACGAGGTCGGCCTCCAGCGTCTCCCCGTCGGCGAGCACCAGGCCTTCGGCCTTGTCCGCGCCTGCGATGCGCTCCACCGGCGCGTTCACGCGCAGATCCACGCCCCGTCCGCGATGCAGCCCGCCGACCCAGGCCGACAGGACCGGAGAGGCGGTGCGCGCCATGGGCCGCTGGGCGGCCTCGGCGATGGAGACGTCGAGCCCGCGTTTGCGCGCGCTCGCGGCGACCTCAAGCCCGATATAGCCTGCGCCCAGAATGGCCAGGCGCGTCGCCGCGCCCATCGCCGCGCCGAGCGCGTCGGCGTCGTCGAGCGTGCGCAGCACGAACACGCCGGGCAGCGCCGCGCCGGGGATGGGCGGCGTGCTCGCGCGCCCGCCGGTGGCCAGGATCAGATGGTCGAAGCCGAGCCGGGTCCCGTCATCGAGCACCACCTCGCCGGCGGAGCGGTCGATCGCCTCGGCGCGCACGCCGGTCTTCAGCGTGATCTCGGCCTTGTCGTAGAAGGCTTCGGCCTTCAGCCAGAGCCGATCCCGCGGCAGCTCGCCGGCCAGATAGGCCTTCGACAGGGGCGGGCGCTGATAGGGCGGGGCGTCCTCTTCGCCGATCAGCGTGATCGCGCCGTCGAACTTGCGCTTGCGCAGTTCAGCGGCCGCGGACAGGCCCGCCTGTCCGGCTCCGATGATGACGACGTGCTCGGCGTCGGCCATCGCCAGCGCCCTCCTTCAACCCGCCCATGCCCGGTGGAAACGAGGTTCAAACAGGCGCCGCCCGGACGCGCCTGTCAAGGCGCGCAGCCGGGCGGCTTGCGGCGCCGGCGCGGGCGTCCTATCAGCGCCTTAGCCATGGTTGATCGCCTTATCCTCACCCTCGCCGCGCCGGACGCGTCTGAAGCGCTGGGCCGGCTCATCGCGCGCCAGGCGCGCAGCGGGGACGCCATCCTGCTCGCCGGCGATCTGGGCGCGGGCAAGACGACGATCGCGCGCGGCTTCCTGGCCGAGGCGGCCGGCGTGTTCGACGCGCCGAGCCCGACCTACACGCTGGTGCAGAGCTATGACGGGGCCGGCGCTCAAGCGGGGCTGTCGATCCTGCACGCCGATCTCTATCGGGTGGAGCAAGCCAACGAGCTGGAGGAGCTGGGCCTCGACGAGGCGTTCGAAAGCGGCGTCGCGCTGGTGGAATGGCCGGACCGGCTGGTCGGCGATCCCCAGCCCGACCGGCTGGAGATCGCCGTGTCGGTGCGCGATGACGGCGGGCGCGAGGCGCGATTGTCCGCCTACGGAAGCTGGGAGAGCCGCCTTGAGCGCATCGCCGAAAAGCTCTGAGGCCGAGGCCGCCCGCGCCGCCGAGCGCCTCGCCTTCGCCCGCGATGCCGGATGGGGCGAGGCGGCGGTGGAGCCGTTTCCGGGCGACGCCTCGACGCGATCCTATTTCCGTCTGCGAAAGGACGGCGGCGAGACCGCGATCGTGATGGACGCGCCTTCCGCCGCCGAAGCTCCATACGCGCCCGACGACGCCGGTGAGGCTGAACGCGCCCGGCTCGGCTATAACGCGCTCGCCCGGCTTGCGGGCAATAACGTCACCGCCTTCGCCGGTCTCTCCCAAGCGCTGGTCGCGCGCGGTTTCTCAGCGCCGCACGTGTTCGAGGGCGACGCGGCGCGCGGCCTGCTTCTGATCGAGGATCTGGGCGAGGGCGTGTTCGCCCGGCTCGTGCCCGAGCACGCCCATGAGGGCGCGCTCTACGCCGCGGCCGTGGACGCGCTCGCCGCGCTGTATCGCTCCAGCCTGCCCGAGGTCGTCACCTATCAGGGGGCGCGTTGGCGCGTCCATCCCCTGGACGGGGCCGCACAGCGCGTCGAGGCGCGCCTGTTCCTGGACTGGTACGCGACCCACCAGGCCGGCCTGACGCCGGACGAGACGGCCGCGGCGCAGTTTGATGCTCTGTGGACGGACAGCGCGCCGGTTTTTGCGGCGCATGCGCCCGGCCTGGCGCTGCGCGATTATCACGCCGAGAACCTGATCTGGTTGCCCGAGCGCGACCATCACGCCCGCGTCGGGCTTCTGGACTTTCAAGACGCGGTGTTCGCCCACCCGGCCTATGACCTGGTCTCGCTCCTGGAGGATGCGCGCCGCGATGTGGCCCCTGGGCTCGCCGCGGCGCTGAAGGACCGCTTTTTCGAGCGGGCCGGCCTGTCCGATCGCGAGGCGTTCGAGGCGGCCTACGCGCTCGCCGGGGCGCAGCGCAACGCGAAGATTCTCGGCATCTTCGTGCGTCTGGCCAAGCGCGATCAAAAGCCCCGCTATCTCTCCATGCTGGGGCGTGTGGCGCGCCATTTCGTCCAGGATCTCTCCCACCCGGCCGCGAGCGAGATCAAGCGCTGGTGCGAGGACTGCGCGCCCTTCGTGTTCGAGGAGGCGCGCCGGTGACGATCCGTACGGCGATGGTCATGGCCGCAGGCCTCGGCACGCGCATGCGTCCGTTGACGGACGATCGCTGCAAGGCGCTGGTCGAGGTCGGCGGACGCGCCCTGATCGACTGGACCCTGGACAAGCTCGCCGCGGCCGGCGTGGCCCGGGCGGTGGTCAATGTGCACCACTTCGCCGACCGGCTGGAGGCGCATCTGGCCGGGCGCGGCGATCTTGAAATTTTGATCTCCGATGAGCGCGACCGGCTGATGGACACCGGTGGCGGGCTGACGAAGGCCGCCGACAAGCTCGGGCGCGATCCGATCTTCGTGGCCAATATCGACGCGCTGTGGCTCGACGCCGAGGCGGGCCCCGGCGAGCTTGAAGCGCTCGGTGAAGGCTTCGACGCCGGGGCTATGGATTTCCGCCTGATGCTCAGCGCCATGGATCACACTCTAGGCTTCTCCGGTTCCGGCGACTTCTTCATGGACCGCGACGGCCGGCTCCGCCGCCGCGGCGCGAGCGATAGAGCGCCCTACGCCTACGCCGGGGTGCAGGTCCTGCACCCGCGCGTGCTCGACGGGGCGAGCCGCGAGCCCTTCTCCACCAATCAGCTGTGGGACGAGGCCGCCGCACGCGGGCGCCTGTTCGGGCGCGCCATGGATGCGTTCTGGATGCATGTCGGCGATCCCGAAGCGCGAAGCGCGGCGGAGAATCGGCTAGCCTTCTCGGCCTGATGCCGGCCAAGACCCTGTTCGACACGCCCGCCCCGCGGGTTTTCACCATACCCCCGTCCGAGCCGTTTCCGCGCGCGCTCGCGGCGGCGCTGCACGCCGCGTTTCCAGAGCCGGAGGCGCTCTCGCGCGTGACCGTGCTGACGCCGACGCGCCGGGCCGGTCGCGCGCTCGGCGACGCTTTTGCGGCGCTGCAGGCCGGCGGCGCGACGCTTCTGCCCATGATCCGCCCGATCGGGGATGTGGACGCGGACGATCCCCCATTCGAGCCGGGCGAGCTCGCCGCCGCCGCTCCGGCTGCGGTGTCGAGCGCGCGCCGGCGCTTCGAGCTGGCGAGCCTTGTCTATCGCCGCGAACAGGCCGCCGGCCGCGCGCTCTCGGTCGGGGGCGCGCTCGCGCTCGGCGATGCGCTGGCCGAGCTGCTCGACGACATCGCCAATGAAGACGCGGCCGCCGATCTCTCGCGCCTTGATGAGGACGCGCGCGCGGCCCTGCCCGCCCATCTGCAGGAGGCCGCGCTGTTTCTGGACATCGTGATGCAAGCCTGGCCGGCGCGGCTTGAAGAGCTGCGCGCGGTCGATCCGGCTGCGCGCCGCTCGGCCCTGTTGCGCGCGTTGGCCGCCCGGTGGCGCGAGGCGCCGCCTGAGGACCCGGTGATTGCAGCCGGCTCCACCGGCTCTATTCCCGCTGCGGCCGAGCTGCTGACCACGGTGGCCCGGCTTGATAACGGCGGGGTCGTCCTGCCGGGCTTCGAGCCTGCGATCGACCGGCGCGCCTGGGAGGCGATCGACGACAGCCATCCGTTAAGGGCCATGAAGTCGCTCCTGCAGGGGCTCGATCTCGGCCCTGACGATGTCCGGCTCTGGCCCGGAGTGACGCCGGCGCGCGCCGGCACAGCGCGCTCGCGCGTCATCCTGGAGGCGCTGCGCCCCGCCGAAGCCACCGCAGATTGGCTCTCGCGCATCGGTTCGCTTGAGAAAGACTGGGACGGGCGCCTGTTCGAGGCGGCGTTCGAGGGGCTCGGCGTCGTCGAGGCGCCGGATTCGGCGAGCGAGGCGCGCGCCTGCGCCCTGGCGCTGCGCGAGACGCTGGAGACGCCCGGCCGCACCGCGGTTTTGGTCACGCCGGACCGTGGGCTGGCGCGCCGCGTCAGCGTCGAGATGGCCCGGTTCGGCGTCGCGCTCGACGACAGCGCGGGCGCACCGCTGTCCGACACCGCGCCGGGCGCTTTCCTGATCCGGGTGATGGACGCGGCCTTCGATCCCGGCTCGGCGCTGGCGCTCTCCGCGCTTGTCGCCTCGCCGCTGTTCAGCCTCGGTCATGAGCGCGGGACCTTGCGCGCAGCCTTCGGTGCGATGGAGCGCGAGGCGCTCAGGGGGCGGCGTCCGGGGGCGGACTACGAGGCGTTCCGTACACGGATCGACAACGCGCGCGCCGCCGACCACCAGAAATCGGCCTGGCGCGACGTGATCGACGCGGTGGAGGCGGCCCTGGCGCCCCTGTGCGAACTCAAGGACCGCCAACCGGCCGCGGTCTGGGCTCAGGCGCTCTGCCGCGCCGCTGAAGCGCTCGCGGCAGAGCCCGCGCGTCACGGCGCGGACCATCTGTGGGCGGGCGAGGCGGGCGAGGCCGCCGCCGATCTGATGCGCGAGTTCCTGCATGAGGCCGAGGCCCTGCCCGACATGGACGCGGAGAGCTTCCGGCGCGCGCTTCTGGAGACTGCGCGGTCGCGCCTGGTGCGCGCGGCCTATGGCGTGCATCCGCGCTTGCAGATCCTGGGGCTGCTGGAGGCGCGACTGATCGAGGCCGACCGGGTGATCCTGGCGGGTCTGAACGAAGGGGTGTGGCCGGCGCGCGCCAAGATCGACCCCTTCCTGTCGCGCGGCATGCGCCTGAAAGCCGGGCTCTCCGCGCCGGAGCGCCGGTTCGGCCTCGCCGCGCACGACTTCGCCCAGCTCGCCAATGCGCGCGACGTGCTTCTGACCCGCTCTGAGAAGGCCGACGGTGCGCCGACCGTGGCCTCGCGCTGGCTGTGGCGGCTGAAGACCCTGGCGCGCGGCGCGCTGAGCGGTCGCGCCGACGCCGCACTGGCTCCGCCCACGGACTATCTGGATCTGGCGCGCCGGCTCGATCACGCCGAGCGCACCGCCGTGATCGAGCCGCCGTCGCCTCGTCCGCCCGTCGAGGCGCGCCCGCGCCGGCTTTCAGTGACCGAGATTTCCACCTGGGTGCGCGATCCGTATGCGATCTACGCCAAGCGCGTGCTCGGTCTGTCCAAGCTGGACCGGCTCGATCAACCGCCCGGCGGCGCCGAGCGCGGCACGGCCTATCACGAGGCGCTTCATTTCTGGATCGAGGATTGTCCGAAGACGGAAAGCTTGCCGGCGGACGCGCTGGATCGGCTCGTCAGATATGGACGCGAGGCGCTGCTCAAGGCTGGCTTCCAGCCGGCCTCCCTCGGCGCGGAGCTGCCCCGGTTCGAGCGTGCGGCGCGTTTCATGGTCGAGACCGAAGCCACGCGGCGCTCGAGCGAGGACCGCTGGACACGGGTCGCGGTGGAGGCGTCAGGCGAGTTGACGCTGCACGGTCCGGCCGGGCCGTTCACGCTGAGCGCGCGCTTTGACCGGGTCGACGAGGCCGCAGACGGCGGGCTCGGCGTGATCGACTACAAGACCGGCCAGACCCCCTCTGCGAAGGAGGTCAAGGCGGGCTTCTCGCCGCAATTGCCGCTCACCGCCATCATGATCTCCAAGGGCGCGTTCGAGGACGCGCCGGCGTCGGAGGTCAAGCAGCTCGACTACATCAACGTCACAGGCGGACGCACGCCGGGCGAGGTGCGCCCGATTGCGCACGCGAAGAGCGATCCGTCTGCGGATGAGCTGGCGAAACAGGCTGAAGCCACGCTTTTGGACTGGATCGCGCTGTTCGACGACGAGACCCAGGGCTATCCGAGCCAGCCGCGCCGCCAGTTCCGCAACGATTACGGCGATTACGACCATCTGGCCCGGCGCGCGGAGTGGGCCTCGGCCGATCCGGATGCGCCTGACACAGGAGCTGCGTCGTGAGCGCGCCCGGCTTCGATCCCGCCATCGCCGGTGCGGCGAGTGAGGCCCAGCGCCAGGCGGCCGATCCGCGCTGGTGCGTGTTCGTGGAAGCCAACGCCGGCTCGGGCAAGACGCGCGTTCTGGTGGACCGTGTGGCGCGCCTGCTTCTGCAGGGGGCCGCGCCGGACCGGATCTTGTGCGTGACCTTCACCAAGGCTGCGGCCGGCGAGATGCAGGCGCGCCTGTTCCGCAAGCTTGGCGACTGGTCGACGCTGGACGACGAGGCGCTGGGAGGCGCGCTGGAGCGGCTGGGCGTCGCCTCGCCCTCACAGGGCGATCTGGCGGATGCGCGCCGCCTGTTCGCGCGCGCCCTGGAGACGCCGGGCGGTCTGAAGATCCAGACCCTGCACAGCTATTGCGAGACGCTTCTGCGCCGGTTTCCGGTCGAGGCGGGGTTGTCGCCGGGCTTTGAAACGCAAGAAGACGCAGAGGCCGCTGCGACGGCCGCACGCGCGCTGGAGGCGGTCCTCAGCGAAGCGGTGAGCGAGCCTCAGGGCGAGGTGGCGCGGGCGATTGCGAGCGTCCTTGAGTTGGTCGGCCCGAGCGGCGTCGACACGCTGGCGAGTTTCGCCGCGCGCGAGCGCCATGCGCTGGAGCGCGCGCTGGAGGCGGCCGGATCGGTTGAGGCGCTGCAGGACAAAGCCAGCGCTGCGCTCGGCGCCGATCCAAGACTTGATGTGGAGGAAGCGCGCGCGGACGCGTGGAGCGGCGTGCCCCTGTCGCGCCTGCGCGATTGCATCGGTCCGCTGCTTTCCGGCAGCCAGAAGAGCGACGCGCCGCGCGGGCGGGCCCTCAGACGCGTCATCGAGCTGGAACGCGAGCCCGGCGCCGCGCTGGACGCCTATCTCGACTTCGTCACGACGCTGGCCGGCGCGCTCAAGGCGCCGCGAAGCTTCTACACAAGGGCTGTCGCCAAGGCGCATCCGGACATCGAGGCGCTGTTCGGGCCCGAAGGCGAGGAGCGCCGGCGGCTGGACGATCACGTGCTGCCCCTGCTCGCGCTCGCCGAAGCGAACATGCTCACCCGGGCCGGCGTGCGGCTGGCGGGGGCGTTCCTGAAGGCGTATCGGGCGAGGCTCTCAGCGGCGCGCAAGGCGGACTTCGCCGACCTGGTCGAGGGCGCGCGCGCGCTGTTGAGCGATTCCGCCGCGCGCGACTGGGTGCTCTACAAGCTCGACCAGGGCCTGGAGCACATCCTGGTCGACGAGGCCCAGGACACCGCGCCGGCGCAATGGGATGTGATCAACGCGCTGAGCGAGGAATTCTTCGCTGGCGAAGGCGGGCGTGAAAGCGATCATCCGCGCACGGTCTTCTGCGTCGGCGATGAGAAGCAGTCGATCTACTCCTTCCAAGGGGCCCGGCCGGCGCGCTTCATCGCAGAGGGCGACGCGCTCGCCGGCAAGGCGAGCGATGTGGGCTTCGCGCGGCCCTTGCTCTCGGTCTCTTTCCGATCCGCGCCTGAGGTGCTGGATGCGGTGGACCGCGTCTTCGCCGCCGAGACGGACTCGCTGCGTGCGCCTGAAACGAAGTTTCAGCACCCGGAGGGCGCCCCGACCGATTCAGCGGCTGATCCTGAGTCCGATGCTCCGGACACGGACGGCGCCGCGCCCTTCACCCGCTATCAGTCCCACGCCGCAGCGCGGGTCGGAACGCCCGGCTGCGTGGAGGTGTGGAGCGAGGCGCCCAAGCCCGTCGAGGAGGATGTGGAACCCCTCGCGCTCGATCTGGATACGGATCGTCCGGACTCCGCGCGCAACCAGCTCGCCGAAGCGGTCGCGCGCGAGATCGCCGAGCTGATCGCGCGCGGCGACGCGGTGTGGGAGGAGACACAGGACGGCTGGGTGAAGCGCCCGGCGCGCGCCGGGGACGTGATCGTTCTGGTGCGCCGGCGCGCGGGGCTGTTCGAGGAGATTATCCGCCGACTGAAGTTGAAGGGCGTGCCCGTCGCGGGCGCTGACCGGATGACGCTGGGCGACCAGCTCGTGGTGAAGGACCTGATCGCTCTGGCCCGCTTCGCGCTTCTGCCCGAGGACGATCTCTCCCTGGCTGAAATCCTGAAGAGCCCGGCGTTTCATCCCGTCGGGGCGCAGCCGGTCATCGACGATGACGCCCTGTTCGATCTGACGCGGCGGGACGGTCCGCGTCTGTGGGACAAGCTCCGCCACGCGGACGATCCGCGCTTCGCCGAAGCGCGCGACGCCCTGGAGGCGGCGCGCGCCCGGGTTGACGTCGCGGCGCCCTACGGCTTCTTCGCAAGCTTCCTGAACGAAGCCGGCGCCACTGGCGAGAGCCGGCTGTCGCGGATTCACGCCCGGCTGGGGCGCGAGGCGCACGATCCGCTGGAGGAGTTTTTGTCCCGCGCGCTGGCCCACGAGCGCGACGGCGCGCCCTCGCTCGCGCGCTTCGTCGCGGCGATGGAGGCCGACGCCTCGGACGTGAAGCGCGAGATGGAGGCGGGGCGCGACGAGGTTCGCGTCATGACCGTACACGGAGCAAAGGGCCTCGAAGCGCCGATCGTCTTCCTGCCCGACACCGCCCAGCGCCCGAAGTCGAAGTCCGCCGGCTTGTTCGCTCACGACGAAGGCGGCCTGCTTTGGGCGCCCGGCGCCAGCGCCGAAGCCGTGGCTGCGCTGAAGACCGCGGCCGAGGCCGAGCAAACCGCCGAGTACGGACGATTGCTTTATGTAGGCCTGACCCGGGCGCGCGATCGCCTGGTGGTCTGCGGCCACGCCGGTGGGCGCGGCGCGGGCGGGATCGATGAGGGCAGCTGGCTTGACCGGGTGAAGGCGCGCTGGACCGGTGAGGACTGGCGCCCGGTGCGGACCGCGCTTCACACGGTGGCCGAGGCGAACGGCTGGTCGGACGAGTGCGAGGTCCTGCGCCTCGGCCCGGACCCGGACGCGCTGAGCTCGGGCTCGCACGAGACGCCCGCGTCCACGCCGGAGCCGGCCTGGATGCGCCTGCCCGCGCCGGAAGAGCCGCCGGCGGCGCGCGCGGTGGCGCCGTCCAAGCTCATCGCCGACGAGGCGGGAAGCGGGTTCGAGCCGGCCTCGCTCAGCCCCTTGAGCGAAGGCGGCGAGGCGCGTTTCCGGCGGGGCTCGCTGATCCACAAGCTGCTCCAGACCCTGCCCGACCTGGCGCCGGAGCGAAGGGCCGAGAGCGCGGCGCGCTTCCTCGCCGCGCAAGCCGAGCTCGATGACGCCGAGCGCGAGGAGATCGCCGCGGAGACCCTGCGCGTGATCGAGGATGAGCGCTTCGCGGCCCTGTTCGCGCCGGGTTCGCGCGCCGAGGCCGCGATCGCGGGTACCGCGCCGGAGCTGCCTGCGGGCATGGTGGTGAACGGCCAGATCGACCGCCTGGTGGTGACGAAGGGCGAGGTTCTGGTGGTCGACTACAAGACCAACCGGCCCCCGCCGGAACGGGTGGAGGACGTCGCCCCGTCCTATCTCGCCCAGATGGCGGCCTATCGCGCGCTGTTGAAGGCGGCTTATCCGGGCCGGGCGGTGCGCTGCGCGCTGTTGTGGACCGACGCGCCGCGGCTGATGGCTTTGCCCGACGCGACGCTTGCAGCCGTGCTCGACCGCACGCGGTCGTGATCAGGGCGCGAGCGCGTCCGCGCCTTGACCGGGGGCGGTCGGCTGCCTAGGTGTGCGCCAGGCTGACGCAGGCCGGCCGAAGCGGCCGAACGGCGTCGTGAACGCTCATGAGAGGAGCCCGACCATGACGACCAAGGCGGTGTCCGACGATTCGTTCCAGTCCGACGTGCTGGAGGCCCAGGGCGTGATCCTGGTGGACTTCTGGGCGGAGTGGTGCGGCCCCTGTAAGCAGATCGCCCCGGCGCTCGACGAGATCGCCAAGGAGCGCGACGGCAAGCTCACCGTGGCCAAGGTGAATATCGACGAGAACCCGTCCACGCCGGCCAAGTACGGCGTGCGCGGCATCCCGACCTTGATGCTGTTCAAGGACGGCGAGCCGGTCTCCTCCAAGATCGGCGCGATGGTGAAGTCCAAGCTCGACGAGTGGCTCGACGAAACCCTTTAGAGCCTCGAGCGCCGCAGGTGTTTGACGCGCCGGTGCGGAGCGATCCGCGCCGGCGTTTTCATGTCAGACCCGCGCCATCTCCGCCGCGATCCGCTCCGCCGCGGCGCGCGGATCGGGTGCGGCCGTGATGGGCCGGCCGATAACGAGATGCGTGGCGCCGGCCTTCAGCGCGCTTTCAGGCGTGGCGACGCGCTTCTGGTCGCCCGCGTCCGCGCCAGCGGGGCGCACGCCGGGGGTGACGATGAGGAAGCCACCGCCGAAGCGCTCGCGGATTTCGCCGGCCTCCATGGGCGAGGCGACGACGCCGGCCATGCCCGCCTCCAGCGCCTGCTCGACCCGGCGCAGGACGAGGTCGCGCGCGCCGAAGCGATAGCCCATCTCCTCCAGCATGGCGTCGTCATAGGCCGTCAGCACGGTCACCGCGAGCAGGCGCAGCTGAGAGCCGTCAGCGCCCGCCTTCGCTGCGCGCATGACGGGCGGCTCGGCGTGGACGGTCAGAAGGTCGCCGCCGGCGCCGCCGCCGGTGGCCGCGACGATGGATCGGGTCGCCTTCTCCACGGTCGCCGGGATGTCGTGGAGCTTGAAGTCGAGGAAGACCGACTTGCCCTTCGCCTTCAGGCGCTCGGCCAGCGCCATGCCGCCCACGGGTAGAAGCTGAAGGCCGATCTTGTGCACGCCGACCGCCTCGCCGAGCCGATCGGCCAAGGCCTCGGCCTCGTCCGCGCCCGGCAGGTCGAGCGCGCAGATCAGGCGCGGATCGCTCATCAGTCGGCCGAGGCGCCTTGGGGCGTTTCCGACCGGAACGACTTCGACTGGCGGCGCATGAACATCTCCGCGACCGGGTCCGGCATCAGGCGGAACAGCGTCACCAGGACTTTGTACCAGGCCCCCGGCACGCGGATCGTGACGTTGCGCGAGAGCGCGTCATAGCCCGCCCTGGCCACGTCCTCAGCGGTCAGCCACCAGTAGGCCGGCAGCTTGGAGACGGTCGAGCGCGTCTCGTTGACGTCATGGAACTCCGAATAGGTGAAGCCGGGGCACAGCGCGGTGACGTGTACGCCCTTGCCTTCCGCCTCCAGATGGAGCGACTGGGAGAACTTGATCAGGAGGCTCTTGGCCCCGGCGTAGAGCGTATGACCCTTCGCGCCTGGAGAGAGCCCGGCCACCGAGGCCACGTTCAAGATACGCCCGAAGCCGCGCTCGGCCATGCCGGGCAGGACGCGGTGAACAAGCTCGGCGTAGGCGGTGACCATCACTTGCAAAAACTCGGCCTGCTGCTCCCACGTCGTGTTGAGAAACGTACCCGCCAGACCGAAACCGGCGTTGTTGACCAGCCCGTCCACCTGGCGGCCGGCGTCCTCGACCGCCTTAACGACGGCGCCCGGCGCGCCTGGATCGGCGAGGTCGGCCGGGATGATCAGGCTGTCCACCCCGTGCTTGGCCTTCAGCTCCTCGGCGAGCGCCTCCAGACGCTCCTTGCGCCGCGCGACCAGCGCCAGGTCCCAGCCGTGATCGGCGAACTCGCGCGCGAGCGCTTCGCCGATGCCGGACGACGCGCCGGTGATGAGACAGAGACGGCGGGACATGGGCGGGGCTCCAAAGCGGCGTAAACGGACGCGCCGACCATGGCCGCGCCGGCGCCGTTCGTCCAGACGGGGGCGGCGATCAATTAGCGTTGAAGCTAATTAGCTGTTCTGCTAAATAGCAGCTATGACCGACGTCTTCACCGCCCTCGCGCATCCGGTGCGCCGCAAGGTGCTGCGCCTGTTGCGCGACGGGCCGAAGACGGCGGGCGAACTGGCCGCGGCGTTTCCGGTCTCCAAGCCGACCATGTCGCGCCACTTCGCCACGCTGAAGGCGGCCGGCCTGCTACTCGACGAGCGCAGCGGAACCTCCGTGCGCTATCGCCTCAACGCCTCCGTCTTGGAGGAGGTGACCGCCTCGATGCTGGATTTGTTCGGCCCGCTGAGCGGCGAACGCGCCTCACGCGGCCCTGACCAAGGAGAGTGACCCATGGTGCGCAAAGGCCTGATCTGCTCGATCCCGTTCCTGATCGCGACTGCGGCGCTCGCCGCCTGGGGCTGGCTCGCCACGCCCGAGGGCGCGCAGGTCGCGGTTCACTGGGGCCTGGACGGGGAGACGAACCGCTATGCGCCGAAGCCGGAGGCCTTCCTCCTGGCGCCCGGCATCGGATTTCTCCTGACCGCCAGCTTCGTCATCGCGCCGTCGATCGACCCGCGCGGCGCGAACATGAAGCGCTCCGCCCCGGTCGTGCTGATCAGCTGGATATCCGGCCTGGCGATCGTGACCCTTGTTCAGGGCGTCATCACGCTGAACGCGCTCGGCCTTCTGCCGGCGGGCGACGCGCTCGTTCCGCGCGCCGTTGGCGCGGCGACCGCGATCATGATCCTGCTTCTTGGAAACGTTCTGTCCAAGGCCCGCCCGAACTGGTTCGTGGGCGTGCGCACGCCCTGGACCCTGTCGTCGGACAAGGCCTGGGACGTGAGCCATCGCTGGGCGGCGCGGCTGTTCGTGCTCGCCGGCGCGGCGGGACTGGCGGCCATGGCGCTCGCCGCACTTGAGGTCGCGTTCGCGGTGCTCCTGATCGGCGTGACCGCCGCGGCGCTGATCCCGACCGTCCTGTCCTACTTCGTCTGGCGGGGCGATCCCGAGCGCGAGACCTGGAACGCCTAAGCCGCGCTCAGTCCTTTGTCGCGATTCTGGAGCACGCGCCGAACGAGCCGCTCCATAACCAGCTCGGCGAAGAAGCAAAGCGTCTTCACGTCCGCGCCTTCGAAGCGGAAGCGCGGTTCAGGGTCGAGCACGCACAGCGTGCCCACCGCATAGCCATTCGAGGTGATGAGCGGTGCGCCCGCATAGAAGCGGATATAGGGCTCGCCGGAGACGAGCGGGTTGTCCTTGAAGCGGTCGTCCTTGGCTGCGTTCAGCACCACCATCGGCTCCGGCGTCAGGATGGCGTGGGCGCAGAACGCCACGTCGCGCGAGGTTTCCGAAACATCCAGGCCGCAGCGCGCCTTGAACCATTGCCGCTCCGCATCGACGAAGCTGACCAGCGCCGTCTGCACGTCGAGCGCATGGGCGCAGGTCTCGGTCAGGTCGTCGAACCAGCCCTCAGGCGCGGTGTCGAGGATGTGGAGCTTCTTAAGCGCAAGGAGTCGCTGAGTCTCGTCGGCGGGGAGGGGCGCGGCGGGCATTCGGTGCTCCGTTAAGTCGGCGTCTGGACGATAAGGCTGTTTAACAGCAACGGCTTAACAGTCGCCTAAGGATCGCCGCCGCCAAGCGAGGGATCCGCCACGATCGGGGCGTAGACATGCCAGGGATAGGCCTCCACAAGGCGGCGGGAGAACTCCACCCCGCGTTCCGGATTGCCCTGCGGTCCAAGCCGCGGGCTGTACAGCGCAAAGCCCGCCACGCCCGGCACGACGATCATCATCGCGCCCGACACGCCCGACTTCGCCGGCAGCCCCACCGTGAAGGCGTACTCGCCCGAAAAGTCGTACATGCCGCACGACAGCATCAAAGAGAGCACGTGCTTGACCGTCTCGCGCCCGAACACGCGCCGTTCGGTCACCGGGCAGACGCCGCCATTGGCCAAGGTCGCCGCCACGGCGGCCAGCCGGTCCACGTCGGTCTCCAGCGCGCACGAGCGGAAGTACAGCTCCAGCGCCTCGTGCAGATCGGCTTCCGGCGGGAAGCAGTCATGCTCGCGCATGAAGTAGCCGAGGGCGAAGTTGCGGTCGGCGCTCTTGCGCTCGCTCTCGAACACCGCCTCGTCGAAGCCCGGCGCCGCGTTCGCCGCTGCGGCGCGCCAGACGCGCCGGATCAGATTGAAGCGTGCGGCCACGGGCCGGCTCGGGCGGATCAGCGCGGCGGTCATGATCGCGCCGGCGTTGATCATCGGGTTGTGGGGGCGGCGCAGGCGATCGAGCGTAATCTCGTTGAAGCTCTGGCCCGAGGGCTCGCGGCCCACATGGCGATGGACCATGCGTTCGCCCAGAAGCTCCAACGCGAGCGCGTAGTTCACCGGCTTGCACACCGACTGGACGCCGAAGCGCGTCTGCGCGTCTCCCTCGCGCAGCCCCAGGGTGAAACGCTGGCCGTCGATGGTGCAGCCGGCCAGGGCGAACGCCTCCGGATCGGCCTTGGCGAGTTCGGGAATGTAAGACGCCACCTCGCCGGAGCGCTCCTCGGCGGCGTAGTGAAACAGATCGCTGACGCGCTCGCGAAAGCGCACGAAGTCGCCCGAGACCAGCTCGCCGGACAGCGCACGGCTGAGCAGCGCCGCCTCATGGGCGGGCACGGCGTCGAACAGGGCCTGTTCATCGATCACGCCGGTCTCCGACAGCGCCTCGCGCGTGCCCGACAATCGCGGATCGTCCGGCGCCAGCCCGGCGTTGGCGAGCGCCTTGAACAGGCTCGCCTTGCTGACCGGTCCGGCCGGGGCGAGCTGGTCCATGCACGCGCGCACCGCCGCGCGGCGCTCGCGCTCGCCCGGCTCGCCGGCGCCTTCGAACTGGGCCGGGCGGGTGGCGAAGGCGCCGGTCACCGGCGGGCCCTGCTTGGCCCCGTGCGGCGCTGTTTCGCCCGGCGCGGGATAGGTCACCGACGGGCTTCGCGGCGCGGCGCGCTCACGCGGCGCGGGCGGGGCGCCGGGGTCGGCGTCGGAGGGATCGTCGTCGGTGGGATTTCCGGGGGAGGCCAAGCGGATCAGGCGCTTTCTTCAGCTGAATGCGCAGCATCCACGCCGCGCGTCCGGCCCGCAAGGCGAGGCTTCCGCAAGGCCGCGTCCTTCTCTAGATTGCCGCGGCGCAGCAAACCCGCGCCCAGCAAGGATCCGCCATGACCGCTGAGACCCGCCCCGTGAAGAAAGTCGTCCTCGCCTATTCCGGCGGGCTCGACACCAGCGTCATCGTGAAGTGGCTGCAGGACGCCTATGACGCCGAGGTGGTCACCTTCACCGCCGATCTCGGCCAGGGCGAGGAGATCGAGCCGGCGCGCGCCAAGGCCGAGGCGGCGGGCATCAAGGAGATCTACATCGAGGATCTGCGCGAGGAGTTCGTGCGCGACTACTGCTTTCCCATGGTGCGCGCGAACGCGGTCTATGAGGGCGAGTATCTGCTGGGCACCTCCATCGCGCGGCCGCTGATCTCCAAGCGCCTGGTCGAGATCGCCCACGACACCGGCGCGGACGCGGTCGCCCACGGCGCCACAGGCAAGGGCAACGACCAGGTGCGCTTTGAGCTGTCGGTGGCCGCGCTCGATCCGGGCCTTCGCGTCATCGCACCCTGGCGGGAGTGGGATCTGACCTCGCGCACCAAGCTCATCGCTTACGCCGAGGCGCACGGCATCCAGGTGCCCTCCGACAAGCGGGGCGAGGCGCCGTTCTCGATCGACGCCAATCTCTGGCACACCTCCTCTGAAGGAAAGATGCTGGAAGACCCGGCCGAGGAGGCCTTCAACGAGGTCTGCCTGCGCACGCGCCACCCGGAAGAGGCCCCGGACGCGCCCGAATACGTCACCATCGGGTTCGAGCGCGGCGACGCGGTCTCGGTGAACGGGCAGGCGCTGTCCCCGGCCGCGCTCCTGACCCGGCTCAACGAGCTCGGCGCCACGCACGGGATCGGCCGGCTCGATCTGGTCGAGAACCGCTTCGTCGGCATGAAGTCGCGCGGCGTCTACGAGACGCCCGGCGGGACGATCCTTCTCACCGCCCATCGCGGCATCGAGCAGCTCACGCTCGACCGCGGCGCGGCGCACCTGAAGGACGAGCTGATGCCGAAATACGCCAAGCTGCTCTACGAGGGCTTCTGGTTCAGCCCCGAGCGCGAGATGCTGCAGGCCGCCATCGACCACTCCCAGCGCCACGTCTCAGGCGAGGTGCGCTTGAAGCTCTACAAGGGCAACGTCCTCACCGTTGGGCGGACCTCGCCAAACTCGCTCTACTCGCTCGAGCACGTCACCTTCGAGGATGACGACGTCTACGACCAGAAGGACGCCGAAGGCTTCATCAAGCTCAACGCCTTGCGCCTGCGCCTTCTGGCGGACCGCAAGAAGCGGCTGGGCTGGAACGATTAGGGTCCGGGTTTCGCCTTGAGATCGCCGCAGGGGCGCGGCTAGCCTTCGTCCATGACGATGATCTTGAAGGCCGTCGCGGCCGCCGCCCTCGCCCTGCCCCTGCTCGCCGCGCCCGCCTGGTCTCAGAACGAGGCGCCAGGGCCCGGCCTCTACGAGGCCTCGCTGCAGCTTCGCGCCCAGACCCGCGCCTTCGCCGCGCAGGCGGACTGGGAGGCGGCCCGGCGCACCAACGCCGCGGCCCTGTCGCTGCAGCCGGGCCATCCGGGGCTTCTGACCAACGCAGTGCTGATCGCCGGGGCGGCCGGCGACACGCAGGCCCAGCTCTCCGCGCTGGAGGCGATCGGTGCGGCCGGGCTCGCCTTTGATCTTGAGGACCTGCCCGAAGAGACGCGCACGCGCCTCGCCGCCGCCGAGCCGCGCCGCTGGTCCGCGCTCGGGGCCCGGCTGGCCGACAATGCAGGGCCCGTGGGCGATGCGCGCGTCTTCGCCCGCGCTGATATCGGCGCGGCCTTGATCGAGGCGATCGCGATCGATATCGAGAACGAGCGGCTCTTCTTCGGCGGCGTCGCCGATCCGGGCGTCTGGCGGCTCGACCCGTTCATGGACTCGGCCGAGCGCCTGGCCGGACCGGAGGACGGCCTCACCTCGGTCTTGGGCCTCGCCTATGACCGCCAGAGCCAGCGCCTCTACGCGGCCACCGGGCGCGTACCCCAATCTCCGGTGAGCGAGGATGGGAGCGGCCCGGGCCCGGCGCTTCTCGCGCTCGATCCTCATACCGGCGCGATCACCGCGCGCCACGAGATCGAGGGCGCTGCAAGCTTCGGCGACGTGGTCTCTGTCGAGGGCGTCATCTACGCCAGCGATCCGGACGCCGGGCGCGTCTATCGCCTCGGTGAGGACGGGCTTGAGGTCTTCGCCGACGATCCCCGCTTCGCCTCGCCCCAGGGCCTCGCGCCGGCGCGGGACGCGCTCTGGCTCGCCGATTATGCGCTGGGTCTGTGGCGGATCGATCTGCGCGACGGCGCGGTTTCGCTCGTCGACGCTGGGCCGGAGAGCCTGATCGGGCTGGACGGCCTCGTCGCGGATCAGTCCGGCGCGCTCTACGCCGTGCGCAACGGGACGCAGCCGGGCGCCGTTTTGAAGCTGACGCCGGGCGAGGGCGGCGAAGTGACGGCCGAGCCGGTCCTGCGCGGTCATCGCCTGATGGGCGAGCCGACCCAGATCCGCTACGGCGACGGGCGGCTTTTCCTTCTGGCCAACGCCGGCTGGCCGCACTTTCCCGAAGACCCGGCCGCGGAGCCGATCGATCCGCCGGTCCCGGCGGTGTTGAGCTTCCAGGCCGAGTAGGCGGGGCGGTCCGACGCGGTTAACCGGCGTTTACTCCCCTTGAAGACTCTTCGCGGCAGGCTCCAAGCCATGAGAGATCGCGCCGCCTCCAACCCGCCGCAACCGCAGCGCCCGGACATCGTCGCGCGCCTTCGCGCCTTCGCGGCCGGCCTGGCGATGACCGCGGCGGGCGGGTTCGCGCTGGTCGCCTGCCTAACCCATCATCCCCTCGATCCCAGCTGGAACGCCGCCTCGGGCGAGCCGGTGCGCAATCTCGCCGGCGAGCCCGGCGCGATCGCCTCCGACGCGCTGCTGCAGACGCTGGGCTGGGGCGCGGGCGCGCTGGCTCTGATCATGATCGGCTTCGGCCTCATCCAGCTCGTGCTCGGCCCGAAGCGCCGCTCCGGCGCGGTGGTGGCGCTGCGCGTCGCGTGCGCGGTCGCCGCCGTGCTCGGCTTTTCCGCCGGCGTCGCGGCGCTTCCGATCCCGGCGAGCTGGCCGTTCGCGGCGGGGCTCGGAGGCGTCCTGGGCGATCGCTTTTTCGAGAATATGAGCGCGCTTTTCGCGCTCGCCGGCCTGCCGGGCGCTCAGGCCGCCACGCTTGCGCTGGGGCTCGCGATCGCCGCGCTGGGCGCCTTCTTCGCGTTCGGACTGACCCGGCGCGACGTCGCCGCGGCCGGCGAGGCCGCCGAGCTCGGCTGGGCGACGCTTCGTGTCTGGATCGACGCGATCGCGGGGCGTGGCCCGGCGCTCGGCTGGTTCTCCCGGGAAAAGGCCGCACCGCCCGAACCGGGCCTGGCTGAAACCGCGCCGCGCTTTTTAAGAGGCGAGGACGCCGCCGAGCCGGGCCGCAAACGCTCCGCCGCTGCGCCCTCAGAGCGCATCGCGCCGACGGTGAAGGTCGCCGCGCCGAAAAAGTCCAAGACCTCCGACCGCGAAGCGCGCGAGGCTCAGGGCGCGCTTCCGTTCGCCGAGCGCGATGGGTTCGAGATGCCGCGCCTGGACCTGCTGGCCAAGGCGCCGCCGCGCCAGGACGGCGCCGATCCGGATGCGCTCAAACAGAACGCGGAACTCCTCCAGGCCGTGCTCGCAGATTTCGGCGTGAAGGGCGAGATCGTCGCGGTTCATCCCGGCCCCGTGGTCACGCTTTACGAGTTCGAGCCCGCACCCGGCGTGAAGTCGAGCCGGGTGATCAATCTCGCCGACGATATCGCGCGCTCCATGGCCGCGGTGGCGTGCCGCGTCGCGGTGGTGCCCGGGCGCAACGCCATCGGCATCGAGCTGCCCAACCAGACCCGCGAGACGGTCTATCTGCGCGCGCTCCTTGCCTCGACCGGCTTTGAGAAGGCCAAGGCCGAGCTGCCGCTGGCGCTTGGCGAGACGATCGGCGGGGAACCCTTCGCGGCCGATCTGGTGCGCATGCCGCACCTTCTCATCGCGGGCACGACCGGCTCGGGCAAGTCGGTGGGCATCAACGCGATGATCCTCTCGCTGCTCTATCGGCTGCCGCCGGAGGAGTGCCGGATGATCATGATCGATCCGAAGATGCTGGAACTGTCCGTTTATGACGGCATCCCGCATCTCCTCTCTCCGGTGGTGACCGATCCGAAGAAGGCCGTCGCCGCGCTGAAATGGACCGTGCGCGAGATGGAGTCGCGCTATCTGCGCATGTCCAAGGTGGGCGTGCGCAACATGAAGGGCTTCAACGAAAAGGCCGCCGAGGCGCGCGCGAACGGCGAGGCGCTGGAGCGCACCGTCCAGACCGGGTTCGACAAGGAGACCGGCGAGCCGGTCTACGAGACCGAGATCATCGAACCCGATCCCATGCCCTACATCGTCGTGGTGATCGACGAGATGGCCGATCTGATGATGGTCGCGGGCAAGGA
>CAZKBB010000027.1:0-32203 GCA_964550935.1 uncultured Caulobacterales bacterium
CGGTGATGCAGGGCTTCTTTCGCAATCCCCTGGCCGATCCCGGCCTCATCGGGGTGTCGGCCGGCGGCGCTTTCGCGGCGGTGTTCGTGATCGTGCTCGGCCCCACGCTCGCCGCACCCTATCTGGCGCTCATGGGCCCGTTCGCACTTCCGGTCGCGGCCTTTCTGGGCAGTTTCGCCGCCGTGGCGCTGATCTACCGCATCTCGCTTGTCGATGGCCGGGTCGTGGTTGCCACGATGCTGCTGGCGGGCATTGCGGCCAACGCTCTGGCGGGCGCCGGCATCGGCTATTTCACCTTCCTGGCCGATGACGATCAGCTGCGCACCCTGACCTTCTGGACGCTGGGAAGCCTCAATGGCGCAAGCTGGGGCAATATCTGGCCGGCCCTGGCGCTCATGGGGCTCGCCATTGCGGCGCTGTCCACGCTGGCGCGTCCGCTGAACAGTCTTCTTCTGGGCGAGAACGAAGCCCACCATCTGGGCGTCAATGTCGAGCAGTTGAAGCTGCGCGCGGCGTTTTTCACCGCGCTTGGCGTGGGTGCGGCCACCGCAGTGTGCGGCATTATCGGCTTTGTCGGTCTGGTCACACCTCATCTGGTGCGGCTGATGACCGGTCCGGACCATCGTTTCGTCCTGCCCGGCGCGGCGCTGCTCGGCGGCGGTCTTCTGGCCTTCGCCGACCTGATTTCGCGGCTGGTGGTTCAGCCCGCCGAGCTTCCGCTCGGCGTTGTCACGGCCTTTATCGGCGCGCCATTCTTCTTCTGGCTGCTCATACGCGACAAGACCAAGGGAGCGCTGGGATGACCATAACGGCCGATCAAATCACCGTCCGCCGGGGCGGGCGCGCCTTGCTGGATGCGGTGAGCTTCACCGCTCAGCCGGGCGCCGTCACGGCTATCTGCGGACCCAATGGCGCGGGCAAGTCCACGGCGCTGAATGTCGTGTCCGGATCGATGAAGCCGGACAGCGGGCAGGCCCGGTTTGACCAGGAGTCCCTGGCGTCGATCGCACCCAAGAAGCTCGCTCTGCGCCGCGCCGTTCTGCCCCAATCGCCAGCCCTTGGATTTCCCTTCCTCGTCCATGAAGTCGTCGCCATGGGACGCGCGCCCCACCATGGACGGGCGACGGCCGCCGAGGACGCCGCCGCCATCGAGGGCGCTCTGGCTGCGGTTCAGATCGAGCCCATGGCCGAGCGCAACTATCTGACCCTGTCCGGCGGCGAACGCCAGCGCGTGCAGATCGCCCGCGTCATCGCCCAGCTCTGGACCCCGCCCGCAGACGGCGCCGCGCGCTGGCTCCTTCTGGATGAACCGACCTCGGCCCTCGACCTGAAACACCAGCTGCGCTTGATGCGGCTTCTGTCAAAGCTGGCCGGTGAGGGCTGGGGCGTGCTGGCGGTGCTCCATGACCTTCCCCTGATCCGTCAGTGGGCCGACAAGGCGGTCCTGCTCGCCGATGGCCGGGTCTTCGCCGAAGGGTCGCCGCACTCTGTCCTGACCGAGGCGGGCGTGGCGAAAGCCTTTGATCTGGACGAGCCCTATCAATTCGCCGCCTGACGGCGAGGCGCGTTCGGCTTATGCCCGACACGGTGCCGATCTGTGAAGGCGCTGCTGGGTTTCGCGGCTAAACGCGCCGATGGTCTGATGGCAGGTTCGATGAGGCCGCTACGCATGGCTCCGGCTGGCAGGCGCATACTCAATCATTGCGGACGTGCTTGACGACCCGTTCGGTCACGCGTCAGATCTTGTCCGTGTGCTGAAACCTTGTGCCCGGCGACGTCTTGGTCGCCCCCAGCTCGGACCGTGTCGCCCACTCCTTGCAGCAGCTTCAAACGCCCGTAGAGCAGCTGCTGGCGCGCGGTGTGAAAAGTTATACCGTGTTTACAGAGCGCTCGAGCTCTCTGGGCCATCGAGCACCATCCCGCGTGTGGAGAGCAGTGCCCTGCTGGGCGCTTCAGTTGCCGCAGCATGGAAATGCCCGTGGTCTCGGAACCCCAAAGACGGGGTCAGGCTCAAAAGGGCGAAAAGTATCTAGTTAGTTATGGTCCGGATAAGGAGTGGGTCCTAATAATCCCGATAGTTGTTGAAACCTCACAAATTTTAGGTTGGCAAAATTCCAATATGAAATCACGAGCGTAAGTTTCTGACGGGCTGGGGAACGGTTTTTTCAAACACCTAAATGGAATATTTAAAGTAAATCAATTAGATATCATGCCTCAGAACGATCGAGTGGGAGTAGTTAAACAAGACATCTGTAGCGGGCCCAACCGAATATTCGCTCCTTTATGAGTTTGGCGATTGGGGCAACGCCTTGCGAAGCGTCATATCGTTGGACTGTTATTTGTTGATCGATTAGATAGTTAAGAAGATTCTGGTTAATTCCGGCTGGGGTACAGCTGTAGCCAGGCTCAAGCCAGAAGACGTGTATTTCATAGCCTCGCGATACCGCTTCATGAAAAGTTGCATTAGGAAAGACGGATTGGACCGAGCCTAAAATTATATGATCATCAACATCCTTGCGATCAAAGGTTTCACCGGGATCGCGACCAGATTCCTCGTTCGACGAGTTGAAAAAGAAGCATTGAACCCAACTTCCTTTCCACAATTCAAGCCACTTACTTCCAATGTACTTTTGCGTGCCAAATAAGTTAGTCCAAGCGGTCGATTTTCCGGCGTTTGGTTTCCCTAAAACGGCGACAAAAAGCGTTTTATTTTGGTCAGTATTTGCATCGGGCATGGGCTCACGTTTCTTTCTAAAAAGCTGATCTGCTCTAAGTGTGGCAGACGAACAGCCAAATTTCTAGGCGCCTCTTGCGTATTGCTCGACGTCGTCAAGCAAGTCCGGGGGAAGCCGATATCGATGACCTCAACTTGGCCGGGCAGCACCGGCGGCGGTCTTGGCGACAGCCTTGGCCGGAACGCTCAAATCGTTTTCGCGCGCAGTGAGGGCTGCGGCGATTTACGTTCTGGCTAACTATGAGGATGGCCATATTGTGACGTTGGCATACACATCACATAATTTCATGTTTGCCACATGAACAAGCACATCCAGATCCGCGAGATTCCCGACGAGACGCACCGCAAGCTGAAGGCTCGCGCGGCTGCGGAGGGGATGAGCATGAGCGATTATCTCAAGCGGCTCATCGAACGGGATCTGAACCGGCCGGACTGGGCGTCGATCAAGGCGCGCCTCGCCGAAACGTCGCCGTCCGGCGTCAGCAGCGACGAGATCGTTCGCATGGTCCGGGACGAGCGCGACAGCCGGTGATCGTCATCGACGCCTCGCTGGCCCTGGCGGTGATGGTCCGCGCTGACGAGGCGGGGGCCCTGTGCGCCCGCCTGGAAACGGCCGGCGCGCTCGCGGCGCCGGAAGTGTTCGATCTCGAAGTGCTGCAGGTGATGAAGCGCTTCGCGCGCCGCGAAGCCGGCGCCGAGCGGGTGGCGGGCGCGCTCCGAACCCTCGAGGACCTTCGCGTCGAACGCTTTTCGCATGCGCTCCTGCGAGACCGCATCTGGTCGCTGCGCGACAACCTCACCGCCTATGACGCAGCTTATTTCGCGCTGGCCGAACTGCTGAACGTTCCCCTATGGACGCGCGATTGCAAATATGTCGACGTGCCCGGCGCAGCGGCCGCCGTCACCGTGCTTTGATCTTTAAGGACACCCCATGACCGACGAGCGCCTCGACCGGCTGGAGATTCATGTCGCTGAGCAGGACCGCGTGATCGAAGACCTCTCTGCGGCGCTGGCCCTGCATCAGCAGGATATCGAACGGCTCAAAGCCCGGCTTGAGGCCTCCCACGATCGTATCGCCGAGCTCGAAGCGGGCCTGCCCGCCCCAGCCGGGGACAAGCCGCCGCATTATTAAGCGTTCAAGCCGAGCTCAGCGCGGCCTTCACGGCCGGCAAAATGCGCCGGCTGACCGGGGCTTCGTCTCCGGACGTCAGGATAAGCCGGCCTGAGCCGTTGGCGTCGCGCTCCAGCGCCGCGATCACGTCGGTGTTCACCACGCACGAGCGGTGCACCCGCAGGAAAGTCGCCGGCAGACGTGCTTCCAGGTCGCCCAGCGTGCCCGTATGCAGAACCATGGGTGCGTCTTTGAAGCGCACCTCCACATAATCATCGGCCGCATCAAGGCGCGCGATCTCGTCCGCCTTGGCGTAATGGGTGCGGCCTGAGGCGTTCAGCGCGATCTGGACCGGGCGAGCGGCTTGTTCGGCCCGCGCCAGAGCGCCGGCCAGTGCGTCGGCGCGCCGGGTCTCGCTGACACGCGCTGCGCGCTCGGCGACGAACCGGCGCGCCTCATCAATGATGTTGAGCAACAATAGCGCGCTCAGCGCCCAGAACACCGTGCGGTCCAGTAGACTCTGCGGCGCGGCGAGGCCGGCGGCGATGAACACCACAAAGCCCCCGGCCCAGATCGCGGCGGCCGGGCGACGCTCGGCAGCTGCGCAAAGGGTCGGGGGTACAGCCGCGGCCAGAGCACCCAGCACGAGCGCATATACCGACTTCTGATCAAAGCCTGGCGCGAAGACGATCGCACTTGCCGTAAGCGCCGCCAGCGCGCCGAGCAGAACGGCGTTCAGCCGCGCTCGCTCTGGCGTGAAGCGCGCCGCGCTCCAGGCGCCGGTGAGCATTGCGAGGGCCGCAGCGCCGCCGGCCAGCGCGATCAGCCTTAGGTCATGGACAGGATAGCGATAGGCCGTCAGGCCGCGCCAGGCCTCGGCAAGCAGCTGAAGTCCGGCGGTTAGAGCGATCAGGGCGAGCAGGGTCGAGATACCTCGGCGCCCCGAGGCCGCGGCGAGTACAGCGAAGAAGACCAACGCGATGACAAACACGCCGAAGGTCGCCAGCGCGCTTTGGTAGCTTTGAAGCGTCTCGATTCGAGGAGAGCGGAACTCGCCGATTGCGATTCGATGGATCGGGGTCGACAGTGTCACGAGGCTGTTCCGGCCCGAGGCCAACAGGACGACGCGGTTCTCTCCGGAACGCAGGAGCTGAACCGGGGAGAAGAGCGCGGCGTCCATCAGGCCGGGCGTTTCGGTGTCGGCGGTGAAGCCCGGCGTTCCGTTCGCGCCGATCTCCACCCCGTTCACCCATGCGCGCGCGGCTAACTTGCCGCTGACGAACAGGGCGTAAGGGCCTGTCAAAGCGCCGGGCGGTTCATCAATCTCGATCACCGCCTCAATCCAAAGCGTGCGCCGCTGCGGATCAGTCACCCAGTAAGGCCGAACTTCGCAGCGCGGATCGCTGAAATCAGGCGGCGCGACCGCGCCCGGCGTCGCCGGACAGACGCGGACAAGGACGTCGGCGCGCCAGTCGGCTGCGGCCGGCGCCATGGTGATCATGACGAGGCCGAGGAGGATGAGGAGGCGGTTCATGGCCGTCACGCTAGCGCCGCTCACGCCGAGTGTCGCGCCGCTCGCCGGGCCGGCGGCGCCGTTCACCGAACAGGACGGTCCGCTCACCGGTCTGCGGGTGCAGCGCGCGCGCGTCGGGTTCATGACCGACCGGCCCTATCAACCCGGAGACCGACCGTGATCCTTGCATCAACCCTCGCCGCCGCGCTTGCCGCTCAGCCGCTGCCCGGTGAAAGCGCAATCGCCTTCACAGCCCGCAGCGGCGAGACCGTTGCAGCTTATCGCGGCGCACTCACCGTGCCCGAACACCGCGCCGAGCCTGATAGCCGGGACATTGAGCTGTCCTATGTGCGGTTTCCCTCCACGTCGCCGAGCCCGGGCGATCCCATCGTGTACCTGGCCGGCGGGCCCGGCGGATCTGGAACACGCACCGCGCAGGGTCAGCGCTTCGAGCTCTTCATGGCCATGCGCGCCCATGGCGACGTGATCGCCTTCGACCAGCGCGGCACGGGCGACTCCACAGCGCTTGCGCCTTGCCGGACGGATATCGTGATCCCGGTCGATCAGCCCGTCGAGCAGGCCGCATTGACCGACGCTTATCGTCAGGCCGCGCTTGAATGCCGCGACTTCTGGGTCGGGCAAGGCATCGCGGTGGAAGGCTACACCACCCTGGAAAGCGTGGCGGATTTGTCAGCTCTGCGCGCTCATCTGGGCGCGGAGGCGCTCGATCTTTGGGCCATCTCCTACGGCGCGCATCTGGCGCTGGCGGCCATGAAGACGATCCCCGAGGAGCTCGATCAGATCATACTGGCGAGCGCGGAAGGGTTGGATCAGACCGTAAAGCTGCCCGCGCGCGTGGATGCATTCTATGACCGTCTGGCTGAAGCGGTCGCAGGCCAACCCGAGGCGGCGGCGCGCTATGGCGACGTGGTCGCGCTGATGGGCCGCGTCCAGGCGCGCCTTGAGGCTGAGCCGATCGCCATGGAGCTTGAGGGAGCGGACGGCGCGCCGCACGCGTTTCTACTCAGCAAGGATCACTTGCAGAGGATATCCAGCTACGCCAGCGATCCCCGCAACGCCGTCTGGATTCTTCAGCTCTACGCCACGCTCGACGCCGGCGAGACCGGGATGGCGCGGGTGCTGGCCCAACGCTTCTTCGACCCTGGCGAGCCGATCACGCTGCGCCTGATGCCTACCGCAATGGATATCGCCTCCGGCATCAGCCCGGAGCGCCTGGCGCAGTTTCACGACGAGGCGCCGGCCTCCCTCGTGGGGCCTTACCTCAACTTTCCCATGCCCCACTTGGCCGGTGTCTGGCCTGATATTGATCTGGGCGACCGGTTCCGGGAAGAGGCGGCGTATGACGGCCCGGTGCTTCTGCTCACCGGCACGCTGGACGGGCGCACCTTTCCGCGCGGCCAGTACGAGGCGACGAAAGGGTTAACCGACTTGACGCGGATCGCGGTCATCAACGCCGGCCACAACCTGTTCATGTCGAGCCCTGAAGTGGGCGAGGCCATGGCCGCTTTCATGCGCGGCGAGGCGGTTCCCGCTCAGATCACCGTGGACTTGCCCGCGTTCGTCCAGGATTAGCCGGCCGCGCGCCGCTTCAGCCCCTCGCTGGCGCGGAAAAGAGTGAGGTGTGCGCCGGCGAGGGTGATGTCGGCCGGGCTGAGCGTGCGTCCGGTGCAGGCGAAATCGTTGCGCTTGCGTACTTTAATGGAGGCGCGCCGGTCAGGGCGAGCCGGGCCCCTGGGCTGCGGCGTCGGCTTCGCCGGAGGACAGCGCGGCCTCCATGACATGGAAAATCGCGGTGTTGTCCACGTAGCCGCCGTCCCAGTCGTAGGCCTCGCCCCACAGCGCCTTGGCCTGAAGATCGAAGCGCTCGAACGCCTCGAACCGCGACGCGCCTTCGCCCATCGCCCAGAGCGGCGCCAGGTCGTTGGTGTGGTTGCCCGAGGCGAATTGATGGCCGGGGATCTCGCCGGGGCCCCGGTCCTGGACCGCACGGAATTCGATGAACCGGTCGCGGGCGGGATCGTAGCGCGTCTCGCCTCCGGGCGTTTCAAACGTGCCTTCGCCCCAGATGCCTCCGGTTTCGTGATCGGAGGTGACGATGAGCAGGGTTTCGTCCCAGCTTGAATGGGCCTCGACCCACTCGACCACGGCGGCGACCGCCTCGTTGAAGTCGATCTGCTCCTCGATATAGCGGCTCATATTGTTGGCGTGGCCCATCCAGTCCACCGCGCCGCCCTCGATCATCACGAAGAACCCGTCCGGGTCGCGATCGAGCATGTGCAAGGCGCCAAGGCTCATCGTGGCCAGGTCCGGCACGTCGGGGTTGAACGCCATGCCGGACGGCGTCTGTTGATCTTCGGGGAAGCCTTGGCGGGTCGCCTGCAGCGATCCGCTGGTGCGCGCGATGCCGATCAGGCGCTCCGGGGCGGTCTCCGGGCGCTCGGCCAGCGCTTCGAACGCCGCGCGATCTTCGATGAAGGCGTAGCCGTTATGGCCCGCCTCGCTGGTCAGCGCCGCCCAGGTCTCACGTCCGCCGACATAGCGGAAGTCATCGTCTTCGGGCGCCTCGACAGGCGCGCCCGATCCGTCGTGAAGGGGATGACCGGCGCCCATGATCACGTCGAGCCGCCCGTCGGCCATCTGGTTGAAGATGATCTCGTAATCATTGCGCGAGGCCGACTGCGCCCAGGCTGAAGCCGGCGTCGCGTGGGACGCCTGCACCGACGTCACAACGCCCGTCGCCAGGCCCTGACGGTCCGCGATATGGGCGATGGTCTCGAAGCGTACGCTCTGGTCCCAGTTCACGTTCAAGCGCCCGGAGGTCGTCTTGCGCCCTGAGTGGATGGCGGTGCCGGCGGCCGCTGAGTCGGTATAGGAGGTGTAGGGGATGGACACCGGGCCGAAGTCGTTTTCGAACGCGCCTTCGAGCCGCGTCCAGCGCTCGCGCGGGACATAGCCCTGCGCCTCTGCGCCGGCGGCGGCCGTCAGCGCGGTGTTGTCGAGCACGGCGCTGTCGTGATCGATCAGGCGCAGCGCGTAATGCGCCGAGGCCCCGGCGTAGAACTCGCCCGCCTCAGGGCGCATGGACTGGTAAGGGCGCGTTCCGACCGCGTCTTCGTAGTGGTCCGCGGCGAGCCAGCCGTTGAAGCCCGCGCCGTCGGAGATCATCAAAATGACATTGCGCGGGCCGTGGGCGTCATCGGCGTAAGCCGGGGCGGCGGCGGCGAGCACGGCCGGGAGAACGAGGCGGGACAGAAGCTTCATGGAACATGACCTGATTGGAGCGCGCGTTTGAAACCGGATAAGCCATGCCACGGCGACATGACAGGCCCGTGAAGCGCGCTGACGATCTGCGTTTGAGACTCGCAGGACACTCCGACCGCCGCGCCCAAGTCAACGCCGCGAAGCGGTCCGGCGCGCCTTGACCGGCGACGGGGCGGCGCGTACCACCGCTTTCGACGGTCCCGCGCGAGCGGGCGAAGAGGGAACACCGGTGAAACGCCGATGAGGCGTGAAGTCCGGGGCTGTACCCGCAACTGTCAGCGGCGAGTCCTCCGCCACACCGCCACTGGAGCCAAGGCTCCGGGAAGGCGGCGGAAGGGCGCCGACCCGCGAGCCAGGAGACCTGCCGTCAGTCGCATCGCCGGGAGCGGGAAGACTCCGAAGGCGGCGCGCGGGCTATTCCGTGTGAAGCGACGCGAGTGCGCTGGAGCGGCCGGCGGGGCGACCCGTCACGCCGGCGAGCGCGTGTTGAGCTTATTGCGCCGAGGGGAGCTCCCGCCCGGCGCGCACGGGGAATGACCCATGCTGAAAACCACCGTATCGGCGGCCGTACTGGCCGCTGCGATCAGCCAGACCGCCTATTCTCAAGCCGCCGGGCCGCAGGTCGGAGACGACGTGATCGTCGTCACCGCGGTGCGCGCCCTGACCGACGTCTCGCGCATGCCCGCCAGCGTCAGCGTGATCGATCGCGACGAGATCGAGCTGACCGGCGCGGCCACGCTCGCCCAAGCGCTGCGCGACGAGCCGGGCCTCGCCGTCGTGCAAAACGGCCCCGCCGGGTCGCTGACCAGCGTCTTCATCCGTGGCTCGAACTCCAAGCACACCCTCGCGCTTTATGACGGCATCCGGCTGAATGATCCGAGCTCGGCGACCGGGGTGTTCAACTTCGGCGGCGATACGCTCGGCGACGCGGCGCGCGTGGAGATCGTGCGCGGGCCGCTCTCCTCGCTTTACGGCTCGGATGCGGTGGGGGGCGTGATCAACATCCTGCCGCGCCGGGGACCGGAGACGGGCGTTGAGCCGTTCGCGGAGGTTTCACTGGGCGAGCGCGACACGTATCGGGCGCTCGCCGGCGTTGGCGCGGGCGGCGAGCGCGCACGCGGCGTAGTCACCTTTGAGCGTTTTGAAACCGCCGGCTTCAACGTGACGCCGCAGCGCATCTCCACCGCCGGCTCCGAAGACGACGGCGGAGAGGTCGCCACGCTCAGCGCCAATGGGCGGCTTGACCTGACTGAAACGCTCGCGCTGGAGGCGCTTGTGCGTCTGCGCGCAGGGGAGAGCGAGTTCGACACCTTCTCCGGCGGTCCGTCCGGCTTTCAGCGCGCTGACGACGATGATCTGCGCCTTGAAAACGACCAGACCCTGTGGAGCGTCGGCCTGACGGGCGAGGCGTTCGGCGGCGCGCTCACCGGCCGTCTGCGCGCCGGCCAGGTGATCTATGATCTCGCCAACTTCAACGACGGCGCACGCACCGACATCTTCGAAGGTGAGCGCGACTTCGCCCAGCTCACCGGTGACTGGCGTCCGCGATGGGGCGCGCTGGTCGATCCGCTGATCAGCTTCGGGGTCGAGGTTCAGGACGAGGCGATCGACACCGACACCGCGTTCAACAATCCGCTGTCGGTCTCTGAAGAGGCCGCGTCGGTGTTCGCCGCCGCACAGCTGGGTCTCAGCGAACGCTTCACCGTCACCGCCTCGGCGCGGTTCGACGACTATGACGCATTCGGCGCGGAGACCACGGGCAATATCGGCGCGGTGTACGCCGTTCCGGCGCTGAACACACGCCTTCGCGCCAGCTACGGCACGAGCTTCAAGGCGCCGACGCTGTCGGAGCGCTTCGCCAGCTCGGCCTTCATCACGCCGAACCCGGACCTGGAGCCGGAAAACGGCGAGATGGGCGAGATCGGTTTCGACACCACGCTGGACGCTGTGTCGTTCGGCGCGGCCTGGTATGACGGCGAGATCGAAAACCTGATCGAAAACGTGTTCGACTTCGCCACGTTCACCGGCGCAAACGTCAATATCGGTGAAGCCGATCTTTCCGGCGTTGAGGCTTATGTGCGTTGGAGTCCGGTCGCTGCGCTGACGCTATCGGCGGACTACACCTATACCGACGCGATCAACGCCGACACAGGCACGCGTCTTCTGCGCCGGCCCGAGCACGCCTGGTCGGCGTCGGCCGAATGGCGCCCGAGCGAGAAAGCCGCCGTGAGCCTTCGCTACGGCTATACCGGGGAACGCCTCGACGTGACCTATGACGACGCCGGCTTCTTCGTCGCCAGCGGAGACGAGGTCGACGGCTTCGCCTTGGTCGACCTGTCCGGCCGCTATGCGCTCACCGAGGATCTGGAGGTGTTCGCGGCGGCGACGAACCTGTTCGACGAGAGCTATGAGCAGCCCGCCGCCTTCGCGGGCGCGCCGCGCACGGTCTCGATCGGTCTGCGCTGGCGGCCGGGAGGCTAGGGGGCTGTGCGAGCGCTCATGCTTGTTACGGCGCTCGTCGCCCTGGCGGCTCCGGCCGCCGGGGCGCAAGCCCCGCGGGTGGTCTCTTTAGACTACTGCGCGGACCAGTATGTCCTGGCGCTGGCCGAGCGTGAGCAGATCCTCGGCGTCAGCACGGGGCCTGACGAGGCCTACAGCGCTCTTCGCGCCCGCGCTGAAGGCTTGCCCAGGCTGAAGGACGCCGCCGAGGACGTGATCACCCGCGAGCCCGACCTTATCGTTCGCAGCTATGGCGGCGGGCCGCGCGCACGCCGGCTTTACGAGCGGTTGGGCTATGAGGTCTTCAATCTCGGCTTCGCCCGGAACTTCGAGGATATCCGCGCCACCGTGCTGCGCACCGCGCGCGCGCTCGGCCGGCCGGGGCGGGGCGAGGCCCTCGCGGCGCAGATGGACGCCCTGCTGGATCAGGCCGGCGAGGGCCCGGGCGGACGCCCGAAAGCGCTCTACGTCACGCCCGGCGGGGTCACGGCCGGGGCGGGCACGCTGATCCATGAAATCCTCCTCGCCGCAGGCTTTGAAAACGTCGCCGCGCGCGACGGCGCGACAGGGTGGCGCGAGCTGCCGCTGGAGGCGCTGGTGCTCGATCCGCCTGAGCTGATCGTCACCGGCTTCTTCGAACAGCCGGTCAACAAGGTCGACAACTGGACGTCCACGCGTCACCCGGTGCTGCGAGACCAGCTCGCCCGCACGCCGACCATTCACCTTCACGGCGCCTATCTGGGGTGCGGCGCCTGGTTCATGGCCGAGGCCGCGCTCGACGCGCGCCGCCAGGCCGATGCGCTTTTAGGGGGCCGGCGATGAGCCGGGCTCCGTCCGGAACCGCGCTCCTGATCGCGCTCGCGCTCGCCTCAGGCGCCGGCGTGCTCGCTTCGGCGCTGATCGGTTACGCGCCCATCAGCCTGGCCGACACGCTCGCCGCCGTTGTCGGCGGGGCGAGCGAACCGGTGCGCCTGGTGGTGTGGGAGATCCGCATCCCCAGGGGTCTGACCGCGTTTCTCGTCGGCGCCGCGCTCGGCGCGTCCGGCGCGTTATTGCAGGGCCTGTTGCGCAACCCGCTCGCCGATCCCGGCGTGCTGGGCGTCAGCGCCTCCGCCGCCCTCGGCGCGGTGGTCGCGATCTATTTCAACCTCGCCCTGATCAGCGCCTTCGCCGTGCCCGTGATGGCCGTCGCCTTCGCCCTGGCGGCGACGGCGGTGCTTTACATCGCCGGCGCCGCGCGTCTCTCAGCGGTCCAGCTCGTCCTCGTCGGGGTGGGGCTATCGAGCTTCGCCGGGGCGCTGACCGCGCTCGCCATGAACCTCTCGCCGAACCCGTTCTCGCTCTCCGACATGGTCAACTGGCTTTTGGGCTCGGTGGCGAACCGCTCCTATCTCGATATTGGGTTCGGCGCGCCGTTTTGGATCGCCGGCGCGGTGCTCGCCGCGCTCGCACTTCCGGGCTTGCGCGCGCTGGCGCTGGGCGAAGAAACCGCAGCGACGCTGGGCGCTGACCTCGGCCGGACACGCCTTCTCGTGATCGCCGGTTCGGCCCTGATGACCGGGGCGGCGGTGGCGGTGGCCGGCACGATCGGCTTTGTCGGCATCGTCGCGCCGCACCTGGTCCGGCCTTTCGTGCGTCACGATCCGGCCGATCTGGTTCTGCCGAGCGCGCTTCTGGCCGGGCTGATTCTGGTGCTCGCCGACATTGCGCTGCGCGTGCTGCCCTTCTCCCAGGAGCTGAAGCTGGGCGTCGCCGCCGCGCTGATCGGCGCGCCGGCCTTCATCTGGGTCGCTGTGACCAACCGGAGCATCGGGCGATGAGCGCGGCGATCCTGACAGCGGCCAGCGTGCGCGCGGGCGAGGCCTTGATCCTCGACCGGGTCGATCTCGCCGCGCGTCCAGGCGAGCTCACAGCGCTCGTCGGCCCCAACGGCGCGGGCAAATCCACCGCGCTGAAAGCCATGCTGGGACTGGCGCCGCTCGCCTTGGGAACGGCTGAGCTGGGCGGTGAAGCGCTCACGTCACTCCCGCCGCGACGGCGCGGCCGGCTCGCCGCCTACCTGCCCCAGGAGCGTCCGCTGGTCTGGCGTCTGGCCGTGGAGGACGTGGTGGCGCTGGGTCTGTTCGCCTGGAACGGGCGCTCCTATCGCCGCCTCGACGCCGAGGGTCAGGCCAAGGTCCGCGCCACGCTCGATCGGCTCGACGTCGCAGCGTTGTTCGGACGCGACCTCACCACGTTGTCCGGCGGGGAGCGCGCGCGCATCCATCTCGCCCGCGCCCTGATCAGCCCGGCCCCCGCCCTGATCGTGGACGAACCCGCGAACGCGCTTGATCTGAAGCATCAGCATCAGGCGATGGCGGTGCTGCGCGCTGAGGCCGACGCCGGACGGGCCGTGCTCGCGGCGCTTCACGATCTGGACGCCGCGCGGCGCTGGGCCGACCGCATCGTGGTGCTCGACGCAGCCCGCGTGGTCGCCGACGCAACTCCGGAAGACGCGCTCTCGCCCGCCCGGCTCGCCTCGGTGTTCGGCGTCCAACGCGGCGAGGACGGCGCCTACGTTCCGGTCTGAAAGCCGTACGTCTCGCGCGGCGCGACCGGGCGCCTTCATCGCGCGACGGGCGAAGAAGCCGAGCGCGCTTGCGGTGATCCGGCCGAGCGCCGTCACCTCGCCGGCCGAGACCCGGGCCGGGGCGATGCGAGCCGTTACCTGATTTCTGACCGGGGTCGCACACCCGCCGAACGACCGGGCGGCTCGCTCGCGCCCGCGGTCAACCCGATCAGGTAGAACCGCACGGGTTCGCCGCCGGCGTTTTCGATTCCGGCCAAGCCCTGAGGCAGCAGGAGGCTCTGGCCGGCGGCGAGCTCGATAGGCGCGGACAGACCCGCGCCCGCGATGCGCAGCGAGGCGGGCGTCTCAGCGATGACCAGCACCGGTCGCGGATCGGTCTCGGGAATGGCGGCGCCCGGCCTCAGCTCGAACGCGGCCAGACGCGTCGCGCCACGCACGAAACTCCTCTCGCGCGTCGCCTCGACCGCGACGGGCGGCTCGTGAGCCATGTCCAGCATATCGCCCCTTATGATCGCTGTTTGTTATGTTATAACGTTCTTAGCACAGCGTTCCCGAGGTCGATAGATCACCATGTTCCCCAACACCGACGCGCGCCTTCCGGTCACGGTCCTTTCCGGATTTCTAGGCGCAGGAAAAACCACCTTGCTCAACCATCTGCTGACGAACACCGACGGGCTGAAGCTTGCGGTCATCGTCAACGATATGAGCGAGGTGAACATCGACGGCGACCTCGTGGAGCGCTCCGGGGCGGTCACCAAGACCGACGAGACGCTCGTGGAGATGACCAACGGGTGCATCTGCTGCACGCTGCGCGAAGACCTGCTCACCGAGGTCAAGCGTATCGCCGAGATGGGCCGGTTCGACGCGCTCATCATCGAGTCCACCGGCATTTCCGAGCCCCTGCCGGTGGCGGCGACCTTCGATTTCCGAGACGAGGCCGGCCAGAGCCTCGGCGACCACTCGCGCATCGACGCCATGGTGACCGTCGTCGACGCAGTGAACCTGATGAAGGACTACGCCTCGACCGAGTTTCTCGCCGATCGGGGCGAAACCGCCGGGGAGGGCGATACCCGCGCGGTGATCGACCTGCTCGTCGACCAGATCGAGTTCGCCGACATCATCGTGATCAACAAGGCCGGGCTCGCCGGTCCGGAGCAAATGGCCGTGGTCCGAAAGGTGATCACCGGCCTCAACCCGGAAGCGCGCATCCTCGAAACCGATTTCTCGCGCGTCGCGCCCGGCGAGATCCTCGGCACGAACCTGTTCGATTTTGAAAAGGCCCAGAACCATCCCCTCTGGGCGAAGGAACTTTACGACTTCGAGAACCATACCCCGGAGACCGAAGAGTACGGGATCGACCATTTCGTCTATCGCGAGCGCCGCCCGTTCGATCCGCAGAAGCTGCACGACTTCTTCAATCGTCCCTGGCCCAACGTGATCCGGGGCAAGGGCCATTTCTGGATCGCGACCCGCCCCGCGTGGATCGCCGAGGTGAGCCAGGCCGGCGCGCTGGTCCGTCATCAGGGCCTCGGACGCTGGTGGGCGGACGTGCCGCGCGAGCGCTGGCCCCACGGGGAGGCGTTCGACACCATGCTCGCCACCCACTGGGACAAGGTCTGGGGCGACCGGCGCAACGAATTGGTGTTCATCGGCGTCGGGATGGACCAGGCCGCCATCCGCCGCGACCTGGATGCCTGCCTGGTGGACGCCGACACGTTCACCCCGGACGCGTGGGCGCACCTGCCCGACCCGTTCCCGAAATGGAGTGCGTAAGCGCTAGCTCTGGCCTTCAAAGCTCAGCGTGACGAACATGCCCCGGTCACGGTCGACGCGTTCGGAACCGATCAAGGCGCCAGACCGGTCGGGCGCGAAAAACACGCGCTCGGTGAAGAAGTTTCTATGGCTAAGATTACGCACTGCGAAGCGTGATTTCACGCCCAACCACCGCGTTGTCTCTACAAAGACTTCCACTTGATCGGCGGTGCGCGTATCCGAGATTTCATCGGCGAAATAGCCGACGATCTCGCTGGCGGCCGTGTACTCGACACCCCAAGAGGCCTCAAGCGAGGGCAAATCCTGGCGGAAGGACACCGACGCGACCGGACTTGTTATATTCGTCAAGCCTCTTGAGACGCCGGTGAGCGGATCGTCAAACTGGGAGTCCTGGAGCGTCGCGCTGACTTCGAGCAATCCGCCCGGGATCAAGGGCTGCAACTGAAGCGAACCGGTGATTTCGACACCCCAGACGCGAGCGTCGCCCGCGTTCGCCAGGCCGAACGCGCCGGACGGCAACACACGCTGCTCGAGCACGTCGGTGCGCCACTCATGAAACAGTTCGACATTCAGGGCGCCGACCGCTTCTTCGCGCCAATCGAGCGCGAAGTCGGCCCGCCAGGTCTGGTCCGGGGCAAGATCTGGATTGCCGCCAAACTGGCGGTCCTGCTCGCCTTCAGCCGAGGCGGCGAAGTTACCAAAATCAAGCTGACCGATTGTGCGCCGCGCACCCAAACGCAGCTGCAGCGAAGACGTCGGCCGGTAAAGTAGGTTGGCGAAGGGCTTTGCGAAAATGAAAGCCTGGCTATTGTCCACATCGCCCGAAACCGAAATCTCTGAGGCTTCTATGGCCATCCCGCTTTCAAGGGTCCACTTCGGAGAAAGGGTCCACACCAGGTTTGCGAACACCTCGCCGCGGATTTCTTCAACAAGAACATTTGCGGCCGGAAGGCTGACGCGCGCTTCCAGGCCATCCGACTGACGATTGAAGAACGCCAATTCACTATCGAGGCGGTTATAGGCGGCCTCCAGTCCGAACTCAGGCCTGATCGGCCGCTCCCCTCCACGGGCGAGCGTCGTTCGCAGGATCGTTTCAAGGGGAAGCTGACGGTTGGTGAAGCGCGAACCGCCGCGGACTGTCTCCACCGGGCGCTCTACCCGAACGATCGTCTCCTCGTCGAGCGGTGACGACGTGGCCAGCGCGATGATCTTGTACGTCCAGTCGTTTGCGTAGCTTCGCGTCCAGTCGACCCCCGCTTCCCCGGTCCATTTGACACTGTCGAAATCAACGTAAACACGGCCATCCGGGGCGCCACCGGGTTCGCGCCCGTCGAACTGAAACCGGTCGGTCACAGGAAAGAACCCTGACCCGCCCGCGCGTGCGTTCAATGTGAGCGTCCCGCCACCGACCGGTCGAGACGCTTCCGTCGAGACAAAGCCTTGTGTGAGAACGCTGGGACGGTCTTCGATCTGAGCGGCCAGGAGATCACCTTGCGCGTCGAAACGGTCCCGCCGGCCGACAAGATCAAACTGCTCCCAGAAACCATTGAGCTTCGTTGACGTCGACCAGGCTCCCAGCCGGGCGGACACGGAGCCCTCAAGAGAGGGATAGGTAACGCCTTCGGAATTGCGCTCGATCTCGGCCCGCCAGGTCGCCGAGCGCGCCCGCCCCGCTCTGATGATGTTCGCCACGACGGTCTGGCCCGCCGCTTCGCTTGTCCCCGCGGGACCCCGGATGACCACCACGCGCGCGACATCGTTGGCGGGTATGCGGGTCAGAGAGTCGGCCACGCCTCCGGATTTCGACGTCGGCCGGACGCCGTCAACAAGGACGTTGCCCGCCGCGCCGCCGAAGCCACGAAGATCATCACCCGCATCAAAGCTGAAGCCCGGGATGCGGGCGACGATGTCTCGAGCCGTTTGCGGATTGAAGCGATCAAAATAGGCGCGCGGATAGACTTGGCGGTCGGTGGCGCTCTCCAGCGCCGGGTCCGATTGTGCTTCAGCGGCCGAGACGATGGGAGCGGCGATCAAAGCGATAGCGCCGAAGAGCAGGAAATTTAATCGTGACACAATGGCGCGAGCTCAACGAAGCTGGCGCATAAAGCGCCAGAGATGCGCGCCCGCCAGAACGATCGCGCCAATGACCGTGAGCAGCGTTTCATGATCGTGAAGCGCTTCGACAAATGCGGCGGCCGTCAACACGATCAGCCCGGCGCCGGCGGCGGTGCTGAACGGCCACAGCGATTTGCGGCTCAGGCTGCGCCAGATGGCGGAACCGCTGACCGGCCAGGCCGCGAGCACGAACGCCGTGTGCACCCACTCGGCCTCAGCGATCGCTCCAGCGACAGGAAGAAAGGCGCTCAACAAGGGCAGAGCAAGGCAGTGGATCAGACAGAGGCCGGACAAGCCGACCGCGGCGACATCAACGGAGGCGGTTCTGGTCGTCATGGAGACTCCTCGCGTCGGTGGCGCCGCCAAGAATGCGCTTACACCTACAAAAATGTTATAACATAACACTCGTTAAGCGAGGTCGTTTCGTGTGGCAATACGGAACTCCGCCAGAGGGGCGTCGTTCGCCGAGGTGAAAGGTCACCTTTTGCCCGTGTATGCGGTACAGAAGCGCCAGACTGACATGTCCGCGCCCTTGCGGCGCTAAATTTTGAGGCTCTCTCCATGGCGACGCATCTATAGCTCGGCGCCGCCGCGGTCGTGTGGTTGAATTCGTTGGACGAGTGATGGATCGCATGAAACGCCCAGAGCAGGCCGATGCGGTGCGACATGCGGTGCTCGGCGTAATAGGCGAGTTCATGGATCAGAAAGGCGAGCGGCAGCGCCAGCCAGAGACTGTCGATCGTGAACAGCCTGCCCTGCTCATAGACCACCACGTAGAGCGCCAAAGGCAGCAGCCCGCCAAGCACGATCCCGAGCACTGAGTTCATCAGGTTGAGCCCGATGGAGCACAGCGCGTCGCGATCGTCGTACCGCGCCCCGCGAAAGGCGGCTAACGCCCGCTCCCCGAGCAACAACGAGAAATAACCGCCGGCCAGCCACTATACGCTGTCAGGCCCGCCCAGCGTCTCAATCACGGTTTCGATCATCAAATCCTCATCGTGCGCCACGATGATGGCGAAAGCTGAGACCGGGCGCAAATCGCATTTACCCAAGCGCGCGCGGTGCGCGGCGGCGACGCGCGCGCCCCTCCGTTCACGCTTCGCGAACGGCGAACGGGCGCCGTTGGCGAACCCGGCCCGTCCGGCGGCGAAAGCGCGCTGGCGGCGCGGGGCGAGCGCATCTTCCTTCGCTATCGCACCGCTTAAGGCCAATCGCCTTGGCGGGCGTCACCAGAAGGAGAAGAGCCATGAAACGCCTGTTTTCGAAAACCGCAGTGTTGGCCGTGTTGGCGTGCGCAGCCGCGCCGGCGACCGGCGCGGCGCAGGAGCCGATCCCGGTGCGCGTGGAGATCGCCGGGGTGGAGGCTCGAACCGGCTATATCCGCGCCGCCCTTTATTCGGATGGTGGCTGGGAGCAGCGGCCGGTACACACGGTCACCGTGGCCGTCGGCGAGGGCGCGCCCGTCCTCGAGCTTCAGGCTCCCGGCGAGGGGCGCTACGCGATCAGGCTGTTTCACGACGTCGACGGCGACGGCGAACTCGACAGCAATCTGATGGGGTTTCCCACCGAGCCTTACGGGACATCGAACGATGCCCCGCCGCGCTTCGGTCCGCCGGCCTTCGACGACGCCGTATTCGAACTCGGCGCCGGCGGCGCGGCCCAGATCATTACGTTGCAAGGGTAGGGGACCGTCATGACCGCTCTGACCCGCAGATCCTTCGCCGCGCTTCTACTGGGCGGCGCGGCGAGCCTTTCCGCGCCCGTCCTGGCGGGTCTGGGAACCCCAAGCCTTCGCGCTGAGCCGCGCGGCTGGCGGGCCGGGTTCTCAACCCCTGAGGCGCGCCTGGATTCAACGATGACCCGCCTGTCGGGTCGCCTGCCCGACGGTCTTCGCGGCGTGCTCTATCGCAACGGCCCGGCGCAGTTCGAGCGAGATGGCGAACGCCTCGGGCACTGGTTCGACGGCGACGGCATGATCCAGCGCTTCGAAGTCGGCTCCCGCGCGGTCCGTCACCGGGGCCGGTTCGTGGACACGCACAAGCGGCGAGTCGAAGAGGCGGCCGGGCGGTTCGTCTACGCCGGCTTCGGGTCCTCGCCGACGCAAGCGCGGGGTTCGGCCCGGCCTGACGACATGAACGTCGCCAACACCAGCGTGCTGACGTTGGGCGACGAAATCTGGGCCCTGTGGGAAGGGGGATCACCCTGGCGCGTTGATGCGGACACGCTGGAGACCCTCGGCCGCAAGGCGTTCGAGGGCGGGGCCGACGGCCTACCCTTCTCGGCCCACCCCAAACGCGATCGTGACGGCTCGATCTGGAACTTCGGCGCGTTCGGGCGGCGATGCGTGATCTGGCGCCTCGGGGTGGATGGCGCCCTTGAGCGGGCTCAGCTTCTGGAGTTGCCGGTCCCGAGCCTGATGCACGATTTCGCAATCACCGAGCGGTTCGTGATCCTGGTCCTGCCGCCGCTTCTGCACACCGGCGCCGCGGCGGAAACGGTGATCGACCAGCACGAATGGCGCCCCGATGAGCCGATGCGGATCGCCGTCGTTGACAAGCAGACCCTCACCGTCCGCTCCGTCTACGAGCTGCCGGCGCGCTACATGTTTCATGTGGGCAATGCGTACGAAGCCGCGGACGGAGAAATCCGCTTCGACGCCTTCCTGTCCGAAGACGCCGACTTCGCCCGCCATGGCGCGCGCGCTCTGGCGCAGGGCGTCTATAGCGATGACCCCGGCGCCAGGCCGTGCCTGATCCGCCTTGCGCCGTCCGGCGCCGCCGAGATGGAGGTCCATGACGGACGCGGCGAGTTTCCCCAAATCGACGCCCGCCTGGCCACGCGCGGTCACGAGCGGCTCTACGGCGTGACGCCGACAGGGCTGGGCTGCTGGAACTGGCGCACCGGGGCGTTCGCATCGTTCGATTACGGTGCTGACCACTGGTCTGAGGAGCCGCTATTCGTGCCTAAGTCGCGTGGCGGCCCGGACGGTTGGCTCATCACGACAGCGCTCAACGGCGCCGCGGGGCGGACCGAACTCCACGTGTTCGACGCCCAGCGACTGGCGGACGGCCCGGTGGCGAGCTTTGGGTGTCCCTACGCGCTGCCGCTGGGCTTCCATGGCGCATTCGCACCCGCCCGCGCCTAGGAGACCAGGCGCCAGTTCAGCCGTTCGCCGGCGTGGAAGGGGGTGACGTCTTCACCATCCGGGTCGATGGCCCCCGGCACGTCGAGCCCTGAACGCTCCAGCGTGATCTCGCCGTCGTTCAGGGGCAGGCCATAAAAGCGCGGCCCGTGCTCGGAGGCGAAGCCCTCCAGCTTGTCCAGGCACCCCAGCTCTTCAAAGGTCTGGGCGTAGCTTTCCAGCGCGACCGGCGCGGAGAAGATGCCCGCGCACCCGCACGCGCTCTCCTTGGCGTGGCGCTCATGGGGCGCGGAATCGGTGCCCAGGAAGAAGTTCGCGTTGCCGGTCGCGACGATCTCGCGCAAGGCCTCTTTGTGTTGGCGGCGCTTGGCCACGGGCAGGCAGTACATGTGCGGGCGAATCCCGCCGACCAGCATGTCGTTGCGGTCGAGGCGCAGATGGTGGGCGGTGATCGTCGCGGCGAGCCGGTCTCCGCCGGCCAGCACGAAGTCGACGGAGTCCTTCGTGGTGATGTGCTCCAGCACCACCTTCAGATCGGGAAAGCGCTCCATCGTGGGCGCGAGAATGCGCTCGATGAACACCTTCTCCCGGTCGAAGATGTCGACATCGTCGCTGACCACCTCGCCATGGACGAGGAGCGGCATGGAGATCTCGGCCATGCGCGCCAGCACGGCGTCGATATTTCCGATGTCCGTGACCCCGCGGTCGGAGTTCGTGGTGGCGCCGGCCGGATAGAGCTTGCAGGCGGTGAACACGCCCTCTTCGAACCCGCGCGCGACCTCGTCCGGGTCGATCGTGTCGGTGAGGTAGGCGGTCATCAGCGGCTCGAACCCGCTCGTGCGACCGGCCGCGTCGAGGATGCGCTCGCGATAGGCGCGCGCGGCCTCGATCGTGGTGATCGGCGGGACGAGGTTGGGCATCACGATGGCGCGGCGGAACTGACGCGCGGTGTAAGGCGCGACGAGCTTCAGCATGTCGCCATCGCGCAGGTGCAGATGCCAGTCGTCCGGCGTTCGGATAGTCAAGGTCTCGGTCAAGGCGGGCTCCGGCTGAGTATCGACCGTCGTTTTAACGCCTTCAGGCGGATTCGCCACTTGCGTCGGAACGGCTCACTCGTCGTCGCGGTTCTTCTGGCTGAAGACGGCGAAGCCGATCTGCGCGCCGGCGAAGGTCGTGCCGATGAAAAAGGCCAGAAGCATGATCGCCGCGATCCCGGCGCCGGACTGAGAGGCGAGGGTGCGCAGATTGGCGATGTCGAAAGCGAGTAGAAGGGCTGTGAAGACCAGCGCGATCGCGAAGCCGACCGCCGCGTGATGGATCATCAGTCGCATGAGGCTCGGCATGGCGCGTCTCATCCTTGGATTTTGTAATCAGCTAGCCCGCAGCCGGGACGTGGCGAGGCGAGGCGCGCGTCAGCGCGCGATTCACGCTAGCATCACGCCGACAAATCAGGGGCGGGGTCATGGGCGTACTGATCGCAGGACTGATCTTGTTCATCGGGGCGCACGCGCTGCGCATCGTTCGCGTGCGCGGCGCAGCCCTGGCGCTGCTCGGTCCGCAGCTGCACATGATCGCGATTTCGTTTCTGAGCGCGGCCGGGCTCGCGCTGATCATCTACGGCAAGATCCTCGCCCACCCGTCCGAGATGGTGTGGGTCCCGCCGCCCTGGACGCGGTTTGCGCCGCTGATCACGACGCCGCTCGCGATGACCTTGGTTATCGCCGCCTATGCGCCGAGCCATATCCGCAAATGGACGCGCCATCCCATGACGCTTGGCGTGCTTTTGTGGGCGAGCGGGCATCTGGTCGCGAACGGCGATCTCGCCTCCCTCGTTCTGTTTGCGAGCCTTGCGGCCTGGTCACTGCTTCTGGCGATCACCGCCTATGCGCAGGGCGGGGGTTATGGCACGCACGCCTCCCGGACGGCCGACGGCGCGGCGATCGTCCTCGGCCTCGCCCTCGCGGCGCTGACGGCGGCGTTTCACATGCAGCTTTTCGGCGTGGCGGTCATCGGGTTTGCATCCGAAAGCCCGCCTTCGGGCATCTGATCGTGTAACAGCGCGGCTCATCGCCTGCGCCAAGTCATGAGACCGCGCCCGCCGGCGCGAGACAAGGAGCGACGACAATGGAAGATACTCTGGTCCCCGTTGGCCTGTTCGCCATGGTGCTCGGCATCGTGGCGGTGGTGAATTTCTACAATCACCGCAACCGCAAAGAGGTGCTGGACACCGTGCGCGAGGCGGTCAGATCCGGCCAGACGCTGGAGCCGGAGCTCGTCAAAAGCCTTGGCGTGAAACCGAAGAAGCAGGGCGGCGACATCAAAGCCGGGCTTGTCCTTCTGGCGATCGCGCTGGGCCTGGTCGGGCTCGGCTGGGGGCTGGAGAACAGCATCCCCGACCTGCAGGCCGATCCGAGCGCGCCGGACATGACGCTCCTGATGGCCGGCGTCGCGGCCATTCCCGGCCTCATCGGCGTCGTGCTCGTGATCTTCGGCCTGTTCGCCGCGATGACGTCCAAGGACAAGGACTAGAGCCGCTGCAGCCATAGGAGCGCCGCCGGGCGGTGACCTCCGACGACGACCTCGCCGCGCTCGCATCCGCGGGCGATCGCAGCGCGTACTCAGCGCTCGTCACGCGTCATCAAGGCGCGGTGAGGGGGCTGTTGCGCCGGCTCGCGCGCAACGACGCCGCCGCGGACGATCTCGCCCAGGACGCCTTCGTGAAGGGCTGGCTGCGCATCGCAGACTATCGCGGCGAGGGCTCGGTGAAGTCCTGGCTCTGCCGGATCGCCTACACTGAGTTTCTCCAGGCGGCGCGCAAGGCCAAGACCCGCGCGCGCCACGAGGAGGCCGCCGGCGCGCAGGCCGACACGGTCGCCGCCCCGGTCGACGCCCCCGCCAACGTGGCGCTCGACCGCGCGCTCGCCCAGCTCGCCGAGGCCGAGCGGCGATGCGTCGTTCTGAACTTCGCCGCCGGGATGAGTCACGCGGAAGTGGCCGAGGCCACAGGGCTTCCGCTCGGCACCGTGAAGAGCCATGTTAACCGCGGACGCGCCAAGCTGCGCGCCCTGCTCGACGGCGACGCCGACGCCGCGTGAGGGAGATCAGGATGAGCCGCACCGAAGATCAGCCCGCCGACGACTTCGACGCGCGCCTGTCCGCGATGTTCGTCGAGGCCGAGCCGGGCTTCGACCCGTCCTTCTCCGCCAAGGTGGACGCGAGCCTTGAGCGGCGCGAGCGCTGGCGCTGGATCGGCCTCGGGGTCGCCGGCCTCGCCGGTTCGGCCTTCGCCGCGAGCCAGTTCGTGCGCGCGGGCGATCTTGGCTTCATCGAAGCCGCTATGGCCGCCGGCGACGCGCAAGGCGTTCTTGCGGCGCTCGCCGGCGCGGCCGCGCTGGCCGTCGGAGCCGCGCTTACGCGTCAGAGCTGATTTCGTCTCGGCGCCTTAAGGGTTGCGCCGGGGCTGCGCTCGGCTAGCGTGCGCGCGATTTTTCACCGGAGCGCCCACCTCATGTCCGCCCAGACCCCGACCTCTGCAAAGCGGCTCTCCCCGCCGGCGGTGCGCGCGCGCAAGGGCGGTGATCCGCTGGTGTGTCTGACCGCTTACGACGCCCCGACAGCCAAGCTGCTCGATCCCCATTGCGACGTGCTTCTGGTCGGCGATTCGGTGGGCATGGTCGTGCACGGGCTCGACAGCACCATCCCGGTCTCGCTCGACATGATGATCCTGCACGGCCAGGCGGTGATGCGCGGCGCCAAGCGCGCGCTGGTCGTCGTGGACATGCCGTTCTCCAGCTATGAGCGCTCGCCCGAGCAGGCCTTCGACAACGCCGCGCGCATCCTGCGCGAAACCGGGTGCCAGGCGGTGAAGGTGGAGAGCGGGGTCTATATCGCCGAAACCGTGCGCTTCCTGTCAGAGCGCGGCGTGCCGGTGATGGGCCATGTGGGCCTGCGCCCCCAGGCGTCCCTGTCCGAAGGCGGGTTCAAGGCCAAGGGCCGCGACGAGGCCGAGCGCGCGCGCGTGCTCGACGAGGCTCGCGCGGCCGACGAGGCGGGCGCCTTCGCCATCGTGGTGGAGGGCGTGGCCGAGGATCTCGCGCGCGAGATCACCGAGGCCGTGCGCGCGCCCACCATCGGCATCGGCGCGTCCTCGGCCTGCGACGGACAGATTCTGGTGACCAACGACATGCTGGGCCAGTTCGACTGGACCCCGCGCTTCGTCAAACGCTACGCGGACCTGAAGACGCTGACCGAAGAGGCGGTGAAGGCGTACGCCGACGAGGTCCGCGCGCGGGCCTTCCCGGGCCCGGACCACGTCTACATGGCGCGCAAGGGCTGACGCCTTCAAATCGCCCCGCTGCAAGGCGTATTGCCGCTCCCGCCCGGCCCGGCTAGGGTCCGCCGCGAATTTGGAACCCCCGCCGGAGGCCGTCCGTGGTCGACGTTTTCGACGAAGTTGAAGAAGAACTTCGCAAGGAGCGCTATCAGCAGCTCCTGCGCAGCTATGGCCCGTGGTTGCTCGGCGCGGCCGTGGCGATCGTGATCGGCGTGGCCGGTTATCAATGGTGGCAGGCGCGCCAGTCCTCGCAAGCCGCAGCGGCGTCGGACCGGTATGTGGCGGCCGTCGAGCTGATCGAGACCGGCGATGTGGACGCCGCGCGCGCGGCTCTGTCGGAAATCGCTGCGGACGGGCCGCGCGGTTACGCCACGCTGGCGCTCATGCGAGAGGCCGATCTGGCGCTTCGGCGCGGCGAGCCCGACGCGGCGGCCCAGCTTTACGAGCGCGCGATCCAGCGTGCGCCGGACCCGGTGGTGCGCGATGTGGCGCGCTATCACGCCGTGCGCGCCCAGTTCGACACCCTTTCATACGACGACGCCGCGGTGCGCCTGGACGAAGTGGGCCGCGACGGCTCCCAGCTTGATCTGATGGCGCGAGAGCTGATTGCGGCGAAGGCGATCGCGGAGCAGCGTTGGGCGGAGGCGCGCCAGCGCTATGACTCCCTGGCGCTCGCGCTTGATCTGCCCCAGGGCATGCGCCAGCGCGTCTCCCATGCGCTTGCGCTGATTGAACAGAACGCGCCAGAGCCCGTCGCCGAAGCGGCCGCGGAGACCGATCCGCCCGCTGAGCCGGCCGAGGCCGCCGCGCCGGCGACCGCACTCCCGGCCGAAGACGACGCCGCGCCCGCGGCGCTTGATGATCAGGAGGACGGATCTTGATCCGCATCCATCACGCCTTCACCGCCATCCTCGCCGTAACCGCTCTTGCTCTTGGGGGCTGCGGCGCAGGCGAGCAGCTCAACCGCCTCAATCCCTTCGACCGCGAGACCGACGATCCAAACGCGCCGGAGGAGTCCGAGCGCGTCTCCATCCTCGCCTTCGAGGAGAGCCTTGATCGCGGCGACGCCTTCGGCGCGGCCGTGAACGTGCCTCCGCCCTACGTCAACGACAGCTGGCCCCAGCCGGACGGCTTTCCGACCCACGCCATGCAGCACACCGCCGCGAGCGGGCCGCTGGAGCGTCTCTGGCGGGAGTCGATCGGCCAGGGCTCCGGCTCGGACCGGCGCCTGAACGCACGCCCGGTGGTCAGCGGCGGGTTCATCTACGCCATCGATGCGCGCGGGCGCATCACTGCGATGGACGCCGAGACCGGCCAAGAGCGCTGGACCACCCGCCTGACCGCTGAAGCCGAGGCCCAGCCCGGCGGCGCGGTCGGCTTCATCCCCTTCCTGGGCGCCGGCGATGAGCGCGTCGCCTTCGGCGGCGGGCTCGCGGTCGGCGACGGCCGGGTCTACGCGCACGCAGGCTATGAATACGTGGTCGCGCTGGACGCCCAGACCGGCGAGGAGATCTGGCGGCAGAGCGCCTTCACCCCCTTCCACACCGCGCCGACGGTCGCCGGCGGGCGCGTCTATGTCTCCACCGACGACAACGAGCTGTTCGCCTTCGACGCCGAAGACGGAACGGTGTTGTGGACCCACCGAGGCATTGCAGAGACCGCGCGTCTGATCACCGCGCCGAGCGCGGCGGTCCTCGGCGACGTCGTCATCGCGCCCTACACCTCCGGCGAGATCGTCGCGATCCGGGCGCAAAACGGCTCGGTGCTGTGGTCGGACTCGCTGACGCGTTCGGGCGGTCTGACGCCGCTCGCCGCGATCAACGATATCGCGGGCAGCCCGGTCATCATGAACAATCAGGTCTACGCCTCGGCCCACTCGGGCACCATGGCCGCGTTCGACCTGCGCACCGGCGAACGGGTCTGGACCCAGCCGGCCGGCGCGCTGCACGCGCCCTGGGTGGCGGGCGACTTCCTGTTCATGATCACCACCGACGGGGAGGTCGTCGCGATGGAGCGCGAGACCGGCGCGGCGCGCTGGATCACCGATTTGCCCGCCTTCCGCAACGAACGTCGCCGGCGCAACCGCATCGCCTACGCCGGACCGATCATGGCCGGCGGCCGGCTTCTTGTGGCGTCCTCCGAGGGCGATTTGATCATCATCGATCCCGAAACGGGCGCGGTTCAGGGCGAACGCGATCTGGGCGATGCGGTCTTCATCGCGCCCGTCATCGCGAACGAGACCGTTTACGTGCTCACTGACGAAGGCCGCCTCGTCGCGCTTCGCTGAGCCGGCGGCTGCAAGGAAGGCATCGCGCTGTGACCCGGCCCGTTCTGGCTGTGGTCGGACGCCCCAATGTGGGCAAGTCGACCCTGTTCAACCGTCTCGCCGGCAAACCGCTGGCGATCGTCGACGACCGTCCAGGCGTCACGCGCGACCGGCGTGAGGCTGACGGACGGCTCGGCGATCTGCAGATCCGTCTGATCGACACCGCCGGCTATGAAGACGCCGCCGGCGGCATGGAAGCGCGCATGCGCGCCCAGAGCGAGGCGGCGGTGCGCGAGGCCGACGCGCTGGTGTTCGTGATCGACGGGCGCGAGGGCGTCACCGCGCTTGATGAGGGCTTCGCCGCGCACCTGCGCGAAAGCGGCAAGCCGGTCGTGCTGGCGGTCAACAAGGCCGAAGGCTCGAAGGCCGATGACGGCGTGACGGAGGCCTGGAGCCTTGGTCTGGGAGAGCCGATCCCGATCTCGGCCGCGCACGGTGAGGGCATGACCGATCTTTACGCCGCGGTCTCCGGCATTCTCGACAGCCTCGCCGTTGAAAAGCAAACCGGTGGAGACGAAGCCGACGCGCCGCCGCTGCGTATCGCAGTGATCGGCCGGCCGAACGTCGGCAAGTCGACCCTTATCAACGCGCTTTTGGGCGAAGAGCGGCTGATCACCGGGCCCGAGGCCGGGCTCACCCGCGACGCCATCGCGGTGCCCTGGGAGTGGGACGGCGAGCGGGTGCGCCTGCACGACACCGCCGGGCTTCGAAAGCGCGGCAAGGTGGCCGATCGGCTGGAGCGCATGAGCGCGGCGGACACGCTGCGCGCGGTGAAGTTCGCCGAGATCGTGCTCCTGCTCGTCGACGCCGAGCGCCCGCTGGAGAAGCAGGACCTGACCCTGGCCGACATGGTCGAGGCGGAGGGCCGCGGGCTCGTGGTGCTGGTGTCCAAGTGGGACCTGGTCAAGGACAAGTCCGCGACGCTGAAAGAACTTCGCGCCGAATTTGAGCGGCTCCTGCCCCAGGTGAAGGGCGCGCCCTTTTTGCCGATTTCGGCGCGCACCGGCTACGGGCTCGACACGATCATGCCTGCGGTGAAGGAACTGCACCAAAACTGGTCGGTGAAGGTGAAGACGCGCGATCTCAACGACTGGCTGCGCGAGATGGTCGAACGCCATCCCCCGCCCGCCGTCGACGGACGGCGCGTGCGCCCGAAATACATCGCCCAGACCAAGGCGCGCCCGCCGACCTTCGTCTTGATGTGCTCGCGCGCCGCACACCTGCCTGAAAGCTACAAGCGCTATCTCGCCAACGGCCTGCGCGAGGCCTTCGACCTGCCCGGCGTGCCGATCCGCCTGATCGTGAAGGCCGGCAAAAACCCTTACGCGAAGTCCTAAAGGCGCCTCAGGCCTGCGCGTTCACGATCTCGCCGTGGCGCGTTTCGGCCGGATCGCAGAGCGCGACCAGCGCCGGGGTGATCTCCTCGGGCGTGGGCAGCGTCTGCGGGTCTTCGCCGGGCATCGCCTTGGCGCGCATGCGCGTGCGCATGCGGCCTGGATCGAGGAGATTGGCGCGCACCTTCGTTTCGCCGAGCTCGCGGGCCCAGCTCTTCACCAGATTGTCGAGCCCGGCCTTGGATGCGCCATAGGCGCCCCAGTGGCCCTTCGGGCTCTGGCCGACCGACGAGGTCACGAAGACCGCGCGGCCGGCGTCGGACCGGCGCAACAAGCCGTCGAAGGCGCGGATCATGCGCGCCGGGGCGATCAGGTTCACCGCAAGCGTCTCGTTCCACACCGTCGCGGGGATCTGCGCGGCCGGGGTGATCAGGCCGAGCACGGCCGCGTTGGCGACGAGAATGTCCAGCTTGCCCCAGCGCGCCTCGACCGCTTCGGCGAGCTTCTCGATCCCGTCCGGGCTTTGCAGGTCGAGCGGGACGAGCGTGCAAGCGCCTCCCGCGGCGCGGATCGCGTCGTCGAGATCTTCAAGCCCGCCTTGGGTGCGCGCTGCGGCGATCACGTGGGCGCCGGCCTCGGCGAGGGCGAGCGCGGCGGCGTAGCCGAGCCCGCGCGAGGCGCCGGTGACCAGCGCAACGCGGCCTTCAAGCGATTTCGTCATTATCCGGCGTCCTGAAGCAGGGAGAGCTGGCGGCCCTTGTCGGACCGGTCGCGGTCGCGATCCACCAGCCGGGTGGGATAGTCCTCGGTGAAGTAGTGGTCGGCGAGCTGGGGATAGGCGTCGTTGCGCGTCTCGCCGGTGACCGCCCAGTAAAGGCCCTCCACGGAGAGGAAGCCGAGGCTGTCCGCGCCCAGCATCTCGCGCATGGCCTCGGGCTCATGGGTGTAGGCCATGAGCTCGGTCCTGCTGGGCATGTCGATGCCGTAATAGTCCGGGAACTTGATCGGCGGGCAGGCGGAGCGGAAATGCACCTCCTTGGCCCCGGCCTCGCGCACCATCTGCACGATCTTGCGCGAGGTGGTGCCGCGCACGATGGAATCGTCGATCAGGAGCACGCGCTTGCCCTTCAGCGCGGCGGCGTTGGCGGCGTGCTTGCGCCGCACGCCGAGATCGCGCTTGGCCTGGGTCGGCTGGATGAAGGTGCGCCCCACGAAGTGCGAGCGGATGATGCCGAGATCGAACGGCTTGCCGATCTCTTCGGCGTAGCCGAGCGCGCTGGTCATGCCGCTGTCGGGCACCGGCACGATGACGTCGACGTCGGCGTGTGTCTCTTGGGCCAGGCGCTGACCCATGCGCTTGCGGGTCTCGTAGACCGAGCGCCCGGCGATGACGCTGTCAGGCCGGGCGAAATAGATGTACTCGAACGCGCACGGGCGCGGTGTGCGCGGCGGGGCGTAGCGGCGCGAGTCCACGCCTTCGTCGGAGACGATCACGACCTCGCCCGGCTCAACGTCGCGCTCGTAGACCGCGCCGATCATGTCGAGCGCGCAGGTCTCCGAGGCGAAGATCGTCGCGCCCTCCAGCTTGCCCATGACGAGCGGTCGGATGCCCCAGGGGTCGCGCGCGCCGATCAGCTTGTCGTTGGCGATCGCAACCAGCGCGAAGGCGCCCTCGACCTGGCGCAGCGCCTGGATCAGGCGGTCGGCGGCCTTGGTCTTTCCCGACTTCGCCGCAAGTTGGATGATCACCTCGGTGTCGGAAGTTGACTGAAAGATCGATCCGCCCGCGACCAGCTCCTCGCGCAGCGCGCGCGCATTGGTCAGATTGCCGTTATGGGCGACCGCGAGCCCGCCGCCGCGCACGTCGGCGTAGAGCGGCTGGACGTTGCGCATCACCGGCGCGCCGGAGGTGGAGTAGCGCACATGCCCGATGGCGACCGGACCGGTCAGCCCGTCGAGCAGGTCCGGATCGGTGAAGTGCTCTCCCACCAGGCCAAGGCGGCGCTCGGAGTGGAAGCTGCGGCCGTCATAGCTGGTGATGCCGCAGGCCTCCTGGCCGCGGTGCTGCAGGGCGTGCAGCCCGAGCGCGGTGAGCACGGCGGCCTCGGCCAGGCCATGCGCGCCGAATACTCCGCATTCCTCCTGCAGGCGATCAGTGTGCGGATCGTATACCAGGGTGTCGGTCGGGATGGCGGCCGAGGGGGCGGTGAGGGGGCTCATCCATCGTCTCCGCGTCTGGATCGTATGAGGTCGCCGATTTCGTCGTCCTCTTCGGCGTCGTCCGGCGCGCTGCGGCTTTGAACCCAGGCGTCGTCGGGCGCAAGGCTCTGCAGCAGCACCGCGCTGGCGTTGGCGAGGGGATAGACGCGCGCGCCGGTGAGCCAGTTCGGCTGCGAGCCCGGCGCGATATTGCTGAAGACCAGAACCACCAGGCCGAGGATCACGAACCCCCGCGCCAGGCCGAACACGAAGCCCAGCGTGCGGTCGAGCACGTTCACGTCCTCGCCCTCCTTCACGCCGCGGCTGAGCGAGTGAGTCACGAAGCTCACCGCCAGGTAGACGATGACGAACACGAAGGCGAGCGCGGCGATGTTCGCGGGCCAGCCCGCCGGCACGAAGGCCGAGGCGAGATCGGCGAAGACCGGCCTCGCCCACAGCGCGGCGAGCGCAGCGGCGATGAAGGCGGTCACGGTCAGCGCCTCGCGCACGAAGCCGCGCGTGAGCGCCATGACGCCTGAGGTGAACAGGATGAGAAGCGCGAAGAGGTCGAACGCTGCAAAGCCCGCCATGATCCGCGCCTCCTCGCCCTACAGCCCGGACCGGGCGTCGCCCGGGTCGATGAAGTCCACAAGCGCCTGCACCGCATCGATCTCGGTCACGCGAACGCCTGAGAGCTCGGTCCCTTTCGGCGCGATCGCGGCGTCGAAGCCGAGCTTGAGCGCCTCTTTCAGGCGCGCGTCGGCGCGCGCGGCCGGTCTCACGTCGCCGGACAGGCTGATCTCCCCGAACACCACGCCGGTGCGCGGCAAGGGCTCGTCTAAGAGCGATGAAATCAAGGCCGCCGCCACCGCAAGGTCCGCCGCGGGCTCTGCGATCTTGAGACCGCCCGCGACGTTCAGATAAACGTCGCGTCCGCCGAATCCAAGGCCGCACCGGGCCTCCAGCACCGCCAGCACCATGGCCAGGCGCCCTGAATCCCAGCCCACGACCGCGCGCCGCGGCGTGCCGAAGGCCGCCGGGGCGACCAGCGCCTGAATCTCGGTCAGAACCGGGCGTGTCCCTTCAAGCCCGGCGAACACCGCCGCGCCGGAAGCCGCCTCGCCGCGACCGTCAAGAAACAGCGCGGAGGGGTTGGCGACTTCAGCAAGCCCCGCCTCGACCATCTCGAACACGCCGATCTCGTCGGTCGGGCCGAAGCGGTTCTTCACCGCGCGCAGAAGGCGGAACTGATGCGCGCGTTCGCCCTCAAAAT
>CAZKBB010000028.1:0-31233 GCA_964550935.1 uncultured Caulobacterales bacterium
TCCACGCCTATACCGGCGATCAGCCGACGCTCGACCGGAACCACAAGGACCTGCACCGCGCGCGCGGCGCGGCGCTGTCCATGGTGCCGACCACGACCGGCGCGGCGAAGGCTGTCGGCGAGGTGCTGCCCGAGCTGAAGGGTAAGCTCGACGGCGCGGCGGTGCGCGTGCCGACCGCCAACGTCTCGCTGATCGATCTGGTCTTCACGCCCTCGCGCGCAACCGACGTCGAAGAGGTCAACGCCGCGATCCGCGCGGCCGCGGACGGCCCGATGAAGGGCGTTCTGGGCTATGACTCCATCCCGCTCGTCTCGGTCGACTACAACCACGACCCGCGCTCCTCGATCGCGGCGATCGACAAGACCAAGGTGATCGACGGCGAGCTCGTCCGGGTCATGGCCTGGTATGACAACGAGTGGGGCTTCGCCTGCCGCATGATCGACACCGCCAAGCAGATGGGCCGCTTCCTTTAAGGACGGCGCGCGCCGCGGCGCTTTGACGGGGACGGGACGCGATGATCCGACGCCTTGAGGACGCCGAGCTTGACGGCCGCGCCGCCCTGGTGCGCGTGGACTTCAACGTGCCGCTGCGCGACGGCGTGGTCGCCGACGACACCCGCATCAAGGCCGCCCTGCCCACCATCGCGCATCTGCGCTCGGCCGGCGCGAAGGTGATCTTGTGCGCCCATTTCGGCCGGCCACAGGGCGAGCGGGCCGCCGCGCTGAGCCTGAAGCCGGTCCTCGCGCCTTTGTCGGACCTGATCTCAGCCGATGTCGCCTTTGCAGAGGACTGCGTCGGCGAAGCCGCCGAACGCGCGGTGAAGCGCCTTGGCCCCGGCGACGTCCTGCTGCTTGAGAACACGCGCTTTCACGCCGGCGAGGAGGCCAATGACGACGCCTTCGCCGACGCCCTCGCCAGCCTCGCCGACCTCTACGTCAACGACGCCTTCTCCGCGGCCCATCGCGCCCACGCCTCCACCGAGGGCGTCGCGCGCCGGCTGCCCGCCTATGCCGGGCTGTCGCTGGAGCGCGAGATCGATCACATCACCGCCGCGCTGGACAATCCCACCCGTCCGCTGCTCGCGGTGGTGGGCGGGGCGAAGGTCTCCACCAAGATCGACCTGTTGAAGAACCTGGTGAAGAAGGTGGACCGGCTTTTCGTCGGCGGCGCCATGGCGAACACGTTTCTCGCCGCCAAGGGCCACGATGTCGGCGCCAGCCTTCACGAGGCCGATCTCCTCGGGACCGCGCGCGACATTCTGGACGCCGCCGCGGTCGCCTCCTGCGACATCCTTCTGCCCGTCGACGGCGTGGTGGCCAGGACGCTGGAGCCGCACGCCGATCGCCGCGTCGCCCAGCTCGACGATGTCGGCGCGGACGAGATGATCCTCGATTGCGGCCCGGACACCGTGGACCGGCTCGCCGACGCCATCGCCGCAGCGCGCACCCTGGTCTGGAACGGACCGCTCGGCGCGTTCGAGACCCCGCCCTTCGACACCTCGACCGTGGAGGCCGCGCGCTACGCTGCGGCGCGCTGCCGCGAGCACGGTCTGGTGGCGGTGGCCGGCGGGGGCGACACGGTCGCCGCGCTCAATCACGCCGGCGCGACCGAGGACTTCACCTTCGTGTCCACCGCCGGCGGCGCCTTTCTGGAATGGCTGGAGGGGCGCGCCCTGCCCGGCGTGGACGCTCTGAAAGACTGACGCTACACCGACGGCGGATCGGGAAACGGGGAGGACACCATGGACATCGACCAGCTGTACGAGACCGCGGTGCGCATGGTCGCGCCGGGCCAGGGCATCCTCGCCGCCGATGAAAGCACGCGCACGATCACCAAGCGCTTCGACACGATCGCGCTTGAATCCACCGCGGATAACCGCCGCGACTGGCGCGAGCTTCTGTTCCGCACCGAGCCGGCCATGGCCGAGCGCATCTCCGGCGTCATCCTTTATGACGAGACGATCCGCCAGTCGGCCACGGACGGCACCCCGCTGGTCAAGCTGATCGCAGAGGCCGGCGCGGTCCCGGGCATCAAGGTCGACGCCGGCGCGAAGCCGCTCGCGGGCGCGGACGGGGAGACGATCACCGAAGGCCTCGACGGGCTGCGCGAGCGCCTGACCGAGTATTACGGGCTCGGCGCGCGGTTTGCGAAATGGCGCGCCGTGATCGAGGTCGGCCGGGGCGGCGACGATCAGATCCCCTCGCAGTACTGCGTGAAGGTGAACGCCCACGCGCTCGCGCGCTACGCCGCCCTGTGCCAGGAGGCGAACATCGTCCCGATCGTGGAGCCTGAGGTCATCATGGACGGCGACCACGCGATCGAGCGCTGTTACGAGATCACCGAGTTCACGCTGAAAACACTCTATGAAGAGCTGTTCGCCCAAGGCGTCGTGCTCGAGGGCACGATCCTGAAACCCAACATGATCGTGTGCGGGACGAACTGCCCCGATCAGGCCTCGCGCGAGGAGGCCGCCGAGATGACGGTGCAGTGCCTGAAGACCTGCGTGCCGGCCGCCGTGCCGGGCGTCGCGTTTCTCTCAGGCGGCCAGTCCGACGTGGACGCCACGGCCCATCTGAACATCATGAACGCGGGCTATGACCTGCCCTGGCCGCTGACCTTCTCCTACGGCCGCGCGCTGCAGGCCGCGCCCCTCAAGGCCTGGGCGGGGAAGCCGGAGAATGTCGAGGCCGCCCAGAGCGCCTTCAACCACCGCGCCCGCATGAACGGCCTCGCCGCGCTCGGCGAGTGGACCGAAAGCCTGGAGGGCTGAAGCCGCCCTTAAAGGCCGAGGCCGGGAAGCTGACCGTCGCCGAAGCGGCGCGTGATCCACTCGTCGAGGAAGGCGTTGAGCTCCTCAGGCGCCTCGGCCTGGGTCCAGTGGCCGACGCCCTCGAGCACGTGCAGCTCGAGGTCAGAGCACAGGGCGGGCATCCACCGGGTGAGCTTGGGCGCCAGCATGAAGTCGCACTCCGCCGCGATCATCAGGCAGGGCATGGCGAGGCGATGATCCACCCCGCCCATGCGCGCCCAGTTGGCGTCGAAGTTTCGGTACCAGTTGAACCCGCCGCGAAAGCCTGACCGGCGGAACGCCTCGGCGTACGCCGCGCGCTCCTCCGGACCGATCACGCACTCGGCCTCCGACCGCAGCCCGCCGCGCGCGACGAACTTCTCGAAGCGCAGGGGCAGATGCGCCACCGAGGGCGGCAGCTTGTCCATGTCCTCGGCCGGCGGGGGCGGGCCGAAGGCGAAGGCGAAGAAGTCTTCTTCGCGGCCGGCGAACACCTCGTCCATGGCCTCGTCCTGGAGCTTGACGATGTAGTGCTCCTCGCCGGCCTGCTCGCGGAAGACCTCGGTCGGCGGGGCCGAGCCGCGCGGCAGGTGGGGCGTGTTCACCCCGGCCGCGCCCAGGAACCGCTCCGGGACCAGGCAGGCCGCCATCCACATCAAGATACCACCCCAGTCATGGCCGACCCACACGGCCTTCTCATGACCCAGCGCGTCCAGAAGCCCGGTCAGATCAGCCACGAGACGGTCCACACCATAGGCCTCGACCTCATGGGGGGCGTCGGAATAGCCGAAGCCGCGCTGATCCGGCGCGATGACGCGGCAGCCGCGGCCCGCCAGCACGTCGATCTGGCGGCTCCATGAGAAGGCCGTCTCGGGCCAGCCGTGCAGCAGGAGGACCGGAACCCCGTCCTCAGGCCCCGCCAGATGGACCGACAGCGTCACCTCGCCCACATCGATGCGGGTGGCGGGCGGCATGTCCGGGTAGGGCTGATCGCTCATCGCGCGGTCCTTCAGGCGGTTTTCGCGGCGCGCCGGCGCGCGCGCTCGAAGCGTAGAAGATCGGCGACGAACACGGCCAGCCCCGTCCATATGAGGCCGAACGTGACCGCGTGGGCGGTGGTGAACGGCTCCCCGCCCGCGATGCCGATCGCGAACTGCAGGCTCGGCGCGATGAACTGCAACACCCCGATCACCGCGAAGGCGAGCCCGCGCGCCCCGATGATGAAGAATAAAAGCGGCGCGACCGTCACCGGCCCGGTCAGGATCAACAGCGCCGCGTTCGACCCAGCATCGAAGAAGCCCCCGCCGGAGGACGCCTCGAGGAAAACGAGCGCGGCGAGCGACGGCGCGAACAGAATCGCGGTCTCCCAGAACAGCCCGACCCGCCCGTCGGTCGCGATCGTCTTCCTGAGATAGCCGTAGACAGTGAAGCTGCCCGCCAGGAACAGACCGATCCAGGGAAACACGCCTGCGGCGATCACCAGGTTCAAAACGCCCAGCGCCGCGAGCCCCACGGCCACGGCGCGCATCGGCCCGAAGCGCTCGCGCGCGATGAAAACGCCGACCGCCACGTTCATCAGCGGGTTGATGAAGTAGCCGAGCGAGACGTCGAGCACGCGCCCGGCGTTCACCGCGAACACGAACACCCACCAGTTCGCCGCGATCAGCACGGCCGTGCCCGCAAGCAGCAAGAGCGCGCGCCGGTCGGCGAGGACGCTCAGCATCTGCGGAGTGCGCCTGGCCGTGACGATCAGCGCAAGGAGAAGCGGCGCCGACCACACCGCCCGGTGCAGCACGATCTCGGCCGGGCTCGCGAAAGCCAGCGCCTGATAGAACAGCGGCGACAGGCCCCAGACCAGATAGCCCGCCACGGCGGTCAGCGCGGCGGGGCCGGGGTCGAGCCGGTCGGCGGGCGGGGGCGGCGTCATGGGCCCGGGCTTAGCGCGGTCAGCGCCGGCGCGTCATTCCGGAAAGTGCGGATTGCGTGCGCCTTACGCCTTCACCACACCCTTGTTCAGAAGCGTCTCGGCGATCTGGACGGTGTTCAGCGCTGCGCCCTTTCGCAGATTGTCCGACACGATCCACATCGCCAGCCCGTTCTCCACGGTCGGGTCGTTGCGGATGCGGCTGACGAAGGTGGCGAATTCGCCCACGCTCTCCACCGGCGTGACGAAGGCGGGATCGTCCTCGTCGGCGCGGTCCACGACCATCAGGCCCGGCGCCTCGCGCAGAAGCTCGCGCGCCTCGTCGGCGGAGAGCTCCTCCTCCAGCTCCAGATGGGCCGCGACGCAATGGCCCACGAAGACCGGCGCGCGCGCGCAGGTGGCGAAGAGCTTCACCTTCGGATCGAGGATCTTCTTGGTCTCCACGGTCATCTTCCACTCTTCCTTGGTGGAGCCGTCCTCCATGAAGACGTCGATCTTCGGGATGATGTTGAACGCGATCTGCTTGGGGAAGGCCTCCGGCTCGATCGGGTCGTTCACGTAGATCGCCTTGGTCTGGTTCCACAGCTCGTCCATCGCGGCCTTCCCGCCGCCGGAGGTGGACTGATAGGTCGCCACGCTCGCGCGCTTGATCCGCGCGCGGTCATGGATCGGCTTGAAGGCCACGACCGTCTGGATGGTCGAGCAGTTCGGGTTGGCGATGATGTTCTTCTTCAAGGGCTGATCGAGCACGTCGGCGTTCACCTCCGGCACGATCAGGGGCACGTCCGGGTCCATGCGCCAGGCCGAGGAGTTGTCGATCACGATCGCGCCGGTCTTGGCGATCTTTTCCGCCATCGCGCGCGAGACGTCCCCGCCTGCGCTCATCAGGACGATATCGACGGTGGAATAGTCGAAGGTCTCCGCGTCCTTGGCCTTGAGCGTCCTGTCGCCGTAGCTCACCTCCACGCCGAGCGAGCGGCGCGAGGCGAGCGCGTACACGGTCTCGGCCGGGAAGAGGCGCTCTTCCAGGATGGTGAGCATTTCGCGGCCGACCGCTCCAGTCGCGCCGAGCACGGCGATGTTCAGCCCCATGGCGGGCTCCTTCAAGATAAGGCCGGCCGGACGCCGGCGGCGCTCAAGGGTTTTTTGCGGCGCAACAAATAACCCTCGCAGGGCGCGGCGCCTAGCGCCGCGGCGGCAGCATTTTCAAGGCCGCGCGCGCGATGATCACGCCGGCGAGCGCCAGCGCGATCCACTCCAGCGCGGAGAGCCCGAGAAAGGCCGGCGCCGCGAGCGGGCCGAGCTGGGCGGCGGCTTCGGCGAAGCGCTGCGCGGCGGGGCTGTCGCGAAAGCCCGCCGCCACCGCCACGAACACCAGAAGCGCCGCACCGAACCCGGCGAACTTCACCGCGCCCACCGGGTCGGGTCCGCCCGCCTCGCCGCGACGCTCTGCGCTCAAGGCGGCGCGGCGCGCACGCCGGCGGCGCAGCGATGCGCTTCGGGTCTCCTCGTCAGCGCGGTCCGGCGGGGTCTGATCGGGCTCGGTCATCGCCTCGAAACTAGACGCGAATCCGCCGCAGGCCCAATTGGCTTGTGACGGCGTCCGACTTCAGGCATATTGTACCTCGTACGGGCGGCCTATGAATGGCCCGGCGAAGACTTGAGAATTCCAGTGCGCGGCGACCGTCGGCCAGATTCCACCTTCCCCGAAATGACTTGTCCGTTCGACGCGGCCGGGACGCCGGCTCGCGAAGACACGACTGCGTCGGACGCGACGCCGGGAAAGGTATCCCAATGAGCAGTGGCACTGTTAAGTTCTTCAACACCTCCAAGGGCTTCGGCTTCATCACGCCGGACGATGGCGGCAAGGACGTGTTCGTCCACATCACCGCCGTCCAGGCGGCCGGCCTCGCCGGTCTGGCCGACGGCCAGCGCGTCGAGTTCGAAACCGAGCCGGACAAGCGCGGCAAAGGCCCCAAGGCGGTGAACCTGCAGGTCGCCGACTAGCCTTGAACGCCCATACGGGCTGGAAGCGGGCGCGTCCGAAAGGGCGCGCCCGTTTTCGTTCAAGGCCGTCCCCTGGCGGATCATCGCGCCGGGGTCCCGGATCGATGCTCCGCACCGCCCGGGAATTCATCCTCTTAAAACTGAATTCCCGGACGCGGCGAAGCCGCGATCCGAGACCTCAGAGCGAAGGGGCGCCTTCGTCCCCGCGCTCACAAACATCCGTACGCCGCCTCGATGAGGCGCATGGCGCGTTCGTCGCCCACGAGCACGTCCATCTGACGGTTCATCACATAGGCGCCTGAGAGCGCGCGCTCGGGATCGGCGAAGGCGCACGAGCCGCCGAAGCCGTAATGGCCCACCGTCTCCGGCTCCGGACCGAACCAGCCGGAGGTCCGGTTGCGCATCACGCCGGCCGCGTAGCTGATGTCGAAGGGCAAGACCCGGTCCGGTCCGGCGATGCGTTCGGCCGTCGCCTCGCGCGCGACGCGGGGCGAGATCAGCGTCTCACCCTTCACCAGGCCGTCATTGGCGAAGCCCTGCATCAGATCGGCGAGCGCGCGCGCCGTGCCATGCCCGTTGGCGGCGGGAAGCTCGGCGGAGCGCCAGGCGGCCGCGCCGCGCCGGCCCGGGCTCGACCAGGGCTTCATGAAGGCCGCCTCGGTCTCCGGCGTGATCTCGCCGAGCTGCGGGGGCTTGGGCGGCAAGACATGTTCAGCTGCGCGGGCATGGTCGCCCTCGGGCACGCCGATCTGGAAGTCGACGCCCAGCGGGCCGGCGATGGTCTCCTTCAGGATCGCGCCGACCGTGCGTCCGCCCTCGTCGACCCGGCGCGCGACCGCATCGGCGAGCACGCCGAAGCTGATCGGATGATAGCCGGACGCGGTTCCCGGCTCCCACATCGGGGCCTGCGCGGCGAGCTTGGCTTCCATGGTCTCAAGGTCGAACCAGTCGGCCGGATCCATCTCGCTCGTCACGCCGGGAAGGCCGGCCTGGTGCGAGAGCGCCATCTCAAGCGTGACTTGGTCTTTGCCGTTCGCGGCGAAATCCGGCCACACCTTGGCGAGCGGCGTGTCCCACGCGATGCGACCCTGATCGACGAGCCAGGCCATGACCAGGGCGGCCACCGCCTTGCCGGTGGAGAAGACCGGCACGATCGTGCCAGCATCCCAGGGCCGTGTCTTCTTGCGGTCCGCCCAACCGGAATGGATGTCGACGAGCGTTTCGCCGTCCTGGACCAGGGCGAAGCCTGCGCCGATCTCGTTACCGGCTTCGACGTTCGCGCGCATGGCCTCGGCGACCGGCTCGAAGCCGGGCGCGACATGGCCTTTGATGTCGGGGATTTGCGTCATGGCGGTGAGGCCTAGCCCCGCGCCCCGGCGCGATCAAGCCGCGCTCACGCAAAGATCGCCATGCGAAGCCCGCGCGCATCGCGCGGCGGATCGCCAGGCAGACACGCTGCCTCGCCGCGCGCGATGCGCGCCGCGCTTAAGGCCAGGACCCCGGCGTCGACCAGATCGTCCGCCGCGGCCTGGCGTCTTGGGAAGGAATGGGGATCGAACAGCGCGCGGGGCAGGCCTTGGCGCTCAAGCACGGCGAGGCGCTCGGCCCGGCCCTCTCCGGTGCGCTTGGGATGGGCCATGGGCGCGCCAGCGATCAGGGCGAAGGAGAGCTCGGGATGGCATTCGTGCACGCAGCCTTCGAGCGTCGGCGCCATCACGGCGTCGACCTCGCGCAGCTTTGGAAACAGGTTCCAGCTCTGCTTCGACAGGCCCGGCCCGCCCGCGGCGCGGTTGGCGGCGTTCGCCTCCGGATAAGTCTCCGCCGACAGCGCGGCGCGCAGGGGCGCGTTGAACACCGAGGATTTGCGTGGCCCCAGCCTTGCGCGGGCCTCACGTTCGCAGGCGCGCCCGCCGGGCTCGGCCGTCTCGGCGAATCCGATCGGCATGTCGATCGCGATCACATGGGCGTGTTCCGGCGCGTCGAGCGCGGCCTGAAGGCTTTTGAAGACGCGCGCGCGCGGCGCCTCGACGCCGTTCAGATCGACCAGCACGCCCGCCCAGCCGCCGGGCGCGCCGTCGAGCCCCATCACCCAGACGGGCTGCGCGGCGGGCGCAGGCGCGCTCAGCGCGGCGCGGTCGAGCGAGAGATCCAGCGCCCCGGCGCTGACCGCGGCCTCCACGGCCCGGCCGGCGCGCGCCTCGGCCTTCGCGGCGGCGGCGTGAACGTCCTCGCCCTGAAGCCGCGCGCTGAGAAGCGCGGCGGCGAATAGATCACCCGTGCCGCGCGGGGCGCCGTGGAGCGCGTCGCGCACGACCTCGCCGACGCTGTCGCGGTCGAGGCTGACGACGCCGAGCCGGCCCTTCGCCGGAACCGACGTCGCCGCGACGGCTGCGCCCGGCCTTAGCTGAGCCAGCAAGGCGCGCGCGGCGGCTTCGGCCGCGTCCGCATCGCCGACCCGCCGGCCCGACAGGCGCGCCAGCTCCCAGGCGTTGGGCGTGAGGAGGTCGGCGTGCGGGACCAGACGATCGCGCAGCGCGTCGGCGACGCCGACCGGCACGTAAAGCCCGGCCTCGCCCGCATCCGGCGGGCCGTCGCCCGAGATCGGGTCGACCAGCACCACAAGGGACGGGTTCGCCGCGCGCGCGGCCTTGATGAAGCGCGCAGCGGCCTCAGTCTGGGCCGGGCTGGCGAAATAGCCGGTCAGGATCGCCGAGGCGGTCCTGTGAGCGCCGGTTGCGGCCAGGCCCTCAAGCGCGCCGTCGAACACCGCGTCCGGCACGGGCCCTCCGCCCGGCGGGCCGAGGCCTGGATGGCGCCCGAACACCACTGTGGGCACGCTCATGACCTCGAAGCCGTCCGCGCTCAACACCGCCGCGCTGACCCGTCCGCCGACATTGCTGGCCGAGACGTGTGAGGAGAGCACGATGACGGAGCGCGGTGCGGGCGGTATCACTGGCGGCGACCTGGAAGCTTCGATTCGACAGGCGGTGACATGAACGAGTCTCGCGATCAGGCGAACCGGCCGCGCCGCTCCGTCCTGTTCGTGCCCGGCGACAAGCCGCGCGCGATCGAAAAGGCGGGCGGGCTCGGCGCGGACGCCTTGATACTCGATCTGGAGGACGCCGTCGCGCCGGAGATGAAGGCGCGCGCCAGAGACGCCGCGACCGACGCGTTCGCGCGCTGGGCCGAAGACGCCCCGGCGTCCGAACGAGTCCTGCGCGTCAACGCGGTGAACGCCGGCGAATTCGAAGCCGACGCGAAAGCGGCCGCCGCGGCCGAGGTCGAGGCGGTGCTCCTGCCCAAGGCCGACGGGGCGGACATCGTGCGCGACGCCCGGCGCGGGCTCGACGATGCGGGCTATCATGGGCCGCTCTGGCTGATGATCGAAAGCCCGGCGGCGGTGCTCAATCTGCGCCTGATCACCGAGCTGACCGCGCCGGCGCGCGTGTTCTGCCTGGTCGTGGGCGCCAACGATCTGTGCGCGGGCCTGCGCTGCCGGATCAGCGGAGAGAAGCGCGACGCGGTCGTGCCGCACCTGTCCCAGATCCTCCTGGCCGGGCGCGCCCACGGGCTCGCCGTGCTCGACGGGGTCTATAACGCGTTCTCCGACATCTCCGGCTTCACCTTCCAGGCGCGCGAGGCCCGCGCGCTGGGCTTTGACGGCAAGACGCTGATCCACCCCAAGCAGGTCGACCCGGCCAACCGCGCCTTCACGCCGAGCGCGGAAGAGGTGGAGTGGGCGCGCACCATCGCGGACGAGTTCGCCAAACCCGAAAACGAAGGCCGCGGCGCGATCGCGATCGGCGGGCGCATGGTGGAGCGCATGCATCTCGACGCCGCCCACGCCGTGCTCGCCGCGGCGGGCGACCAAGGAGCCCACTCATGACCCCTGTGATCTGGCACAATCCGCGCTGCGCGAAATCGCGCGAGACCCTGGCGCTTCTGCGCCAGCACGGCGTGGAGCCGGCGGTGCGCGAGTATCTGAAGGACCCGCCGGGCGAAGACGAGATCGCCGACGTGGTCAAGACGCTCGGCCTGTCTTCCGCGCGCGAGCTGATGCGCACCAAGGAGGCGGCGTACACCGAGCAGGGCCTTGCCGACATCAAGGACGAGGACGCCCTGATCGCCGCGATGGCCAATACTCCCAAGCTGATCGAGCGCCCGGTCGTTCTGATCGGAGAGCGCGCGGCGCTGGGCCGTCCCCCTGAAAACGTGCTCGAGATCTTTCCCGCTTAGTAAGGCGCGTTGTCCTCGCCCTGCGCGCGCATGACCGGGGCGATGACGCGCTCGCCGGCCTTGGAGCGCCAGTCCTCGATCGCCCAGCGCACCGAGGGAAAGGCGAGCGCATCCAGCGGCATGTCCTCGTAGGCGAAGAAGGCCACCTCCTGGCTTTCCGGTCCTGCGGCGTAGCCCGGCTCAATCATCCGTGCTCGGAAAAATAACTGAACCTGCGAGATGCGCGGAATGGAGTAGACCGCCAGAAGGTCGGTCGTCTCGATCACCACGCGCGCTTCCTCCCAGGCCTCCCGGCGCGCGCCGGCGTCGACGCTCTCGCTTTCTTCAAGATAGCCCGCCGGCAGGGTCCAGAACCCCTTGCGCGGCTCGATCGCGCGCCGGCACATCAAGAGCCGGCCCTTCTCATCGGCGACCAGCGCGCCGGCGACGATCTTCGGGTTCACATAGTCCACGAAGCCGCAGGCGTCGCAGATGCGGCGCGGCCGGTCGTCGCCTGCAGGCGTCGCCACGCTGAAGCTCGGCCCATTGTCCGGGCCGCTGGCGCCGTCATCCGTCATCGCGCGTCTCCCCGCCTCATCCGTAGTCAGACAAATCTGACATTGAACCGCCATGAAATCGCGGTAGTCTCATAATCGTTCCGTCGCCTGACGAAAGGGTGATCTATGGCCGACGAACCCGTTTTCGAGCTCGCCGCCTCGCCGGGCCATCTGCTTCATCGCGCCCAGCAGTTCGCGGCCGAACGCTTCACCGAGGCCGCCGGCGGGGTGGAGATCACGCCTCGCCAGTTCGCGGTGCTGAGCGCTGTCGCCGCCGAGGAGGGCCTGACCCAGACCCAGCTCGTCAAGATCACCGGCATCGACCGCTCCACCCTGGCCGAGCTGGTCGCGCGCATGGCTGGGCGAGGGCTTTTGATCCGCGAGAAGGCGCCTGGCGACGCCCGCGCCAACGCGGTGCGCTTCACCGCCGACGGGCGCCGGCTTTATGCCGCCGCGATCGAAGGCGCGAAGGCGGCCGATGAGGCGATCCTGGATGCGCTGCCGAAGAACAAGCGCGCCAACTTCCTGGATGCGCTGTTGCGCATCGCCACGAAGATCGAGACCGACGAGGCGCGCCTGCGCGATGCGGCTCAGCGCGCGCGCGAGGCCGCCAAGACCTCGGCCGAGAAGCAAAAGCCGAAAAAAACCAAGAAGAAAAAGAAAAAGGACAAGGCCAAGGCGAAAGCCAAGGCTTAAGGCCGCACCCGCCTAGCCGCCCTCGTCCGGCGTGCGCCGTTCAGCGGAGAGATAGTCGTGGGAGCGCATCTCCATCAGTCGCGAGGCCGTGCGCTGAAACTCGAAGGCGAAGTCACCCTCTGTATACAGCTCATCGGGCTCGCCGTCGGCGCTGGCCACAAGCTTGGTGCGGATCTCGTATAGCGCATCGACCAGCGTGCGCAGACGCGCCGCCGCGTCGCGCCGGGCCGGACCGAGCTTGGGGATGCGATCGATCATGACGGTGTGGAAGGCCGCGGCGATCGTGAAATAGTCCTTCGCGCCCAAGGGCCGCGCGCACAGCTCATCAAATGAAAACCGCGCCACGCCGGCCGCCTCGCGCGGCGCCTCGATCACCCGTCCGTTCACCGACAACGTGCACGCGCGCGGCTTTGCGCCAAGCGTCAAACGCTCGAAGGCGGCGTCCATCGCCGCGTCGGCCTGCGGTCCCAGCGGGGCGTACCAGACCGGCGCGGCCTCAAGGCGTTCCAGCCTGTAATCGCGTCCCGCATCAATCTCCATCACATCCAGGTCGCGCTCGATCATCTCTATGAAGGGCGTGAAGAGATCCCGGTTCACCCCGTTGCGATAGAGCTCGCTCGGATGGCGGTTGGACGTCGCCACAATCACCACGCCGGCCTCGAACAGCGCCTTGAACAGGCGCCCGAGGATCATCGCGTCGGCCGGATCGACGACATGGAACTCGTCAAAGCACAACACGCGCGCGGTCTTGGCGATCGCCGCGCCCACGCGCGGCAACGGATCGCGATCCTTGCCCGCGCGCTCGACCTTCAACAACCCATGCACCTCGGCCATGAAGGTGTGGAAATGGACCCGGCGTTTGGACTCGATCGGGGCGGCCTCGAAGAACAGGTCCATCAGCAGCGATTTGCCCGTGCCGACCCCGCCCCAGAGGTAAAGCCCGGTCGGGCTCGGGCGCGCCTTGCGAAACAGCCCGCCGCGCCCGCCGCGCCAGCGCGCGATCGCCGCGCAGAGCCGGGTCAGGCGCTGCGCCGCCTCGACCTGACCGGCGTCGGGTTCGAGCCGGCCCGCCGCGACCGCCTCGGCGAGCGCCTCGGTGGGGGTCCGCGAAGCGCTCATCCCGCCGCCCGCAACGCCCAGGCGGCGAGCGCGGCGGCGCCGAGCGCGGCTGTGATCACGACGGCGGCGATCAGGTATCCGGGGCGTTTGACGGTACGCATGGCCCGCGCTCTTAGCGCCTGCGCCCACGCGCGCCAAGGGCGCGGTGAAGCCGGCGAGCGCCCCGGCCTGCACGCCGGTTTCGTTTGACCTTGAAGGGCGGTTCGCGAATCATGAGGGCTGACGGATAAAGGCGTTCAGCGCCGCGTCGCCTGACGATCCAGGAGCGATGAGACAAGGCCTTAAACCCCACGAGATGGAGCGCCTGGAAAGGGCCGGTTTCGACGCCGGGGCGCGCCAGCGCATCGCCGCGGTCGCCGCGTCGATGCCCCTGATCGCCTTCCATCGCCGCTTCGGTCGGCCTGCGGTGTACTTTCTGGTGCTGGCGGTGAGCTATGTGGCCGCGATGATGGTGCTCAGCCTGCTGCCCGAGCCGTTATTGTTCGTTTTGGTGCTGGCCGCGGCCGCCGGAGGCGCGGTGCTGGGCGCGTGGTTGCGCTGGTGTCTGGCCGGCCCGTCAGCGGCTGAGCGGATGGCTGCGCGGCGTCTGGCGCGCCTGGCCGTCACCTCGCGCTCGCCGCTGATCAACGGGCTCGCCGACCCTCTGGCCGAAGATGCCGAGCGGTTGCGCCGCGCCCATCTGTCCGGCGAAACCCGCGACGGCCTGGGCGGGCTGGCCGAGATGCGCCGGCGCGAGGCGGGCAAGCACCTCGCCGCGGGCCTCGCCGTGGCGGGGGTGTTGTCCATCCCGGTCGCGGCGGTGACGCTGGTCGTGTTCGCAGAGGGCGCCGGCGGCTAATCCGTCTGAAGCGCCGACAGCGCGGCGCGCCAGTCATGCCCCAGCGCCGTTGGGCGGCGCGTCTGGCGGTCCACATAGACGTGGGTGAAGCGCCCTTCCGCGATGGCGGTCTCGCCGCCGCGCCGGAAGATCGCGACCTCATAGGTCACAGAACTCGCGCCCAGCCTGGCGACGCGAAGCCCGGCCTCCAGCGGCTCGGGAAACGCCGCCGGCGCGTGATAGCGGCACCCGGTCTCCACCACGAGGCCGATGATCCCGCCCACCTCCACGTCCAGAAGTCCCGCCGCGATCAGCCACCGGTTCACCGCGGTGTCGAAGAAGGCGTAATAGGCGACGTTGTTGATATGTCCGTATACGTCGTTATCGGCCCAGCGCGTATCGATGGGCTCGAACGCGGCGAAGGCGGCGCGCGCCGCAGGCGCGGGTCGGTCCGCGCTCACAGGATCGCCTCGAACATCGCGACGATGTCGTCATAGCCCATCTCGCGCGGATTGTTCGGGAGCAGACGATCGTTCGCGGCGACGTCCTCGGCCATGCGCGGCACGTCGTTATGGCTGATCCCCAACTGCGACAGGCGGCGCTCAAGCTTCGCCTCGACAGCGATGCGCTCCATCTCCTCGATCAGGGCCGGCGCGCTCGGCGCAAGGCCCAGATGCGCTGCGATCTCCGCATACTGATCGCCGGCCTCAGGGGCGTTGAACCTCAACACAGGCGGCAGCACGACCGCGTTCGAGAGCCCGTGGGGCACGTGAAAGAAGCCGCCCAGCGGATAGGCCATGGCGTGCACGCCCGCGCACGGCGAGTTGGAGAAGGCCTGACCGGCGAGCATCGCGCCGAGCAGCATGTCCCCGCGCGCCTCCACATCGGCGCCGTCGGCGACCGCGCGCAGGATCGATCCGTGCAGCTTCTTCAGCGCGGCGAGCGCCAGCGCGTCGGAGACCGGGTTCTTCGCGCGCCGGTTGGTGTAGGCCTCGATCGCGTGAACCATGGCGTCCACCCCGGTATAGGCGGTGATGTGAGCGGGCAGGCCGAGCGTCAGATCAGGATCGAGGATCGCCATGTCGGCGTAGAGCGGCCCGGCCGCAATCCCGCGCTTGGACCCGTCCGTGGTCGTGATCACGGCCACGTTGGTGACTTCAGAGCCGGTGCCCGCGGTTGTCGGCGCGAGCACGAGCGGCAGGCCGCGGCCGGCGACCTGCTCGACCCCGAACATCTCGCGCAGGGGCTGGTCGGCGGCGATCAGGAGATTGGCGACCTTGGCGGTGTCCATCGGGCTGCCGCCGCCCAGCGCCACCACGGCCTCCACGTCGGCGTCCCGGCCGGCCTTCGCGCAGGCCTCCACCATCAGCTCGGGCGGATCGGCCTCAACCTGATCAAACATGGTCACGGTCTTGCCGGCGGCTTCCAGCCCCTCGACGGCGCCATCGCACAGCCCCGCCCGGCGTACGCCCGGGTCGGTCACGAACAAGATGCGCTCAGCGCCCGACAGCGCCGGCGCGGCGGCTTCGGCCAGGCGCGCGGCCGCGCCGGGGCGGAACACGATATGGGGCACGGTGCGGAAATCGAACGCGGCGGTCATGGCGGCCTCTCGTCTTGAACGCGAGCCGGTGAGCCTAGCGCGGGCGCGCACAGCGACGAAAGCCGGCCGACCTGTCCGGATTGTAATCGGGCGGCCGCTTTGCGGACGCGACGCGAGCGGTCATGTTACCCGGTGAGGCACAGCGGCGCCGAGGCCGCGCCATTCGGGGAGCCTGAAACATGACGAGACCGTTCAATACTTTCGCCTCCATCGCCGCGCTCGCGGCCGCAGGCGCGCTGGCGGCCTGCGCCGAGCCGGTCGCCGACGAGGCGGGCGACGAGCCCGGCGACGCCGGCGCGACGCGCGCCGGCGCGGCTAATGGCGACGGCGAGACCGAGACGGCGAGCCAGGACGGCGCCGTCGAGGTCGCCGCAGATCTGATCCCGCGCGAGACCATTTTCGGTAATCCGCGCTACGCCAGCGTGCGCATCAGCCCGTCGGGCGAAACGATCTCCTGGCTGGCGCCGCTGGAGGGGGTGTTGAACATCTTCGTCGCGCCGGTCGAAGATATCGAAGCCGCCCGCGCGGTCACCTCCGACGAGGGCCGCGGCATCCGCGGCTATAGCTGGACCCCGGGCGAGGATCGCCTCGTCTACATCCAGGACCGCGGCGGGGACGAGAACTTCCTGCTCTACGGCGTCGATCCGGAGACCGGCGAGGAGACCGAGTACACCCCGTTCGAGAACACCCGAGTCATCACCTACGCCAGCGACAAGGACCAGCCCGGCGTCATGATGATCGGACTGAACAACCGCGATCCGCGCTGGCACGACGTGCACCGGCTCGATCTGGAGACCGGCGAGCTGGAGCTGGTCTACGAGAACACCGACGAGATCGGCTCCTTCGTGTTCGATAACGATCTGAACCTGCGCTTCGGCCAGCGCACCACGGCCGAGGGCGGGGCGGTCTACCTGGCCTACGAGGGCGAGGACGCCGAGCGTAGCTGGGACGAGTTCCTCGCCGTGTCGCCTGAAGACGTCGGCACGACCTATCTAAGCGGGTTCTCGCAGGACAATGAGACGCTCTACATGCGCTATTCGATCGGGCGGGACACTTCAGCCCTGGTGGCGCGCGATCTGTCGAGCGGCGATCAGACCATTCTCGCCGCCGACGACCGGGCCGACGTCACCGGCGTGTGGGCCGATCCCGACACCGGCGAGCCGGACGTCTATGCGGTCAACTACGCGCGCACCGAGCTGAACGCCCTCACAGAGGACGGCGAGTCGATCCTCGCCGCGCTGCAGGGCCAGTTCGACGGCGATGTCAGCCTGACCGCGCGCAGCGAGGACGATCAGCGCTGGATCGTTCTGAACACCACCTCCGACAGCGTGCCGACCTACTGGCTCTGGGACCGGGAGGCGGAGGCCTTCACCGAGCTGTTCTCCACCCGGCCGGATCTGGAAGGCGCGACGCTGGCCAGGATGCACGCGGAGGTGATCCAGTCCCGCGACGGGCTGGATCTGGTCTCCTACCTCACCTTGCCGCCGGGCTCGGATGCGGACGGGGACGGACGCCCGGAGCAGGCCGTGCCGATGATGCTGTGGGTCCATGGCGGGCCCTGGGCGCGCGACAGCTACGGTTATGACGGCTACGCCCAGTGGTACGCCAATCGCGGCTATGCGGTCCTTCAGGTGAATTTCCGCGGCTCCACCGGCTTTGGGAAGTCCTTCACCAACGCCGGCGACCTGGAGTGGGGCGAGGCGATGCATGACGACCTGATCGACGCCGTCGACTGGGCCGTAGCCGAGGGCGTCACGTCAGAGGACACGGTGGCGATCGGAGGCGGCTCCTACGGCGGCTACGCGACGCTGGCCGGGCTGACCTTCACGCCTGAGACGTTCGCGTGCGGGGTGGACATCGTCGGGCCGTCGAATCTCGTCACGCTTCTGGATTCGATCCCGCCCTACTGGGAGTCCTTCCGCCGCGTTCTGGAGCGTCGCGTGGGCGATCCCAACACCGATGAGGGCCTGGCGCTCCTGCGCGAGCGCTCGCCGCTGAACAGCGTTGAGAACATCCAGCGCCCGCTCCTGATCGGTCAAGGCGCGAACGACCCGCGCGTGAAGCAGGCCGAGAGCGACCAGATCGTCGAGGCGATGCAGGCCAACGACATCCCGGTCACCTACGTGCTCTTCCCCGACGAGGGCCACGGCTTCGCCCGGCCTGAAAACCGGCTCGCCTTCACCGGCGTGACCGAGGGGTTCCTGGCCGAATGCCTCGGCGGGCGGATGGAGCCGCTCGGCGACGCGCTGGAGGGCTCCAGCACGACCGTGCCGGTGGGCGCTGAGTACGTGCAGGGCCTCGACGGGGCCATGGAGGGCTTCACGCCCGAACAGCGCGGCTAACCGACGGAGCGGTCTTCACAGCCCGGGCGCGTCGCTTTAGCGATGCGCCCGGGCGTTTCGCGTGGAGGCCTGAATTCATGAAGTCCGCTGTGACGGCTGCATTGCGCACGGTCGGGCTATTGCCCGCCGCCGAGGCGGCCCTGCGCGCCCGGGCGGTGCGGCGCTGCGCGGCGCAGAACCGCGCCTTCGCTGCGGCGCATCCCGGCTTTGCGACGCCGCCGCCGGCGCTTCTCTACGAAACCGCCTCCCACGCCAGCATCGCGCAGTATCGCCAGACCGGCGAAGCGGCCTGCCGCGCGCTCGCCGAGCGCGCCGTCGCCGCGCGAGCCGAGCACGGCGACGCGCCGATAACGGACGTCCTCGACTGGGGCGCCGGGGTGATGCGTGTGGCGCGCTGGTGGGGCGAGGTCCTGCCCGAAGCGCGCGTCACGGCGGTTGAGCCGGAGCGTCGCGCCGTCGCCTGGGCCAAGACGGCCCTGGCGCAGATCGACCAGATCGCCGCCCCGCGACAGCCGCCCCTGCCCGCCGAGACCGGGTCCTTCGACCTGATCTACGGGATCTCGATCCTGACCCATTTGCCCGTCGCCGAGCACCCGGGCTGGATCGAAGAGCTGACGCGCCTGGCCCGTCCTGGCGGGCTGATCGCTCTGACCTTTCACGGCGAGCGCGCCGCGTCGAGCCTGTCGCAGTCTGAACAGGCGCGCTGGCGCAGCGGCGAACCGGTCGAGCGCGCCCGGGTCCAGCGCGGCTCGCGGCTTTACGCGACCTACATGCCGCAGGCCTTCCTGCGCGAGCGCCTGTTCGCCGGGCTTCAGATCGTCCAGGTCGAGCCGGACTCGCCGGCCGCCAACGGCGGTCAGGATCTGTGGCTGTTGCGCAAGCCCGCCTGATCGTCCGGCGAGATCGACGCCCCTACTGCATCGTCGGGATGATGAAGGCCTGGTCGTCGACCTTTCCGGACGGCCAGCGCTGGGTCACCGTTTTGATCTTGGTGAAGAAGCGCACGCCCTCCATGCCGTGCTGGTTGGCGTCGCCGAAGGCGGAGCGCTTCCAGCCGCCGAAGGTGTGATAGGCCACCGGCACCGGGATCGGCACGTTGATCCCGACCATGCCCACATTGACCTTGGCGGCGAACTCGCGCGCGGCGAGCCCGTTGCGGGTGAAGATCGCCACGCCGTTGCCGTACTGGTGATCGCTCGCCAGCTTGGCGGCCTCTTCAAGGTCGTTCGCGCGCACGATCTGCAGCACCGGGCCGAAGATCTCCTCACGGTAGCTCGACATCGCCGGGGTCACCTTGTCAAACAAGCTCGGCCCGATGAAGAAGCCGTCCTCGTGGCCCTGCAGCGAGAAGCCGCGCCCGTCGATCAGGAGCTCGGCGCCTTCCTCGACGCCGGTCTGGATCCAGCGCTCCACCTTCTCCTTGTGCGCTTCGGACACCACCGGCCCGTAGACCGCGTCAGGGTCATGGGAGACGCCGGGCACGAGGGTCTCGATGGCGGGCTTGAGCTTCTCGATCAGGCGCTCGGCGGTGTCCTCGCCCACCGGCACCGCGACCGGCAACGCCATGCAGCGCTCCCCGGCCGAGCCGTAGGCCGAGCCCACCAGATCGTTCACGACCTGATCGAGATCGGCGTCGGGCATGATGATCCCGTGGTTCTTCGCCCCGCCCATGGCCTGGACGCGCTTTCCGTGCGCGGCTCCCGTGGCGTAGACGTACTGGGCGATGTCGGACGAGCCGACGAAGCTCACCGCCTTGATGTCGGGATGGGTGACGATGGCGTCGACCGCCTCCTTGTCGCCGTGCACGACGTTGAGGATGCCGTCGGGTAGCCCCGCCTCCCTCATCAGCTCGGCCAAGCGCACCGGCACGCTCGGATCCTTCTCCGAGGGCTTCAGGATCACCGCGTTGCCGCACGCGATCGCCACGCCGAACATCCACATCGGGATCATGGCGGGGAAGTTGAAAGGCGTGATCGCGCCCACCACGCCCAGCGGCTGACGCATCGAGTAGACGTCGATGCCCGGCCCGGCGCCCTCGGTGTACTCGCCCTTGAGCAGGTGCGGGATCGCGCACGCGAACTCGATCACTTCAAGGCCGCGCTGGATATCGCCCTTGGCGTCGGCGACGACCTTGCCGTGCTCGGACGCGAGGAGGCGGGCGATCTCCTCCATATTGTCTTCGACCAGCTGCTTGTACTTGAACAGGACGCGCGCGCGGCGCTGCGGATTGACCGCGGCCCAGGCCGGCTGCGCGGCCTTGGCGGCCTCGATCGCGGCGCCGACCTCGTCGGTGGAGGCCAACGCCACCTGGGCCTGGGGCGCGCCGGCGCTGGGGTCGAACACCTCGGCGAAGCGGCCCGACCGGCCAGGCGCGGCCTGGCCGTTGATGAAGTGATGAATGTCGCGCAGGGAGGCGGCGTCAGGCATGGGGAGCTCCTTTGCTCGGTCGGCGGCGCCGGCGCTTGAACACGCGCGGGAGACTCGGCGCGGCCTGCAGGATTGATCGCGGCAAGCCATAGCGCCGCGACGCCGCGCCTGTCGAGGACGCCGGCGCGCCCGCTCCCGATCCAGGCTCAATCCGCGCGCGACAGCGCGACGGCCTCCCCCTCCGCGTCGAGCCCGCGCCAGGCCTCGCCCGCGCGCTCGCCGACCCAGAGCGGCCGGCCCGCCGGATCGAAAATCGACAACGACGCCGCGCCCTCGGCCGCGTCATAGCGCCAGATCGCCGCGGCCGAGAGATCGAGCGCGCAGCCCGGCGCGGAGAAGGCGAGCCCGGAGGCCTCCTCCACCACGAGGCCGGACTCAGACGGACGCCGGCCCGCCTCGATCAACGTCACGCTGCATCGCCCGGCCTCGCCGACCGCGCTGTAACGGCCCGGCACGTCCGCGCCCGGCGATTGCCCATGGGACGGCGCGCTGAACACGCCGGCGAGACCCATGGCTGAAATGATCGCAGCCCTCATGGCGCTCTCCCCTGTTACAGGGCGGCGAGCATGACGCGGTGCGGCCGCCCGCGCCACCTTGCGCCCTCAGCTCACCGGGCTGAATATCTGGATACCGCAGGGGAGCGGCCGGGCGCAGCGTTCATGTGCGATGTTTGTGCAACAGGCGGCCTGGAAACACGCTTGAGGCGAACCGAGGCGGGTCGCGCCCCTGTCCCTTAATAGAATGTGACCGTATCGTGTCGCCCGGACGCAGCATACGGGAGCGGGGTCTGCCCCGTCAGAGGCTGCGAAAACCGAGAACAACAGCTTCGGCTAACGGGGAAAATCATGAAATTCGGATCGGGACTGAAGCAGCGCCTGTTCGCTGCCACTTCGGCGACGGCGCTCGCCCTTTCGCTCGCGGGCGCGGCCAATGCGCTGCCTATTCGCGACGATATCGGCATCGACGGGGCGGTCGACACGGACAACACGTTCGCCGGCGTCGGCATGATGTGGAACCGCACGCCCGGCGGCACCTTCGTGTGTACGGGCCAGCTGATCAATCCGCGCACGGTCGTGTGGGCGGCGCACTGCGCCGACGGCATTCCGGAAGGCGCTTATGGCGGCAATCAGCCGGGCGGCGTGCCCATGGGCTTCGGCTTCCAGGTGGATTCGATTCCTGGATACCTCGACTGGCGCGACCGCGGTCTGGCGACCGGGAACTGGCAGAGCAACCCGGACTTAAGCTTCTACAACGTGCTTCAGGTCCAGGCGCCGTTCGCGCTGGACGGCGTGTTTGTTTTCCCGGGCGGGGACGTCTCGCTGGCCACCCTGGACACCCCTGCGATCGGGCTTCCCACCTACGGCATGCTGTTCTCCCCGATTACCGAGGACACTCCCGTTGAGATGGCCGGCTATGGCGGCACCGGGATCGGCTCGGGCCCCAATGTCGGCATCGACGGCAAGCGCCGCATCGGCGGCAACATGCTCAACGGTCTCTTCACCCAGATGGACTTCCTGGGCGCGACCTTCGGCGTGCCGGGGCTGGCCGGCTTCTTCGGCCCGTCGGGCGACCAGCTGCTCTACCACATCGATTTCGACAAGCCGGACCGCGAGGAAGAGAACTGCTTGCGCGGCGGCGCCAACGCGCTGATCAGCCCGAACGACCTGATCTGCGATACGCCGGGCGACGCCATCTCTCTGTTCACCTGGGACGGCTTCCAGCTCCTCGGCTCCAGCTCCGACATGGACTGGTATCCGGGCGACGCGGTGGAGAACGAGGCCGGCACGCTGGGCGGGGATTCCGGTTCCGGCCTGTTCGTGAACATCGGCGGTCAGCGCCTGGTGACCAGCGTCCTGTCCGGCGGCTGGATCGACGGCATCGCCGGCCCGCTCGGCCAGAACTACGCCGACGTCTCCTATTACAACCCGCTCTTCCTGTTCCAGAACTGGATCGCTGAGCAGAACCCGTACGTGTACGTCACCGCCGCCTCCGGCGATGGGGCGTGGTCCGATCCGACGCGTTGGACGCGCGCGATGGACCCGGACTACTACTACGTGAACGATGACGGCGAGCTCGTGAACGGGCTGTGGTCGGAGGCGCCGGAGACCGTGATCGACGGCCTGACCGCCGACGGCCCTGTGTTCGGCACCGTGTTCGACACCACGATCGAGGGCTATCGCGAAGGCGATCTGTTCGATAACCCGCCGCCCCACCAGGCCTCCTCCAGCGCCAGCGCGAGCGCGCCGGCCGGCGAGGCCGAGACCGCTTCGGCGTCGGCGCAAGCCTCTGGCGGCGAAGCTCAACCGGCGTCCGGCGGTCCGGCGCTGTCGCTCGACAACGTCACCGTACTCGGCGCAGGCTCGATGAGCTTCGGCCCGGCCCAGGTGCCCATGGGCGCCCAGGTCGTCGACGAAGGCGCCATGCAGCCCCATGACGGCGGGGCGTCCGCCGGCGGCGCGTCGAGCACGGCTGTGGACGTCCAGCCGCTCGCCTCGGGCGGCGGCGCCGCGAACGCGGCCGCCTCGGCTCCGGCCTCGGGCTTCTCGATCGGCTCGTCGAACTTCGTGCCGAACAACGATTTCGGCCTGTTCGGCAGCTTCACCGGCGGCCTCAGCGGCGACATCGCGCGCTTCTACGACGTCACGCTGTCCGCGGCCGGCCGCACCACGGTCGACATGAACGTGGAGATCGACCGGCTTCGCCTGACCGGCAACGGCGCCGCGTTCGAGCTGCAGAGCCCGTACATCTTCTCCACGCTGATCGCGTTCGATCAGGCGGCGGGCGTGTCCCAGATCGACGGCCTCCTGCTGGCGCGTGAAGTGATGATGACGGGCGGCCTGATGCACGGCTCGGGCACCGTCTCCACCATGACGTTCTGGAACGTCGCGGGCATGGTCAGCGCGGGCGAGCTCAACGCGGTCGGCCAGCTCGACATCCTGGGCGACTACGTCCAGACCGACGCCGGCGCGGTGATGTCCGACTGGACGCCCACCGCGTCCGACCTCATCGCCATCGACGGCGACGTGGCGCTCGACGGCGCGGCGGGCATCAATCCGCTTTACCTGCCGCAATGGGGCGATCGCCAGACGGTCATGACCTACACCGGCGATCTCGCCGGCGGGTTCGACGGCTTCCTCGATCTGCCGGGCGCGCTGACGCTCTCGGCGATCTACAGCGCCGGCTCGATCGATCTGGAGATCGTCGCGGAGAGCTTCCTCGACCAGGCCACCTTCCAGAACCCGTCCCAGGCGGGCTGGGCGGCTTTCCTCGACGGGGCGCGCAGCGCGGGCTACTCCGATCTTGAGGCGCTCTACTCCCAGATCGACCTGCAGAGCGGTCAGAACCTTCTGAACGCGTTCGACAACCTCACCCCGCATGAGGCGTTCCAGTTCCGCCGCACCACGAAGGCCCATGACGGCGCCTTCTCCGACACGCTGCGTCGCTACCTTCTGGAAGGCGGCACGGCGGGCGGCGACGGCTCGACCGCGGCCATGTTCGGCCTTCTGGGCTCGAACGACGGGCGCATGATGAGCGGCGAGCGTCTGTCCATGATGGCGCAGGATGCGGACAGCGCGCCGGTCACGCGCCAGCTGGGCGACGGGCTCGAGCTGTTCTTCGCCGGCGGCGTCGTGAACGGCGAGTTCCGCTCCACCCAGACCATCCTGCAGAACGGCGACCTGGAAGGCGCGTTCGGGATGGCGGGTCTTTCGGCCTACGTGAACGACTGCCTGCGTCTGGGAGGCGCGATCGGCTTCGCCAACACCGACACCGAGCAGAACCTGCACGGGGCCGGCGCGCTGGCGAGCGGCGAGACCGACACCGTCTCGATCACCGGTTACGCTGACTATTCCCCGGGCAACTGGGTGAGCTACCTGACCGTCTCCTGGGCTGATCACGAAATCTCCACCCTGCGCGCCGCGCCGGCTGGGGGCGCCGTGCTCAACATCCAGGGCGATCAGAGCGCCAACACGCTGCAGGCTGAGGCGCTCGTCGGCTATGACATCCAGGCCGGTCTGTTCCGCTTCACCCCGCTGGCCAGCCTGACCTGGGGCGAGACGGAGTACGATGCGGTCAGCCAGTCCGGCGGCCCTCTGGCTCTGAACATCGGCGACAACATCGAGGGCCACGTGATCGGCCGGGTGGGCGCTCAGTTCGCCACCGCCGGCACGATCGGCGGGATCACCCTCGAGCCGCGCCTCTATGTCGGCGTCGCGCACGACTATCGCGACAGCGACGACCTGTTCTACGCGGGCGTGTCCGGTCTTCCGGGCCTCGTGGAGCTGGACAGCGGCATCAACCTGGAGGACGACTGGATGGAGTTCTCCGGCGAGATCCTCGCGCGCCTGAACAACGGCCTCGCCGCCTCGATCGGCGTGGATCGTCGCGACGGGGAAGTGTACGGCGTGGACTCCACCACGGTGTCCGCGGCGGTGCGCTACCGCTTCTAGGCGCCATCGCCTGACGCAAAGACGAGGGCCGCTCCGGGAGACCGGGGCGGCCCTTTTCTTTCTTGCGCCTCAGCGCGTGTTCAGTCCTCAGGGAAAAGCCCGCGCGTGCGGTTGGCCAGCGCCACGAGGGAGAGCATCACGGGCACCTCCACCAGAACGCCCACGACGGTCGCGAGCGCGGCCCCGGAGTTCAGCCCGAACAGGCTGATCGCCACGGCCACGGCGAGCTCGAAGAAGTTCGACGTCCCGATCAGCGCGCAGGGCGCTGCGATCTTGAACGGCGTGCGCCAGGCCCAGGCGGCGGCGTAAGCGATCGCGAACACGCCGTAGGACTGGATGAGAAGCGGGACCGCGATCATGGCGATGACGGCGGGCCGTTGCAGGATCACCTCACCCTGGAAGCCGAACAGGATGACGACCGTCACGACCAGCCCGATCACCGATACCGGCTTGATTCGCGCGGTGAAGCCGGTCACGCGCGCCTCCGCCTCGACTTGGTCGAGGCCGCGCGCGAGCCGGCGACGGGTCAGCCAGCCTGCGCCGAGCGGCAAGAGCACGTAGAGTCCGACCGAGAGAAGCAGCGTCTCCCACGGCACCGCAATGTCGGTCACGCCCAGAAGCACCGCCACTATGGGGGCGAAGGCGAAGATCATGATCACGTCGTTGGCCGCGACCTGCACCAGGGTGTAGTTCGCATCCCCGCGCGTCAGCTGGGACCAGACGAACACCATCGCCGTGCACGGCGCCGCGCCGAGAATGATGAGCCCTGCGATATACTGCTGCGCATCCTGCGGCTGGATGAAGGGCGCGAACACGATCTCGAAAAAGACCACCGCCAGGGCGGCCATGGTGAAAGGCTTGATCAGCCAGTTCACCGCGACGGTGATCATCAGCCCCTTGGGCTGCTGACCCACGCGGATCAGGCTGGTGAAGTCCACATTGACCATCATAGGGTAGACCATCGCCCAGATCAGGACGGCCACGACGAGATTGACCGAGGCGATCTCGAACCGGCTGAACCAGGCGAACAGCTCGGGAAACACCGCGCCGAGCGCCACGCCGAGCGCGATGGCGAGCCCGACCCAAAGCGAGAGCCAGCGTTCGAAGAGCCCGATGCCGCCGGGTTGCGGTTCGGACGAGATGTCGGTCATGGCGGTGTCCTTCGTGTTGAGCTCAGCCTTGCGGGCGCGCCTCGGCCCCGGCTTGCAGCGCGCGCTCAAGCGCTGCGGCGGTGTTTGCGTCGAGCGCATCCATGAAGGCCCCGATGCGTGTTTTCAACGCTTGATAGGTCTCTTCAAACGCGATGCGGGCTTCGGCCTCGTCCTTGATCGCCGCCGGATCGGGTTCGCCCCAGTGCGCCCGCACCGGCGCGCCCGGCCAGACCGGGCAGGCCTCGCCTGCGGCCGAGCCGCAAACAGTGACGACCGCGTCGAGCGCGGGTGCATCGGCGACGGCGAATTCGTCCCAGCTTTTCGAGCGCAGGCCGGAGGGGTCGATTCCGTGGCGCTCAAGCGTTTCAATCGCGATCGGATGAGGCGCCCCGCGCGGTTTCGAGCCGGCGGAGACCGCCTCGACCCGCCCTTCGCCGAGCGCGTTCATGAGCGCTTCGCCGATGAGCGAGCGCGCGGAATTGCCCGTGCAAAGGATCAAAACGCGCATGGAAACCCTCTGGTCACTCCGGCCGGAGCCCGGATACACTGTAAACTGTGCTATTTCAATAGAGACTGAATTGTATCATGGCCACCGTGACTGAAGCTGACGCCGTCGCCCGGTTCGCCGCGCTCGCCAGCGAGGCGCGCATGCGCGTGTTCCGGCTGTTGATGCAGGCGGGTCCTGACGGCATGGCCGCAGGCCGGTTGTCGGAGAGGCTCAAGATTGCGCCGAGCAATCTGTCCGCCCACCTCAACACGCTGCGCCATGCCGGCCTCGTCACCGTGCGCCGCGACGGGCGCTCGCGCATATACGCCGCCGAGCTGAAGGCCACGGGCGCTCTGGTGGAGTATCTCGTCGCGGACTGCTGCAACGGCCATCCCGAGATCTGCCGCGCGGTCGATACAAGCCGCCTGGCGGGGTGAGCCCCTTGCGCCAGCGCCCACAGCGGCGATGCTGGCGCCATGAGCGCGCGCGAGCCTGACACGCCACCCGCCGAGCCGCATATCGTCGATCAGCTGATCGAGGAGCGGGCCGCCGGCCTGCGCGCCAACGGGCTCGTCTGGCCGCTGGTGCGCGCGGTCTTCTACCCGGTCTTGGGCTATGACCGCGCGGTGGAGATCGCCGACCGGATCGCGCCCATGGGCGCGCGCGAGGCGATGGATTGGTGCGTCGACTTTTTGTCGATGAGCCTGGAGACGGCCGGGCTCGAGGCCGTGCCGCGCTCAGGCCCGTGCGTGATCACCGCGAACCATCCCGGCGGAATCGCCGACGGGATCGCGGTGTGGGAGGCGCTGCGCGAGCGCCGGCCGGACATGATCTTCTTCGCGAACCGCGATGCGCTGCGCGTGTGCCCCGGCCTCACCGACGTCGTGGTGCCGGTGGAGTGGCGCGAGGGCCATCGCGCGCGCGAGAAGATGCGCGAGACGCTGAAAGCCTCCGTCGAGGCGTTCCGGGCCGAGCGCTGCGTCGTGATCTTCCCGGCCGGGCGCATGTCAATGTGGGACTGGCGCGCGCGCACGCTGCGCGAACGCGACTGGCTGCCCACCGCGCCGGGGCTCGCGCGCAAGTTCTCAGCGCCGGTCATCCCGCTCGGCGTGCGCCAGCGTATGAGCTGGATGTTCTACGCGCTGGGCCAGGTGTCCGAAGAGCTCAAACACATGACGGTGTTCCACGAGCTCTTGGCCAAGCGCGGAGCGCGCTATCGGCTGGACTTCGGCGAGGCGATCGCGCCGCAGGCCCTGCCCGGCGACGATGTGGAGGCGACCCTTGGCTTGAGGCGCGCCAGCGAACGCCTCGCAGGGCGGATCACATGAGCCCGCTCGACGGCGCCTATGTCCCGCCCTCCCTGCCCGAGGCGCCAGGCGACGCCCGCGCGCTCGTGGACCGCATGATTGAGGAGCGCGCACCCAAGCTCGCGGCGCGCCCGCGGCTGTGGGCGGTGCTTAAGCGCATCGCCCACCCCCTGCTCGGGCACGCCGAAGCGGTGCGCATGGTCGATGCGGTGAAGGACTTGAGCGCGGACGCCTGCTTTGAATGGGGCGACCGGTTTTTGAACCTGACCGTGGAAGCGCTGGGCCTGGAGCATGTGCCCGAAACCGGCCCGGTCCTGATCATCGCGAACCATCCCGGCGGCATCGCGGACGGCAACGCGCTCTGGCGCGCTCTGCGCCAGCGCCGTCCCGATCTGTGTTTCTTCGCCAACCGGGACGCGCTGCGCATTGCGCCGGGCCTGCACGAGCGCATCGTACCGGTGGAGTGGCGACGCGACGATCTCAGCCGCCAGCGCGCGCGCGAAACCCTGCGCTCAGCCATGGCGGCGTTCCAGGCCGGGCGCTGCGTGGCGATCTTCCCCGCCGGGCGTATGGCGGACTGGAGCTGGACCAAGCGCCGCCTGGTGGAGCCGGCCTGGGCGCCGACCGGGGTGTCCATCGCCCGGCGCTTCGACGCGGCGATCGTGCCCATGGGCGTGACCCAGCGCATGCCCTTCGCCTATTATGCGCTCGCCCAGATCAATGAGGAGATGCGCGACATCACGCTGTTCCACGGCCTGTTGCGCCAGCGCGGCGCGCACTACCGCCTGGCCTTCGGCGCGCCCCACGCTGCGCGCGACCTGATCGGAACCGAGGCCGAGGTGACCGAGGCGCTGAAGTACGAATGCGAACGCCTGGCCTGGGGCGAGGCCGCGCGGCGCTGATGCGCGCTCTAGGCGGGGGCGTCTGGCTCAGACGGGCGCGTGATCATCAACACCGCGCCGACGGCGAGGAACCAGGCGACGAAGCCGAGGCCGAAAGCCAGCGTGGCCGGCGCCAAGGCCGGCACGAAGGCTGGCACGGTGGAGGCGACGCCGGCCAATCTGGTCTCCCAGACGCTCAACGCGCCTGTGGGCGCGACCGTCTTCGATTACGTGGCGAAATGGCGGATCGAGGCGGCCAAGCCCTTGATCGCGGCCGGTGAGGCGTCTGTGCTCGCGGTGGCGCTGGAGGTCGGCTTCAATGCGCGCTCGACCTTCTACAAGGCGTTCAAACGAGAGACCGGCATGACGCCGCACGCATACCGCCGCCTGCAGACGGCCGACCCTACGCCTGGCGCTCGACCATCAGCTCCTTGATCTTGCCGATCGCCTTGGCCGGGTTCAGGCCCTTGGGGCAGACCTGGGCGCAGTTCATGATCGTGTGGCAGCGATAGAGCTTGAACGGGTCTTCCAGATCGTCGAGGCGCTCGCCGGTGGCCTCGTCGCGGCTGTCCGCGATCCAGCGATAGGCCTGCAACAGCGCGGCCGGGCCCAGATACTTGTCGGAGTTCCACCAGTAGGACGGGCAGGCGGTCGAGCACGAGGCGCACAGGATGCACTCGTAAAGCCCGTCCAGCTCCTCGCGATCCTCAGGGCTCTGCTTCCACTCCTTCTGGGGCGTGGGCGAGTCCGTGATGAGGTAGGGCTTGATGCTCGCCAGCTGGGCGTAGAACTGGGTCAGGTCCGGGATCAGATCCTTGACCACGGGCTGGTGCGGCAGGGGCGAGATGGTGATCACGCCCTTGAACTCGTCAATGCCCTTGGTGCACGCGATCGTGTTGCGCCCGCCGATCGCCATGGCGCACGAGCCGCAAATGCCCTCGCGGCAGGAGCGCCGGAAGGCCAGCGTCGAGTCGATCTCGTTCTTTATGTAGAACAGCGCGTCCAGAACCATCGGGCCGCACTTGTCCATGTCCACGTGGAACGTGTCCCAGCGCGGGTTCTCGCCACTGTCGGGATCATAGCGGTAGACCTTGAACGCGCGGGTGTTCTTCGCGCCTTCCGGCTTCGGCCAGGTCTTGCCCTTCTTGATCTGGGAGTTCTTGGGCAGCGTCAGTTGGACCATGTCTATTCCACGTCCTGCGAAAGTGTGTCAGGCCTCGGCGAGGTCGAGGCGGCGTTCGATGCGTTCCACGCCTTGCTCCAGCGCGTAGAAACGGTGCTCCATACGGACGAAATCACGGCGCAGACCAGCGAATTGATTTTCCAGCTAGGACAGCCGCTCTACGACGTTGTCCAGCCGGGTTTCCAGCTTGCCGAGGCGCTGATCAATGCGCCGAAGATACTCCAGCACCGTGTTTTCCGGCTCATCAGCCATGGCGACGATCCTCAGGTGAAGCGCGACGCTTCGGCCTAGCACGAGAGCGCGTTTTCCCTCAGTACACCCGCGCCTTCGGCTCGATATAGGCGATGTCGTTGGACATCGTGTAGTCATGGATCGGACGGTCGTCGAGATTGACCTTGCCGGTCTCCGCGTCGAACCAGGCGAGCGTATGGACCATCCACTTCTCGTCGTCGCGGTCGGGATGGTCCTCGCGCGCATGGGCGCCGCGGCTTTCGGTGCGCGCGGCCGCGGAGTTCACGGTCACGGCGGCCTGAGCCACAAGGTTGTCGAACTCCAGCGTCTCGACGAGGTCGGTGTTCCAGATCATAGAGCGGTCATTGACCTGAATGTCGGGAAGCTTCTTGAGCACGTCGGCGATGCGCTCCACGCCCTCGTCCAGGATCTCCTGGGTGCGGAACACCGCGCAGTTCTCCTGCATGGCGCGCTGCATGTCGAGGCGCAGCTTAGCGGTCGGCGTGCCGCCCGAGGCGTTGCGGAACGTGTCCAGCCGCGCCAGCGTCTCATCGCCCGCGTTGGACGGCAGCTCGGACTGCGACGCGCCCGGCTCGGTCGTCTCAGCGCAGCGAAGCCCGGCGGCCCGGCCGAACACCACCAGGTCGATCAGCGAGTTCGAGCCGAGGCGGTTCGCCCCGTGCACCGACACGCACGCGGCTTCGCCGACGGCCATCAGACCCGGCACCACGGTGTCGGGATCGCCGTTCACCTTGGTCAGCACCTCGCCGTGATAGTTCGTCGGGATGCCGCCCATATTGTAGTGCACGGTCGGCAGCACCGGGATCGGCTCCTTGGTCACGTCGACGCCGGCGAAGATGCGCGCGCTTTCGGAAATGCCCGGCAGGCGCTCGTGCAGCACGTCCGGATCGAGATGCTCCAGGTGCAGGTGGATGTGGTCGCCCTGCTCGCCGACGCCGCGGCCTTCGCGGGTCTCCACCGTCATGGAGCGGCTGACCACGTCGCGCGAGGCGAGATCCTTCGCGCTCGGCGCATAGCGCTCCATGAAGCGCT
>CAZKBB010000029.1:0-31090 GCA_964550935.1 uncultured Caulobacterales bacterium
TCTAGGCTCGCACGGTCGAACCGGAACGGGAGCGAATCTTGGCCGCCTGGGAGCTCATCCTCGTCAATCTCGCCATCGCCGTCGGGCTGTTCCTCGCGCTATGGCTGTTTGCGCTGATCCGGCGCGATCCAAGCTTCGTGGACGCGTTCTGGGCGTTCGCCATGGTGGTGATGGCGCTCTCCAGCTTCGCCCTCGGCGACGGGGATATCGAGCGCCGCGCGCTGTTGACCGCGCTGGCCGCCGTCTGGGGCCTGCGGCTGGGCCTGCATCTCCTCGTGCGCTGGCTCGGCGAGGGCGCGGACAAGCGCTATCAGCGCATGATGAAGGGCGCTGAGGAGAAGCGCGGCTGGGGCTTCACCAAGGCGACGCTGCTCTTCGTCTTCCTGCCCCAGGCCTTTCTGATGTGGCTCGTCAGCCTGCCGGTCCAGGCGCCTCAGGCCGTGTCAGGCGAGCCGCTCGGCCTCATCGCGCTCGCGGGAACCGCGCTCGCGCTGTTCGGCATCGCGTTCGAGACGATCGGGGACGCGCAGCTCGCCCGCTTCAAGCGCGACCCCGCCAACGCCGGCAAGGTGATGGACACGGGTCTGTGGGCCTGGACGCGCCATCCGAACTATTTCGGGGACGCCTGCGCCTGGTGGGGGATCTGGCTCGTCGCGGCGGAGACCGGCTGGGTCGGCGTCGCGACCGTGATCGGTCCGATCTTCCTGACCTTCACGCTGACGCGCTGGTCCGGCGCGCCGCTTCTTGAGTCGGGTCTGAAGCGCTCCAGGCCGGGTTATGCTGAGTATGTGGCGCGCACCAGCGGCTTCATCCCGTGGCCGCCCAAGCGGCGCGGCGAGGAGACCTCAGGCGAGCGCGGATGACGCTCAGTGCGAGGCCGCGACGCGGACCGGTTCGTGCTCTTGCGGATCGTAGTCGGCCGGCGCGGAACGGGTCAGCGCCTCCATCATCCGCCCGAACGCCTCGCGCGCTTCCGCGATTTTGACCTCGTCCGGCGTCACGCGCGCCTCGATCTGATTACGGATCGATTGCGGGCAAAAAACGCTTGCAGCGATGGCGGCGATCACGACGCCTATGACGATGATGGTTCTCACCGGCGGCCTCCCCAGACCTCTCTGACGCTGGTGAGGCTATCATTAAATTTTCGTCATGAACAATCGGTCATGAACCAAGCGCCCCGAGCGCCTGCTCATGCAGCCCGATCGGCGTCCGTCCCGCCGCCGAGCGCCCAGATGACGCGTTCGGCGATTCGCGTTTCCTGGGCGGTCTGAGCCTCGGCCAGCCGGTCGAGCGCGGCGTGCAGCCCCGCCTCCATCCGGTCGAGGCGGCCGGGTTCGGACCCGCCGGACGCGCTCTGCGCATACCCGCGCAGGCTTTCTCCAGCGGACAGGAGCGCGCTCAGCGCCTCGCGGGCGCGCTCGTCCACATGGGCCGCGCTGTGCTCGAGCCGATCCGCCGTCGCGCCGAGACGCGCATCAAGATCACCGATCAGGCTTTCCAGCGCGGCCTGGAAATCCTCCACCGGCTCGGCCGCGTCGTCCTCGCCGCGCGCGGCGTCAGCGATGGCGCGCATGTCGGCGCGGAACGTATCGGCCTCGTCCGGCTCCGCGTCGGGCTCCGGCGCGGCGTCATCCATGTCGTCGATATCGAGCCCGCCCCCCTGCGAGAGCGCATCCGGCGCCGGATCTGCGTCGGGCTCTTCCGGCGGGCCGAGAAGATCAAGGTCGAACGTGTCTCCGTCGGCGTGAGCGGCTTTATTCGCCGCCGCGGTGAGCCAGTCCTCGTCGCTATCGCCCGCCGCTCCGGCCTCCGGCTCGGCTTCGGGGCCGTCGAAGCCTTCGGCGTCGCCGTCGGCGCGCGCGTCGAACGCCTCGATGTCGGCGAGATCGCCCATGACGTCGGCGTGCGGGCCGGAAGCCTCGTCTTCGCGCCCGTCGTCCGCTGCGGGCGCGTCGAGCGCGCGCACGCTCACCGCCTCGCTCGCGGCGTCGTCGAACAGGCTGCGCGCCAGCCCGGCCCGCAACGCCTCAGCTTCAGCCTCGCCGCCCGCGCAGGTCACGCGATAGCACGCCGCATCCAGTCGCTCAGGCCCGTCATGATCGTCGTGATTGGCGAGAAACAGCTGCATGAATTGGTCGATCTGCTCGGCCAGGGCGGCGCCGCCCCTTGGCGGCTCAACGGCGAAAACGAAAGCGGGACCGGCGCGCTCGCCCCGGGACTTCTGGGCGTGAACCACATCGAAGCCGGAATCGAGATCGAAGATGTCCGAGGCGGCGCCGAACGGATCATCGCCGTCGTCGGGCTCGCCGGAGATCGGGCTTTCGCTCATGCCGCTCGCCTTTCGCGTCGCGCGCGTTGCTCGGCCCTTGATCTCCCAGCGATCCGGTTAGCGCCGCGTTAATCGGCCGCGCGTTGCGGCTCGCCTGGCCGGATCGCGAAGAACAGCGCGTAGAGCGCCGGCGTGGCGATCAAGGTGAGCACGGTCGCGAAGGCGAGCCCTGAGATGATCGTCACGGCCATGCCCTGGAAAAAGGCGTCGAGCACCAGCGGCGTCATGCCGAGAATGGTCGTGCCCGCAGCCAGGAAGACCGGACGCAGGCGCGAGACCGACCCCTCGCGCACCGCCTCGAACCGGTCCTCGCCGCGCGCGATGCGCTGATCGACTTCGTCGACGAGCACGATCGCGTTCTTGATCAGCATGCCCGAGAGCGACAGGAAGCCCAGAAGCGCGGTGAAGGAGAAGGCGACGCCCGTGACCAGAAGCCCCACCGTCACGCCGCACACCGCCATGGGCACGATCGCCCAGATGATCAGCGGCTGGCGCACGGTCTGAAACAGCAGAAAGCTCGTCACCAGCATCACGATGAAGCTGAACGGCAGGACCCCGCCAAGGCTTTCATTGGCCTGCCGGCTCGCCTCGTGCTCACCGCCCCACTCCAGCGAATAGCCGCGCGGAAGCTCGATCTCCGACGCGATCGCGGAGAAGCGCTCGAAGGCGCTCGCGGCGGTCTCGCCGTCGGGCGGGTTGGCCTGCACGGTGAGCGTTCGCACCCGGTCACGGCGCTGGATCAGCGTGTCCTGGGCGGCGAGTTCGAACCCGTTCACGACCTGGTTCATGGGCACGTAGGCCTCTTGAGCCGGGCTCCAGATCAAACGGTCGGACAGGTTCTCCGGCTCGACCCGTTCGGCCAGGGGCGCGCGCGCGGCGATCGGGATCAGCTCGTCGCCCTCGCGGAACACGCCCACGGTGACGCCTTCGGTGGCGAAGCGCAGCGCCTCGGCGATGTCTTCGCGCGTCACCCCGATGGTGCGCGCGCGCTCCTCCACGATCTCGGGCGCCAGCACCAGCTCGCGGTTGCGCCAGTCGGTGCGCAGATCGCGCACGTCGCCCTCTCGGCGCAGACGCGTCATCGCCTGCTCGCCGAGCCGGCGCAGAACATCCGCGTCCGGGCCCATGAAGCGCGCCTCGAGCTGAGCGCCCGCGGGCGGGCCGAACACGATGCGCTCGGCGCGCGCGTTCACATCCGGGTGGGTGTCGTTGATGTAGGCGAGGATGCGCTCGGACAGGGCCGGGATCTCCTCCAGACTGTCGGTGCGCACCACGAGTTGGCCATAGGCCGAATTGGGCTGCTCGGACACGTAGGTCAGCATGAAGCGCGTCGCGCCGCGCCCGACGAAGGCGTCCACCGTGACCGCCTCGGGCTGGGCCGCGGCGAAGCGGGCGATGTCGCGCACCGTGCGATCGGTCTCCAGAATGTCCGCGCCCTGGGGCTCGGTCATGTTGACGTAGAAGATCGGCGTGTTGGAGTTCGGGAAGAAGGACTGCTTCACGAAGCCGAAGCCCCAATAGCTCGCGATCGTCACCGCGATCAGAGTCGCGACCGTAAGCCAGCGCCGGTTGAGCGCGCCGGTCAGAATGCTGCGATACGCCGCATAGACCGGCGAGCCGTACGGGTCGGTCTTCTTGCCCTTTTCCGACTTGAACAGGTGGAACGCGATCATCGGCGCGACCGTGATCGCCAGAAGCCAGCTCAGCATCAGCGAGACCGCGATCACGGCGAACAAGGAGAACAGGAACTCGCCGGTGGAGTCCGGCGACAGCCCGATGCCGGAGAAGGCCATGATGCCGATGACCGTGGCGCCGAGCAGCGGCCACTGCGTGGAGGAGACCGCCTGTTCGGCCGCCTTCAGCCGTCGCTCGCCGCGCTGCACCGCGATCTGCATGCCCTCGGTCACGACGATGGCGTTATCCACCAGCATGCCCATGGCGATGATCAGCGCGCCCAGCGAAATGCGCTGCATGGTCAGATCGAACATCGCCATGAAGAACAGCGTGCCCGCCACGGTCAGCAGCAGGACCGCGCCGACCGCCACGCCGGCGCGCCAGCCCATGAACACGCACAACACCCCGATCACGATGGCCAGCGCGAGCGCCAGGTTCAGGAGAAAGCCGTCTATGGCGTCGTCCACGACCACGTGCTGTTCGTAGATCGGGTGCAGTTCAAAGCCGATCGGCAGATCGACCTCCAGCGCGGCCAGGCGCGCCTCGACCGCCTCGCCCACATCCACGATGTTCGCGTCTGTGAGCCCCGACACCCCGATCGTGAAGGCGCGCTCTGCGTTGCGGTAGATGTAAACGTCCCCGCGCTCCACCGGCTCGCGCGACACGGTGGCGATGTCGGACAGGCGGATGGTCTGGCCGGCGTCTCGCGGCGAGATCAGGAGGTTCTCGATCGTCTCCACCCCGCCGATCGAGGACGGGATGTCGATGCGCAACAGGCGCGCGCCGGCCGGGGTCTCCCCGGCGTCGACCATCGTGTTCTCGTTCGACAGCGTGGCGAGCACGGCTTGGACCGGCAGGCCCAGCCGGGCGAGGTTCTCCTGGGGGATCTCCACATAGATGCGTTCTTCGGGAACGCCTGCGGTCTCCACCTTTGAGACCCCGTCCACGACCAGAAGCTCGCGGCGCAGCCAGTCGGCCACGTCGCGCACCTCGGCGTCGGAATAGCCCGGCGCGGTGACGGCGTAGAGAATGCCGTAGACGTCGCCGAAATCGTCGAACACGAACGGCTCGCCCGCGCCCGGCGGCAGGGTCGGCGCGGCGTCTCGCATGCGCTTTCGAAGCTCATCCCAGATCTGGGGCAGCTCAGCGCCGTCAAACTCGTCGCGCACGCGCACGTGGATTTCCGACACGCCCGGCGCGCTTTCCGACAACACGTCGCGCAGCTGGGGCATCTGCTGGACGGCGGTCTCCAGCTTCTCCGTGACCTCGCGCTCCACCTCCGCGGCGCTCGCGCCGGGATATTCGGTGAAGACGATCGCCTCCTTGATCGTGAAGGACGGGTCCTCGAGCCGGCCCACCGTGTTGAAGCCGTAAAGCCCGCCCAGAAGGCAGGCCAGGATGATCAGCCAGGCGATCACCGGCTTCTGGATCGAGATACGCGCGAGGTTCAGCCCCGGCCTGCGCGCTGGCGCGTCAGCGGCGTCCGTCATCGCCCCGTCCCCTTGGTTCGGCTCAGCGTCCGCCGGCCGCCGCGCCGAGGCGCTGGCGGCTTTCAAGCGGGCGAACGACCATGCCGTCATGGAGCGCGTTGACGCCCGCGGTGACGATCTGTTCGCCGGCGCTCAGCCCGGCGCGGATCAGCACAGTGTCTCCGGCCACCGGGCCCGCGACCACGTCGCGCCGGCTCACCGCGCCGCTCGCGGCGTCATAGACCCACACGATAAAGCCGCCGTCGGGCGCGCTGGACAGCGCCGACACCGGGGCGCGCACGCCCGTGCGACGCTGTTCGGCGTCGGGCTCGACCAGCACCTCCACCGTCGCGGTCATGCCCGGCAGGATATTGGCCGGAACATCGTCGGGCAGGGCGAACAGCGCGGTGTAGGTCTGCGAGGCCTGATCGGGCTCGGCGACCAGCTCGCGATACTCCAGCGGGAAGCTGCGATCGGGCAGGAAGGGAAAGCGCGCCGTGATCACCTGCGGCTCGGTTTCGTCGACCAGCGCGATCACGCTTTCGGGCACGTTGATCGCGACGCGCAACTCCGAGATGTCCTGCAGGCGCACGATGGGCTGGCCTGCAGCCACGGTGGAGAAATTGTCCACCAGGCGCCGGCTCACCAGTCCGTCGAAGGGAGCCTCCAACGTCGCGTAGGACAGGTTTTGACGCGCGTTGTCGAGCGCGACGGCGCGCAGGTCGTAGGCGGTCTGGGCGTCCTCCAGCGCGGCGTCCGCCGCGATGCCGCGCTCGTGCAGGGTGCGCGTGCGCTCCAGGTTCTGGCTGGCCTGCTGCAGCTGGACGCGAGCCTCGCGCAGGGCGCGCTCGAAATCCTGCAGCTCCAGCGCCGCAACGCGCACGCCGGCTTCAATCTGTTCGCCTTCGGACACGGGGAATTCAGCCAGCCGGCCGCCGACCTGGAAGGCGAGATCGACGGTCAGGCGCGCCTCGACCCGTCCGACAAAGTCGCGGCGGGCCGGCGCATCCGCGGCGGCGACCGCTTCGATGCGCGCCGCGCGCACCGGGGCTTCGCCGTCCTGTGCGGGCGCCTCGCACCCAGCAAGCGCGAACGCCGATATCAGTACGGCCATAATCGGAAGCAGGCGGACGGTCATGAGGGTGTCTCCGAGACCAGCGCGACAAGGCGCGCCTCTATGCGGGCGCGGTCTTCTTCTGTGAGGACGTCGAGGCCGAGAATGTCGGCGAAGTGCATGCCGTCGGCGGCCAGCATGACGATGCGCGCCAGATCGGGGTCCGCGGCGCGCGCGGTCAGCTCTTCGCCAATGCGCGCCATGGCGTCTCTGACCGGATCGATAAGCTCGGGATTCTCCGCAGCCGCGGCCAGCAGGCCCATGGAGACCCGATTGTCGATCTCCTTGTAGACGCACAGCGCGCGCACCATGGCCGGAACCACCGGCTCGCCCTTGGCTTCAGCGTCCGCGACCGCCTCGCGATGGGCGGTCTCGGCGAACTCGACCATGCGCTCGACCATGCCTTTGATCAGATCCAGCTTGGACGGGAAGTTGTACAGCACCCCGCCCTTGGAGAAGCCGCTCTGCTTGACCACCGCGTCGATGGTGAGCCGTCTCGCGCCGTCGCGCGCCACGACCGCCTCGGCCGCGTCAAGGATCAGCTCACGCGTCGGGCGGTTGGCTGGAGTGTCGGCTTCAACGCTGCCCATCAGGCTCGCTCTCCATGGCGCCGGGACCACCATAACGCAGGCGCCGCAAATTTGCTGCATCGCACATAGACCGTCCGGACGGTCGAACAAGATATAAACCGTCCAGACGGTACAGACAAGGGCGTGCCGGATGCGTCGACGGCGCGCTGGCCGGCGCGCGCCCGGAACAAGGTCCGGCGGCGGCGCATTGACTGGTTCAAGCGAAGCGAAAGGAGGCAGCCTTGGCGACCGACAGCTACAAACGCGGGGTGACCGGAGGCGACGTCGTCCGGATCATTCTTGCGATCATCCTGCCGCCGCTGGGCGTTCTGACCCAGGTCGGCCTCGGCCTGCACTTCTGGCTCAACATTCTGCTGACGCTGCTCGGCTACATCCCGGGCATCGTTCACGCGGTGTGGATCATCGCCACGCGGCGATAGAGCGCCCGCGAGAGACATCCTTCTTTGCGCAGACCCGAGAGGTCTTCGATGACCGACGTGAAGACGTTCGAACAACAGCCCGAGCGCTGCATTCTTGAAGCGATGAAGAACACCCGCGCGGTGATGCTCGGCAATCCCGCGCAGGGACGGACCTTCCAACCCATGTCGCCCCATGTGGACGACGAGAGCGGCGAGGTTTTCTTCTTCGCCTCCAAGGACGCCGACATCGTGAAGGGGCTTCAGGACGGCGCGCAGACCTGCACGCTGATCCTGGTCTCGAAGGAGTTCGACCTGTTCGCCTCGGTCGAGGGCGAGCTGGCTGAGAACCCCGATCCCGAGATCATGGATGAATTCTGGACGCCCACCACCGCGGCCTGGTTCGAGAAAGGGCGCGACGATCCTAAGCTGACCCTGCTGCAGTTCAAGCCGAGCGACGCGGCCGCCTGGGCCTCCTCCGGCGATCCGTACGCCTTCGCGTGGGAGATCGCGAAAGCCAACCTGACCGAAGACACGCCCAATGTGGGCGCGCGCGCGTCTGCGCGCTTCGCGACTTAAGCCAGACCCTCAGTTTGACGGTTTCATGAAATCAACCGCGCCGGCGCCCGGTTTTCTTTGAAACCGCGCCCGGCGCGGGCTATCGGCGGGCCCGAGATCGTCTTGGGGACGCGCGATGGAATACCCTAGCCAGCTGACCGTGCTCGGCGCGCCGGTTCTTGCGCTCGTCGGCTTCTGCTTCGCGGCCTACGCCATCGTCGCGAACGACGTCATCCAGACGCTCGGGACGTTCCTGGCCTCGAACGCCAAGCGTTCTTGGGGGATTCTGTGGCTGTTCGCCTCGAGCATCATCGTCGCGGTGATGCTCTACGGTTGGTTCGGGTATGACGGCGACATCGCGTTCGACCGTCTGAACTCCATTCCCTACCCGGAAGCCGGCATCCAGTGGTGGCACGTCCTGCCGCCGCTCGTTCTCTTAATCCTGACGCGCTACGGGATCCCGGTCTCCACCACCTTCCTGGTGCTGACCATCTTCACCCTGACCGGCGGCGCGGCCACGGCGGGCGTGCTCGGCGAGATGCTGGTCAAGAGCGTGCTCGGCTATCTCGTGGCCTTCGCCTCTGGCATGGCGATCTTCTTGTTGATCTCGCGCGTCTTCGAGCGCTGGGTCGCACAAACGTCCGTGGACGACCACCCCGGCGGCCTGTTCGGCGTGCTCGCCGTGGCGGTCCTGACCAGCGTGCTCGTCTACCTGCTCACCCAAGGCCCGAACCTGCCCGACTTCGCGGCGGCGGACTGGCGCGCGGTCGCGATCGTGGTCGCGGCCGCGATCGGGGTCGGGCTCGGCACCATGCGGCTGAACACCTGGTACGTGCTGCAATGGCTGTCGACCGGCTTTCTCTGGTCGCAATGGTTGATACAGGATTTGGCGAACATCTTCGTCTACCTGCCGCGCCAGACCGTGGTCGGCCCCGACGGCGACATCGCGGTCACGTTCTCGATCGGCATGCTGATCTTCGCCACGGTGATCATGCTGGCGCTGCACGCGATCATCTTCGCGATCCGCGGCGGCGAGATTCAGAAAATCGTTCTGACCAAGACCAACACGGTGGACGTGCGCTCGGCCACGATCGTGGACTTCGTGTTCGGGATCATCTTGATGTACTTCAAGGAGATCAACGATATCCCGATGTCCACGACCTGGGTGTTCCTGGGCCTCCTGGCCGGGCGCGAGCTCGGCATCTCGCTCGTCGCGGGCCTGCGCAAGCGCGGCGAGGCGCTGTTCGACGTCGCCACCGACGCGATCCGGGCCGGCATCGGTCTTGTGATTTCGGTCGCCATGGCGCTCGGCCTGCCTGCGATCGCCACCGGCTCGGTCTCTGATATCGGCCAGGCGCTGTTCGGGCCGGAGCCCGCCCTCGAGGAGGCCGTCGAAGAGCCGGCCGACGCGCGCGAACGCTAAAAGACCGGTTTGATCGTGCCCAGCGCGGCCGTGAGGACCAGAAGCGCGTAAAGCGCCAGAACCCACACCCGCGTGCGGTCCATGGCCTGTCTCAGCGGGACCTCGATCTCGTCCCTGGAGCCTTCCGCCACCAGGCGCTGAAGATGCGGCGCGGCGGCCTTGAACGCCACGTCGATCATGATCGCGAAGGCGAAGATCAGCGCGAAGAGGCCTGCTTTCGCGGCCAACCAGCCGGGCATCGACAGAACGCCCGCGACGCCGGCGCCGGCCAATCCGGCGTAGGCGCCGGTGAGCGCGACCTTCAGCCAGAACTCGATCCGGCGCAGCCTCTGAGCCAGCGGCGTCTGGTCGTGCAGATAGGCCGTCCAGACCAGCCATAGCCAGATCCCGCCGACGATCCACGATACCGCGATCAGCCAGCCCGGCAGCGCCGCCCAGCGCCCCAGGACCACCATCGTCACCGAGACCGGCACCATGAGCGCCCAGGCCGTGCGCGGCGCCATGTCGTTCAGCACCAGGAGCCGCAAAAGGGTGAAGCGCGTCTCCAGCGGATAATCCCGCTTCCTGAAATGCTGGCCCAGGATGAACACCCCGATGTCCCCGCCCAGCCAGGCGACGAACAGCAGGATGTGCAGGAAAACGAAGTAGGGATAGATCCAGTCGGCCACGCGCGCCCCCGGGTACAGCTGCCCGCGCATCCTGACCCGGCCCGGCCGAAACCGCAAATTTGTTCGGACAAATTTTCGGCGGCGCTCCCTCGATGCACAATCGCAGGCGCGCACCAGGCGCGTTAAAGTGCTCAAAGCGCGAGGCCAACTGCGCTCGCACGGCGGCGTCCTCGCAAAGCGATCACAGCGAGCGTGGCCGTTTCACAACGGTAGGGCTGAGATCGGCGCACCCGCGCCGGGCGCGCACAGGGCCTGCTTTGATTGAAACGCGCGTGCGCTATGTTGGCGCTCGAACGCGAGGTGACGAAGGGACCCCATGAGCACTGATGAGGAATCGCAAACCCGCAGCTGGCTCGGCTGGGTTCAGATCGCCATCATCGCCGCGGTCGTCGTGGTCGCGATCGTGCTGACGTCGATGCTCTCCGGCGGCGGCGGCGGGTCCGGCGCAAACGGGGCTGGCGACATCGCCGCCACGCCGGCCGCGCCAGTGCGCGTGACCGAGCCCGACATCGTCGACCATTCCGTGCTGGTCACCCTCACCGGGACGGTGCAGGCGAAGGCCTTCGTTTCGCTGACGCCTCAGGTCGGCGGGCGCGTGGTGCAGCTTGCCGAAGCGGTGCGCGAGGGCGGGTCGTTCGAAGCCGGCGAAACCCTGTTCCGCATCGATCCGCGCGACTACGAAGTCGCCGTGGCGCGCGCGCGCGCCACGCTCGCCGACGCTCAAAGCGCGCTCTTGCAGGCCGAAGCCGAGGCGCAGGTCGCGCGCCGTGAATGGGACGAAGTCTATCCCGAGCGCGAGATCACGCCGCTGGCCGCGCGCGAGCCGCAGCTTGAAGCGGCCAGGGCGCGCCTCCTGTCCGCACGCGCCGATCTCGATCAGGCGCTGTTGAACCTGGAGCGGACCACGGTCTCGTTCCCCTTTGACGGGCGAGTGACCGAGAGCCGCATCGAAGTGGGCCAGCTCGTCATCGCCAACCAGAGCTACGGCGAGGTCTATAACGCCGAGGCCGTCGAGATCCTCGCCCCGATCCCCTCAGGCGATCTGGCGCGCCTGGACGGGGCGCGAGGGCGCATCGCCGAGCTGATCTTCGAAGACGGGACCCGGACGCGCGGAGAAATCGTGCGCGAGGGCGCCCGGCTCGACGACCGCTCTCGGCTGATCAATCTCTTCATCGCACCATCCGAGCCTGACGCGCTTCGCCCAGGTCAGTTCGCCGACATCCGCATCGAGGGCCCGACGCTGGAGGGTGTCGCACGCATCCCGGCTGCGGCGCTGAGCGGGGTCGACCAGGTCCACGTGGTGCGCGAGGGCGCGATCGAGCGCGTCGCGATCGAGGTGCGCGATCGCGACGGCGGCGTTGTGTTCGCAGAGCCCTTCGACACGGGCGAGGGCCTGATCGTCTCGCCGCTGCCCGAGACCGCCATCGGCGGCCCGGCCGAGATCGTGGAACGGGTCTCCGCACCGCTCGACGAGGCTTCGCGATGAGCGATGATCGCGAAGAGGACGGGGGCGGCGCAGCGCCCGCCCCGGACCGCACCAACGCCGCCATCCCCTTCGCCGGGCTGATCCGCTGGTTCGTCTCCAACCCGGTCGCGGCCAACTTGTTGATGGTGCTGTTCCTGATGGGCGGCGCGATCACCGCCTTCACCATGCCGACCGAGGTCTTCCCGACCTTGTCGCCGAACTCGGTGCAGGTGGCGGTGATCTATCCCGGCGCCACGCCCGAGGACGTGGAGGAGTCCGTCACGCGGCGGGTCGAGGAGGCGGTGCTGGGCCTGGACGGCGTGGACCGCGTGCGCTCGGTGGCCTCTGAGGGCCGCGGCACCGTGACGGTGGAGCTGGAGGACTTCGCCGACGCCCAGATCGTCAAGGACGACGTGGAGACCGCGGTCGACACCATCGTCGACTTCCCGCCCGAGCAAGCCGAGCAGCCTCAGATCCGCGTGCCTCAGCCGCTTGTCACCGTGCTGACGCTCGCGATCACCGGCAATGTCAGCGAAGGCGAACTGCGCCAGGTGGGCGAGCGCGTGGAGCGGGATCTGCTCTCGCGCGACAACATCTCCACGGTGAACCTGCGCGGGGTGCGCCAGTATGAAATCTCCATCGCGCTGCGCGAAGCGGATCTGCGCCGCTACGGGTTGACCTTCGAGGAGGTCTCGCAGGCCGTGCGCGCCTCCTCCATCGATCTTTCGGGCGGAGAGATCCGCACCCGCGGCGGCGACATCCTTTTGCGCACTGACGCCAGGCGCGAAACCGGCGCGGCGTTCGAGACCATCGTCCTGCGCTCGGCGACCGACGGAACGCGCGTGCTGCTCGGCGATGTCGCCGAGATCACCGACGGCTTCCAGGAGGAGCCGCTGATCCAGACCTTCAACGGCGAACCGGCCGTTTTGGTCGACGTGCAGATTCAGGGCGGCCAGGACCTGCTCGCCGCGCGCAATTCTGCAGCAACCTATCTCGACGAGGCGGTTCTGCCGCCGGGCGTGGCGATCACGGTGGCCTCGGACCAGTCGAAAGTGTTCCGCGACCGCGTCTCGCTTCTGGCCCGTAACGCCATCATCGGCTTCACGCTGGTCTTCCTGCTCCTCGTCTTGATGCTCGATCTGCGCCTGGCCTTCTGGGTCTCCATGGGCGTTCCGATCAGCTTTCTCGGCGGCTTTGCGGTGTTCGGCGCGGCCGGGGTGACGCTGAACTTCATCACCACGTTCGGCCTGATCATCGTGCTCGGCATCGTGGTCGACGACGCCATCGTGGTGGGCGAGAACACCGACCGCGAGCGGCGAAAGGGCCTGCCGCCCGACCAGGCCGCGATCAACGGCGTGACCGGCGTCGCCGCGCCGGTGCTGGTGGGCGTGCTGACCACCATGGCTGCGTTCGGGCCGCTGATCTTCTCCGGCGGCCAGTTCGGCGAGATCACCCAGCCCATCCCCATCGTGGTGATCGCCATTCTCGGCGTGTCGCTGATCGAGGCCTTCTTGATCCTGCCCGCCCACCTGTCCCATGGCGCGAATTGGTCCGCCGGCGCGCTGGCGCGCATTCAGGACCGGGTCGCCGGCGCGCTGCAGAGCTTCTCCGACGGGCCGCTGTACAACTGGGCGCTGTCGAGCGTGCGCATCCGATACATCACTGCGGCGGCGGGCCTGGTTGTGGTTGCGTGCGTATTCTCGCTGGCGGTCACCGGCGTGGTCCGCTTCGTCTTCTTCCCCTCCATTGAGGCCGAACAGATCACCGCCGATCTCGCCCTGCCCGAGGGTGCCCCGTTCGAAGCCACCGACCGCGCCGCGCGCCAGCTTCTGGACGCCGCCGACGCCATCCGCGCCGACTACGCCGAGCGCGGCGAGCCGGTGTTCGAAAGCATCTCCGCCACCATCGGGGGGCGCACCAGCCTGTTCGGCGGGCCGGGCACGACCAGTTCGACCACGGTCTCCTCGAACCTCGCCCAAATCCAGATGCAGCTCACCCCGGCGGCGGACCGGACCACGCCGTCGAGCCAGCTGGAGCGGGAGTGGCGCGAGCGCGCTGGCGCCATCCCGGGCGTGGAGCGGTTGAACTTCACCTCCTCAGCCGGGCCCCAGAACGCCGACATCGCCTATGAGCTCGCCCATCCGGACAACGCCATTCTGGAGCGCGCGGTGGAGGAGATGGTCACGCGGCTGCGCGGCCTTGAAGGCGTCACCGAGATCGAGGACAGCTACGAACTGGGCAAGCGCCAGTTGAACTTCACCCTCACACCCGCCGGCGAGGCGGCGGGGCTGCGCCCGGCCGACATCGCGCGCCAGGTGCGACAGGCCTTCTTCGGCGAGGAGGTCCAGCGCATCCAGCGCGGTCGCGACGAGGTGCGCGTCTTCATCCGCTATCCCCACGAGGAGCGGGTCGATCTGGCCGACCTTGAACAGTTCCGCGTGCGCGGCGCGCAGGGCGAAGGCCTGCCGCTGAGCGTGGCCGCGACGATCACCGAGACGCGCAGCTTCACCTCCATCGAGCGCATCGACGGGCGGCGCATCATCGAAGTCACCGCCGATGTGGACGAGAGCGTCGTCACCCCCGGTGACGCGCGCGCTCAGGTGGAGTCGCAGATCCTGGCCGACCTCGAAGCGGCGTATCCAGAGCTGCGCTGGCGCCTCGCCGGCGCGGGCCGGGAACAGGCCGAAGACTTCCAAAGCCTGCAGCGCGGGCTGATGATCGCGCTGGTGGTGATGTACGCTCTGCTCGCCACCCAGCTGCGCAGCTATGTCCAGCCCGTGGTGATCCTGATCGCGGTGCCGTTCGGGATCGCCGGGGCGATCCTCGGCCATCTCGCGCTCGGCTACGACCTCTCCTTCCCCTCCATCTTCGGCATGGTCGCGTTGTCGGGCGTGGTGGTGAACGCCTCCATCGTCATGATCGACCGGTATAACCGCAACGTGGCCGGCGGCATTCCGCCCGATGAGGCGATCGCGGAGGCCGCCGCGCGGCGCTTCCGCCCGATCATGATCACGACCCTCACCACCGCGTTCGGCCTGTTGCCGATCATCACCGAGCAGAGCCCGCAGGCGCAGTTCCTCGTGCCCATGGCGGTGAGCCTCGGCGCGGGTCTGCTGTTCGCTTCCACGCTGATCCTGCTGCTCCTGCCCTCCTTCGTCCTGATCGTGGAGGACCTGCGCGGGCGCACCAAGCAGCTCAAAGCCGAGCAGGCCCGGCGCGAAGACGCGCCCGCGGAATAGGCCCTCTCCCCATCGCGCGACGGCGCGCTGTGATCTCGACCCCGCCCTGAGCCTCCCCTCAAGAGGAGGGAGGCGCAGAAGCGGCGGGAGTGAACGGTCAGCCCGGGACCGAGCGCATGGGCGGCGGGCAGGCCGTTCCGATCACGTCGATGCGCCGCGCCGGCGGCGTGTCGCGCACGTAAGCCAATGCGCCGCCGAGCGCGGCGGACATCGCCGCGGCGCTGTCCCGGCGCGTCAGGCAATCGACCGGGCGCCCTGAGTCCGCGGCGATCAGGAAGACCGCGCCGGTCAACCCCAAATAGGCGTTGTAGAAATCGGCCAGGCCACGGTCGAGCAGGGCCCCGCGCACCGCGGCGAAACGCTCAGGCGGATCGTCGAGGTCGAGCGTGAAATGCACCACGCCGGGATCGTCGATGCGGGCCTTGGCCGCGTCCAGAGCCGGATCGACCACGAGGCAGTTCGGGCAGGCGTCGCTTCGAAGATAGACCGCATAGACCTCGCCCGGATACGCCGACTGCCCCGCGGCCGGGGCGGCGAGGAGCACTGAAAGAGCGGCGACCAAGGCTGCGATGGGGGCGGCGATCGGGGCGGTGATCGGGGCGGTGATGCGGGCGGTGATGCGGGCGGGCATGGCGGGGCTCCGGCGAACGGGTCCGTCAGGATCGCCCTCGGCGCACGACCGGGCAAGCCGGGGCGCGAACGAAAAAGGCCCCGCCGTCGCCGGCGGGGCCCGTTTCTGGCCGGTCAGCGACCGGTCGCGCGCCTAGCGGACGCCCGGATCGTAGAAGTTGACCGTAAGCGGCTCCCAGGGAACGCCCAGGTCCTCGACGAAGTCGCGCGTCAGGTTGCCCACGGCCAGGCCGTTGGCTTCCTGATACGAGGTCATCGCCCCGTACGTGCCGGCGTCGAACACGCCGTCGGTGCGGCCCGGGTTGTAGCCCGCATCGGCCAGCGCGCGCTGGATCGTGGCGATCGCTTCCGGCGTGGTGTTGATCTCGCACAGCACCTCGCGCCAGCCGACGGAATTATCGCCGACGAAGCGGGTGCGGGTCACGTCGCGCGTGACCGCCGGAATGTTGCGAACCTCTTCGCGGCCCGGGGTGACCAGGCGGCGGGTCTGGATGTTCTCGAAGGTGGCCGGGATCACGACCTCTTCAACGCGCTCGGGCTCGACGACCACGGTGCGCGTGACCATCTCGAACTCGGCCGGGATGGTCTCCTCGACGACGCGCTCGGGCTCGACCACGACTTCGCGGGTCACGTCTTCGTAGACCGCCGGGATCACGTCCTCGACGATCTGCTCGGCGGTGATCAGCTCCTGGCGCGTGACCGTCTCGGTGACGGCCGGCAGGGTGACCGGATCGGGAGCGAGATCGCCGTCGAGCGTGCGGTACATGATGCGCTCGGGCTGAACCAGGCGCGTGCGGGTCACGGTCTCGTACTCGGCGGGAACCTCGACGCGGCAGAGAATCTCGCCGGTCGCCAGCTCGCGGATCTCGGTGCGATCGAAGTTCTGACGCACGAAGGCGGCCACGTTCTGCGCGTCGCTTTCAGCCGACTCGAAGAGCGGCTCGGCGGGCTGCCAGGTGTAGTAGGCGTCGCGCACGAGGACCTGCTCGGTGTACTCCTCGTACTCGGCCGGCATCACCACCGGCTCGATGCGCTCTTCGGTGATCGTCACCGTCTCGGTGATGGTGCGGTAGGTCGCCGGGATCACGCGGCGCTCGACGCGCTCCGGCGTCACCAGAACTTGCTCGGTGACCATCTCGGTCACCGCCGGGATCACGCGGCGCACGGTGCGCTCGGGCTGAACCAGAACCTCTTCGGTCACCGTCTCGGTCACGGCCGGGATGACGCGCGTCTCGATGCGCTCGTCTTCGATCACGACGCGCTCGGTCACGGTCTCGTAGGTGGGCTCGATGAAGATCGTCTCGGTGCGCTCGGGCTCGACCACGATGGTCTCGGTGAAGACCTGCGGAGCCGGCGGAATGAGCAGGCGCGCGTAGCACTCGCCGTCTTCGGTGGCCGGCGGCAGGTCCGCGGCCAGGCGGCCCTCCAGCGACTGGATGCGCGCTTGCGCGGCGTCGAGCTGACGGCGCAGCTCGTCATTGGATTGAGCGGCCGTCGGCGCGGCGACGGCGGCGGTGACCGCGGCGGCGGCCGCGGACGTCATCAGAATACGGGCGTAGCTCCGCATGGAATGTTCCCCCCAGGATAAATACCAGATCGGCTAGGTCCTCCATAACCGAGACCTTGCACCGGGGCAACCGAAACTGAGTCCAGATCGGTGACGACTTGAGCGTCGGAAAACCTTGGCTTTTGCGGCCCAAATTGTTTAATAAATTACCACATCACGCGGAAATTCATGGGGTTTATGCAGGCGCGCCCTGGCCGAGCGTGCGCTGCACCGCGTCGCGCCACCCCGCCAGGCCCCGCGCGACCGCGTCGGGCGCGGCCATTGGTGCGAAACTGCGCTCCGGGCGCCACAGTGCGCCGGCCTCATCCAGCGAGGCGAACAGGCCCGCGCCGAGCCCGGCGAACACCGCCGCGCCCCAGGCCGTGGTCTCGGTGTTCGCCGGGCGGACCGCCTCGACCTCGCAAAGGTCAGCCAGGCGCTGCACGAAGGCGGCGTTGCCGGCCATGCCGCCATCGACCTTAAGCCGGGCGATCTCAGCCCCGTCCGCGGCCATGGCGTCCAGAAGATCGCGGGTCTGGTAGGCGACGCTGTCGAGCGCGGCGCGCGCGATCTCGGCCCGTCCTGCGCCGCGCGTCAGCCCGTGGATCGCCGCGCGCGCGTCCGGCGCCCACCAGGGCGCGCCCAGGCCGGTGAAGGCGGGCACCAGATAGACCCCTGAGTCCGGGTCGGCTTCGGCGGCCAGCGCCTCCATCTCACCCGCGCGCGAGATGATCCCGAGCCCGTCGCGCAGCCATTGGATGGTCGCCCCGGCCGACAGGACCGAGCCTTCCAGCGCGTAGGCGGACTGGCCGGCGGCGCGATAGGCGATCGTCGTCAGGAGGCGATTGTTGGAAAAGACGGGCCGGGCGCCGGTGTTGACCAGCATGAAGGCGCCGGTGCCGTAGGTGGACTTCACCTCGCCGGGCGCGAAACAGGCCTGGCCCGCGACGGCGGCCTGCTGGTCTCCGGCCGCGCCGGCGAGCACGGGCGCGCTCTCCAGGATGGAGCGGTCCACGCGCGCATCGATCCGGTCGCAATCGCGTACCTCTGGCAGAAGCGCACGGGGAACCCCGAACAGCGCAAGCAAATCTTCGTCCCAGTCCATGGCCGCGATGTCGAACAGGGCGGTGCGGCTGGCGTTGGTCACGTCGGTGACGTGCAGAGCGCCGCCGGTGAGCCGCCAGATCAGGAAACTGTCGATCGTGCCCGCCGCGAGGCGGCCCTTGCGCGACTTGTCCCGGGCGCCGGGGATGGCGTCCAGCAGCCAGGCGATCTTGGTGGCGGAGAAATACGGATCGAGCAAAAGCCCGGTCTTGGCGCTCACCTGCGCCTCGACGCCGTCCTTGCGCAGCGCCTGACAGGCGGGCGCGGTGCGCCGGTCCTGCCAGACGATGGCGTTGTGGATCGGCCGGCCGGTCTCGCGATCCCAGATGACGATCGTCTCGCGCTGGTTGGCGACCCCGGCGGCCGCGATCTCAAACCCCTTCGCCGCGGCGAGGCCCTCGGCCTTGCGCGCGGTGGAAAGGACCGTCGCCCAGATGACCTCAGGGTCGTGCTCCACCCAGCCCGGCTGCGGGTAGATCTGGGCGAACTCTTCCTGCGCGGTCGCGACCGCTCGGCCTTGCATGTCGAACGCGATCGCGCGGCTTGACGTGGTGCCCTGATCGATCGCCAGGATCGCGGTCTCGCTCATGACGCCCTCCCCTTCTTGCTCGCCCGCCACCATAGCGCCGCAAGGCGTCGCGGCTTAAGCTCCGTTTGCTGAATGATGCATCCAAGAGGCGCCCGCCATGGCCTTCGACGCTGAAACCTGGGACAGCCCGACCGGGGCGAAGCTGTGCGTGCGCACCACCGCGCCGGACGCCGCCCCCAGAGCCGTTATCGCGATCGAGCACGGCCTGGCCGAGCACTGCGCGCGCTACGCCCGCTTCGCCGAGGCGCTGAGCAAGGCCGGCTTCGCCGCGGTCGCCCACGATCATCGCGGGCATGGCCGCACCCAGGCGCCGGACGCAGAGCCCATGCGGTTCGCCAGGTCCAAGGGCGCTGAGAAGGCGCTGGCGGACAGCGCCTATGTGCGAGAGCGCCTGCGCGAGACCTATCCCGGCGTTCCGGTGTTCGCGTTCGGTCACTCCATGGGCGGTCTGTTCGCCATGAACGCCGCGATCGAGGAGGCCGATCGGCTCGCGGGCGTGGCGGTGTGGAACACCAATCTCACGCTCGGCCCGACGCTTGGCGTCATGCGCACGCTGGTCGAGCTGGAAGCCCTGTTCAAAGGCGCCGCCAAGCCGAGCGCGGCGCTGCACGGGCTCACCTTCGCGGCGTGGGAGAAACGCGTCTCAGAGACAGGCACGGGCTATGACTGGCTCTCCCACATCGAGGCGGAGGTGCGCGCCTACGCCGAAGACCCTTTGTGCGGCGCGCCGGCCAGCCTGTCGCTGTGGCGTGACTTCACCAAGCTCGCCAAGCGCGCTGAAGACGCCCGCGCGCGCACAGCCATTCCGCGCCGCTTTCCGATCCATCTCGCCGGCGGCGGTGAAGATCCGGCCACGGACGACGCCAAGGCGGTGCGAAAACTCGCCGACCGGTTAAGGCGTGAGGGCTTCACCGACGTCACTTTGCGCATCGACGAGGCCGCGCGCCACGAGACGCTCAATGAGATCGGCCACGAGGCCGCGACGGCGGACTTCATCACCTGGGCCGAGGCGCGCCTGGCGACGGGTTAGCGCGCGCCGGCGATCCGCTTGGCGTCCTTGGCCTCGGTCATCTGGTGCGCGATGAGCGCGGCGAGGAGGTTCATCCGCGTCTTCGGAGCGCGGCCGTCGCCGAGCCGGAGGATGTTGCGATAGAAGAAGGCCATCGCGGCGAAGCCGTTGGCCGCCTTCATCACATCGTTCGGCGAGGCCGGACCGAACCAGCCCGAGCCGAGGCGCAGCGTCGTCTCGTAGGCGGGCAGTTCGTCGAGCGCGCCGGAGAGCAGCTTGGTCGGCGCCTCCGGATCGACGCAGAGCGGGCGGCCTACGCCGATGACCGCGACGCCGGCTTCGACCGCCTCCTCCATCGCGGCCCTGGTCCTGAAGCCGCCTGTGACCATGACCGGCATGGCGGCCTGTGCGAGGACTTGCTCCGCATACGCCATGAAATAGGCCTCGCGCGCGCGCGTGCTCTTGCGCACCTCGTCCTCGAACACCGGCTCCATGCCCTCGATGCCCATCATGCGCGGCTGCTCGTAATTGCCCCCTGAAATCTCCAGGAGGTCGAGGCCTTCGCGATCGAGCAGCGCGACCACGTTCAGGCAGTCCTCGAAGCTGAACCCGCCCTTCTGGAAATCCGACGAGTTGAGCTTCACCGACAGCGCCTTGTCCGGACCGATCGCCGCGCGCGCAGCGCGCACGGTCTCGATCAGGATGGCGGCGCGATTCTCCAGGCCGCCGCCCCATTCATCCGTGCGCTGATTGACGAGCGGATTGAGGAACTCCGAGATCAGATAGCCGTGGGCGGCGTGGATCTGCACCCCGTCGAAGCCGGCCTGTATGCAGGTGCGCGCGGTCGCCGCGAAGCGGGCGATCACCTCGTAAATCTCGTTCGTCTCCAGAGCGCGCGGCGCCGCGAACACGCCGCCCGGCAGCTTCACCGCGACGGCCGACGGCCCGACAGGCTCCGGGGCGATACTCTTCGGTGACTGGCGCCCCGCGTGGGAGAGCTGCGCGATGGCGAGCCCGCCGCCGGCCTTGGCGGCTTTGGCATAGGCTTCAAGCCCGGCGCGGGCGCGCGCGTCCTGGGCGCCGTCGACGACGACGTTCGCGGGCCGCTCGCGGTAGCGCGCGTCGACCATGATGTTGCCGGTGAGGATCAGCCCGGCCCCGCCCTTCGCCCAGGTTTCGTAGGCCCGCGCCACGCGCGCGCCCGCGACGCCGCCCGGGTCGGCGAGGCCTTCGGTCATGGCCGCCTTGGCGATCCGGTTGGGCGCGGCGAGGCCGCATGGCAAGGTGACGGCTTCGGATAGACGGCTCATCGGGAACGATCTCCATGCTCGACTACGTGCCGGCCCGGCGGGGCCTGAAACTGCGCACCCGGTTCGCCCGGCGCATGGCCCGCCGCGCCGGGGAAGCTGCGCTCAGCCCCGACCAGCCGCGCACTGTGCAGCGCAAGCGCCTGGACAAGGCCGGCGACCTGATGCCCGCCAGGGGTGTCGAGATCGCCGCGCGCGCGATCGAAGGGCTCGGCGCCTTGCGCTTCAGTCCGCCGAACGCCCGGCCCGGACGATTGCTGTACTTCCATGGCGGCGGATACTCGCGCGGTTCCGCCCAGAGCCACAAGGCGTTCGTCTCGCGCCTGTCCGCCGCGACGCGGCTGGAGGCGTTGTCGGTGGATTATCGTCTGGCCCCGGAGCACCCCTGCCCCGCCGCGGTCGAGGACGCGGTCGCGGCCTACCACGCGCTGCGCGGCGAGACCGATGAGCGCGTCGTCATGGCCGGCGACAGCGCCGGCGGCGGGCTGGCGCTGTCGGCCTGCGTCCGGCTGAGGGACGCCGGCGCGGCGCTTCCCGACGCGCTCGTCCTGTTTTCTCCGTGGACGGACCTGACCATGAGCGGTGAGAGCGCGGCGACACGAGACGGCGTCGATCCCATGTTGAAGACGGCGTATCTGAAGGCCGGGGCGGCGCTCTATCTGGGCGATCTCGACGCGGCCGATCCGCTCGCCTCGCCGCTCTTCGCCGATCTCGCCGGACTGCCGCCGACCTTCATTCAGGTTGGCGAGGACGAGGTCCTGCTCGACGATTCCGTGCGCCTTCATGGCGCGCTTGAGGCCGCCGGCGCGCCGGTGCAGTGCGAGATCTGGCGCGGGATGTGGCACGACTTCCAAATGTTCGCGCCGATTGCGCCGGAGGCGGGCCGGGCCATTGACGCCTGCGCAGGCTGGACCGAGGGCGTTCTCGCCGCGCTCGACGCGGCTTAGGCCGGCTCGGCGGCGAAGGCGTCCCGGTCCTCGCCGCGCAGCGCCCAGGCGAAGGCCGAGGCGTAGCCCGACCAGTTGTTCGTCACGATCCCCGCGTCGGTCTTGTACCAGCTGGGGCAATCGCCGGCCCATACGGTCTCATCAAGATCGGTGCGCAGGCGCGCATTCCAACGGGCGTAGGCCGCCTCGCGCACCTCAAGCGTCTTGAGATCCTCGTCGAGCACGCGTTTTATCTGTCGACGGACGAACTCGGCCTGGCGCTCCACCATGAAGATGATGGAGTTATGCCCCAGATTGGTGTTCGGCCCGTAGAGGATGAAGAGGTTGGGAAAGCCCGGCGCCGCAACGCCCTTGTATGCGCTGGGCGCGCCGGCCCAGGCGTCCTTCAGGTCGCGGCCTCGCCGCCCCTTCACCGTCAGTGTGGAGAGGAACTCAGTCGCCCTAAAGCCGGTGGCGAGCACGATGGCGTCGACCTCGACCCGCTCGCCTTCGCCGGTGACGATGGCGCCGGGCTCCACGCGCGCCGCGCCGCCGTCATGAAGGCCCACATTGTCGCGCTGAAGGGTGTCGAACCAGGCGTTGGAGAGCAGGATCCGCTTGCAGCCCGGCGCATAGTCCGGGGTCAGACGATCGCGCAGCGCGGTGTCCTTCACCGCGCGCTTGATCCGGCTATGCAGTCGCCAGCGCGTGAAGGCGCTCAGCGCCCCGCCGCGTTTGAACGCAGTCCATCGGCTTTCGTGGATCAGGAAGCTGCCCCAGCGATAAAGCGCGCGCCAGCCGGGCACGTGGCGGAAGGCCCACTTCTCAACGCCGAGGAAGGCGCGATCAGGCTTCGGGATCACCCAGTTCGGCGTGCGCTGGATGATCTCGAGCCGCTTCGCGATCCGCGCCAGCGGCGGGATCAGCTGGATCGCGCTCGCCGCATTGCCGATCACGCCGACGCGTTTTTCGTCCAGCGCGGCGCTCTCGTCCCAGCGCGCCGAGTGCATGACCGGGCCGTCGAAACGCTCCAGCCCCTCGATATCGGGCGTATACGGATCGTTGAGCTGGCCCACCGCCGAGACCACGCAGCGCGCGCTCAGGCTGCGCCCGTCTTCCAGCGTAAGCGTCCAGCGGCCCGCCGCGTCGTCGAAGTCGAGCCGGGACACGCGCGCCTCGAACAGACGCTCAGGCACGCGCTCGGCTTCGGCGACGCGTTCGAAATAGGCGCGAATCTCTGCGTGGCCGGCGAATTTGCGGGTCCAATCGGGATTGGGCGCGAAGGAGAAGGAGTAGAGATGGCTCGGCACGTCGCAGCCCGCGCCGGGATAGCGGTTGTCGCGCCAGACTCCGCCCACTGCTCCGGACATCTCCAAGACGACGTAGTCGCCGATGCCGGCCGTGTTGAGATGGTGCGCCATGGCGAGACCGGACATGCCGGCCCCGATCACGGCCACGTCGACACGGGTGAGAAGCGCGCGCGCGGCCTTACGCAGGTTCGCGGGCATACATCTCGTCCACCACGTCCTTGTTGCGGTCGACCACCACGGCGCGTCGGACTTTCAGGGTCGGGGTGAGCTCGCCGTCCTCAACGCTGAGAGACTTCTTCAGCACGCGGAACTTCCGGATGTTCTCGACCCGGGCGTGGCGCGTGTTCACCCCGTCCACAGCCTCCTGGATCGCCTCGATCACGGCGGCGTTCTCGTGCAGATCGCCTTCCAGCCCGCGCTCCTTGGCGAAGGCCGCGAGCGCATCCGGGCTGAGCGTGACCAGGGCGGTGAGATAGGGCCGGGCGTCGCCCACCACGACGGCGTGCTCGACCAGGTCCGCGTTCATCAGGTCGGTCTCGAGATTGGCCGGTGTGATGTTCTTGCCGCCCGAGGTGATGATGATGTCCTTGATCCGGCCGGTGATGAACACGAAGCCGTCCCCGTCGATCTTCACCACGTCGCCGGTCTTCATCCAGCCGTCCTGGGTGAAGGTGTTCGCCGTCGCCTCGTTGTTCTTCATGTAGCCGGAGAAGACGTTCGGGCCCTTGACCTGGAGCTCGCCCTCTTCAGAGACGCGCGACTCCATGTGCGGGATCATCTTGCCGACCGAACCGAAGCGCACCGCGCCGGGGCGCGAGAAGGCGGTCGGGGCGCTGGTCTCGGATTGTCCGTACCCCTCATAAATCACAAGATCGAGCGAGGCGAAAAAGCGAAGGACTTCAGGAGAAATCGGCGCGGCGCCGGAGATCAGCATGCGCGCCTGATCGAGCCCGAGCGCGCCTTTGATCTTCGACAGGACCAGCTTGTCGGCCAGCGACTTGTTGAAGTTGAGAAGCGGCCCGGGCGACTTGCCCTCGATCACCGCTTCGTTCCACTGCAGCGCGGTCTCGCGCGCCCAGTTCGCAAGCTTGCCCTTGGTCCCCGTCGCCTCGGCCAGGCGCGCGCGCAGGGTCTCGTGCATCTTCTCCCACACGCGCGGCACGCCGAAGAACACGGTCGGGCGCACGTCGATCAGGTCTTCGCCCAGCTGCTCCATGGAGCGGGCGAAGTGCATGCACGCGCCGGACGTGACGTGATTGTGCACGCTGGACTGCTGCTCGGCGATGTGCGCGATCGGCAGGTAAGACAGCGTGCGGTCGTCCGCTCGCGAGCCGAACATGTCGCACAGCATGGCCGAGGACCACGACAGATTGCCGTGGGTCAGCATCACGGCCTTGGGCGGACCGGTCGTGCCGGAGGTGTAGATCAGCGTACCGATGGTCTCCTCGCCGATCGCTTCCAGGCGCTGGGAGACCGCGTCCTCGTGATCGTCCACGCCGAGCGAGAGGAACTGGCCCCAGCTCAAGACGTCGGGATGGTCGCCGGCGGGCCCCTCCATCACGACGATATGCTCCAGGCGCGGACACTCGGCCTTCAGCTCAAGCGCCTGCTCCACATGCTCGGCGCTCTCCACCAGGAAGACCGGCGCTTCGCAGTGCTGCAGCACGTAGGCGATCTCGGGCGGCGCGCTGGTCCAGTAGACGCCGGCCGGGCGCGCGTGGACCATCATCGCGGCGATCGCCATCGTGGTCCATTCGGGCCGGTTGAAGCCGAGGATCGCGACCGTATTGTCCCGGGCGACGCCGAGCGCGATCAGGGCGCGCGCGGCCTTTCGCGTCTCGTCGGCGTAGTCCGACCAGGATGTCGCCACCCAGCCCGAGCCGTCATGGACCTTGTAGGCCGGGTCGTCCGGCCGTTTGGCGGCGTTGTCCAAGAGCTTCGCCGGCGTGGAGGGGAACAGCCCCGCCTCGCCGATCCTAGGCAGATCGCTCGCGCGCGCCTGCATGCGCATCCTCCCCAAGCTGCATGATGACGCGCGCGTCCTCGGGCGAGGCGATCTCCCGGCCCGCGTTGCGCGCGCATTGCGCCAGGGCCTCGATCAGGGCCCCGTTGCCCGGCGCGCGGTCGCCGCCGGGAAGATAGAAGGTGTCCTCAAGCCCGGTGCGCAGCATGCCGCCGAGCTCGGCGGTGCGCTGGTGGACAGGCCAGATCTCCGCGCGGCCGATCAGCGTGGTCTGCCACGGATCGCCCTCGCGCTTATAGTCGATGAGAAGCTCCAACAGCCGCGCGTCGACCGGCATGCCGGAGGCTACGCCCATGACGAAGTTGTAGTGCGCTGACGGCGCCATGCCGCTGTCGATATACATCGCCACGCTGCGCACGATGCCGACGTCGAAGCACTCGAACTCGGGATGCGCGCCCACCTCGGCCATGGCGTCGAGCATCTTCTGGATCTTCTCCACCGGGTTGTCGAACACCATGGGCGGCCAGGCCCACGTGCCGTCGCGCTTGAGCTTGAGATAGTTGAGCGAACCGGCGTTGCAGGCCGCGATCTCCGGGCGCACGCGCTTGATGCACGCGGTCGGCCCGGACACGTCCGGCCCGATGATGCCGGTGGTTTGATTGATGATGACGCCCGGGCAGGCCTCGCGGATCGCCTCGATGATCTCGGCGGCCAAATCCGGATCCCAGCTGGGAAAGCCGCCGTGATCGGGCTCCTGCATGCGGAAATGGACATGCATCACGCTGGTGCCGGCGTCGAACGCCTCGCGCGCGGAGGCGGCCATCTCCTCCGGCGTCACCGGGATGGGATGCGTCTTCGGGTTGGTCAGCACGCCGTTGAGCGCGCAGGTGAGCACGGCCTTGTCCATCACTTAATCCTGACCTTTCAAATCCAACTCTATCAAGACGGAACCGCTCGCGGCCTGCGCGTTTTCGCTGGCGTTGACGGCCGAGACGACGCCGTCCGCCTCGGCGGTCAGGCGCATCTCCATCTTCATCGCCTCCATCACTGCGAGCACGTCGCCGGCCTTCACCGCGTCGCCGGGTTTCACGTTGAGCGCCACGACCGCGCCTGAAACCGGCGCGGTGATCTTGGAGGGGTCCGCCGCCGCGTCCGGACCCCAGGGCGAGGCCTCTCGAATCTGAACGATGCGGTCCTTGTAGGCGACATGCAGCACGCCGCCGCGCCAGCCCGCGACCGCCTCGGTCTCCACCCCGTCGAGGCGCCAGCGCACCTCGGCGCCGAACTGATCGAGAAGCTCGGCCGAGACCGTATCGTCGCCGCGCGTCAGCGCGATCGTGCGCGCCCCGGTCTGGCGAAGGCGCGTCTCCACGCGCTCGCCGTCGGCCTCAAGGGGCAGATCGAAGGTGCTGACCGAACCCGAGCGCAGCGCGCCTTCGCGCGGACCGGCCATGATCGCGCCGGCCAGCGCCAGGTGTTCGATCGGGACGGGCCTGACCTCGAACGGGCCCGACCCGGCCTCGGCCCAGGCGTCCAGATCGCCGGTCGTGATGCGGCCGGACCGAAAGGCTTCGCCGTCGATCAGGGCCATCAGGAAGTCGCGATTGGTCTTCACGCCCATAAGCGGTCCGGCTTCGAGCCCGCGCAAGAGGCGCTCGATCGCGGTGTCGCGATCGGGACCGTGCGCGATGAACTTCGCGACCATGGCGTCATAGTCGGTCCCGATCACATCGCCGGCGTGAACGCCTTCGTCGATGCGCACACCGGGGATTTCATCCGCGCCCAGCATGAAGGCCGCGACATCGCCGGACTGCGGCGCGAAGCCGTTCAGCGGGTCCTCCGCATACAGTCTCGCCTCGATCGCCCAGCCGTCCAGCGTGACCTCGTCCTGGGTCAGCGGCAGGCGCGCGCCCGCAGCGACGTCGAACTGAAGCTGAACCAGGTTGAGCCCGGTGATTTCCTCCGTGACCGGATGCTCCACTTGGAGCCGGGTGTTCATCTCAAGGAAGAAATACGCGCCGGTCTCGTCGAGCAGGAACTCCACCGTGCCCGCGCCGACATAGCCGACCGCCTTGGCCGCCGCGACCGCATCCGCGCCCATGCGCGCGCGCAGCTCGGCGTCAAGCGCGGGCGACGGCGCCTCCTCGATCACCTTCTGGCGCCGGCGCTGGGCCGAGCAGTCGCGCTCGCCCAGATGGATGACGTTGCCGTGGGCGTCGGCGAAGACCTGGATCTCCACATGGCGGCCGCGCGCGATGAAGCGCTCCAGGAGCACGCTCTCGTCGCCAAAGCTCGACTTCGCCTCGCGCTTGGCCGAGGCGAGCGCGTCGGCGAAGTCGCAGGCCTCGCGCACCACGCGCATGCCGCGCCCGCCCCCGCCCGCGGCCGCCTTGATCAGCAGCGGAAAGCCGACGCCTTCAGCCTCGCTCGCCAGGTTGTCCGGGGACTGATCATCGCCGCGCCAGCCCGGCACGGTCGGCACGCCGGCCTTGTCCATCAGGGCTTTCGCGCGTGCCTTGTCGCCCATCGCCTCGATCGCTGAGGCCGGCGGGCCGATCCAGACCAGCCCCGCCGCCTCGACCGCGCGCGCGAACCCGGCGTTCTCCGACAGAAAGCCGTAGCCGGGGTGGACCGCCTCGGCTCCGGTGCGCTTCGCCGCGTCGAGGATGGCCTGCGCGTTCAGATAGCTTTGCGCGGCCGGCGCTGGGCCGATGCGCACGGCCGTATCGGCCTCGCGCGTCTGGATCGCGCCTTCGTCGGCGTCGGAATAGACCGCGACGGCGGCGAGGCCCGCCCGGCGCGCCTCGCGCAACACCCGCGCGGCGATCTCGCCCCGGTTGGCGACGAGTACGGAGGAAAACGCGCGCGCGCTCATGCCTCGCCGCTCCCGTCCGAAGCGCCTTGCACAGCTCGGGCGAGGCGCAGACCCCCACCCGGACCCTCCCCCGGCGGGGGAGGGGAAGCGGCGTCATCCTGGGTCAACGCGATCAAACGGCTACGGGTTTGCGCCGCCCATCGCCACGCACCCCCTCCTCTCGTGGGGCGGGACCGGGACGCCGGAAGATGACCCATCAGCCTTCCGCCCAGCGCGCGCGGCGCTTTTCCATGAAGGCGGCCATGCCTTCAGCGCCCTCGTCGGAGCGCGCGGCGTCGGCGAACAGCGCGGCGGCGTCGTCCACGAGCGCGCTCGCCGGCTCCAGCCGGGCGCGGCGGATCAGGCTCTTGGTCGCGGCGATGGCGCGCGGCGCGCCCTTGCGCACGTCCGCGATCACCAGATCCAGCGCAGTCTCAAGCTCGGCTTCGTCCGCACACAGATGGTGCACCAGACCGATCGAGAGCGCGGTTCGCGCGTCGATCTTTCCCCCGGTCACCGCCAGGCGCTTGGCCTGAGAGTAGCCGAGGCGCTCCACCAGGAAGGGCGCGATCTGGGCGGGTACGAGGCCGAGGCTCGTCTCAGGCAGGCGGAACAGCGCGCTCTCGCGCGCGATCGCCACGTCGGCGACGCAGGCCAGGCCGAACCCGCCGCCCATCACCGCGCCTTCCAGCACTGCGATCACCGGCAGGCCGGTCGCGGCGTAGGCCGCGCACAGATGGCCGAAGCGCGCATTCACCGCCGCGATGGGATCGCCCGCGCCGTCAGGCTGGGCGCCCATGTCCTTGATGTCGCCGCCGGAGCAGAAATGCCCGCCCGCGCCGGACAGGACGACCGCGCGCGCGCCTTCGCCCTCGGCGGACTTCAGTGCGGCGAGCAGCTCGTCCACCATGGCGAGCGACATGGCGTTGCGGCTGTCGGGGCGGTTCAGGACGATCCGCTCAACCGCGCCTGCGCGCTCGACGCGTATGGTCTCGTAGGCGGCCATCGCAGCTTACGCGTTCCCGGCCGGGGTTTTCTTCTTCGACGGCAGCGTGCCTTCATACTTGGCGATGATGCCGAGCATGATCTCGTCCGCGCCGCCGCCGATGGAGATCAGGCGCCCGTCGCGGAAGGCGCGACTGATCGGGTTGTCCGCGGTGTAGCCCATGCCGCCCCAGTATTGCAGGCAGGCGTCGGCGATCTCGCGCGACAGCCGGCCGGTCTTCAGCTTGGCCATGGAGGCGAGCTTGGTGACGTCCTTGCCCTGGTTGAACTCGTCGACGCAGCGATAAGTCAGTGAGCGGAGCATCTCGACTTCGGTGCGAAGCTCGGCCAGGCGGAAATGGATCGCCTGGTTGTGCAGAAGCGGCTGACCGAAAGCCGTGCGCTCGCGGGTGTACTCGATCGTCAGGTCGATCTGCTTGTCGAGCGCCTTCAGGCTGGAGGCCGCGCCGTAGATGCGTTCCTCCTGGAACTGCAGCATCTGATAGATGAACCCGGCGCCCTCCTCGCCGACCAGATTGCGCTTGGGCACCCGCACCTCGTCAAAGAAGAGCTGCGCGGTGTCGGAGGCGTGCATGCCGATCTTCTCGATCTTCTGGCGCTCGATGCCGGGCGCGTCCATGGGCACGATGATGAGCGACTTGTTCTCGTGCGGCTTGCCCTCAGAGGTGTTGGCGAGCAGACAGCACCAGTCCGCTTTCAGACCGTTCGTGATCCACATCTTGGTGCCGGAGATGACGTAGTCGTCGCCGTCGGACACCGCCTTGGTCTTCACCGCGGCCACGTCCGAGCCGCCGCCCGGCTCTGACACGCCGAGACACCCGACCACGTCACCCGCGATCGAGGGGGCGAGATAGTCCTGACACAGATCTTCGGAGCCGAAGCGCGCCAGCGCCGGCGTGCACATGTCCGTGTGCACGCCGATCGCCATGGGCACGCCGCCGCAATCGATCAGGCCCAGCTCCTCGGCCATGACGAGCGAGTAGGACATGTCCAGCCCGGCGCCGCCGTACTTCTCCGGCCAGCGCAGGCCCAGAAGCCCGAGATCGCCCATCTTCTTGAAGACCTCGTGGGAGGGGAACTCTCCGGCGGCCTCCCATTCGTCCACATACGGATTGATGTCGTTGGCGACGAATTTCGCGACCGTGTCGCGCAGCTGTTCGTGCTCTGCGGTTAACTGCATGGATCAAGCTCCCTGAGCGCTAGGTCCCGCGAGGCGGGCGGAGGGTCGAATGTAGGGCGCGGCCCCCGTCCCGCCCGCGGCGGGCGAGGGGGTGAAGATGCTTGCGATTTTGAGAGCAGTGCGGTGGAGCGTTTCTCGCGACAGCGCCGCGCCCTCCCTCCCCTCGAGGGGTGGGCCGGGGCGGGGTGTGGCGGGGCGCGCTCATAGCCGCGCCACGCCGAAGGTGTTGGGGTTGAGCGTGCGAGCCTCGCCCTCCGCGCAGGTCGCCAGGCATTCGATCAGCACCGCGCGGGTCTCGCGCGGATCGATGATCCCGTCGTCCCAGAGCCGGGCCGTGCCGAACAGGGCCTGGGACTGCTCCTCGAGGCTTGAGCGGATCATTTCGCTCATCTGGGCGAGGCCGTCCTCGTCGGTCTCCACCCCGGCGCGGGCGTTCTTCGCGCGGGTGACGATCTCCATCACCTTCGCGGCCTGGGCGCCGCCCATCACCGCGGTGCGCGCGCTCGGCCAAGCGAAGATGAAGCGCGGGTCAAAGCCGCGCCCGCACATGCCGTAATTGCCCGCCCCGTACGAGCCGCCGAGCACGATGGTGATCTTGGCCACGCGCGCGTTCGCGACCGCCTGAATCATCTTCGAGCCGTGCTTGACCGCGCCGTCGCGTTCCGCGCGCGAGCCGACCATGTAGCCGGTGGTGTTCTGCAGGAAGACCAGCGGCGCGCCCGCCTGGTCGCACAGCTGGATGA
>CAZKBB010000030.1:0-15326 GCA_964550935.1 uncultured Caulobacterales bacterium
CGGCTGGTGCGCAGCGGCGCGTGGGATTTCTGGTCGCCCTCCTTCATGGTCGGCAAGCAGGTCACGGGCGCGCGGCTGGGGATCGTCGGCATGGGCCGCGTGGGTCGCGCGTTCGCGCGCAAAGCGCGCGGCTTCGACATGGAGATCCACTACCACAACCGCACGCGGCTTTCCGCTGAGGCTGAGGATGGCGCCACGTTTCACGCCGAGATCGACAGCCTGCTCCGGGTGTCGGACTTCCTGTCGCTGCACTGCCCGGTAACGCCGGCGACGACCGGGCTGATGGATGCGGCGAGGCTGGCGCGACTGCCCGAAGGCGCGATCGTGATCAACACCGCCCGCGGCGCGCTTATCGATGAGACGGCGCTTCTGGAGGCCATCGCGAGCGGGCGGCTTTCGGCGGCGGGCCTCGATTGTTTTCAGACCGAGCCGGGAGGCAACTCGGCTTTCGCCAAGCATGAGACCATTTTCATGCTCCCGCATATCGGTTCGGCGACTGTCGACACGCGGGACGCGATGGGCTTTCGCGCGCTCGACAATCTCGACGCCTTCTTCGCGGGGCGTCAGCCGCGCGACGTGCTCTGAACGCGCTGCGCGGTCTGGACAGGGCGGGCTCAGCCGACCAGCAGCGCCGCAGCGGCCGCCGACACGCCGGAAAGAAAGCCGCCCCAGAGCGTGTCGCTGATCACCATGCGCCACCGCCAGCCCCGCAGCGTGGCCATGTTGGTCGCTTCGTAGGTTCCATAGGCTGCAAGCCCAAGCAGCAATCCATCGACAAAGGCTTGCCCGACATCGCCATTCGCCGGCGCAGCAGCGAAATAAACCACCGCGATGCAATAAAGCGCGTAAAACAGACCTGCGACCTTCAAATTCGGATGCTCGACCATCAACCCGCCGACATGGCGCTGAAACATCGGCATCGCGACAAGTCGCAACCAGACGGCGTCGAGCGCCAGAAAGACCAATATCGTGCAGAGATATAGAGCGAGATATGTCATGGGGAGCTTGTCCTGATCGCGTTCGAGCGTTGCGCCGAGTTCCGGTTTCGTCTGTCGCAGTGACACTTGTGGCGCGAATGGCGATTGTCGACGTCGCTCTCACGATCGAGACGGATCGCAGTCCCATCGCTTCGGACTCCGCTGTTGCGACTGAATCGAACACAATTTTCGTCTTGCGCATCAATCCGCAAAGTCGGTCACTGTCGCTTGGCGATAAGCGCCCCTTGTTGCGCTTTTCGCGCTGCCGCATGATCGCGGCGAGAACCGCTTTGCGCGCCAAACCCGATAAACGACCGACCTTGAAGCCAAGAAGAAACAGCGTGACATCGCAATGCGCCGATTGATCCTTCTCCGCCATGCGAAATCATCATGGTCCGACATCGACCTTCATGATCACGATCGCCCGCTGAGCTTGCGGGGGCGACTGGCGGCCCCGCTGATCGGCGCGTGGCTCGCGGAGCAGGGTTACACGCCCGACCATGTGATGTGCTCGTCCAGTCGACGCACCATCGAGACATGGGCGCGCGCGCGCCTCATGCTGGCCGCACCCGACCCGGTGATCGACCCGAAACTCTATCATGCCGGCCCGGAGATTTTGTTGCACGCCCTGCGCGCCGTGCCGGACGCCGCCGCATCCGTGATGATCGTGGGGCATCAACCCGGCATCGGCGCATTCGCGCGAAAACTCGCGAACGCGACCACCCCGCCCGGATGCGCGCGCGCCTTTTGCAAGTTCCCTACAGCAGCTTGCGCCGTTCTCGACCTGAGCGCGCAGACATGGTCGGAAGCGGCATTCGGAAGCGCGCGTTTTCACGGCTTCGCAATTCCGCGAGAACTCGTTTGAGCGCGTGCTTCAGCCGCGCCCGCTGGATCGTGGAGGGAAAGCGACGCGGATCGCGCGTCAGAGCTCTGCGACGGTGTAGACCAACCGCGAAGGCGTGACTGCGTTGACGTCGATCACCACATGCTCGACGCCGAGTTGAACGCCCGCGACGGGGTCGAGGACGATCTCCTCTACGCCGTCCCCGAGGCGCGCGGCGCGAGGCGCGATCGGCGGCGCGGATGGCGAGAACCTATGGGCACGGCCTGCACGAATTGGTCGAAACTGTCCGGGCAGGGCAGGAGAGCGCGGGCGCAGGCCTGTGGCAATATGATCCGGCCACCGGGGAGCAGCAATGGTCGCACGCAATGCGCCGCCTGTTCGGGCGCTAAGGAAGTCGGAGTCATGCCGGGCTGGGTGTTAATTTCGAGTAACCAAAGTCCTAATGCGCCCTCGCCCGTCCAGCGAAAATCCGACCGGGTCAGCCCGCGACACCCCATGGCCCGATGGGCGCGCAAGGCCTGCTCCATCGCGGCGTCTGCGACCTCGGCCGGGATCAGGGCGGGCAGGACGTGTTCGGAACCACCCGCGGCGTACTTCGCCTCGTAATCGTAAAATTCCAGGCGGGTCGTGATCTCGGTGACCGTCAGCGGGCGGTCGTCCATCACGGCGACCGTCAGCTCGCGGCCGGGAATGAATTTCTCGACCAGCATCTCCTCGTGCGGCCAGTCCGGATCGGCGAGCTGTCCAAGCGGCGCATTGGCGCCCTCGCGCACGATGAACACCCCCACCGAAGAGCCTTCCGCGTTGGGCTTGACGACATAGGGCGGCTCCATGGGGTGTGCGCGCGCGATCTCCGCGCTCTTCACAAGCCGCCCGGGCGGGGTTTGCAGACCCGCAGCCTCCAGCACCGTCTTGGCGCGGGTCTTGTCCATGGCGAGCGCGGAAGCGAGCACGCCGGAATGGGTGTAGGCGAGGCCAAGATATTCCAGCACGCCCTGGATGCGGCCATCCTCGCCCCACAGACCATGCAGCGCGTTGAAGACGCAATCCGGCGCAAAGGCCTGCAGCTCGTCGATCCAGAGCGGCGATTGCGGATCGACCGCTGTGACGGTCCATCCCTGACGCGCAAGGGCGGCGGCGCAGGCCTCTCCGGACACCAGAGACACCTCACGCTCGGCCGAACGGCCGCCCAACAGCACCGCAACCTTCCGGCTCATGGCGTCTCTCCTTTCGACGCTTCCCCGATGCGGCGCACTTCCCAGACCATCTCGACGCCGGCCTCGCGGGCGATATCTGCGCGAACGCGCTCGACCAGCGTCTCGATATCCTGCGCCGAGGCCGTGCCGTCATTAATCAGGAAATTGGCGTGCAGCTCGGAGAAGCGCGCGCCTCCGACGCGACGGCCACGGCCCCCGACCTTGTCGACGAGCTGCCAGGCGGACAGCCCGCCGGACGCTTCGGGATCCGGGTTCTTGAAGGTCGAGCCGGAGGTCTTCTCGCGGATCGGTTGGCTTGCCTCCCGCCGGGCGCTGATTTCCTCCATCCGGGAATTGATCGCCGCGGGGTCGTCGGCTTCGCCTTCAAACACCGCCTCGGTGAAGATCCAGTCCTCCGGGGCCGCGCAACTGCGATAGCCATGGCCGAGCTCGTCCGGGCCGAGCCGCATGCGCCGTCCGGTGCGGTCCAGGGCCACCGCCGAGACGAGACGATCCCGAGTCTCCGCGCCATAACACCCCGCGTTCATGCGCAGCGCGCCGCCGATGGCGCCGGGCACGCCGACATAGAATTCCAGCCCGGCGACCCCCGCCTTCGCCGCCGCTTTGGCGACAGACTTGTCCAGCGCGCCGGCGCCCGCGCGCACGGTCGTTCCCTCCACCTCGATCCGGCCAAGGCCGGGGCCGAGCCGGATGACGACGCCCCTGACCCCGCCGTCGCGCACAAGCGTGTTCGAGCCGGCGCCAAGAACAGTGACGGGGATGTCGGCGGGCGTCTGGGAGAGGAACAGGGCGAGGTCGGCTTCATCGGCTGGAATGAAAAGCACGTCCGCCGGGCCGCCCACGCGCAGCCAGGTGACGTCGCAAAGCGGGGCCTGCTCGATATAGCGCCCGCGCACTTCCGGGAGCCGCTCGCGCAGGGTCACAGCGCGCGCTCCAGCCGCTCGGGAAGCTCCGCCGCCCAGGCGGTGATGTCGCCCGCGCCGAGGCAGATCACCAGATCGCCGGGCCGGGCGCGGGCTGCGATATCGTCCGGCAAGCGCTCGCGGCTCGTCGGCGCGCTGTCGCGATGACCATGGGCGGCGAGGCCCGAGACGAGATGAGCCTGGTCAGCGCCCTCGATCGGGGTCTCCCCGGCGGCGTAGACGTCCGCCACCAGCACGCTGTCGGCGTCGTTGAAGCAGGTGCAGAACTCATCGAAGAGATCATGCAGGCGCGAATAGCGATGCGGCTGCACGACGGCGATCACGCGGCCGTCGCCAGCGGCCTGCCGGCAGGCCTTCAGAACCGCAGCGATCTCGACCGGGTGATGCCCGTAATCGTCGATGACCTGGACGCCCTTGGCTTCGCCCACGCGGGTGAAGCGGCGCTTGACGCCGCCGAAGCCCGCAAGCGCGGCGCGCGCGTCGGCTTCCGAACACCCCAGAGCCTCCGCGACCGCGAGCGCGGCGGCGGCGTTCTGGACGTTGTGGTCTCCGAGCATGGGCAGGCTGAGATCGCGCCAGATCCGCGGCGCGGCGTCGTGTCCCGCCGGCGGCTGCAGGGCGAGGTCGAACACGGCGCCGCCGGGCCCGGCGCGCAGATTCGTCGCGCGCACCATGGCCTGCGGATTGAAGCCGTAGGTGATCACACGCCGGTCTTCGATGCGTGCGGCGAGCGCCTGCACCTCCGGGTGGTCGGTGCACAGAACCGCGAAACCGTAAAAGGGCAGGTTCTCGACGAACTGGAAGAACGCCGCGCGCAAGGCGTCGAAGGAGCCGTAATGCTCCATGTGCTCAGGGTCGATATTGGTGATGATCGCGACAGCGCCGCGCAGCTTCAGGAACGAACCGTCGCTTTCGTCGGCCTCCACCACCATCCATTCGCCCTCGCCCAGCTTGGCGTTCGAGCCGTAAGCCGAGATGATCCCGCCATTGATCACGGTCGGGTCGAAGCCCGCCGCGTCCATCAGGGCGGCGACGAGCGAGGTGGTGGTGGTCTTGCCGTGCGTGCCCCCGACCGCGACGGCGTATTTCAGCCGCATCAGCTCGGCGAGCATCTCAGCGCGGCGCACCACGGGAATGCGTCTGGCGCGCGCCTCGACCAGTTCGGGATTGTCGCGCTTGACCGCGGAGGAGACGACGAGCGCGCCCGCGCCCTCCACGTTCTCCGCCCGGTGGCCGATATGGATCACCGCGCCCTTGTCGCGCAGGCGCGCCACGTTCGCGCTGTCCTTGATGTCCGAGCCGGTCACGGCGTAGCCGAGCGTCATCATGACCTCGGCGATGCCGCTCATGCCGATGCCGCCGATGCCGACGAAATGAACAGGTCCGACGGACCGGGCGAGATCGACGGGCGGCATTCAGCGCTCCTTGGCGGCGGACTCCACAAGATCGGCGAGCGCGTCATGGGCGTCCGGCCGACCGGCCGCCCGCGCCGCGGCCGCGCGTTCGCCGAGAGACTTCCCGTCCCGGAGCAGGGTTTCAAGCCGGGCTGACAGCGCGGACGCGTCGAAAGCGTGCTCGTCGATCACGACCGCACCGCCCGGCTCGGCGAGCGCGGCGGCGTTGGCGCTTTGATGATCGTCCATCGCAATCGCCAGCGGCACGAGCACGGCGGGCCGCCCGATCGCAGCGAGCTCGGCCACGGTGGAGGCGCCGGCGCGCGCGATGACCAGATGCGCCGCGGCGTAGCGCGCGCCCATGTCGTCGAAGAAGGGCTCGCAACTCGCGCTCACCCCGGCCTCGGCGTAGATGCGCCGCGCGGCGTCGAGGCTTTCGCTTCGCGTCTGCTGGACGATCTTCAGCCGAGTGCGCAGATCCTCAGGCAGGGCGGCGACCGCTTCGGGCACGCCGACCGAGAGGATACGCGCGCCGAGACTGCCGCCGATCACGAGGAGGCGGATCTCGCCGTCGTCTTCGGGCGGCGCGTAGGGCGCCTCGCGCGCGGCGAGGACGGCGGCGCGCACGGGATTGCCGGTGACGACATGGGGCGCCCGCTTCGGCGCGCGGTCCAGCCGGTCGAACCCTGACGCCACCGCAGCGGCGGAACCGGCGAAGAGCCGGTTCACACGCCCCAGCACGGCGTTTTGCTCATGCAGCACGATCGGGACGCCGGCGAGCCGCGCCGCGGTGAGCGCGGGAAACGCCACATAGCCGCCGAAGCCGGCCACCACGTCGGGATCGAAGCGCTTGACCAGTCGGCGCGCCGCGCCCGTTCCGCGCGCCAGCTTAGCGAGGTTCTTCACCAGCGTGACCGGGTTCTTCACGAAGGGGGTCGCCGCCTCGATGATCTCCGGCGCCTCGCCGGGGAAGCCGCTCGCATGGCGCGAGCCGCGCGCGTCCGTGACCAGGCGCACCGTCCAGCCGCGCTCGACCAGCGCTTCGGCTGCGGCGCGCGCGGGAAACATGTGCCCGCCGGTGCCGCCGGCGACGATCAGGGCGCGCTTCTCGGTCATGGGCGCCTCACACGTCCCGGCGATAGGCGCCGGGTCTGCGCCGGGTCAGCGCGAGCATCAACCCGGCCGCGAACGCCAGGGCCAGCATGGACGAGCCGCCGTAGGAGACGAAGGGCAGGGTCATGCCCTTGGGCGGCAACAGGCTCAGATTAACCGCGATATTGATCAAGGCCTGTAGCCCGAACAGCATGGCGAGCCCGGCGGTGGCGAGCTGGGCGAAGTGGTCTGACAGACGCATCGCGTTCGACCAGGCGCGCGTCAGAAGGATCGCGTAAAGCCCGATAATGGCCAGAGAGGCGACAAGGCCGAACTCCTCGGCGGCCACCGCGAAGACGAAGTCGGTGTGGGCTTCGGGAAGCAGCCGCTTCACCTCGCCCGCGCCGGGTCCGACCCCGGTGAAGCCGCCGCGCTGAATGGCCTCGATCGCGGTTTCGATCTGCAGCCGGTCGCCCGAGGAGCCGAGGAACGCTGTGATGCGCGCGCGCACGTGAGGCAGGAAGATCGCGCCGGCCGCGGCGCCCGCCGCGGCCAGCCCTGCGAGCCCGGCGGTGTAGAGCCAGGGCAAGCCTGCGGCGAACAAGAGCGCCCCGAAGAGACCCGTGAGAAGCACGGTCTGGCCGAAGTCCGGCTGGATGATCAACAGCACGGCGCCCACGAGATAGAGCACGAGCCCCGCCAGCCGGCCCGCGACCGGCGCGCCCCGACTTTCCTCCGCGAACAGCCAGGCGAGCACCACGATGAAGGCCGGCTTGAAGACCTCCGAGGGCTGGATCGAGACCGGCCCGAAACGCAGCCAGCGCGCCGCGCCGTTCACTTCAGACCCGATCAGCGGCAACAGCGCCATCACCGCCATCGACCCGACGAGCGCGGCCGCGGCGAGCCGACGCGCGCCGCGCGGGCTGAGCGTGGCGGTGAAGGCCAGGATCGCCAGCCCCGCCGCAGCGTAGGCGGCGTGCCGGTAGAGGAAATAGAAGGGGTCCGCGATGGCCAGGCGCTCGGTCGCCGCAGGGCTGGCGCCCAGAGACAGGAGAAGCCCGACGCCGATCAGAAGGACCACCGTCACCGCGATGGTGGTGTCGAGCCCGCGCCAGAGCGCCGGACCTGAGCCGCGCCGCGCCGCTGCGATCATGCCGCATCTCCTCCGCTCGCCCGGGCGATGAGGCGCGAGACCGCGTCCTTGAACGCCGCGCCGCGGGCTTCGAAATCGGTGAACTGGTCGAACGAGGCGCAGGCCGGCGAGAGCAGCACGACCGGCGCGGGCGCGCCTTCGGCGAGCGCGTCGCGCGCGGCCAGCGCGGTTGCCCGCTCGATATCGCCGCAGCGCCTGGTCTCCATGTGGGGCGAGAGTTCACGCTCGAACCGGTCAGCGTCGCGCCCGATCAGATAGGCGCGGCGAATGCGCGGCGCGAAGCGGGCCAGATCGCCGGCCCCGTCGGACTTCGCCTGCCCGCCCGCGATCCAGTAGATATCGTCATAGCAGCCGAGCGCGCGGGCCGCCGCGTCGGCGTTGGTGGCTTTGGAATCGTTGATGAAGCGCACCGGGCCGATCTCGCCGGCGCGCTCCTGGCGATGGGCGAGGCCGGGAAAGCGTCTCAGCCCCGTCGCGGCGTCCTCGCGCGTCACGCCGAGCCGGCGCGCGGCGGCGTACGCGGCTGCGGCGTTCTGCGCGTTGTGATCGCCCGGAAGCGACGGCGCCTGGTCGAGGCGCATCACCGCCTCGGCGCGGCCTTCGATGGCGTCGTAGAGCACGCCCCCGATCGCGTAGACGCCCTCAGACAGCGCGCGGGTGGAGGAGACCGGATAGACCGCGCGCCCGTTGGCGGCCTTGAGCTGGGCGAAGATCTTCTTCGTCACCGCGTCGTCCACGCCCACGACGGCCGCGTCGCCAGGCGTCGGGTTGGCGAAGATGCGCCGCTTCGCGGCCGTATAGCCCTCGATGTCGCCGTGGCGGTCGAGATGGTCGGGGCTGAGATTGAGGAAGACCGAGACGTCGCAAGTCAGGCTCTCCACCAGGTCGAGCTGATAGGAGGACATCTCGATCACATAGACCGCACCCGGTCTAGGACGGTCGAGATTGAGCACCGCCTCGCCAATATTGCCGCCGACGCGCACGTCGCGCCCGGCGGTCTTCAGGATATGGCCGAGCAGCGCGGTCGTGGTCGACTTCCCGTTCGTGCCGGTGATGCCGCACACCCTCACGTCCTGCGCCTCTCTAAGCGCGAGCGCGAACAGCTCCATGTCCCCGATCACCGGTGCGCCGACCGCGCGGGCGAGTTCGACCATGCGATGAGGCTTGGGATGGGTCAGCGGCACGCCGGGCGACAGGACGAGCGCGGCGATGTCGCCCCAGTCGCGCTTGTTCAGATCGTCGAGCGTCACGCCCTCGCCCGCCGCGGCGGCGCGCGTCGCCTCGTTATCATCCCAGGCCGAGACCGACGCGCCCCCGGCCTCGAGCGCCCGCGCCGCGGCGCGTCCGGTTCGGCCCAGCCCGAACACGGCGACGCGGCGGCCCGCAAAGGCGCTCACCGGGATCATGAAGTCACCTCAGCTTCAGTGTGGACAGACCGATCAGGGCGAGCACGACGGCGATGATCCAGAAGCGGATCACGATGGTCGGCTCGGCCCAGCCGAGCTTTTCGAAGTGGTGGTGGATCGGCGCCATCTTGAACACGCGCTTGCCGGTCAGCTTGAAGCTGGCGACCTGCACGAAGACCGACACCGCCTCCAGAACGAACAGCCCGCCGATGATGGCGAGCACGATCTCATGCTTGACCGCCACCGCGATCGTCCCGATCGCGCCGCCGAGCGAAAGCGAGCCGGTGTCGCCCATGAAGACCATGGCCGGGGGCGCGTTAAACCAGAGAAAGCCGAGGCCCGCCCCGATCATCGCGCCGCAGATCAGAGCCAGCTCGCCGGTGCCGGGGGTGAAGTTCAAGAACAGGTAATCTGCGTACACGGCCGAGCCGACGAAATAGGCGATGAAGCCGAACGAGCCGGCCGCGATCATCACCGGAACGATCGCCAGCCCGTCGAGCCCGTCGGTGAGGTTCACCGCGTTCGACGCGCCCACCAGCACGATGATCCCGAACAGATAGAACCCGTAGGAGAGCGGGATCAGGAGATCTTTGAAGAAGGGCACCGCCACTGAGGTCGCGAAGTGGGCCGGCACGTCGGGCGCGTTGGAGAGAAGGTGCGTCATCCACACCACCGCGATCGCCGCTACGATCGTCTGCATCGCCAGCTTGCCCTTGCCCGAGAGACCGTCGGAGGACTTCTTGGTGACCTTGCGCCAGTCGTCGATGAAGCCGATCGCGCCGAAGCCGGCGGTGACAAGCAGCACGACCCAGAGATAGGCGTTGGACAGATCGCCCCAGATCAGCGTGCCGATCAGGATCGCGGCGAGAATCATGAACCCGCCCATCGTCGGCGTGCCGGCCTTGGTGACCACGTGGCTCTCCGGCCCGTCGGTGCGGATCGGCTGCGCGCCGCCCTTGGCGCGCAGCCAGGCGATGAAGGGCTTGCCGATGACAAGCACCACGATGAAGGCCGTCATCAGCGCGGCGCCGGTGCGGAAGGTCAGGTAGTTGATGAGGTTGAAGATCTGGAACTGGTCGGAAAGCGGTGAAAGAAGCAGGTAGAGCATGCGCGCGTCAGGCCTCCGTTGGTGCGGTCGAGGCTGTCTCGCGCAAGGCGGCGGCGATTTTATGAACGCCGGAGGCGTTCGAGCCTTTCACCAGCACCACGTCGCCGTCGCGCAGGCCCGCCGTGAGCATGTCGAGCGCCCTGTCCGGATCGCTGGCGTAACGCGCGCCGCACTTCGCTGGCAAGCTGTCCACCAGCGCGCGCATCAGCGCGCCGACGCCGATCACGTCGCCCGCCCCGGCCGCCTTGAGCGGATCTGACAGGGCCCGGTGCATGGCCTCGGCCTCAGGACCCAGCTCCAGCATCTCGCCCAGAACCGCGACGCGCCGGCCGCCGCCCTTGGGCGCGCGCCGGGCGAGCGCGGCGATCGCAGCCTCCATGGAGGCCGGGTTGGCGTTGTAGCTGTCGTCGATCACGACCGCGCGGCCGCCGTCCTCAAGCGCGATCTCGAACGCCGCGCCGCGGCCGGCCACGGCGCGCTGGCGCGACAGGATCTCGGCGGCGAAGCCGGGCTCCACACCGGCCGCGAAAGCGGCCGCGAGCACGCCGGCGGCGTTGACCGCGTGATGCTCGCCGGTGGTCTCGAAGGCGACCTCGACGGGCTTGCCCACCACATCGATGCGCGCCCGGGCGCCCTCGCCCTCGACGCGATGGTCGAGCAGGCGCACCGCCGCGTTCGGCGAGCGGCCGAAATCGAGAAGGAAGCCCGCCCCGGCGCGCGCGGCCGCGGCGCTCAAGCGTTCGGCGAACTCATCATCGGCCGGCGTCACCGCCACGCCGTCCTCGGCGAGGCCTGAGAAGATCTCGGCCTTCGCGTCCGCGATCGCCTCCATGGAGCCCAGATTCTCCAGATGCGCCGGGGCGATCTTCGTGATCAGCGCAATGTGCGGGCGCACCTGGCTCGTCAGGCCTTCGATTTCGCCGGCGTGGTTCATGCCCATCTCGAACACCGCGCGCGCGGTCTCGGCGGGCATGCGCGCGAGCGTCAGCGGCACGCCCCAGTGATTGTTGAAGGACTTCACGCTCCAGTGCGCAGGGCCGGCCTCGCGGAACACCGCGGCGAGCGCCTCCTTCACGCTGGTCTTGCCGACCGAACCGGTCACGCCGATGCGCAGCCCCCGCGCGCGCTCTCGCGCGGCTTCGCCGAGCAGGCGCAGGGCGGCGAACACGTCGTCGACGACCAGGCGCGGGCCCTCGCAGGCGTCCTCGCGCGAGACCAGCGCGGCCGTCGCGCCGCGCGCCATGGCGTCCGGGGCGAAGTCATGGCCGTCGCGCCGCGCCGTGATCGCGGCGAACAGGTCGCCGGGGCGCAGCTCGCGGCTATCGATCTCCACCCCGCTCGCGGTCCAGTCGGAGCCTTCGACAAGGCGCCCGCCCACGGCCTGCGCAGCTTCGGCGGCGGTCCATAGGGGCCGGCTCATGACGGGTCTCCTTCAGCGGACAGCGCGGCGCGCGCTTCTTCCCGGTCGTCGAACGGCTCGGTGCGGTCGGCGAAGATCTGGCCGGTCTCGTGGCCCTTGCCCGCGATGAGCAGCGCATCGCCCTCGCCCAGCATGGCGACAGCCTTACGGATCGCCGCACGGCGATCTGCGATCTCGGCCGCGTCCGGGCAGCCTTGCAGGATCGCCGCGCGGATCGAGGCCGGGTTTTCAGAGCGCGGATTGTCGTCGGTGACGATAACATGGTCGGCGAGCTTGGCGGCGGTGCGGCCCATGGTTTCTCGCTTGGTCGGATCGCGGTCGCCCCCGGCGCCGAACACGACGATGACCCGGCCTTGCGTGTGCGGGCGCGCCGCGCGCAACAGTTTGTCCAGCCCGTCGGGCGTGTGGGCGTAGTCGATCAACACCGGCGCGTCGGCCGAAGTCTTGCCCGCCAGCTCCAGCCGGCCGGGCACGCCGGCCAGACGCTCAAGCGCGGCGAAGGCGGCCTCCGGCGCGACGCCGGAGCGGATCGCGAGCGCGGCCGCGCCCAGCGCGTTCAGGGTCTGGAACTCGCCGATCAGCGGCAGCTCCACCTCGACCGGCTCGCCGCGCCAGGAAAAGCGCACCGACTGGCTCGCGGGATGGGGCGTGATCTCCTCGATCTTCAGGGCGCGCCCGCGCCAGCCGATCTCGTCGACCTCCAGCCCGGCCTTGCGCGCGCCCTCGGCGACCTTGCCGCCCCAGTCGGAGTCCACGTTCACCACCGCCGGCGCACCCTGAGGCGCGAGCGCGTCGAACAGGCGCATTTTGGATGCGAAGTAGTCGTCGAAGTCCGGGTGATAATCCAGGTGATCCTGGGTCAGGTTGGTAAACCCGACGAGGCTGACGCGCGCGCCGTCCATGCGGCGCTGCTTCAGCCCGTGGCTTGAGGCCTCCATGGCCAGATGGGTGACGCCCTCGCCGGCGAGCCGGTCGAGCGCTTCGTGCAGGGCGATGGCGTCCGGCGTCGTATAGCCGACCGAGACCGCGCCGTCCGACCGGGTCACGCCGAGCGTTCCGAGCGCGGCGGCCTCGCGCCCGTCCGCAGCCCAGATCTGGCGCAGGAACTCCACCGTGGAGGACTTGCCGTTGGTGCCGGTGACCGCCGCGATCGTTTCGGGCTGGCGCGGGAACAGCTTGGCGGCCATGGCCGCCAGCGCCTCGCGCGGGTCGTCCGCGCCGATCAGCGGCGCGATCGTCTTGGCGCCCTTCGGGGCGAGGATCGCGACCGCGCCCCTGTCTTCGGCGTCGGCGATGAAGTTGCGCCCGTCGGTGCGCACGCCGGGCAGCGCGGCGAACACGTCGCCCGGCCCCACCTTGCGGCTGTCGAGCTGGAGGCCGGCGACCATCAACTCGCCGGCGCGCGCGGGCGCGTCGACGCCCGGCGGCAGGAGGCTTTCAAGGGAGACGGGCGTACGGGCCAAGGCCGATCAGTCCTCCGGCTCGATCGCGCTGAGCGCAAGCGGGGTTTCCGGCGCGGCGCTGTGTTCGATGCGCGGGGCGAGCATCATGCGCACCCGCGTCGCGCTTGCCTGGGGATCCACGTCGCGGCGCTCCACGCCGAGGATCGGCGCCAGAAGCGCGATGATCTCGCCGGCGGTCGGCGCCGCGTTCCATCCCGCCGTGGCGTAGCCATGCGTCTCCGGCGCGGGTTTCGGCCGGTCGAAGCTCGTCAGCAGAACATATTCGGGATCGTCGAAGGGAAACACCGACACGAAGCTGGTGCGCAGGCTCCGCCGGTCATAGCGCCCGGCCACCACGCGCTCGGCCGTGCCGGTCTTGCCCGCCACTGCGAGCCCCTCCACGTCGGCCTGGCGGCCCGAGCCCTCCGTGACGACCTGGCGCATCACGCCGAGCACGGCCATCGCCGCGCCCGCGCTCATCACCGGCTCGCCCGCGATGGTCTCGCCGGGCGCGACCGGGCGCAGGGTCGGCGGCGTGTAGACGCCCCCGTTGGCGAGCGCGGCGTAGGCTGCGGTCAGAGCGAGCGGGCTCACCGCGATCCCATGACCGTAGGAGATCGTCATCAGCTCGCTCTTGGCCCAGTCGCCGCGCGGATAGAGCGGCTCGCCGCTCTCGGCGAGCTCGATCGGGGCGGCCTCGAACAGGCGCAGATCGGCGAAGAACTGCTTTAGCGGCTCCTCGCCGATCGACTCGGCCATGCGCGCCGAACCGATATTGGAGGAGTGCACGATCACCTCGCGCCCGGTCAGCACCCGGCGCTCTGGATGGAAGTCGCGGATGGTGAAGCCGTCCACGCGCAGGGGCGCGATCGCATCGAACGTGTCGTCGAGCGAGACCGATCCGCCCTCCAGACCGGCCGCCAAGGTCAGCGGCTTGAACACCGAGCCCAGCTCATGCACGCCCGCAGTGGCGTCGTTGCGCCGATGGGCCTGCGGCGCGTCGGTCGGGCGGTTCGGGTCGAAGTCCGGCAGAGAGGCGAGCGCGATCACCTCGCCGGTCCCGACGCGCATCAGGACCGCGCTCGCGCCTTCGGCCTGATAGCGCGCCATGCGCTCGCGCAGCACACGCTCCACGGCGTGCTGGGCGGTCAGATCGATCGACAGCGCCACGGGCCGCCCGTCGCCGGCCGACAGCGCCGCATCGAAGGCGCGCTCCGCGCCGGCGAGCCCGTCCATGTCTCGATCGGTATAGCCGATCAGGTGCGAGGCGGCGCGGCGCTTGGGATAGATCCGGCCCGGCTCCTCGCGGAAGCCCACCCCCGGCAGGCCCAGAAGGTGGATCGCCTGGCGCTGGCGCGGGGTCAGGCCGCGCGCGATCCAGACGAAGCCGCGATCGGCCGAGAGGTCCTCGGCGAGCGCGTCCACATTGATATCGGGCAGCACGGTGGCGAGCTGTTCGGCGGTGGCGTTAGGATCCCAGACCAAGCGCGGCTCGGCGAAGGCGGAATGAAACGGCAGGGTCGAGGCGAGGATCTCCCCGTCCCGATCCAGGATGTCGCCCCGGCGCGGCTCCTCCGCCGCGGCCGCTGCACGCATCGGCCCTTCGCCTTCAGGCGCTGCGGCGAGCAAGGTCGCGCGGCAGCCGATGACGAGGAAAGCGGCGGCGAAGATGAACCCGATCACGCTGAGCCGACGACGGGACTGCTCCAGAGCGCTGCTCCCGGCGTCTTCAAGGCGGAGCAGACGCGAGATGTCGGCGGGCGCAGCCTCAGACAGGACCGGGGTGGCGGGCGCGGCCGTCTCGATCTGGACCTTCGGGCGCGCCGCCAGGCGCTTAAGCGGCCCGATCATGGCGCGCCTCCTTCAGCCGTCGCGATGCGCGCCGCGCTCAGCGTGACCATGGCGGGCCGGCGGCTCGCCTGGGCCTCGCGCTCCTCCTCGCTCAGCCGCGGCAGGTCGGCGACCGAATACTCCTGTGTGATCGGGACGAAACCCAGATGCGCCCGGGCGAGCGCGCGCAGGGTTTCGGGGTCCTCCAGATGGGCCAGATCGGCGGTGAGCCGATTGATCTCGCCGCGCTCCTCGGCGAGGGACTCCCTAAGCTCGGCCAGGCGGTCCTCGGCGGAGGAGGCTTCTTCGCCGGCGAGCATCAGCGCGGTGACGAGCACGCCCGACACGATGACGCAAAGAAGGTTGATCCATTTCAGCATGAGCCTTGAACCTCCAGGAGACGGTCGAACGAGGGGGCGCCGGGCAGGCAGGCTTCGGGGGCCGGCCAGGCGGGGTTTTCGGTGCGCACCGCGGCGCGCAGCTTGGCCGAGCGCGCACGCGGATTGGCTTCGGCCTCGGC
>CAZKBB010000030.1:15426-30464 GCA_964550935.1 uncultured Caulobacterales bacterium
TCCTCGATGAACTGCGCGGCGCGGCGCGCCTTGCGCTCCTCGCCATAGACGCGGAACACCGCAGCGAGCTCATCGGCCGTCAGCGCGTTGACCGCATCGGCCGCGCTGGGCCCGGACCGGCTCATGCGCATGTCCAGAGGGCCGTCCTTGTTGAACGAGAAGCCGCGCTCGGCCCGGTCGACCTGCATCGAAGAGATTCCCAGATCGAGCATCACGCCATCGACCCCGCTGGAGCCGGCGCGCTCGATCACGTCCTCCATCAGCGAGAACGGGCCTTCGGCGAAGGCGAAGCGTTTCGGATAGGCGCGCTTGAGAAGATCGGCGGCGTCCCGCGCGGTGGGGTCCCGGTCGATCCCCAGGACGCGCGTCCCATGAATTCCCAAAACCGCGCGCGCATAGCCGCCCGCGCCGAACGTGCCGTCCACGTAAAGCCCGCCCTCGCGCGGCTCGAGCTGGCGCACCACCTCGCCCAAGAGGACCGGGACGTGGGGCGCGGCGCTCATGGCGCCCCGCCGGCGGGCGGCGCCGGCTTGAGCGCGTTGCGTCGCTCAAAGGCGAGCGAGCGGTCCTCAGGCTCCTTTTGCGCATAGGCTTCAGGCGACCAGATCTCGAAGCGCTTGAAGGCGCCGATGAAGAGCGCGCGCCCGTTCAGGCCCGCCCACTCCTGGAAATCCTTCGGCAGGGTGATGCGGCCGGTGGAGTCGAAGCTCAGCGGGCGCATGCCGCCGAAGATCTGGCGCTCCATCGCGACGCGCTCGTCGGCGTAGGTCTCCATGCGCTCCATGGAGGCCGCGAACGTGTTCATCAGCGCCTCGCCGCCGCCTTCGAGAAAGGCGCCGTTAAACGATTTCCAGATAAGCACGCCGTTCAGCGCGTCGTTGGCGACGGCCGCACGGAAATCCGAAGGCACGGAGACCCGTCCCTTCGCATCGATCCCGTTTTCATATCGGCCGAAAAACATCGCCCCGCGCGCATCCCCGCAACACCACGCCCCTCTGCGTGGTTAATTATGGGATACCATGGGAATTCGTGGGAAACAATGTGCTTAGGCGCAATACACACGCATTTCAGCGGACGCGCAAGTAATCGCACGCCCATGCTGCGGCGCAGCAAAGAGAACAGGCGAAGAACAGTTGGTTAACGCCGTCGGCGCGACGCCCCGTCAGGGCGGGCCGGGCGCGGCGCGGTTTGGGAAAGCGTGGGTCAGACGGCCTGTAAGCCGGGTTCTGTGCCGGTATTTCCATTTCGGAAACACCGGTGGCGACCATTCATCTGGGACGGCGCTTGCGCGCCGCCTCGTGCGGCCTACCCGGATGAGACGCGGAGACGCGCCTGCCCGCAGAGCGGGCGTTCATCCCTATTCGGCCTTGCTCCGGACGGGGCTTGCCGTGCCCCCTTCCTTGCGGTCGGGGCGGTGCGCTCTTACCGCACCGTTTCACCCTTGCCGAGCTGAGCGCCCGGCGGTCTGTTTTCTGCGGCGCTGTCCCTGACCGGACCGGCGAACCGGCCCGGCCGCCGGGATTTCCCCGGCGTCCTGTCTCCGTGGAGCCCGGACTTTCCTCTCCCGCGGCCTTTCGGCGCTTGCGGGAGCGGCCGCCCGGCCGCCTGACCCAGGCTCAAGGTCGGGTCAGGCGCGTCGCGGGTCAAGCGCGCTTGGCGCTAGTCGACCTGAAGCCGGATCGTGGATGCGCCCTCAGGCACGTCGACAGCGGCGTCCTTGAACTTCGGCGGACCGAACCAGGCGCGCGGATCGTTCGACAACGCCACCGGCTCGCGGGGGATGCCGATGAAGTTGCGCGGCATCTCTCCATCGCCATCCGGATCACGCCACACCATGGCAGCGTAGCGACCGGGCTCCACGCCCTCGAAGACGAATTCCGCGCGGGCGACCGCGTTTGAGATCTTCTGATGCGAGCAGCCGCCGTCGGCCATGAACTCAGCTTCGCTGCAAAGCTGGACGTAGAAGTCGCCTTCGGGCTCTTCGGTGGTCACCACGACGGTGACCGCGGCGGCGGCGAGGGTGGACAGGATCATGTCGCGCTTCCTTGCGGGGTTGCGTCAGGCGCATAGCGCGCCAGGAGGGTTTTCGCCGAGAGGTTGATGAGCGCGGCCCCGGTGAAGCAGGTCGCAACGCTGATCACGCCGATCGTGACGCCGATCTGAGCGCCGCTAAAGCCGTAAGCGGCCGCGACGCGGGTGCCGATCTGGGCGGAACCCGCGGCGACCAGGCCGATATAGGACCAGGCCATGAACTTCATGTGGGCATGGACCATGCCCGGCCGCCCGCTCTGACTGTTCGCCGAGATCACTGCGCCGATCAGACCGGCGCTCACGGTCACCAGCGAGACGATGGCGAGCACATGGAACGGTGAAATCACCCCCATGAAACCGCGCATTGGAAGACCTGCGAGGCAGACCACGAGCATGGCCGCGACGTAGGCGTAGCCGAACTGGCGGTGCGGCTTGTCGCCCTTCACGCGCGAAAACAAAACCGGCCCGAGGATCAGCGCGATCACGGCCGCCGCCGTGTGCGCCGCGCCCCAGGCTGAGTGAATGATATCGAACATCGCACCCTCCTTCTCTCCAATTACTTTGTTTTTTAAATTACATGACGTCGCGATGCAAGCGCCGACGCCTCGCCCAGTGCCGAGGCGGAGCACCCAAAAGCCTATTCATGACAGCGATTTAAGTTGGCGCCGGTCCGGCGTCGGCGCGTCGGCGCCCGGGCGCTAACGCCCGTCGTGCGGACAGCGCGCCCTCGTTAAGGGCATAGCGCGCGCACCGCCTGGACGAGGGAGCCGGTCTCGAAATCGAGCCGGCCGTTGACCGCCTCCGGTCTGAATCGGCGCTGAAACGCTGCGACCGCATGGGCGACGCTGCGCTCATCGTCGGGGTCGATCGGATAGCCGATCTCGCCGAGCAGGCGGGCGATCTCTGCGGAGGCCGGCGCGTTGAAGGCGCGCTCGGGCCACAGCCCGAGCCCGGCCTCGGCCATGCGGCGCCAGGGAAAGCGCTCTCCAGGATCGGCCTTGCGGTCCGGCGCCAAGTCTGAATGGCCGATCACGTTCCAGGGGTCGATCCCATGGCGCGCGACGATGTCGAGGCCGAGCGCGAGGACCGCCTCGATCTGCCTCTCCGGGTAAGGCGGCAGGGCGAAATCATGCCCGCCATTGACGATCTCGATCCCGATCGAGGCCGAGTTCACGTCCGCGCAGCCGCGCCAGGCGCCGTGTCCGGCGTGCCAGGCGCGCTGATCCTCGTCCACCAGCTGGAGAACCCGCCCGTCCTCCTCCACCACGTAGTGCGCGCTCACCCCGGCTTGCGGGTCGCACAGCCGTTCGATCGCCGCCGCGCCGGTCTGCATGCCGGTGTAATGCAGCACCAGGATCGAGACCGGGGCGCGGCGTGCGTTGAAATTTGGCGAGCCGCGGCGTTCGATCTTCATCGCGGCCTCCCGAGCACGGCCACTGCGGCTTGCGTGCGCGAGCGCCGCGCAGCCACGACGCCAACGCCGATCAGGGCGAGCACGCCCCCGGCCACGAGCTGCCAGGTGACCGGGTCGCCGAGCAGCACCACCCCGGAGATCACACCGATCAAGGGCGCCATCAGTGTCATCGGCGCGATCATCGATGCGTCATAGCGCTTCAGGAGCCAGTAGAAGGCGCCGTGCCCGAAAACGTTCACCAGGATGACGGTGAAAATCAGGGTGAGGAAGAACAGCCAGCCGCCCGCCACCACGTCGGCGACCTGGTCGCGCTCCATGATCAGGCTGAGCGCCAAAAGCGGCGGCCAGGAGATGAGCCCGATCCAAGCCTGCAGCTGGATGGGTTTAAGCGGCACGCGCTTGACGAAGATCGCCCCGGCCGCAGCCGACAGCGCCGCGCCGACCCCGGCCAGAAGCCCGATCGTGAAGCTGAACTCGGCCGGCTTGAGCACCACCAAAGAGGCGCCGAGAAACGCCATCGCCATGCCGCTCGCGCGGATCCAGCCGACGCGCTCGGACAGAAACACGATCGAGAGGATGGTGGTGAAGGGAACCGAAAGCTGAACCACGATGGCGATCGCCGACGGGGTGGCGTAACGCAGCCCTATAAACAACAGCGCGAACTGAACCGCGCCCATGGTCAGCGCGGCGCCGAACACCGGGCCCATATGCTTCGGGGTGGGCCGCAGCCAGGGCGCCAGGATCGCGTAGAGAAGCGCAAAGCGCATGAAGGCGAAGAAGAGCGGCGGCACGCCCTCGAACCCCTCCACAAGCACCGGCGTGCCGGAGACCGACCATTTCGCGATGACGAAATTGACGCCCCAGATGAAGCAGACGGCGAACAGAAGGGCGAAATGGCGGGGCGACATGGGCCCCGGATTAGACGCGCGCGTGGACCGCTTCAAGCACGCTGAAGCTGCACGCTGCGCAAGACCTTAGTCGCGCCGATCCTCGTCGACCGTCCAGCCGTGCGGCCCGGGGCGCGCGACGAGCACGGTCGGCCCGGACTTGCGCGCCTTGGGCTTGCGCACCTTGCGATAGAGCCAATAGGCGCCGCCGCCGAGCGCAGCCACCCCGGCGATGACGAGCGCGCTTGCGGTCAACAGCGCGGCGAGCACGATGACCAGGCCCAAGAACGCCGCGGCCAGAATGGCCGCGAGCACGGCGCGCAGCGCGCCCATGGCGTTCGCGGCGAATATCGGTTGGTTGCCTGCAGTCATCGTGCGCTCGTCCTCAATCTCGCCCGCCCCTCGAATAACCAGATTTGGGCGCCCGGCGTTCCCGGTCAATGCCTGGCGTTCAAGACGCCGCTGCGGGCTTCAGTCCGCGCTCGGCCAGGATCGCCTGATAAGCGGCGTTGATTACGGCCATTTTTCGGTCGGCGACTTTCTGCATTTCCGACGGCGCGCCGCGCGCGATCAGCCGATCGGGGTGGTTGTGATAGGCGATCCGGCGGTAGGCGCGGCGCAGGTCCTCGTCGGAGATGTCCGCATCCACGCCGAGCACCAGATAGGGGTCCTCGCCCCGGCCGAGATGGGCGTCCTTGATCCGGCGGTATTCGCGTTCTGAAAACCCGAAGATCTCCGCGACCTGCGCCAGATAGCGCTCCTCGTCGGGCGTCACCCGGCCATCGGCCTTGGCGATGTGGAACAACGCATCGAGCACGTCCTCCAAGACGGCCGGGTTGGCGCGGAAGCGCCGGGCGAGCCGGCGGGCGTAGCCGTCGAAGCCGAGCGTGGTCTCCTGGGCCATGTCGAAGGCGCGGCGCAGCTGGCGGGCGAAACCGGGCGGCGCGGAGAAGACCTGCTGGAACGCGGCGATCTCCTCGCCGGTGACGCGCCCGTCGGCGCGCGCCATCTTCGCGCCGAGCCCGATCAGCGCCATGGCGAACTCCGCATCGTCCACCCGCCGCCCGGGCGCGCAGTCCTCGCCCTCGCAGTCGAACGGATCGCGCGGACCCGTGATCAGTTCAGCCAGCCGTCGCCAGAGGGACATGGGTTCGTCTTGCTCTCCAACAGGTGGGCCTGTTCCTATCACGCGCGCAGCGCGCGAACCGGCGATCGACGCGCATGAGGGTGCTAACGTGTCGCAGGTCCCGGGCAAAGCGGACCTCGGGTCGCACCGCAGCACCTTCCTCGCGCTTCAGGGGTTGGAGTTGGGCGCGGGCGCGGTCAATCTGGCGTTTCTCGCTCTGAACGCGCGCGACGGGCTCGCCCTGTCGAAACGCCTGTCCTCGACCCGCTGGTGACGCTTGGCCGACCCTGACCCGCAAACGCCTTTCGAGTTCTGGATCGACCGCGGCGGCACCTTCACCGACATTCTCGCGCGCGACGCCGGCGGGGCGATCACCGCGTTGAAACTGCTCTCGGAGAGCCCGGCCTATGACGACGCCGCGAGCGAGGGCGTGCGGCGCCTGCTCGGCCTGAAGCCCGGCGAGGCCCCGCCCGACGGCGCGATCCGCGCGGTGAAGATGGGCACCACCGTGGCCACGAACGCCCTGTTGGAGACCGACGGGGCGCGCACGCTCTTCCTCGTCACGAAGGGCTTCGCCGACGTGCTCGTCATCGGCGATCAGACCCGCCCCGACATTTTCGCGCTGGACATCAAGCGCCCGTCGCCACTGCCCGCGCGCACGGTCGAGATCGCCGGCCGGCTCGACGCGAGCGGGCGCGAGATCGAGCCGCTCGACGAGGCCGCCGCGCGCGCCGCGCTGGAGACAGCCAGCGCGGACGGGTTCGAATCCGTCGCGATCGCGCTGCTTCATTCGTATGCGAACGACGACCATGAGCGCCGCCTTGACGCCCTCGCGAAAGAGGCCGGTTTCACCCATGTGACCTGTTCAGCCGACGCCAGCCCGCTGATCAAGCTCGTCCCGCGCGCCTCCACCGCCGTGATCGACGCCTATCTGGAGCCGGTCCTGCGCCGCTACGCCGATCGCGTGGCGTCAGGGCTGGGCGCAGCGCCGCTCTACTTCATGCAGTCCTCGGGCGGACTGGCGCGGGCGGACAACTTCCACGCCCGCGACGCGGTGCTGTCCGGACCCGCCGGCGGGGTGGTGGGCATGGCGCTGACCGCGCGCGAGGCGGGCTATCCCAGGGTGATCGGCTTCGACATGGGCGGCACCTCGACCGACGTGTCGCGCTTTGACGGCGAAGACTACGAGCGCACCACGCTCGCCCATATCGACGGTCGGGCGCTGCGCGCGCCCATGCTCGGCGTTCACACCGTCGCGGCCGGCGGCGGATCGGTGCTGAGCTTCGACGGCGAGCGCGCGCGCGTCGGCCCGCGCAGCGCCGGCGCCGATCCGGGTCCGGCCTGTTACGGCCGCGGCGGCCCTGCGGCGATGACCGACGCCAACCTGGTGCTGGGCCGGATCCGCCCGGAGGGCTTCCCCGAGGTCTTCGGCCCGAAGCAGGACGCGCCGCTGAACGCGGAGGCCGCGCATGAGGCGCTGTCCGAGCTGGCTGAAGCCATGGGCGTTGAGAGCGCCGAGGCGGCCGCTGAAGGCTTCCTCGCCGTCGCGGTCGAGGCCATGGCCCAGGCGATCAAGCACATCTCCACCGGGCGCGGGGTGGACCCGCGCGGCTATGCGCTGAACGCCTTCGGCGGGGCGGGCGGGCAGCACGCCTGCAAGGTCGCCGCCGCGCTCGGCATGCGCACCGCGCTAATTCATCCCCAGGCCGGGCTCCTGTCCGCCTACGGCATCGGTCTGGCCCCGCTGCGCGAGATCCGCGAGGCGGCCGTGGAGACCCCGCTCGACGCAGGCGGCGCGGACGCCGCGAAGACCGCCCTCGACCGGCTGGAGCGCGCGGTGCGCGAGGCCCTGGAGGCGCAGGGCGGCCAGGACCTGTCGCTGAAGCGTGAAGCGCGCCTGCGCGTGGAGGGCTCGGACACCGCGATCCCGGTAACGTTCGCAGACGAAGCATCCATGCGCGCCGACTTCGCCGACGCCCACAAACGCCTGTTCGGCTTCACCGCCGAGGGCGCGGCGCTGGTGGTGGAATCGGTGGCGGCCGCCGGCGAGGCCCAACCTGAAGGCGGCGCGGTGGCCGCCCCGGACCTGGCCGAAGCCGAGGGTCCGGCCGAGCCGTTCAAGACCGCGTGGATGTTCGTCGAGGGGGCGTGGCGCGAGGCCGGGCTGCACCGGCTCGCCGATCTCGGCGCCGGGGCGCACGCGGACGGGCCGGCGGTGATCCTGGACGACAACCAGACCATCGTGGTCGATCCGGGCTGGCGCGCGACCCGCACGCGCGAGGGACTTCTCGTGCTGGAGCGCCAGGGAACGGCGCCGGTTCGCGGCTCGACCGCGCGCGATCCGGTCACGCTGGAGCTGTTCAACCGGCGCTTCATGGCGATCGCGGAGCAGATGGGCGTGGTGCTGGAGCGCACCGCCCACTCGGTGAACATCAAGGAGCGGCTCGATTTCTCGTGTGCGGTGTTCGATCCCGAAGGCGGCCTGGTCGCCAACGCGCCGCACATGCCTGTGCATCTGGGCTCCATGTCGGCGAGCGTGCGCGCCGCGCTGAAGGCCCATCCCGATCTCGGCCCCGGCGACGCGGTGGCGCTGAACGCGCCTTATAACGGGGGCACGCATCTGCCCGACGTGACCGTCGTCACGCCGGTGTGCGCTGAGGACGGGGAGCGGCTGTTCTACGCCGCCTCGCGCGGTCACCACGCCGATATAGGCGGGATCGCGCCAGGCTCCATGCCGCCCTTCTCCACCCGGATCGAGGAGGAGGGCTGCGTGTTCGAAAGCGCGCGCATCATCAAGGCGGGCGCGTTTCAGGAAGAGGCTGTCCGCGCGGTTCTGGCCTCGGGCCCGCATCCTGCGCGCCGCCCGGCTCAGAACATCGCCGATCTCAAGGCCCAGGCCGCGGCCTGCACGAAGGGCGCGGAAGAGTTGCACGGCCTCATAAAGGAGCACGGGCTGAAGGTCGTGCGCGCCTATATGGGCCACGTGCAGGACAACGCCGAAGCCGCCGTGCGCCGCGTCATCGGCGCGCTCAATGACGGCGAGGCGGAGATGGCGCTCGACGACGGGGCGGTGGTGAAGGTGCGCATCGCCGTCGACCGCGAGGCCGGACGGGCCGAGATCGACTTCACCGGCACGAGCGATCAGCAGGACACCAACTTCAACGCGCCCGCCGCCGTCGCGCGCGCGGCCGTCCTGTACGTGCTGCGCTGCCTTGTCGACGACGCGATCCCGCTGAACGAGGGCTGCCTGAAGCCCATCACCCTCACCATCCCCGAGGGCTCGATGCTGAACCCGAAGCCGCCGGGCGCGGTCGTGGCGGGCAATGTGGAGACGAGCCAGCTCGTGGTCGACGCCCTGTTCGCCGCCGCCGGCCGCATGGCGGCGGCCCAGGGCACGATGAACAATTTCACGTTCGGCGATGCGGATCGTCAGTATTACGAAACGATCTGCGGCGGCGCCGGGGCCGGCGTGCGCGCGGACGGGTCAGGCTTCGACGGCGCCTCGGCGGTGCACACCCACATGACCAACTCGCGCCTGACCGATCCGGAGGTGATGGAGACGCGCTATCCGGTGCGCGTGGAGACCCACGCCGTGCGCAAGGGCTCCGGCGGAGACGGCGCGCAGCGCGGCGGGGACGGCTCGGTGCGCCGCATCGGCTTCCTGGAACCCATGGAGGCTTCGCTCCTGTCGGGAAGGCGCAGCATCGCGCCGCCGGGCCTCAACGGCGGACGCGACGGCGCGCCGGGCGCCCAGCGCGTCATCCGCGCGGACGGCTCGATCGAGGAACTGCCAGCCCGCTTGCGCATTGATCTTCGGCCCGGAGACGCGATCGAGATCGAGACCCCGGGCGGGGGCGGGTTCGGATCTGAATCATGAAACTTTGTTAACGCGGCGATCCGCCGCGCGGGCGGCGGCGTAAACGAGAGTGTCTTTCAATCGAAGGACGGCCCGGCGCGGGCAGAGCCTCGTGCGGGCCACATCGCAAGACAGCCCCTTGAAGGAGCAGTTTCCATGCGTATCGCCACTCTTCTGTCGACCGCCGCCGTGGCCGCGGCCGCTTTCGCCGCGCCGGCCGCCGCCGACCATCACGCCATGCAGTCCGACATCGTCGACACCGCGGTCGCGGCCGACGACTTCAACACGCTGGTCGCCGCGGTTCAGGCCGCCGACCTCGTCGACGCGCTGAAGGGCGAAGGCCCGTTCACCGTGTTCGCGCCGACCGACGCGGCCTTCGCCGCGCTGCCTGACGGCACGGTCGAGACGCTTCTCCAGGAGGAAAACAAGGATCAGCTCACCTCGATCCTGACCTATCACGTGGTGCCGGGCGAGTATCTCGCCGCGGAAACCCCGGCGGGCGAGTATGATCTGGAGACGCTCCAGGGCGACACCGTGAACGTGATCGTCGGCGACGACGGCTCGGTGACGGTTGACGGCGCGACGGTCGTCTCCGCGGACATCGAGGCGTCGAACGGCGTGATCCACGTCATCGACGCGGTGATCCAGCCGGGCATGTAATCCCGGCCCTGCGCTCGCGCCGCATGCGAAGCGGCGCGCCGCACCGACCGATCAGCCCCGCGCGCGAGCGATCGCGCGTGGGGTTTTTCGTTTGATCGAGAGGGCGCCTACTGGGCGGCCTTCGGCGCGGCGCCGGCGCGGCGTTCGCCGCGGGCGCGCGGCAGGAAGGCGGCTTTGGTCTGGCTTTCCAAATAGTCCACGATCATGCCGGCGACGTCCTTGCCGCTGGTGTTCTCGATGCCTTCGAGGCCCGGCGAGGAGTTCACCTCCAAAATCTTCGGACCGGACTCCGAGCGCAGCAGATCCACCCCGGCGACCGACAGCCCCATGGCGCGCGCGGCGCGGATCGCCGCCTTGCGCTCCTCGGTGGTGATACGCACGCGAACCGCTTCGCCCCCGCGGTGGAGATTGGAGCGGAACTCGCCCGCGCTCGCCTGGCGCTTCATCGCCGCGACCACCTTTCCGCCGATCACGAAGCAGCGGATGTCCGCGCCGCCGGCCTCCTTCACGAACTCCTGAACGATAAAGTTCGCATCCAAACCTCTGAACGCGTCGATCACGCTTTCCGCCGCCTTGCCCGTCTCCGCAAGCACGACGCCGCGGCCTTGCGTGCTTTCCAGCAGCTTCACCACGAGCGGCGCGCCGCCGACGTGTTCGATCAGGTTCTTGGTGTCTTTCGGCGAGTGGGCGAAGGCGGTGGTGGGCATGCCGATCCCGGCGCGCGCCAGCACCTGGTGGGCGTAGAGCTTGTCGCGGCTGGTGACGATGGATTCGGGAGAGTTCAGCAGATACGCGCCCGTCATGCGCATCTGGCGCAAAACCGAGGCCCCGTAATCGGTCATAGAGGCGCCGATGCGCGGGATGACCGCGTCGAAGCGCGGCAGCTTGCGCCCGTCGAAATAAACCGCCGGCGCGGCGGCGTTGATCGACATGGTGCAGCGCGCGGTGTTGATCATCTCGGCCACGTGGCCGCGCGCCTCGACCGCCTCCTTCAAACGCCGGGAAGAGTAGTTTTGCCGCTCGCGGGTCAGGATCGCGACGCGCAAGGGCCGATCAACGGCGGTGGAGCGGTGGAAGGCCTTGTAGACGTCGAAGCTGCGCGCGCCCTGTACGCACGACAGGGTGGGATTGACCAGCATGTCGTCGCGGATCGCGGAGCGCCCGAGCAGCATTCGGTACTGCATGGTCTCGCGATTGGTCAGCGTGATCTCGATCGGCCATTCCCGGTCGCCGACCCTGACAGCCGCCTCGATCACCCAGCGCAGCTCGGTCTCTCCGTTCGACGAGGTGACCTCGCGCCGGTCGATCGCCGGCGCGGCGCAAGTCACCTCGATCTCGGGCTTGTCCGGGACAGGGTGGACGATGAAGCGCACCTGGGGCGCGTGCTCGGGTCCGAAGGGTTCGATCGCCATCGCATGCAGCGCGCTGGTGCGAGCGCCGGTGTCCACCTTGGCGCGGATCGCAGGCAGGCCGAGCCCCGGCAGGGCGGCCCATTCCTCCCAGCCGAGGACGAAGGGATCGGTCATGGCGGCGCCTCCTGGCGTTGGGCGAGGTTCGCGGCTTTAGCCCGTCGCCGCATCAACGTCTACAGCGCGGCTCGCCGCATGCGCCGCACGCCTGTATGCTGGCGCTTCGTGTTTGATTGAGGACGTTTGCGATGCCCCTGCCCCGGTTCAGCCTTTCCGCCGTCGCCGCGCTCGGCGCGCTCGCCGCCTGCGGGCAGAGCCCGGGCCCCGGCATGAATGAGGCTGACGCCGCGGCGCTGTCAGGCGAAGCCGCGCCGATCGCCTATGACTGCGGCCCGCTGCCGGTGACGCTGACGCCCGACGGCGACCGCGCGCGCCTGGCGGTTGGATCGCAGCGCTTTGCGATGGTGCGTGAGGAAAGCACTTCGGGTGTGAAGTATGTCGCCGCCGGCGACGCGGACACCTGGATTTGGATGGATGGCGCGAACGCCGCGCTCAGCCTTCAGGGCCGGCGCCTGCCTGAATGCGTGATGAGCGCTGGACCGCCCGCGGCGGCGACGTCCGACGACGCCGCGCCGGAGGAAGCGGCCGAGCTTCAGCCGGAGTTCCAACCCTCCGAACGCGGCGCGATCGCCCTGCCGCTCACCGCGCGCGGCAATGAGCCGGGTTGGCGCGTCGAGGCGAGCGCAGCTGGCATGTCGGCGCTTCTGGACTACGGCGAGACGGAGTTCGCCACCGGCGCGCCCCAACGCCGCGACACGGTCGACGGGGCGGTCTTCGCTGCGCCGGAACGAGCGTTTGCGCTGCGGGTGATCGATACGATCTGCAATGACAGCGCGACGGGCACGCCCCATCCGTTTCACGCCGAAGCTGAGTACGAGGGCCGGGTCTATCAGGGCTGCGCCGGCGAGCCGGCATCGCTGTTGACCGGCGCAGAGTGGCGCGTGGTCTCGATCGCCGGCGAGCCCGTACCGGAGGGCGCGCAAGCTTCGCTGCGCTTCACCGAGGACGGACGCGTCTCGGGGCGCGCGGTCTGCAATCAGCTCTCCGGCCCCTACACGCTGACCCCTGAAGCGCTGAGCTTCGGCGCGCTCGCCACAACGCGCCGGGCCTGCATGGGCGAAGGCGTGATGCAGGCCGAGCAGGCCATGCTGGACGCATTGCGGCGCACCGGGCGCTTCGATGTCGGCGGGCAAGGCGAGCTGACGCTGCTCGGCGAGGGGGAAACCCTGCTGACCGCGGTGCGCTGAGCGGGGCGGTACAAGGCGTCATCGCAATCAGTCTCACCTGTCGCCCGGGCCCGTCAGCGACCCGGGACCCGCCTTGAACACCTTTCGGGACCCGCTAGCGCCTGCAGCAGGTCCCGGCTCTCGCTCCGGGCTCGGCCGGGATGACAGAGGTTGGCGCCTTCGCCCCAGCCAAGACGTCAGGCCACGTCACTCGGCGGCTTCCTTGACCGGATCGCGTTCCTTGTTCGGGTCGTATCCCAGCACCGGGCCGAGCTGGCGCTCTGCGTAGGCGAGATCCCAGCCCTTGCGTTCGGCGTAGTCCTCGACCTGGTCCTTGCCGATCCGGCCCACAGCGAAATAGACGCTGTCGGGGTGGGCGAAGTACATGCCTGAGACCGAGGCGGGCGGGTTCATGGACCAGCCTTCGGTCAGTTCGATGCCGGTGCGCTTCGTGGCCTCGAGGATTCGGAACAGGGCTTCCTTCTCGGTGTGATCGGGCTGGGCGGGATAGCCCGGCGCCGGCCGGATGCCCTGGTAGGACTCCTTGATCAGCTCCTCCGGCGTCATGTCCTCGTCTGAGGCATAGCCCCAGAGCTCTTTACGGACACGCTCGTGGAGATACTCCGCGAACGCCTCCGCGAAGCGATCGGCGAGCGCCTTGAACATGATCTCGGAATAGTCGTCATTGGCCGCCTTGAAGCGGTCGATGATCTCCTGCTCGGCCTCGCCCGCGGTCACCGCGAAGCCGCCGATCCAGTCATCCTTCGTTTCCGAAATAAAGTCGCAGATCGTGTAGTGCGGCTTGTCGGTGGACTTCTCGGTCTGCTGGCGCAGGCCGTAGAAGGTCGCCGCGACCTCGCCGCCATGATCGTCGGCGAAGATCTGTACGTCATCGCCGATGCGCTTGGCCGGCCACAGGCCGACCACGCCCTTGGGCGTGAGCCAGTTTTCCTCGACCATCTGGCGCAGCATTTTCTGGGCGTCCTCGAACAGAGACTTCGCCGCCTCGCCGCGATTGGGATCGTCGAAGATGGCCGGATAGCTGCCCTTCATGTCCCAGGAGAAGAAGAAGGGCGTCCAGTCGATGTAGCGCTCCAGATCGGCGAGCGTGACGTCGTCGATCGTGGTCACGCCCTTGGCCCTGGGCTCGACCGGCGTCCAGTCGGCGGCGTCCGGATCGAACGCCTTCGCGCGCGCCTTCTCGATGCTGAGACGCTTGCGGTTGGACTGGTTGCGCGCGCGGGTCTCGCGGATGCCTTCGTACTTGTCCTTGATCTCCGCCCAATAGCCGTCGCGCTGCTCGTTGGACAACAGGCGCGAGACCACGCCGACGGCGCGGCTGGCGTCGTGCACGTGCACGACCGGCGCCTTGTCGTAGGCCGGCTCGATCTTGACCGCGGTGTGGGCGGGGCTGGTGGTCGCGCCGCCGATCAGGAGCGGGATGTCGAAGCCCTCGCGCTGCATCTCGGTGGCGAGCGTGACCATCTCGTCGAGCGAGGGCGTGATGAGGCCGGACAGCCCGATCACATCGACCTTCTCCTCGCGCGCGGTCTCCAGGATCTTCTCGGGCGGCACCATGACGCCGAGATCGACCACGTCATAGCCGTTGCACTGGAGGACTACGCCGACGATGTTCTTGCCGATGTCATGGACGTCGCCCTTCACGGTGGCCATGAGGATCTTGCCGGCGGCCTCCTGGTCGAGGCCCATCTCCTCGCGCTCCTTCTCCATGTAGGGGAAGAGATGCGCGACGGCCTTCTTCATGACACGGGCCGACTTCACGACCTGGGGCAGGAACATCTTGCCCTCGCCGAACAGGTCGCCGACCACGTTCATGCCGTCCATGAGCGGACCTTCGATGACGTGGAGCGGGCGCTCCGCGTTCTGGCGCGCCTCTTCGGTGTCCTCCACGACGAACTCGTCGACGCCCTTGATGAGGGCGTGCTTGAGGCGCTCCTCGACAGGCTTGGAGCGCCACTCGGCGTCTTCCTTTTTGCTCTCCCCGCCCTTGCCTTTCCACTCCTCGGCCGCGTCGAGCAGGCGCTCGGTCCCGTCGGAGCGGCGGTTGAGGATCACGTCCTCGACAAGCTCGCGCAGCTTGGAATCGATCTCGTCATAGATGTCGAGCTGGCCGGCGTTGACGATGCCCATGTCCATGCCCGCCTTGATGGCGTGGTACAGGAACACCGAGTGCATCGCCCGGCGCACGGGCTCGTTGCCGCGGAAGGAGAAGGAGATGTTCGACACCCCGCCGGAGATGTGCGCGCCCGGCAGGTTCTCGCGGATCCACTTGGTGGCTTCGATGAAGTCGACCGCGTAGTTGTCGTGCTCCTCGATCCCGGTGGCGACCGCGAAGATATTGGGGTCGA
>CAZKBB010000031.1:0-30311 GCA_964550935.1 uncultured Caulobacterales bacterium
TCCGTGAGACGCACGCGATTATTCATGTGTTGCGCTGTTTTGAAGATAGTGACGTAACCCATGTCGACGGCTCTGTCGATCCGCTGCGTGATGCTGATACTATCGAAACCGAGCTGATGCTGGCTGACCTCGACAGCCTGGAGAAGCGCCGCGTCACCCTGGAGAAGAAGGCCAAGACCGGGGACAAGGACGCCAAGGCGACGATCGCCCTCGTCGACCTCGCGCTGGCCGAACTGCGCGAGGGCCGCCCGGCGCGCCGCGCGGAGGCGCCGGCCGACGAGGAGAAAGGCTGGCGCATGCTCCAGCTCCTCACCGCCAAGCCGGTCATGTTCGTGGCCAATGTGGACGAAGAGTCCGCCGCGACCGGCAATGCGCACTCGGACGCGGTCAAGGCGCGCGCCACCGAAGAAGACGCGGCCTGCGTGGTGATCTCGGCCAAGATCGAGGCTGAGCTTGCGCTTCTGGACAGCGGCGAGCGCGTGGAGTTCCTCTCCGAGATCGGGCTGGAGGAGCCGGGACTGAACCGGCTGATCCACGCCGGTTACGACCTTCTTGATCTGCAGACCTATTTCACCGCCGGCCCGAAGGAGGCGCGCGCCTGGACCATCAAGCGCGGCTGGAGCGCCCCGAAGGCCGCCGGCGTGATCCACGGCGATTTCGAGCGCGGCTTCATCCGCGCGGAGACCATCGCGTATGACGACTACGTCGCCTGCGGCGGCGAGGCCGGCGCCCGCGACGCCGGCAAGCTGCGCCAGGAAGGCAAGGAGTACGTCGTCCAGGACGGCGACGTGATGTTGTTCAAGTTCAACGTCTAAGCGCGCTGGACCGCCTGCGCGCCCGGGCCTAGCCTGCTCTCCGACACAAGGGAGGAGAGATGGCTTACGAGACCATCCATTACGGCGTCGAAGACCGGATCGCGACGATCACGCTGAACCGGCCTGAGGCGATGAACGCCTACACCCCGCAGATGTGCGAGGAGCTGATCGCCGCATTCGACGCGGCCGATGCGGACGGGGATGTCGGCGCGGTGATCGTCACCGGCGCGGGCAAGGCGTTCTGCGCGGGCGCGGACCTGTCCGCCGGGGCGCAGACCTTCAACATGGTCGCGCGCGCGGCCGAGGCCGGAGAGCTGGACGACGCCGATCCGCGCTGGCGCGACACCGGCGGCAAGCTGAACCTTCGCATCTTCGAAAGCCACAAGCCCGTGGTCGCCGCGATCAACGGCGCGGCGGTGGGCATCGGCGCGACCATGATCCTGCCCATGGACGCGCGCATCGCCTCGGACGAGGCCAAGTTCGCCTATCCCTTCACCCGGCGCGGCATCGCCTGGGACGGGGCGGCGAGCTGGTTCCTGCCGCGCATCGTCGGCGTGGAGACCGCGTTGGACTGGGGCCTGACGGGGCGCACCTTCTTCGCAGAAGAAGCCCGCGCCGCGCGCCTCGTCTCCGAGCTCGTCCCGGCAAATCAGGTCTATGAGACCGCCGTGGCCCGCGCGAAGCGCTTCCTTGAGAACACCGCCCCTGTCTCGGTGGCCATGAACCGCGCGCTCCTGTGGCGCATGCTTGGCGCGGCCCACCCCATGGAGGCGCACCGGGTGGAGAGCCGGGCCATCCTCCATCGCGGCATGAGCGCGGACGCCCAGGAGGGCGTGATGAGCTTTCTGGAAAAGCGCCCGCCGGACTTTCCCGGCCGCGCCCCGGAGGACTATCCCCCCGGCTGGCCCTGGCGCGAGGAGCCCGGATACGAGGGCTGAGCCGCGCCGCCCGACCAGCGCGGCGCGCGATCGAATTGGACGTGCGTCCGAGTTCGTGCTCGACGCGTGCGGCGCCGCGCGCTAGGTCCGTCTTAACCGCGTGTCGTGCATGACGCGAATTGAAACAACTTTTTATTGAGTCGGAGCCGCCTTGTTCGCCAGCCCGCCCGCCGATGCGCCGCCGCCGAGCGGGCGAGAGCTGATCGCGATGGTCGGCGCGCTGATGGCGCTGAACGCGCTGTCGATCGACATCATCCTGCCTGCATTGTCAGAGATCGGCGCCGATTTCGGCGAGACCGGCAACTCGCCCCAGCTCGTGATCACGGCCTATGTGTTCGGCTTCGGCGCCGCGCAAGTGGTCTACGGCCCGCTGGCCGACGCTTTCGGACGGCGCGCGACCCTGCTCTGGGCGCTGGCGGCCTATTTCGCTGCGACACTGGTCTGCCTGTTGGCGAGGGACTTCCAATGGCTGCTCGCCGCGCGGGTCCTGCAGGGCGTGGCGGCCGCCGCGACGCGCGTCGTCGCCATGGCGGTGGTGCGCGATCTCGTCGCCGGCCGGCGCATGGCCCAGGTGATGAGCTTTGCGATGAGCGTGTTCATGGTCGCGCCCATCCTGGCGCCCGGCATCGGCCAGCTCATCCTGCTGGTCGGCGCGTGGGAGTGGATCTTCACCGCGCTGCTGCTCGGCGGGCTGTCGCTGGCGGTCTGGATGAACGCGCGCCTGCCCGAGACGCTGGCGCCGGAGAAGCGCCAGCCCATCGCGCCGCGCGCCACCGCGCGCAATTACTGGCTGGCGGCGAAGAACCGCATGACGCTCGGCTATATGGCCGCGAGCTCGCTGATCTTCGGCGCCTTGTTCGCCTTCATCTCGACCTCCGAGCAGATCATCGCCCAGCTTTACGGGCTTGAGGAATGGTTCGCGCTCGCCTTCGGCGCGGTCGCCGCAGGCCTGGCGATCGCCAATGTGATCAACGCACGCATCGTCACGCGCTACGGCATGCGACGGGTCAGCCATATCGCGCTGACCGGCTTCATCGTGATCAACGCCGCCCACGCTCTGGTCTCGCTCGCCGGCCAGCCGCCCTTCTGGGTGTTCTTCGTCCTGCTGGCCTCAGGCATGATCCTGTTCGCCATGATCGGGGCGAACTTCTCAGCCTTGGTGATGGAGCCGGCCGGCGAGCGCGCCGGCACGGCCGCGGCGCTCTACGGCTCGGCCACCTCGGTCTCCGGCGCGGTGCTGGGTGCGCTGATCGGAATGCAGTACGACGGCTCGGTCACCCCTCTCCTGGCCGGCATGGCGATGCTCGGCGCCGGCGCGCTGATCATCGTTGCGATCACCGAACGCGGAAAGCTGTTCGGCGACGGCGAAGAGGACGCCGCCGCGCCGGTCGGCGCGGAATGACGCACAAAGCCCCCTGCAACTTTTGCTTGAACAGCAGCAGACGGCTGGCTATCCCCAAAAGGCACAACCTTTGGGGGTATAACTATGAAGTACACGCATATCGTCGCCTGCATCGCCGCGGCGGCTTCCGTCAGCGCTTGCGCCGGTCGGGCCAACTCTGTCGCGCCGCTGGCCGTGTCTGCATCGGAATATGAAGGCATGAGCTGTGAGGACACGCGCGCCGAGCTGGACCTTGCACGGGAACGCGAGAACGCTCTGACGCGGCGCCAGAACAATGCGGCGACCGCGGACGCGGCCGGGGTCTTTCTCGTCCTCATTCCGGTGGGTTCGGTGTTCGGCGGCGACGTCTCCGGCGAACTGGCGCAAGCCAAGGGCGAGGTGCGCGCGCTGGAGCAGGCCGTCCGCACCAATTGCTGAGGCTGACGGGCGAGGTTCACCCCTCGCCCAACGCCGCCTCGGTCAGCGCGCCGTCAAGGCGCCAGCCGGCCTGCTCGTCGCGTTTCAGCGTCTCGCAGAGCCAGGGCAGGACGGGCAGAAGCGCGGCTTCGAGCGTGTAGGGCGGGTTGACCACCACCACGCCGGCGCCGGCGAGCTTCCCGTCAGCGCCCAGGTCGCTGACCCAGAGGTCGGCGCGCAGGATCTTCTCAGGCTCCAGCTCCAAATCCTCGATCAGCCAGTCGGCGAGCCCGACGTCGAAGCGCTCGGCCGCCCAGAGGTCCTTCAGGGGCCGCCAGAACACGTACGTGCCGCCCGGCCATTTCGGGATCGCCTCCACGGCCGCCTCGGCCATGTGAGCCATCTCGTCGCGATGCTCAAAGGGCGGATCGACGAGCACGAGGCCGCGGCGCTCGCGCGGGGGAAGAAGGCGTGAGAGCGCGGCGTAGCCCTCCCTCGCCTCCACCTTCACCCGCGCGTCGGTGCGGTAGCGCCGGTCGAGCGCGCGCGCGTCCTCGCCATGCAGTTCGCACAGATGCAACCGGTCGCCCTCGCGCAGCAGCCGAGCGGCGATCTCCGGCGAGCCGGGATAGGCGTTCAGCGCGCCCGACGAGTTCATCGCCTCGATGACGGACCGCCACGGCTTCAAGGCGTCCGCGACCTCGCCGGGCGAGTCCGCCGCGAGCACCCTGGCCGCGCCGTCGCGCCATTCCGGGCTGCGCCGGGCCATGTCCGAGGTCAGGTCGTAGGCGCCGATCCCGGCGTGGGTGTCGATATAGCGGAACGGCTTGTCCTTGCGCTTGAGGTGCTCGATGCACAGCGCCAGGACGGCGTGCTTGAGCACGTCGGCGAAATTGCCCGCATGGAAGGCGTGTCGGTAATTCATGGGGCGTGTGTAGCCGGTCGCGCGGGGGCCGCGCCAGACATGACGCACCGACGGGGCGCAGGCGCGGCCTCGATTCGCGCCGCAAGCCCCGCTATCGTCCCACCCGATATCAAAAAACCACCCCCGGGGAGACACCATGAAACGCCTGTCCGCCGCGCTTTGCGCCGCCTGCCTTCTGATTCCCTCCGCGTTCGCGCAGGAGGAGGGCTCGGCCCCGGCCGATATCCCTGAGCCGCGCGTTTACGAATCCACCGGCCAGGTGACGGCCGACGGCGAGCGCATCCGCTACCGCGTGGTCGCCGGCGAGACCTATGTGGAGAACGACGAGGGCGAGCCGGCCGGCGCGATCTTCTCCACCGCGTATTTCCGCGAGGGCGTCGACGATCCCTCGCGCCGTCCGGTGGCCTTCATCTTCAACGGCGGTCCGGGCTCGGCCTCGCTCTGGCTGCACATGGGCATGTTCGGGCCCAAGCGCGTGGTCCTGCCGAGCGAACCGCCCGGCGATGACGGCGCGGCGCCGTTCAACATCGCGGACAACCCCGAAACCCTGCTCGACGAAGCCGACATGGTGTTCATCGATCCGGTCGGCACCGGCTGGAGCCGCCCGCTCGGCGACACCGACCCGGCCGAAGAGTTCTGGGGGGTCGACGAGGACGCGCAGTCCATCGCCCAGTTCATGCGCCGCTGGCTGAGCGAGAACAAGCGCTGGAATTCGCCGAAATACCTGATCGGGGAGAGCTACGGCACGCTGCGTATCGGCGCGCTGATGCGCCAGCTCGAGGCGGGCTGGAACGATGTCGCCATCAACGGCGCGGTTCTGATCTCGGTCGTCCTGGACTACCGCATGGACGCCACCGACCCCGGCAACGATATCGGCTATATCGGCCTGTTCCCGGGCTACGCAGCGGCCGGCTGGTATCACGAGACGGTCGACCGGTCGGCCTGGGACGGCGACTATGACGCCTTCCTGCAGGATGCGCGCGATTTCGCCTCCGACGAGCTGATGCCCGCCCTTATTCGCGGCGCCAGCCTGGATGAGGAGCGCCGCGCGCGCGTCGTTGCGCGTTACGCCGAGCTGACCGGTCTGTCCGAGCGGTATATCGACCGCTCCAACCTGCGCGTGACGCTGTCGCGCTTCCGCACTGAGCTTTTGCGCGATCGCGGGCTGTCGATCGGTCGCTTCGATGCGCGCTTCACCGGGGTCGAGCCCGACGGCGAGGCCGCCCGGCCGGAGGGCGATCCGTCAGGCTACGGCATCGACGGCGCCTACACCGCGGCGATGCTTGACTACTTCACCCGCGATCTGGGCGTGGAGATCACCGACCCCTACACCACGCTCGGCGGCGTTCGGGAGTGGAATTTCGAGGCCGGCCCGGCGGGTGGTGAGAACAATTACGTCAACACCTCGCCCTGGCTGGAGCGCGCCATGCGCCAGAACAGCGATCTGCGCGTGCTCGCGGCGAATGGCGTCTACGACCTCGCCACGCCGTTCCACGCCACCGAGATGACGTTCAACCGGCCCGGCTATGACCAGGACCGGGTCACGCTGACCTACTACCCGGCCGGGCACATGATGTATCTGCACCAGCCCAGCATCGAACAGCTGGCTGAAGACGTGCGCGACTTCGTGGAGTAGGCGGTCCCGCACCGCCCAGTCTTCCCAACGCGAGCCGGGACCCGGAAGCATCGTCGGGCGGAGCCCCATGATCTCTGGGTCCTGACGTTCGTCAGGAAGACTTAGTATGGGGCTGCCGCGGGGAGCGAACGTGCTCCGACCGGTGTCATCCTGGGCGCGTTAGCGACCCGGACCTGCCGGGAACGCTTGGGGAGGCCCCGCTCGCGCCTGCTGCAGGTCCGGCTCTCGCCCTCGGCTCGGCCGGGATGACAACGTTGGCGTTTCCCGGGCTGAGGTCCCGGATCGCGGCTTCGCCGCGTCCGGGAGTTCAGCTTTAGTTTCCTGAATTCCCGGGCGGAGCGCAGCGAAGACCCTGGACCTCGGACCTCGGGCCGAAAGAGCGCCTAATCGCCTTCAAAGCTGACGAGCGCGGCGGTCTTCACGCCCAGCGCCTCGATGCGTTTCGCGCCGCCGAGATCGGGCAGGTCGATGACGAAGCTCGCCCCGATCACTTCGGCCCCGGCCTTGCGCAGGAGCAGGATCGCCGCCTCGGCCGTGCCGCCGGTCGCGATCAGATCATCCACGATCAGGACGCGCTCCCCCGGCTCCACCGCGTCGGTATGGATCTCCACCTCGTCCACGCCGTACTCCAGCTCATAGGCTTGTCCGATCGTGTCGTGGGGCAGCTTGCCCTTTTTGCGAACCGGCACGAAGCCGACCGAGAGCTGGTGCGCCACCGCGCCGCCCAGGATAAAGCCGCGCGCCTCGATCCCGGCGACCTTGTCGATCTTCTTACCAGCATGGGGATGCACCATGGCGTCGACCGCTGCGCGGAACGCGCCGGCGTCGCCCAGAAGCGTGGTGACGTCGCGGAACTGGATGCCGGGCTTGGGGTAGTCGGGAATGGTGCGGATGGCGGACTTGAGATGATCCATGGAGGGTGCTCTCGCTCGGCGTTGAACAGCGGCGGCGCGAGCATCGAAAGCCCGGCTCGCCCCGTCAAGCGCTTGCACCCGAACAAAGACGGGCCCGCCCGGACGAATCCGGACAGGCCCCAAGCCCGGCGCCCGCGCAAGGGCGGTTGGGGACGCGCTTGCGAGCGCCGGAGCTGCTGTCAGCGCGGATCGAGCTGGGCGTAGCTCGACCCGGCGCGCAAGGCGTCGGCGTGCTGCGCGTTCAACGTGGGATCGTCGATGCGCGCCACGACCGTGTCGACCACGTCGCGTTCGCAGACGGCCTGAGCGTGGCGCGACGTCAATTCGATCGAGGCGCAATAGCGCTCGGCCTCGGCCTGAAGCCGCTCATAGGCGGTCTCAGCGCGCGTTTCGGTCAGGCCGTTGCGCTCCACTGAGAACGTGAACGCGGCCTGCTGAGGCGCTTGCGCGAGGGCGGGCGCGGACATGACGGCGGCAAGCGCGGCCGAGGCGAGGATCAGGGACTGTTTCATGGCGTTCTCCACCTGGAGCGCCGGACAAGGCGTAACCGCCCGATCCGGCCGGGTCGGAGCCGCTTTCGCCCACGCTTGACCGCCGCAGGGTGAGGACGACGGGAGCGATGGCGGGGCGACGGCTCATTGTTATGGTTCTGTCACCCAACAGTCATAAAATTGTATTCTGTCCGGACCCGGATGAAAAGAGCAAGTTTCAAAAAACCGTCACATACCGCAGTGGGCTTAGAGATGTAAATAAAAACAGGATTTTATGAAGGCATAACCACGCCGACCTGCCTGTTCGTACGAAGACAGGCCCGTATCTGCGCCGTTGAAATCGGCGTGAGATCCGGCCGCCGACGAGGCGGTGCGCGGTGGGGCTTGTGGAAAACTAGCTGGTTGAGGCCGCGTCGGCGTCGTCGCCCAGCACCCGGCCCGCGACCGCGTCGAGCTTGGCGACGAGCTCGGGATCGCGGTGTTCTGGCGGGGTCAGGACGGCGAACTCCAGCGCGCGCTCAATGCCTTGCGGGCTCGGCTCGCGCGGCGTCTCAGCCAGGCGCCGGGTCAAGCGGTCGAGCAGAGCGTGGGCGTGAGCCACGTTGGCGCGCATCACCGCGAGGATGTCGGTCACGTCCACATCCGACGCGTCGTCGCGCCAGCAGTCATAGTCGGTGACCATGGCCACCGTGGCGTACGGCAGCTCGGCTTCTCGCGCGAGCTTGGCCTCGGGCATGTTGGTCATCCCGATCACATCAAGGCCCCATTGGCGATAAAGCCGGCTTTCCGCGCGGGTGGAGAACTGAGGGCCCTCCATGGCGAGATAGCTTCCCCCCTTGTGCACGGCCTCGACGCCCGCCTCGCGCGCGGCCTCGGCCAGCAGGCCGGAGAGCCGGCGGCAGACCGGATCGGCCAGCGCCACGTGCGCGACGCAGCCCGGCCCGAAAAAGCTTTTCTCGCGCGCCACGGTGCGATCCACGAACTGGTCCGGCAGCACGAAGCTGCCCGGCGCATAGGCCTCCTGCAGCGAGCCGCAGGCCGACAGCGAGATAATGTCGGTCGCGCCGGCACGCTTGAGCGCATCGATATTGGCGCGGTAGTTGATCGCACTCGGCGGCAGGCGATGACCCTCGTCATGGCGCGGCAGGAAAACCAGCTCGACGCCGTTCAGCCGCGCCGAGACGAGCGCGCCGGAGGGTTCGCCCCAGGGCGTATGCACGCGCGCGCGCCGGACCTCGCTCAAGCCCTCGACCGCGTAAAGGCCGGAGCCTCCGATCACGCCCAACACCCAACGATCGCTCATGCAGATCACCCTTCCCGTTTTGTCTTCGCCTCACGTCCTCATAGCAAACGGGCCGCCCGGCGTCCGGACGGCCCGTTCAAAGCCTGGTGATCAGGCGATGCGGCTAGTGCGCGTTGCGCCAGACCTGGCGGTAGGCGAGCCAGAGCAGCGCGGCAAAGATCGTCAGATAGATCATCACCACGAGGCCCATGGCCTTGCGCGCCTCCATGTGCGGCTCGGCCGCCCAGGTCAGGAAGGCCGCGATGTCGTGGGCCATCTGCTCCTTGGTGGCCGGCGTGCCGTCGGCGTAGACGATGAGATCATCGTAGAGCTGCGGCGGCATGGCGATCACCTGCCCGGACATGTACGGGTTGTAGTACTGGCCCGGGCGCAGATCGACATCCTCCGGCGTCGGCTCGTCATAGCCCAGCAGCAGCGAACGGACGTACTCCGTCGCGCCCGTGCGCGCTTTGACGATCACCGAGAGATCGGGCGGGTAGGCGCCGCCGTTGGCCGCGCGGGCCTGGGCCGCGTTGTCGTACGGATACGGGAACGCGTCCGAAGGACGACCCTCGCGCTCGAACATGTCGCCGAACTCGTCCGGCCCGTCGGTTACGGTGTATTCCGACGCGATTGCGCGCACCATCGGGTTGTCGTTCGGGTTGGGATACTCCTCCATGTAGAAGGGTCCGCCCTCCATCCCGAGATGGCGAATGTCCAGGTGCTGCATGCCGTGGCAGGCCGAGCAGACCTGGTTGTAGATCTGGAAGCCGCGCTGGAGCGAGGCCTTGTCGAAGGCGCCGAACGGCCCCTCGAACTGCCAGGTGTGCTCCTCGGGCTCCTTGTACTCGCCTGCCGCGTTGGCGGCGCCGGCGACCGCAAAGGACGCGGCCGCCGCGCAAAGCAGGCGAAGAGTCGTGCGGATCATGTCTGCCTCTCTTATTCGGCTGGAGCCGGCTGGGCCGAACCCTGTGCCTCATCGGAGCCTGACCGCGCCTTCTTCTCGCCAAGCACCGACTCCTCGATGGAGGACGGGCGCGCCTTCGGGGTCTCGATGAAGCCGAGCACCGGAAGGATCACGAGGAAGTAGGCGAAGTAGTAGATCGTCAGGATCCGGCCCATGAGCAGGAAGTCCACGCCGAGAGCGCCCAGACCCGGGACCGGATCGTCCGGCAGCGCCGCGCCGGCCCAACCAAGACCCAGGCACGCGATCACGAAGAAGCCGAAGAACCAGCGCGCCATCGGACGGTAGCGCATGGAGCGCACCTTCGAGGTGTCGAGCCAGGGCAGGATGAACAAGACCCCGATCGCGCCGAACATCAAGATGACGCCGCCCAGCTTGTCCGGCACCGCACGCAGGATCGCGTAGAACGGCAACAGATACCATTCCGGCACGATGTGCGCGGGCGTCACCAGCGGATCGGCCTCGATATAGTTGTCCGCGTGGCCGAGCGCGTCGGGCCAGTAGAACACGAAGAAGGCGAAGATCAGCAGGAACAGCACGATCGCGAAAGAATCCTTGACCGTGTAGTACGGGTGGAAGGGCAGCGTATCGCGGCTCGTCTTCACGCTGATGCCGGTCGGGTTGTTGTTGCCCGGCACGTGCAGCGCCCAGACATGCAGTCCGACCACGCCCGCGATCAGGAACGGGATCAGATAGTGCAGCGAGAAGAACCGGTTCAGCGTCGCATTGCCGACTGAGAAGCCGCCCCACAGCCACTCGGTGACCGGCCCCCCGATCAGCGGCAGCGCGCCGAACAGATTGGTGATCACCATCGCGCCCCAATAGGACATCTGACCCCACGGCAGTACGTAGCCGAGGAAGGCCGCCGCCATCATCAACAGATAGATGACCACGCCCAGGATCCACAAAAGCTCGCGCGGCGCCTTGTAGGAGCCGTAATAGAGCCCGCGGAAGATGTGCAGGTAGACCGCCAGGAAGAACATCGACGCGCCGACGGCGTGGATGCTGCGCAGAAGCCAGCCGAAGTTCACGTCGCGGTCGATGCGCTCGACGCTCGCAAAGGCGTGGTCGATGTGCGGCACATAGTGCATCGCCAGCACGATCCCGGTCAGGATCTGAGTCATCAGGCAGACCGACAAGATGCCGCCGAACGTGTACCAGTAGTTCAGGTTACGCGGCGTCGGAAAATCGACGAAGGCGTCATAGCCCAGCCGAGCGATCGGCAGGCGCTTGTCGAGCCACTTCTCGAAGCCGGTTTGTGGATTATACGCGCTCGGTCCGCTCATCGAACGTCTCCTAGCCTAGCCGTAACGTCGTGCCGGAAATGAAGGTCATGGGGGGCACCGGAAGATTTTCCGGCGCCGGGCCGCGGCGGATCCGTCCGGCGCTGTCGTAATGTGACCCGTGGCACGGACAGAACCAGGCGTCGTAGTCGCCAGCGTTCTTTGTGGGCACGCAGCCGAGGTGGGTGCAGCTCGCACTCGTCACCAGGACCGAGCGGCGCAGCGCGTCATCGACCTCGACCCCGTCGTCGATTGCAGCCGTCATCGCCGAACGATTCGCGTCTGTGGCGGGCGCGCCGGCTTCGATATTATCGTTGCGGGCGTCCTTGTCAGGCAAGCGCGCCAGGTCCACGTTCTCGGCCGCCGCGATTTCCTCGGCCGTCCGCCGGCGCACGAAGTGCGGCCGGGAGCGGAACATCACGGTGGATTCAGAGCCTTCGGCCAAATCGGCGAGGCTGACTTCCGTCGTGGCGAGCGCCAGCGTGTCCCGGGCCGGGTTCATCTGGTCGATGAACGGCCACAAAAGAAACGCGCCGCCCACCGCGGCCGTGCCGCCGGTGGCGATGTAAATGAAATCGCGCCGGGTCGGCTCCTGACCGTCCGTCGCATCGGCTTGGCTCACGTTTACGTCGCTCAACGCAGTCACCTCTCGTACGAAACTCGCCTGAAGGAGGCAATGGCACTTGCGGGTCGAACGGACCGCTCGCCCGCATGTGGCATACCGTTACATAGCGTGCCTGCGGCCCGGACAATGCGACCCGCCGCCGCACACGTGACGCAAAGCGCTAAATTTTGTACGGGTGCGGCTTAGAATGAGGCTTGGATTTTTTCAACCTGATATTCCGCAAAACGTCGGCGCGGGTCTGCGTCTGGGCGCCTGTTTCGGCGTGGGAATGGACATTGTCGGGCCCGCCGCGTTCGCGCTGACTGACAAGGGCCTGCGCCGCGCGGCGATGGACTACGGCGGCGCCGAGGACATCCGCCGCGTGGCGGGCTTCGACGCCTGGGCCGAGGAGGCCGCGCGCGAGGGCGCCAAAATCGTATTGATGACCACAAAGGCGGCGACGCCGCTTTGGGATCATGCCTTCGCGCCCTCGGACCGCCTGTTGATGGGCTCTGAGAGCGCCGGTGTTCCAGACAACGTGCACGAGCGCGCCGATGTGCGGCTTGTCATCCCGCTTGCGCCCGGCGCGCGCTCGCTGAACGTCGTGGCCGCGGCCGCGAGCGCGCTCGGCGAAGCCAAGCGTCAGGGCGCGCTCGGCTGAGCCGGCGCCGTGGCGGGCAGGATCGTGGCTTGCGCCGTCGCGACGAGTTTCTCCTCGCCCTCGTTGATCGCGAACACGCGCGCCTCAACCGCGATCTGGCGCTTGCCCGCCTTGATGACTTTGGCGCGCGTGACCAGCGCCTCGCCGACGCCGGGCGAGACGAAATTGATCGAGTACTGCGCGGTCAGCACGTCGCCGACAAGCGTCGCCGCGGCGTAGGCGGCCGCGTTGTCGGCCAGAAAACCGATCAGGCCGCCGTGCACGAAGCCGTGATGCTGGGTCATGTCCTCAGAGCGCGGGACAAGCCGCGTCTCGACCTCCCCGTCCTCGGCGCGGATCAGCTCCAGCCCCGTCCAGCGGGTGAAGGGCTGCATCTCGATCACCTGGCGAAGAAGCGCCGCGTCGACGCGCGCAGGCGCGGCCGGGCCGGCTTCGCTCGGTGGGTCGAGCCGCGATCGGGAGCCCGCGCGCCCGTCTCCGACCGCCGCGGCCGCGTCCTTTGGCGCTCCAGACGGGCCCGCAGACCCGCCTGCTCCGCCCGCCCCGCCTTCGGTCTCGTCCTGATCATCCGCCATCGCACACCTCGCCTTGAATAGACCGACCGGTCTATATACTCTCTTTATCATGATTGCGGAAACCCAAATCCGCGCAGGACGGCGCGCTGACGGCGATAGGACGCGAAAGCGAATCGCCGCCGCCGCCGCGCGCCTGTTTCAGACGCGCGGCTACGCTGCGACGGGCCTGAACGAGATCGTCAAGCGATCCGGCGCGCCCAAGGGCTCGATCTACCATCACTTCCCCGGTGGAAAGCGCGACATCGCCGTGGCTGCAGCCCGGCAGGCCGGCGCGCAGTTCGAGGCCACGCTCGCCGAGATCGCCGAAACGACGGGCGAGGCCGGCGCCATGTTGCGGCGCTATTGCGAGCAGCTGGCCGGCTGGATGACGCTGTCGGGTTGCCGGGCGGGCTGCCCGGTGGCGGCTCTGGCGCTTGAGGTCGCGCCGGACGACACCGAAATCGCGCGCGCGGTCGCTGACGTGTTTGCGCGCTGGCGCGGCGTGATCGCACGGCGTATCGAAACGGACGGCGCCGCGCCGCACCAGGCCGAAGCGCTGGCGTCCCTGGCGGTCAACGCGGTCGAGGGCGCGCTTCTGCGCGCGCGCGCCGAGCGCGATCCGGCCGCGCTCACCGAGACCGGCGCCATGCTCGCCGCGCTCGTCAGGGCGCAGACCGGGCGGGCGTGCTAGGCTAGGCCGGCCCTGTCCAGCGCCTGTTCCATCGGGGCGAAGCGGTCGCCGGCGCGGCCGTGCACGCCGGGCGGGTCGGCGCTCAGCGCGTCGCGGCGCATCCACGCTTCGGTCGCGGCCGCATCGGCGTCGACGCCGGCGAAAAAGGCCGCCCGGCGCACCTCGTTTTCCGGGTCGCGCGCCAGATCTTCATAGGACACGACCAGAACGCGCTCGGGGAAAATCTCCGCCCAGCGCGTCATCAGCGCGCGATGGCAGGCCAGAACGCGCGCAATGTCGTCGGGGTGATAGGTCCAGTGACGCGCGCGGCGGAACCGGTGCTTGTAGATCGCCCAGGCCAGATCGTGCGGTTCGCGCGTCATCACGATGAAGCGCGCGGCCGGCAGCGCAAGCCCGATCGCGCCGGCGGCGAGTTCGTTGACGCCGCCCGGGTCGATGACGCGGCGCGGACCGCGTCCGACCCGCTCGCGCAGACGGCTGAGATAGGTGCGCGCGACTTCGGCCAGAACGCCTTCGCCGGGCGAGGCCTCCATGGCGTGGTGCAGATCCTCGCGCGTGTGGTCGCCGAGCGGGGCGCCAGCCATCCAGAAGACCGCGTTGCGCCGCGGCAGCGCGACCGCGTCGTCTCCGGCGGCGAGCACGCGCGACAGCCAGCTCGCCCCTGCACACGGCGGGGCGAGCATGAAGACCGGGCGCGCATCGAGAAGCCCGGCCTCCGCGTTCGCGCTCGCGAAGCTCTGGTCGTAGGTGCGCAGAAGATGCGCGACCGCGGCCTCATGATGGTCGATGTCGAACGGCGCGCCCTCGCGGTAGAAGGCCGCCGCCTCCGTGACGCGGCGCGCGGCCACCTGGTGCTCGCCCATGCCCTCATAGGCCTTGGCGAGCGCATAGGAGACGATGCCGCGCTCGGTCGCGGGCGTCTTGGCGTCCAGATTGACGCGCAGCTGCTCCAACTGAACCAGAAGCTCGTCCTGGGCGGAGAAGGTCCGCGCATCGACAAGCCCCTCCCAGCCGGTGGCCGAGTTCGGCTCGCGCGCCAGAGAGGCGCCGAATCGCACCTCCGCCTCGCGGCGCCGGCCAAGCTCGAGCAGCAGCCGTCCGGCGCGCCGATTAAGGCCGGGATGCTCGGGCTCGCGGGCGAGCGCGCGCTCCAGCGTCTTCAGCGCCTCAGCCTCCTGGCCGAGCGCGGACTGCGCGCTGGCGAGCCAGCTCCAGCTTTCTCGATGCTGGGGCGCCTCTGCGACAAGCTTTTCACCGGCGCGCACCGCGGCGACCTCGTCGCCCGCCTCAATCGCGAGCGAGACCACTTCGGCCCAGGCGCCCCCGAGCGGCGGGCCGGCCTCGATCACCGCGCGCGCGGCGTCCGACATGTGCAACAGGTCGGCGCTTTCGCGCGCCCGGCGCAGCTGGATGAGCGGATCGGACATGGTCTGGAGCGGAACGTTTCAAGCTGAGACGGCGGACACGGCGCGGACCCTAGCCGGGCGCTGGCCGAATCGGAAGCCGCTAAGCCGGGCCCTTCAGTCCGCGTCCACCGCGGCCCGCAGCGCCGTCAGCGCGCCCAGGATGCTCGCCCAGTCCCGATCGGGCGCGGCGCGATCGAGCGTCTCCAGCGCCTCGGCCGCCGCCGCGACCCCGGTCTCTCGCATCGCCCCGCCTTCAGGCGTCAGCGCAACGCGGCGGATGCGACGGTCGGCGGGGTCCTCCCGCAACGCTACGAGCCCCTTGGCGGAGAGTTTGGCCACGGTGGAGGACATGGTCGGCTGGGAGACGCGAAACGCGCGCGCCAGCTCGCTCACCGTCTCAAGTCGGCCAAGCCGGACCAGCCGGTTCAGCACCCCGAACTGCGCCGGGGTCAGGCCCCGGGGCAGAAGCCGGGCGAAGCGCGCGTCAGCGGCCCTCGCGATCACCTCGATCTCGCCCAACAGCTTGAACAGCACCGGATCGCCCGGCAGGCCGAGCGGGACGACGCCGTGAGCGGTCTCGGCGGGCGGGCCGCTCGGGGGGTCAGACTGCGTCAATGAGCCGGGTCTCCACAGGCCAGCGCGGGGAAGGGTGAGGGGACGGCGCGCGCCCGATCCTGAACAGTCCGTGCACGCGCGCTGAGTCCGGGGCGAGCATGGCGTGAAGCGCTTCGCGCAGCGGCTCCATGGGCGCGAACTCCTGAAGCACCTGGCTGATCGGATGAAACGCCCATCCATCGCGCGCCGCGGCCAGCTGGATGCGCAGCCAGGCCCGGCCTGCAGCGAGGCGCTCCACAGGGCCGTCGCCAGGCGTGGCGATCCAGACGAACGCCGGCGTCGCGGCGATCTGAGCGGCGTAAGCGTCGTGCACTTGGGCGCTCGCCCAGCCGCCGGGGCGTTTCAGCGCCGCCTCGGTGAACGCTCCCGACAGGCGCAGCGCCTCGATCGCCGGACCGGCGATCGAGATGCCGTCCGGCTGAGCGTTTACGGCGACCGAACCGACACGCGTCAGCTCAGCGCTTTCGCGATGGGTCGGCGGGTAGGCGTGCTCGATCCCCCAGCCCGCCAGGCAGAGGTCGCGCAGCGCCGCGACCGTTTCTTCCTGAGAGGTCCAGCCTGCGCCGACGCCGGCGCCGCCGGCTCCGGCGAGCCGGGCGAGCGCGGCGTCGTCGGGTCGGTCGTCCATGGCGAACGGAGCGCGGGTCGTGCGCCGGTCGAGGGCGTGATCGAAGAGGCTCTCGGGCGCGTCCGGCGCGCCGGCGAACACCAGGTCGGCCACAGGCCGCTCATCCAGCCGCCCCTGCGGAGCGCCTTCGGGAAACGCAACGATGCGCAGCCCTCGGCCTGAGGCGGCCGCGGCCATGCGCGCCAGCTCCAGAAACGCTCCGAACCCGATCGTGATCTGACGATCGAACGGGTCGGTCCGGGGCAATCGGCTGTCGAGGGCGCAGAAGATCCGCGCCGTATCCGCGCCCCTGAGCGAAATGCGCCAGGGCTGGCGGTTGTGCGGGCTCGGGGCGAGGACGGCCCAGGACAGACTATTCAGTCGCGGATCGGCGAATCCTCCGGGGCGCGCCCAGGGTTCGCGAGCCGTCTCAAGCGGGGAACGCAGCAGCGCATAGCCGCTTCCGCCGAGCGCGGCGGTCACGACGGCGGCCCCGGCGAGCAAAACCGATCGGCGTGAGATCATGACGCGGCGCCTCATTCCATAGGCATCTATATAGATGCCTATGCATTAGCCGTCAACGTATGTCGCACTTGCCAGAAGCGCTTCGGGTGGGCTTCTTGCGGCGGGAAATAAAGACCTGAAAGGATCCGCCATGGCCGACGCCGCCCCCGCCGCTTTCGACGACGCTGTGATGGATGAGCGCCGCGCCGCCGCGCGCGCCTGGTTCGAGGGCTTGCGCGACCGGATCTGCGCGGCCTTCGAGACGCTTGAGGACGAGGCCGATCCGGCGCTCTATCCCGGCGAGCCCGGCCGGTTCGAGTTCACGCCCTGGACGCGCGGCGACGGGGACGACGACACGGGCGGCGGCGTCATGGGCATCATGCGCGGGCGCTTGTTCGAGAAGGTCGGCGTGCACTGCTCCACCGTGTTCGGCGAGTTCTCCGAGGGCTTCGCCAAGCAGGTCCAGGGCGCGCAGGACGATCCGCGCTTCCACGCCACGGGCATCTCCCTGATCGCGCACATGCGCAATCCCCACGTGCCAGCGACCCACATGAACACGCGCTTCATCACCACGACCAAGCGCTGGTTCGGCGGCGGGCTCGACCTGAACCCGACGCAAGCCTATCAGCGCAGCGAGGACTTCGAGGACGCGCAGGAGTTCCACGCCGCGGCCAAGGCGGCATGCGACACGCACGACCCGGAGTACTTTCCCCGCTTCAAAAAATGGTGCGACGAGTATTTCTGGCTGAAGCACCGCGGCGAGCCGCGCGGGGTGGGCGGCATCTTTTACGATCACCTCGACAGCGGCGATTTCGACGACGATTTCGCCTTCACCCGCGATGTGGGCGAGGCCTTCCTCGACATCTATCCGCGCCTGGTGCGCAAGCGCTTCACCACGCCTTGGACCGAGGACGATCGCGAAGAACAACTGGTCCAGCGCGGGCGCTACGCCGAATTCAACCTGCTCTACGACCGCGGCACGAAGTTCGGCCTGGAGACCGGCGGCAACGTGACCAGCATCCTCTCCTCCATGCCGCCCGAGGCGAAGTGGCCGTAAGCGGCGGCTTGTCGCCTGAAGGTTTCGGACCGCGGCGCGACGAAGCGCCAACGCTGTCATCCCGGCCGAGCCGAAGGCGAGAGCCGGGACCTCAGGGCGACAAGAGCCCTGCGCTCTAAAACAGCCCGAAGACGCCCGTCTTGGACGCGTACCAGCCCGCGGCCGCGCCGACGCCGAGGAGCAGGGCGGCGATGAAGCCCTTGCCGACGAGGCCGATCAGGCGCTTGAAGCGCCGACGCGCTTCGCCTTCCTTCACCGCGAGATCGGAGCGCCGGCGTCCGTCCTCGACCACGGGCAGGTCGGCGCCAGCCGCGTAGAGGCACAGCCGGGCGAGCACGTCGATGGCGAGCTGGGCCTCGGCCATATCGGAGACCTTCAGCGGCAGCTTGCCGGCGTGGTGCCCGCCAAACTCGCCCTCGAGGCCGTGCAGGCGCGTGGCGCGGGCGTAGCGCGCGTCATCCTTTTCAGACGGGCCGAACAGGACGAGGCGGGCGAGGAATTCCGCCATGGGCGCGCGGCGCACCAGCATGGCGCGCTCCTTGTCCGAGGCGTGGTGCAGGGCGTGCTCGTAAAGCCGGCTGAGGCGCAACAATGCGGCGTCGCCGGTTTCCTGATCCTTCAGCCGCAGCGCGCCTGAGGGCTTGGCCTCGCTGCGGTCAAGATCAGTGTACGGATCGCTGCGACCGGACTCCTCGGCGCGCTTGGGCGCCTGATAGCGCACGAAGGGGCCGTAGACCGCATCGGGGAAGAGCTTCGCGCAGATGTCGAAGGCCTCGCGCGCGCGCTCCACCGCCTTGCGGTTGGAGTAGTCGGCGATCTCCGGATCGGCGTGCAGAAGGCGCTCTGCGGCGTAAAGCCCGCGCGCGGCCTTGCTCAAGTCCTCAAGCAGATCCTTCGACGGCGCGCCCGCCTTGTCCTCGATCGGCGGGCCGTATTCGTCGTCTGAATCCAGCGCGCGAAGGCGCCGGCGCTCGGCGTTGCGCGCCTGGAGCGAGAGCCGGTGCAGCGTCTCGTCGAACGGCGTGTCGCGCTCTGCGTCCCAGTCCTCGCGCCGCCAGCGGCCCATCACGAAGATCCACGGCGAGCCGCCTGCGCTCAGGCGCTGGTTCAGCTCGCGCGAGAACTCCGTCTTCCCGCTGGTCGACAGCGTGTCGTAGATCGCCTCGACATAGTCGAGGATCAGAATGCGCGCGGGGCGCTCGAACTTCTCTCCACGCACCGGCTCGTCGGCGGGGCCGGCGCCCTCGCTCGTGAACAGCGTGTCGAAGGGCTTGCCCGCGACCTGGCGCAGTTCCGAATTGGTCTGCTCGTAAAGATCGGCGAGCTCGGCGCGCGGCCCGTCGGGCAGGCGGCCCTGACCGCGCGCGCCCTGGGAGTAGGACACCGCGGTCTGGACCTGCTGGCGCAGGTGCAGCTCGTGATCGATGTGGGTGCTGATGGCGGCGGCCTTGTTCTCGCCGCGCTGAAGCGCGTCTCGCTGCACCTCCTCGTAGTCGTGCAGCCACAGATCGTCGTCGTAGAGCCCGCCGGAGATCCTGTGGCTGTAGCGCCGCGAGAAAATGTCGAGCTTGCTCAACGCTCCGCCTCCCCGCGCGAGGCGGCGCGCTCGATCAGCGCCGCCTTGCCCAGCGTGAAGTCCGACGCGATCCAGTCGCGCTCCAGGCGCTTGAGCGTTTCGCCGAGCTCAGGGCCCTTGTTGAAGCCGGCTGCGACCAGATCCTTGCCGCGAACAGGCAGGGCCGGGCGCTCATAGCGCGCAGCGGCGTCGAGATCGCCGACCAACGCCGTCTCCTCGCCCAGGCCGGCGGCCGCAGCCAGGCGGACCTGGTCTGAGAAGGCTTGCGCCCCAAGGCGATAAAGCGCGGCGCGGCGCGCCCGCGGATCGAGCCCGGGGCGCGCACGCGGATGCGCCGCCGCGCCCTGAAGCCGGGCGCGCTCGGCGTTGGACGCCTTCATCGCATCGCTGAGCGCCGTCATTCGTCCCGCATCCGCTCCGCATAGCGCCGCGACCCGCAACAGCGGGTCAGGCGGCGCGGACTCCCTCCGGTCCCATTGAATTATGCCTAATAGAAGGTTGAAGTCGAGTTCGCCGGGAAAGACTTCGTTAAGAACGTGACCTTCCTGCATCGCTTTGAGCGCGCGTTCGGGCGCGGTGGCGGCGAGCAGCTTCTTCAATTCCTTCCAAACCCGCTCGGCCGACAGGCGGCCGAGGCCGGCGCGCATCTCCACGCATGCGGCGTGGCCTTCCGGGTCGGGCGCGCCGACGGCGTACCAGGCGTTGAAGCGGTAAAAGCGAAGGATCCGCAGATAATCCTCCGCGATGCGGTCGCGCGCCTGGCCGATGAAGACGACCCGCCCCGCCGCGGCGTCGGCCGCGCCGTCGAACGGGTCGAACAGCGCCCCGTCAGGGCGCGCATAGATCGCGTTGAGGCGGAAATCGCGCCGCGCGGCGTCTTCGCTCCAGTCCGCCGTGAACGCCACCACGGCGCGCCGGCCGTGGGTCTCGACGTCCTTTCGAAGCGTGGTGATCTCGAAAGGTCGCCCGCCCGCGACGCCGGTGACCGTGCCGTGCTCAATTCCTGTAGGGACGGCCTTCAGGCCGGCGCTCTCCAGGGCGGCGATCACGTCGGCGGGCGCCAGAACCGTGGCGATGTCGACGTCGTCCACCGTGCGGCCCATGAGGGCGTTTCTTACGCAGCCGCCGACGAAGCGGGCGTTGTCCGCATCATCGGAACCGTTGAGCGCGGCCATGACGGCGCGCGTCTCAGGCGCGCCCATCCAGGCGTGGACCTCTGGATCGAGCCGGCCGCCCCCCGCCATGGCCCGCTCAGCTCCGAAAGCGCGCGGCCGGTTCGTCGCTCGCGCGCTGCTCCTCGGGCTCCATGCGTCCAGGCACGATGCGCCCGTCCTCCATGCGCGGCGGGGTGTAAGTGCCTTCGCTTGAATCCCGCCCGATCCCGATCAGGGCGAAGCCCATCGCGGCGGCCAGAAACAGAACGGTGCCGGTCAGCAAGAGCGCGCCGGTCGGCGTTGGGGCGTCGGCGCGCCCGGTCGCGGCGCGCCAGATCGTGAACGCGATGAAGGGCGCGGCGAACAGAACAAGCGCGAGCAGCATGAAGCGAAGCATGGCGTCTTTCGGCCTCCTAAGGGCGCTCAGGCGAGCCGCTTTGACAGCGCGCGCAGCATGCCCGCGGTCGCGCCCCAGATATAGCGGCCCTTGTAGGGCATGGCGTAGTAGCGCCGCAGGACGCCGCGGAACTCGCGCTCCTCCAGACGGTGGTTACGCGGATTCATCAGGAAGTCGAAGGGCGTCTCGAACACCTCCGCCACCTCCCCCGGGTCGGGCTCGAGCCGCGCCTCGGCGTCGAGAAGCCCGATGAACGGGGTCACCTGGAAGCCCGTCACGGTCTCGTAGGCCTCCCAGCGCCCGATCAGCGCGATGCGCTCCGGCCCGGCGCCGATCTCTTCTTGGGTTTCGCGCAAGGCGCACTCGGCCAGGCTTTCGCGTCCCGCGTTCTGGCGACCGCCCGGAAAGCTGATCTGGCCGGCGTGGGCCTGGAGATGATCGGCGCGGCGGGTGAACAACAGGCTCAGCCGGTCGCCGCGCCGGATCAAGGGCGCGAGCACCGCGGCGGGCTTTAACCGCCGCCCGGTGGGCGCGGATGCGCCGTTCAGATCGCCGTCGCCGTAGCGCGGCGCGCGCAGGCCGCCCTCCGGCGGGTCGAGGCGCGCCTTGAGCCGCTCAAGAACCGCATCCGCGTGGAGCGCCGGTATCGGTTCAGCCGCGCTCACCGTTTCGGGCCGAGCGGAAAGAAGACGCCCCGGCTCCATACGCCCATCACGGGTTCGCCGCCCGGGCCGTCGCCCTCCACCGCGTGCTCGGCGAGCTCATAGAAGACCGCGCGCGTCATCAGCGCCTCGAGGCGTGCGCGCACGTGCACGAAGGGCTCGGGCTCGCCGGTCGCCTCGTCGATCTCCACCCGGATCGGGTGATCCGGGCCGGCCACGACCATCTCGTCGAAATTCGTCGCGAAGGCGATGCGCTGGTCCTGGCCTTGCCCGGTCGCCTCCATGCGCACGGCGATGAAGGGGGCGGCCTCCACCTCGATCTCGATCTGCTCGACCGGCGTGACGAGATAGGTCTTGCCGTCTTCATCTTTTCGCAAGATCCGGGAAAACAACCGTATGAGAGGCTCGCGCGTGATGCGGGCGCCCTCATGCCACCACGAGCCGTCACGGCGGATGACCATGTCCATCCGTCCGCAGTGCTCGGGATGCCAGCGCTCGACCGGCGGAAGGGCGGAGCCGTCGCGCTCGGCGGACTCGGCGGCCTTGATCAGCGACTGCATCGCGTCGGCGTCGTCGCGGGCTCCGGCCATGGACACCTCACCATGCTGCGGCCATCTTCAATCCCGGCGCGCACAGGCCGTCAGGCCGCGCATCCGCGCCGGATACAGGTCAGGACATAAGTCGATGACGCTTGAGAAGGAAGACGCCGCCGCGCTCGCGGCCCGCGCCGAAGCCGCAGCCGAGCGCCTGAGCGCGGTGAAGGCCTCCATCGCGAAAGCCGTGTTCGGGCTGGAGGAGGTGGTCGAGCAGAGCTTGGCCACATTGCTAGCGGGCGGCCATGGGCTGTTGGTCGGCGCGCCGGGTCTGGCCAAGACCCGGCTCGTGCACACGCTCGCGGTGGTCACCGGGCTCGACGACAAGCGCGTGCAGTTCACCCCGGACCTCATGCCCGCCGATATCCTCGGCTCCGAAGTGCTGGAGCAGGACGAGACCGGCAAGCGCGCCTTCCGCTTCCTGCCCGGACCGGTCTTCTGCCGGCTCCTGATGGCCGACGAGATCAACCGGGCGAGCCCGCGCACCCAGGCCGCGCTTCTGCAGGCCATGCAGGAAGGCTTCGTGACGGTCGGCGGCGAGCGCCACGACCTGCCCAAGCCCTTCCACGTGCTCGCCACCCAGAACCCGATCGAGCAGGAGGGCACCTATCCCCTGCCCGAAGCCCAGCTCGACCGCTTCATGATGCAGATCGACGTGCCTTATCCAGAGCGCGACGACGAGCGGAAGATCCTGCTGGCCACAACCGGCCTCGACGAGCCGGCGGCCGAGGCCGTGCTCGACGTCGACGAGCTGACCGCGCTGCAGCGCCTGGTGCGCGCCATGCCGGTGGGGGAGGAGACGCTGAACGCGATTCTGTCGCTCGTCGCCTCGGCCCGGCCCGACGACGGCGGCGATGAACAAGTGCGCGACGGCGTGGCGTGGGGCCCCGGCCCGCGCGCCGGCCAGGCGCTGATGCTGGCCTGCCGCGCCCGCGCACTCCTGCAGGGCCGCCTTGCGCCCTCAACCGCCGATGTCGCCGCGCTCGCCGCGCCGGTCCTGAAGCACCGCATGGCGCTGACCTTCGCGGCGCGCGCCGACGGGCTGACCCTGGACCGCCTGATCGACCGCCTCGCCGCCGAAGCGGCCTGATCGCGATCTTCATGATCCACGCCGAACCGGCTCCACCCATCACCCCACCCCGGCCCTCCCTTCGAGGGGAAGGAGGGCGTGGCGATGGCGTGTGTCGACCCTTACCCGTTGCTGAAGGCCCCACGCCGGCCCTACCACACCCCCTCCCCCGCCGGGGGAGGACCGGGGTGGGGGGCGGCGCCGGGAGCGCGTCCCATGGCTGATCCGCGCGCCCATCTCCGGCTTGAGGCCGAGCGCGCGGCGGCCGGCTTGCCGGCCCTGCTCGCCGAGGCCGACCGGATCGCGTCCAGCGTCGCCTTCGGGGTGCATGGCCGCCGCGCGCCCGGGGCGGGCGAGACCTTCTGGGAGTATCGCCGACACCGGCGCGAGGACGGCGCGGCCGCGGTCGACTGGCGCCGTTCGGCCAAGGGCGACGAGCTGTTCGTGCGGGAGACCGAGTGGGAGGCGGCCAACGCCGTGCTTCTGTGGCGAGACGGACGGGCCAACATGGCGCCGGCGTCAAGCCGCGAGCTGAGATCCAAGCGCGACGCCGCCGCGGTGTGCCTGATCGCGCTGGCGTCGCTGCTCCATCGCGGCGGGGAGCGCCTGGCGGTGATCGGCGAGACCGGACCGGCGCGGCCCGGCAAGCCCGCCTTCGAACGCGTCGCCGCCGCCCTGGCGAACGGCCCCGGCGAGACCGAAGCGGTGGAGGCGCCCGACTTGCCGAGCCATGCCCGCGTGGTGCTGGCGAGCGACTTCCTCGATCCGCCGGAGACCTGGGCGGCCCGGCTCGACGCGCTGGCCGCCCGGCGCGCCGGGGGCGCTCTGCTGCGCATCGTCGATCCGTCTGAAGAAGACTTTCCGTTTCAGGGCCGCACCCGGTTCGAGGCGCCCGGCGGGGCGGACGGGCTGTTGTTCGGCCGCGCCGAGGAGGCGCGCAAGGCCTATCGCGAACGCTGGGCCGAGCATGGCGAGGCGCTCGCGCGCCTGGCGCGCCGGCGCGGCTGGCGCCTCGTCACCCACCGCACCGACAAGCCGGCCGCCTCCGCGGTCATGGCGCTGCATCAGGCCCTGGCGCCGGAGCGGGCCTGATGGGGATCGGACCGCTCGTCTTCGCCGCGCCCTTGGCGCTTATCGCGCTCGCCGCACTGCCGGCGCTGTGGCTGATCCTGCGCGCCACCCCGCCGGCGCCGCGCCGCGTCGCCTTCGCGCCCTTGCGGCTTCTGTTCGGTCTCGACGCCACGCCGGAGACGCCCCAGTCCGCGCCGCTCTGGCTCATCCTGTTCAGACTGCTCATCGCCGCGCTCGTCATCCTGGCGCTCGCTCAGCCGGTCTGGCGGCCCGAGCCGGACGCCCCCGACGGCGCGCCGCTTCTGGTCGTCATGGATGACGGATGGAGCGCGGCCGGGCGCTGGAGCGCCAGCCTGTCCGAAGCGCGCACGCGCCTGGCCGGCGCGGCCGCGGACGGACGCGAGGCCGGCCTCGTCTTCACCGCCCCGGCGCGCGACCAGACGCCGGCGGGCGAGCCCCTGTTCGGCGATGCGCGCGCGGCGCTGGAGCGTCTGGAGGCGGCCGAGCCGAAGCCCTGGCGCTCGAACCGCGCCGGCGCCGCCGAACGCCTCGCCGCGCGGTTCGCCGAGGCGCCGCGCGAGCGCATCGACACGGTCTGGATCGCCGCCGGCGCGGCCTCGACCGAGGCCGGCGCGGACGCCGACCTCGCCCGGGTCCTGTCCGCGCGCGGACCGCTGCGCATCCTGACCCCGCCGCCCGGCGCGGGCGCGATCGCGCTCGGCCCGCCGGCCCTCGCGCCCTATGGCGTCGATCTGGAGGCGGTGCGAGCCGATCCGCGCGGCGCGCGAGAGATCGAGGCTGCGGCCATCTCCACCGACGGGCTGACGCTGGCGCGCACGGCGCTGCGTTTCGAGGACGGCGCGGCGCGAGCGCGCGCCGAGCTGCGCCTGCCGCTCGATCTTCGAAACCGCATTGCGCGCGTCGCGCTGGAGGGCGAGGCCTCGGCCGGCGCGGTCCAGCTTTTCGACGACGCCGCGCGGCGGCCGCGGGTCGGGCTCATCGCGCCGGCCGGCGGCGAGGACCGCCAGCCGCTCCTGTCGGATCTCTATTATCTCGAAGAGGCGCTGGAGGGCGTCGCCGAGGCGGTGCGCGGACCGCTGGATGCGCTTCTCGGCGCCGACGCCGCCGCGCTCGTCATGGTCGACGCCGCGCGTACCGAGGACGCGGCCCTGGCCGCCTTCATTGAGGGCGGCGGGCTGCTGATCCGCTTCGCCGGACCAAGGCTCGCCGCGCGCGGGGACGAGCTGACGCCGGTGAGCTTGCGCGAGGGCGGGCGGCTGTTCGGCGGCGCGATGGCTTGGGGCGAGCCGCAAAGCCTCGCCGCCTTCCCCGACGACAGCCCGTTCGCCGGCCTCGCCGTGCCTGAGGAGGTGGCCGTGGAGCGCCAGGTGCTCGCTGAGCCCGGCCCCGGCCTCGATGCGCAGGTCTGGGCGCGCCTTGAGGACGGCACGCCGCTTGTGACCTGGACGCGCCGCGGCGACGGGCTGATCGTCCTGTTCCACGTCACCGCCGGGCCGGACTGGTCGAACCTGCCCCTTTCGGGACTTTTCCCGCGCATGCTCTCGCGCCTCAGCGTCCTCGGCGCGGACCCTTCATCCGGCGCGCCGGGCGAGGGCGCGTGGCTTCTTGAACGCGCGCTCGACGGGTTCGGACGGCTCGGCGAGGCGCCCGACGACGCAGAGCCGGTCGCCGACATCGCCGCCGCCGCGTCGGGACCGGACGCGCCGCCGGGGCTTTATCGCCTCGGCGCGGCGAGCGCGGCGCTCAACGCCGTGCGCGAAACCCCGGACTTGGCGGCGCTGGCGCGCGACCTGCCCGGGGCGACCTACGAAACCCTCGACGGCGCAGGCGAGCGGCGCCTCGCCGGGCCGCTGCTGGCGCTCGCCGCGCTCCTGTTCGCGATCGATGCGCTGATCGCCCTGGCGCTCGCCGGGCGGTTGCCCGCGATCGGTTTGCACCGGGGCGGTGCGGCCGCAGCGATCCTCGCCGGCGCCGCGCTCGTCAGCCCCCTCGCCGCGCCGCGCGCCGAGGCTCAGGAGATGAGCCAGGCCGAGATCGAGGCCGCGCTGGACAAGGCGCTCACCGTGCGGCTCGGCTACGTGCTGACCGGGGACGCCTCGATCGACCGCATGAGCCGGCTCGGCGTGACGGCGCTGTCTGAAGAGATCACGCGGCGCTCGGCCATCGAGCCGGCCGAGCCGCGCGCGGTCGACATCGAGACCGATCCGATCCTGTTCTTCCCCGTCCTCTACTGGCCGGTCACCACGGACGCGCCCGCGCTCTCTCCCGCCGCCGCGGAGAAGGTGGAGGCCTATATGCAGGGCGGCGGGCTGATCGTGTTCGACACCCGGGACGCCGCCGAGGCCGCCGCGCGCACGGGGCCGCACCCGGGCCTTGCGCGCCTGCTTGAGGCGGTCGACGTGCCCCCGCTCCAGCGCGCGCCGAGCGAGCACGTGCTGACGCGCACCTTCTATCTGCTGGACGGTTTTCCCGGACGCTTCGCGGGCGGGGCGGTCTGGGTCGAAGCCGGTGAAGGCGGCTCGGCCGGGGACGGCGCGAGCGCGGTGGTGATCGGTTCGGCGGACTGGGCTGCGGCCTGGGCGCGCACGGGTCCCGGCGACTACATGGCCCCGGTCGAGGGCGGAGCGCGCCAGCGCGAGATGGCTTACCGCTTCGGGGTGAACCTGGCCATGTATGCGCTGACCGGCAACTACAAGGCCGACCAGGTCCATGTTCAGGCCCTGCTCGACCGGCTGGGCGCTGAACCATGAGCGCGGCCGACCTCGTCTTCACCCCGCTGGTTCCGGTCTGGCTGATCTGGACGCTGGCGGTCGCGCTGGCGCTCGGCGCGGCGGCGGCCGGCGTGCGCGGCCTCAAGGGCTGGCTCTGGCGCGCGCTCGCCGGCGCCGCGCTGATCGCCGCGCTCGCCGATCCGGCGCTGCGCCGCGAAGAGCGCGAGCCGCTCTCAGACATCGCGCTTCTGGTCGCCGACGACAGCCAGTCCATGGCCGTCGGCGAGCGACGGGCCCAGGCCGACGCGATCGGGGACCGCCTGCGCGCCTTCGCCGCGGCCGACGAGACGCTGGAGCTGGTCGAAGTCGCAGGCGGGCGGGCCGAGGGCGGCACGCGGCTCAGCCAGCCGATCCGCACCGGCCTGTCCGAGATTCCACGCTCGCGCCTGGCCGGCGTGGTGATCGCGAGCGACGGGCGCAATCACGACGCCCTGCCCGCCCCTGAAGCGCTGGGGATCGACGCGCCCGTCCATCACATGATGACCGGCGATCCGGACGCGGGCGACCGGCGCCTGATCGTCAGCGAGGCGCCGCGCTATGCGCTGGTCGATGAAAGCGTCACCTTCACGCTGAAGGTCGAGGACCCCGGCGCGCCGGCCGGGACTGCGGCGCTGACCTTGCGCGTGGACGGGGGAGAGCCGATCCGCGCGCGCGCCGAGATCGGCCGCGAGGTGCAGGTGCGCGCGCGCATCGAGAACCGCGGCGCCAACGTGGTCGAAATCGAGGTCGAGCCAGGCGCTGAAGAGCTCTCCCTGGTCAACAACCGCGCCGCGGTCAGCGTGACTGGCGTGCGCGACCGGCTGCGCGTGCTGTTGATCACCGGCGAGCCCCACAACGGCGCGCGCGCCTGGCGCGACCTTCTCAAGTCCGATCCGAGCGTGGACCTCGTCCACTTCACGATTCTGCGCCCGCTGGAGAAAAACGACGGCACGCCCACCGACGAGCTGGCGCTGATCATGTTCCCGGTGTTCGAGCTGTTCCAGCAGCGCCTGAACGAGTTCGACCTGGTCATCTTCGACCGTTATCGCCGGCGCGGCATCCTGCGCGCGCTCTATTTCGACAATATCGCGCGCTATGTGGAGAACGGCGGGGCGCTCCTGACCACGACCGGCCCGCCCTACGCCGGCCAGGCGAGCCTGGCGCGGTCACCGCTCGCCGGCGTTCTGCCGGCCATGCCGAACGGGGACATTGAGGAGGCCCCGTTCCGGCCTGAAGTCTCCGCGCTGGGCGAGCGTCACCCGGTGACCGCGCCCTTCGCCGATGATGACGAGGCCTGGGCGCCCTGGTTCCGGCGCATCGGGGGCGAGGCGCTCGGCGGTCAGACCGTGTTGCAGAGCCCCTCCGGCGACCCGCTTCTGGTGCTCGATCGCGCCGGAGAGGGGCGCGCGGGCATCTTGTTGTCCGACCAGGCCTGGCTGTGGGCGCGGGGCTATCGCGATGGCGGGCCCCATGACGAATTGTTCCGGCGCGTCGCGCACTGGCTGATGGGCGAGCCCGAGCTGGACGAGGAGCGCTTGAGCGCGTCGGTCAGCGACGGCGTGCTCGCCGTGGCGCGCTCCACCCTCGCCCAGGACGCCCCGCCCCTGCAGGTCACCTGGCCGTCGGGCGAGACGGTCACGGTTGCGATGGACGAGACCGAGCCGGGCCGCTTCACCGCCGAACTGCCCGCCGATCAGACCGGCCTGGTGCGCCTGCGCTCTGGCGAGCTGACGGCGGTCGCCTCGATCGGACCGCTGAACCCGCGCGAGTTCGCCGAGCTCCGCCCGGACCGCGACGGGCTGGACGCGCTGGTCTCGCCCTCTGACGGCGCGGTGTTCGAGCTGCAGGCGGGCGCGCCCGAATTCCGGCGCACCCGCGCCGGCGCGGCCCAGGCCGGCTTCGGCTGGGCGGGGCTGCAGCGCAACCGCGCCTATCGCGTGGTCGAGGCGAGCCGCACCCCGCTCGCGCCCGCCCTGCTCATCGCCGCGATCCTGCTGGCGCTGCTCGGCGGCGCGTGGCGGCGCGAGGGGCGGTGAGATCCTTTCCAGGTCGGCAAAACTCAAGCGCCGGCTCGGCGGATTAAGCCCGCGCGCGCATCGCCTATCTCTGCGCTCGACCCTTCGAGTTCAGGAGACACCGTCATGATTGAAGTCAGACCGTTTTCGACCCTCGGCGCGTTTCAGACCGACTGGCTCGACGCCAAGCACCATTTCAGCTTCGGCGGCTATCACGATCCGGCCCGCATGGGTTGGGGCGCGCTGCGGGTGTGGAACGACGACGCGATCCAGCCCAAGACCGGCTTCCCGCCCCATCCCCATCAGGAGATGGAGATCATCACCGTCCTGCGCGACGGCGCGATCACGCACGAGGATAGCCTTGGCAATCGCGGCCGGACCGACGCCGGCGACGTGCAGGTGATGAGCGCGGGCTCGGGCGTGCGCCACGCGGAGTACAATCTGGAGGACGGGCTGACCCGCCTGTTCCAGATCTGGATCCTGCCCGATGAGCGCGGCGGCGCGCCCTATTGGGACCAGCGCGCGTTTCCCAAGGACGCGCGCGCCGGCCGGCTCGACGTGCTCGCCTCGGGCAAGCGCGAGGACGAGGGCGCCCTGCCGATCCGCGCCGACGCGCGCGTGCTCGGCGCGACGCTCAAAGCCGGCGAAGAGGCCGTCTACCAGCTCGCCCCGGGCCGTCACGCCTATCTCGTGCCCGCCTCAGGGACCGTAACCGTGAACGGCGCGCGCGTTGAGGCCCGCGACGGCGCGGCGATCCGCGATGTGGAGCGCATCACGATCCGCGCCGAGACCGACGCCGAGATCGTCATGACCGACACGCGCTAGGTGTGATCTCTCATAAGGTTGTTCATCCGGGCTGACCGCCTGAAGCTGGTTGTTGCGACACAGCTAGCTCACAGGGGGAGCCCGGATGAACAGTCATATCAATGCCAGAACGACGCCGTATGCGCGAGCCCGGATGGTGGCGCGTCATGACGACGAGGTTCCGGGTCTTCGCTGCGCTTCGCCCGGGAGTTCATGAACCCCAGGCTGAATTCCCGGACGCGGCGAAGCCGCGATCCGGGCCCTCAGGGCGGAAGGGCGCCTCACCCCCCCTCTTCCCTTGCGAGGGGGATAGGGGGCGTCAGCGCTGCGGATAATCGCGCCGAGGTCTCGGGTCGCTTCGCGCCCGGGAATTCATGTCCTCAAACCTGTCATCCCGGGCGCGGCGAAGCCGCGATCCGGCAACTGTGTCAGGGTTGAGCGTATGGCGTTTGAT
>CAZKBB010000032.1:0-16053 GCA_964550935.1 uncultured Caulobacterales bacterium
GCGTTCTTCTTGGCCTGCTCGAACATGTCGCGCACACGGCTGGCGCCGACGCCCACGAACATCTCCACGAAGTCCGAGCCGGAGATGGTGAAGAAGGGCACGCCCGCCTCGCCCGCCACCGCGCGCGCGATAAGCGTCTTACCGGTGCCCGGCGGGCCCACGAGCAACGCGCCCTTGGGGATCTTGCCGCCCAGGCGCTGGAACTTGGAGGGGTCCTTCAGGAACTCCACGACCTCCTCAAGCTCCTCCTTGGCCTCGTCCACGCCGGCCACGTCGTCGAAGGTCACCCGGCCGGTCTTCTCGGTGAGCAGCTTGGCCTTGGACTTGCCGAAGCCCATGGCCCCGCGTCCGCCGCCCTGCATCTGGCGCATGAAGAAAATCCACACTGCGATCAGAAGCAGCATGGGGAACCAGCTGATCAGTATGCCCAGCAGGTTCATCCCGCTGTCGGCCGGGGGCTGGGCGGTGATGTCCACCCCGTTCTCGCGCAGCGCCGCAGTGACGTTAGCGTCGTTCGGCACGAACGTGCGATAGGTCGTGCCATTGGTCAGCTGACCGGAGACGGTCTGATCCTGGATCGTGGCCGAGGCGACGTCGCCTTGCTCGACCTCCTCCATAAAGCGGGAATAGTTAAGCTGATTGGCGTCGCTCGTCTGCGTGGGTCCCTGAAGCAGGTTGACCAGCGCGACCAGCAGGACGATCAGGATGGCCCAGACTAGAAGATTGCGCGCGTTCATCATTCATCCTCGTCGCGGCGGCGCGCTTAGGATATCCCCGCGCGTCGTGTTCACGTCATATTGGTCCGCGCGGCGGCTTTCGCCAGTGCGCCGGGCGCCGCGAAGTCGAACCGGATCCGTCCAGCGCCCCGCGTTGCGTCACGTCCAGCCCTCATCAAACCACGCCGAGGGGGCTGCATGATAGTGCTGACGCGTTAAAGCGTTCTCTCCCAACCAGACCGCGCGCCCTGCCGAACTCGGCTGAAGACCTGCGACGCTGAGCCGCGCACCGTGCGCGTTCATGATCGCGGCGAGGCCCGCACGTAGCGCGGCCGGCGCACCGTCGAGCGCCGGCGCCGGCTTTCCAAGCGCGCGCACGGTGATCGGCTCGGCGTCCGCGCTGACTTCGAAGCGCCCGTCGAACACCCCGGTCTCGCCCGGCGACAACGCCAGCGGGGCGGCCTCGCCCGCGCCGTCCGCCCGGCCGGCCGCGCCGGGATCGCGCCCGATCACGCCCTTGCACGTCAGCATGGCCCCGCCTGCGGTCGCCGCCTCGCCCCCGATCAACGCGTCCAGCAGGACGCCGGCGGCATGGGACGACGGCGCATCCGGCCGCCCGGCGGCCGCAGCGGCGATCGCCTCCAGAGCGCGCAGCACGGCCGGCCGCGGCGCGCTGAGCATGGCGGCCCGGTCGAGCGAGAACCCGCCCCAGGGCCGGGGCGCGGCGCAGGCGGCGCTCAGCGCGGCGGCCTCGCAGCGCAGGCTGATCTCTTCAGCTTGCGCCTTGACGATGCGCCGATCAAGCGCGGCGAGGTCCGCGGCGTTAAGGTCCGACAGAGCGGCGCGCACGCGCACGCGCTCATACGCTCGGTCGGCGTTGGAGGCGTCCTCGATCCAGTCTGCGCCGCGCGCGATCAAGGCCGCTCTGAGCGCGGCGCGGCTCACGTCCAGAAACGGGCGCGCGATCATCAGGCCCCGGCCTTCGGGCCAAACCGGCGAAGGCGCGAGCCGGCCCATGGCGGCGAGCCCGCGCGCGCCCGCGTCGCGCTGCTCTCGCATCCAGGCGGTCTCGCGCTGATCGTCGAGCGTGTGGGCGAGGAAGACCCGCCGCGCGCCGAGCGCGCGCGCCTGGTCTGCAAGCAGTTGGTGTCGCGCCTGTCTGGATCGGGCCTGGCTCTTGCGCGGCGCGGTCCAGCGCAGAACGTGCGCCGTCGCGCCGAGGTCGCGGGCGATCGCCGCGGCGCGCTCGGCCTCCGCCGCGCTTTCCGGGCGCAAGGCGTGATCGACGATCAAAGCGTGGACGCGCCGCCCGGCGGCCAGCTCCACGAGCGTGTGCAGCAAAGCGGCGGAATCGCCCCCTCCGGAGAATCCGATCGCGATCGCCCCGCCGTCCAGAAGCGCACCGGCGCGCGCGCTCAGCCCGTCGTCCGGCCGGATCGCGGGGGCCGCGTTCAGCGGCAGCCCGCCCGCGCGGCTTCGCGTTCGGCCTTGCGGCGCGCCTCCGCGTCGGCGTTCGGGAAGCGGCGCGGGAAGGCGGCCAGAAGCTCGCACGCCCCGGTCGTGTCGCCCGTCGCGGCGAGCGAGGCGGCCAGGCGCACCCCGGCGTCCGGCGCGACCGGGCCGCGACCGTCCGCACGCAGCGAGGCGAGATAAGCCTGCGCCGCGCCGGCATGGTCGCCCTGGATGAAGCGGGTCTCGCCGAGCCAGTACCACGCCTCGCCGGCGAGCCCGTCCTCAGGATAAGCCGCGGTGAAGGCCTCAAAGCTCTCCTGCGCGCCGGCGAAATCGCCGTCAAACAGGCGCGAGCGCCCTTCCATGAACAGGTTTTCCGGCGATTGCACGCTCGCGCTTGCGCCCGACAGCGGCTGGGACGCCTCGCCCGGCGCCTGTTGGGACGCCGGCGCGCCCTGGCCCTGGGGCAGGCGCAGCTGGCCGGTGGCCTCGGAGCGCGCCTGTGCGAAGCGCTCCGGCGCGCGCTCCACGCCCGCGTCGGGATCGGCCTCGCCCGCCTCAGACGCCTCGCCGGAGGCCGGGTCCGCTAGGGCGCCGGTTTGGTCCGGCGCGGGCCGGGTCAGCGCATCGAGGCGCGCCTCCAGCTGATCGATGCGTCCGCGCAGCCGACGGTTCTCGAACTGCAGCCGCTCGATTTCGCCGGTCAGGCCGCGCTGCTCGCGCTCCAGCGCGTCCATGCGCACGATGATGCGCTCGCTCAGCGGATCGCCGGCGAGCCCGGTCGCCTCCAGCTCGGCGATGCGCGCCTCGGCGGCGTCGAGCCGGGCGGCGAGTTCGCGGCGCGACTGGGCCGAGGCCGGCGCGGCGATCGCGAGCGTGAGCAGGGCGAGCACGAAAAGTCGAAGCATGGCGGATCCCTCGGGTTTGACCGCGGGCAAAGTTCCCGTTCGACTTGGCGAAATCAAGGCGCTGGACGCAAATCAGCCCGCCGCGGCGACCGTGACGGAGTCCGGATCCACCCGCCAGGGCTCGTCGTCAGCCTTGACCATGTTGAAGCTGACGATCTGCGCGCTCTCATAGGTGACCGGCCCGGCCTCGCCGCCGTCCTCCCATTCAGTATAGCGCGATGCGATCGAGCACGACAGGAGTACATGGCTCGGCTGGCAGGACGCGGTGAAGACCTCGTAGAAATCGCCGGCGCGCGGCGCGCTCGGCGCCTCGGGCTGGGGCTCGTCGGCCAGGGCCGCAAGCTCGGCGAGATCGACATCGCCGTAGCCCTCCCCGCCATAGGCGTCGGCCGCCGCATAGGGCCCGGTCCCGGCCAGCACGTCGGCGAGCCATTGCGCGGCTTCGCCCTCGGCATAGGGAAGCGCGATGGGCGGCTCGCCCATGGACGCGTCGTCCCGGGCCCCGCCGGCCATGGGATCGTCCATGCCGTAGGTCTCGCCCATATCCATTTCGCCCATGTCCGTCACGGACGGGTCAGGGGCCTCGGACGCATCGCCGGCGTCCATATCCGACTCGCTCTCTGGCGGTTCGGCGGGCGCGGCGGCGATGTCGCGGCCCAGGAAACGGTCGATGGAATAGAGCGCGCCGATGGCGAGCGCTCCGGCGAGAATGGCGGCGATGACGGCGCGAACGAGCATGGATGATCCCCCTTGAACCTCTCAGCGCCCCTCAGCGCGAGATGATGAGGTTAACCCCAAACGCGCGCAGAGCCGAGGCGAAAAAGAAAACGCCCGCAAGCGGACTTGCGGGCGGTCTCGATCAGTGCGTCTCGGCCGAAGCGCCTAGGAGCGCGCGCCGCTGGTGATCTGCGTCGTGGCGTTGCGATTGATCGCGTAGCAGCGCTCGGTCGACTGGGTGCAGCTCGGGCGCTCCTTGCCGTAGGAGACCGTGGAGATGCGTACGGGGTCGACGCCCTGGCTGACGAGATAGTCGCGCGCGGCGTTGGCCCGGCGGGCCCCGAGGGCGAGGTTGTACTCGCGCGTGCCGCGCTCATCGCAATTGCCCGCGATCAGCACGTTGGCGCCGGGATACTGCTGCAGCCAGGCGGCCTGGGCGCGCAGGGTTTCACGCGCTTCCGCGGTCAGGTTGGCGCGGTCGAAGTCATAGAAGACGCGGTCGCCCGCGGTGACCTGGAAGTGCTCCACCGTGCCCGGGGTCGGGCCGGCGGGCGCCGGTGCAGGCGCCGGTGCGGGCGCAGGGGCCGGAGCCGGCGCGGGCTCGGGTTCAGGCGTGGCGCAGGACGCGGCGACGAGGCCGAGCGCGGCGGCGGCGATAAATGCGCGGAATTTCATGGCGGCTTGATCCCTCATATGGCCTGACCGGAGCTCCGTCCGGCGGCGCAGCGGCGCGGGGTTCCTCGATGATGCGCGCCCAACCCCCTCACGTCACACGACACGCGCACCCTTCGGCGCGTAGCTAACCCTGAAAACTCTAATCGATCAAGGGCGACCAAGCCGGGTCGGAGGACGCGCCGCGCGTGGGCAGGCGGCGCAGGTTGAACCCGGCCAGATCCACGCTCCAGATCGCGTATTGGGTCCCGTTCGGGCTGGGCTCGCCGCGGGTGAACAGGATCACCCGTCCGTTCGGCGACCAGGTCGGGGTGTCCGCGAAGAAGCCCCGGAACAGGATGCGCTCCTCGCCGGACCCGTCCGCGTCCACGACGCCGACCATGAACTGGCCCTGGTGCTGTTTCACGAAAGCGACGAGATCCCCGCGCGGCGACCAGGACGGGGCGGTGTAGCGCCCCTCGCCGAAGGTGATGCGCTCAGGCTCCGAGCCGTCCGCACCCATCACGTAGATTTGCGACTGCGCCCCGCGCGAGGAGGAGAACGCGATGCGCTCGCCGTCCGGCGCGAAGCTCGGCTCGATATCGTCGGCCGGGTGAGTGGTCAGCTGGCGGATCTGCCGGGTGCGAAGGTCGAAGCTGAAGATGTCGTGCTGACCGCGCCTCTGGGCGCCGACCGCGATGGTGCGCCCGTCAGGATGGAAGCGCGCGGACAGCGACTGGCCTTCACCGGCCAGGCCGGGCCCCATGTCGAACAGGGCTTCCTGGCGACCGGTGGCGAGATCGTAGAGAAAGGTGGTCGCCTCGCCGCCGCGGAAGGACACGAAGGTGATCTGCTGATCGGTGGGCGAGTAGTGCGGCAGCAGCGCCATGTAGGAGCGGTCGGTCAGGAAGGAGGGGTTCGCCCCGTCCTGATCCATGATCGCCAGGCGGCGGGTCGGCTCCCCGTTCGGCCCCTCGCCCTCGGCGACATAGACGATGCGGGTGTCGAAATAGCCGGTCTCCCCGGTCAGGCGCTCATAGACCGCGTCGGAGATCTTGTGCGCGACGCGGCGCCAGTTCTCCGGCACCGAGGTGAACTGCAGGCCGAGAAGCTGCTGCTCGGCGGCGGTGTCCCAGAGACGGAAGCCGACGAGCAGTCGCCCGTCCTCGCCCACCTCGACGCGGCCCACCAGCAGCGCGGAGGCGTTGATCACGCGCCAGTCGGAAAAGCGCGGGCGCAGATCGATGTTCTCGATCTCCTCGATATAGGCGCCCTGGTCGAGCGGCTCGAACAGGCCCGAGCGCTCCAGATTGTCGGCGATGACGCGGACCAGATCGGCGCCGGATTCGCGGCCTTGCGCGCTGTCGCCGGTGAAGTCCGGAATCGCGATCGGCAGGGGATCGAGGTGGCCTTCGGTGACGTCGACCTCCAGCTGGGCGCACGCCGCGCCGGACAGCGCGAACACGGCGGCGGCGAGCATGAGCGCACCGATCGCGGCGCGGGAAACGAACGAAAGCGGAAGGCGCATGGTCGGGCTCCTGGCGATGGCGGCGGCGTCGGGTCTGGTCGACGCGGGTCTCAATACATTGACGGGTCGAAGTTGACGGTTATGCGGCGCCACTCCGAATAGGACTCCGCCGGCAGCCGGTAGGGCGCGCACTCCACGACCGCGCGCACGGCGCGCTCTCCGGCCACGCGCAGGAAGGGATCGCCGGAAAAGCGCACCCGGCCCTCGTCGCGCAGGCGCGGCGGCTCGGCGAGCGACCCGTCGCGGTCCAGGCGCACCTCCACGCTGACGCGCAGCTGATCGGGGTCGGGCGCATCCGCCGGCGCGCGCCAGCAGCGCGCGGCCTGGGCGCGGAACAGGTCGGACAAGGTCGCCGTCATGCCGGTCTGCGCGCCCGCGCCCTCGCGGCGCTCGCCGGCTTCGGCCTGTCCGGTGTCGGCGGAACGCTCGCGCGCCCGGTCCACCAGGCCCGACAGCGAGGCCATGTCGAACGGATCCGGTTCCGGCTCGACCGGCTCGGGCTCGGGCTCAGGTTCCGGCGTCTCTTCGGCCTCGGGCTCGGGCGGGATCGGTTCAGGCTCCGGTTCCGGTTCGGGTTCCGGTTCGGGTTCGGCGGGCTCCGGCTCAGGCTCAGGCTCAGGCTCAGGCTCAGATTCGGGTTCGGGCTCGTCCTCAGGCGGCTCTTCCGGCTCCGGCTCGGGTTCTGGGCGCGCCGCGACGACGTTGGTCTCGTCGGCCACCTCGACCAGCTCGACCGGCACGATGATCTGGTCGCGCAGCTGCGAGGCGGCGCGCGGGAAATAGATGAACGCCGAAGCGACCAGCCCCGCATGGAGGCTGGCTGATAGAATGAACCCGAGGACCGCGCGCATGGAGCGGCTCGCCCTCCCCTAGTTCTCGCGGGCGGGGTCGGTGACGAGCCCGATGTTCGAGTAGCCGGCCGCCGAGATCCGCGCCATCACGCGCATCACCTCGCCGTAGTCGGCCTCGTCGTCGGCGCGGATATAGACCCGCGCGTCAGAGCCCGTGCCGGAGATGGCGTTCAGCCGGGCGATCAGCTCGTCAAAGCCGATCTCGGTCTCCTGCAGATAGATCCGCCCGTCGGTCTGGATCGTCACGGTCAGCGGCTCCTCCGACGTGGTCATGGCGCGCGCTTCGGTGTCGGGCAGATCGACCTCGACGCCCACGGTCAGAAGCGGGGCTGCGACCATGAACACGATGAGCAGGACCAGCATCACGTCCACGAAGGGCGTGACGTTGATCTCCGCCTTGGGCGACCAGCGCCGGCCGCCGCGTCCTCCGCCGTCGACGCCGCCCGCCATGGCCTAGCGCTCCCGCGCTGCGAGCGCGGCGAGTTCGTCGACGAAGCCTTCCAGCTTGGCGGCGTACTTGCCGAGATTGGACGACAGCGCGTTGAAGAAGATCACCGCCGGGATCGCCGCCAGCAGGCCGAGCGCGGTGGCGAACAGCGCCTCGGCGATGCCCGGCGCCACGACCGCCAGCGAGGTGTTGTCCGTCGCCGCGATGGCGCGGAAGGCGTTCATGATCCCCCACACCGTGCCGAACAGGCCGATGAAGGGCGCCGACGACCCGATGATGGCGAGCACGCCGAGCCCGCCTTCAAGCCGGGACAGCTCTCGGCTGGCTTCCGCGCCGGCGGCCTTCTCCACGCTGGTCTGGTCGAAATCGCGCGTCGCCGCGGCGAGCACGCGCGCGAAGGGGTCCTTCGCATCGCCGGCGTAGCGGTCGATCATCGCCTGAAGGCTCGTGCCCGACCAGAACTCGCGCTCGAACGCGCGCGCCCGGCCGTGCAGTCCGCGATACTGCAGCGCCTTCTCGATCGCGATCGCCCAGGACCACACCGACATGAAGGCGAGGATGGCCATCACCGTCTTCACGACGATGTCGGCGCGCATGAACAGGTAGAGGATGCTCAGATCCTGGCCGGGCGCGGCCATGTGCACGGCGGTTGCCAGCGTCGCTTCCATGTCGTCTCCCGCAATTCCCCTCAACGGCCGGCCGGCCGCGGTAAGGCCTTAGCGCGCCTCGGGTCTTCACCCGTGAACGCCAGAGCCCTGTGCGCCGGTGATACAGGTCCGGCGCGCCCGCGCCAATACCGCGCAAGGCGCGCGCCAGCGCCGCACCGCGCCAAGCTCCCGCGCGATTGCGGCGATTTTGCGGGCGGCTCCAAGCCGCTGCGAGGTCCCGGATCGCGGCGTCGCCGCGTCCGGGAGTTCAGGGTGAGGTTCATGAATTCCCGGACGATGCGCAGCATCGATCCGGGACCTCGGCGCGATCAAACGCCCGCCGAGCCCTCCAGCGCGGCCTTCACTTCAGGCGGCAGGCGCTTGGGGCGGCCGTCGAGCGTGATGCAGGCGGCTTCGACCTGCGCTTCGGCGACCAGCGCGCCCTCGCACGTGATCGACTGGGTGAAGATGATCCGCGCGCCCTTGGCGGAAAGGACCCGGGTCTCCACCACCAGCGCGTCGTCGATGCGCGCCGGCCGGTGATAGCTCACGCGCACTTCGCGCACGGCGAAGCCGGTCCGCGCCTCGGCGTCGAGCAGTTCGGCGTGGGAGACGCCGGCGGAACGCAGCGCGTCGGTGCGACCGCGCTCGAAGAATTTCAGATAGTTGGCGTAATAGACCACGCCGGTGAAGTCGGTGTCCTCGTAATAGACCCGCACCGGCAGGCGATGGACGCCGGCGGCCCAGGCGCCGCTTGAGGGGACCAGATCGCTCATGAGCGTTCCTTAGCGCGCCTCGCCCCGCCTGAGCTAGTGGGCGGGGCGAATGGTCGGGGCTAGTCCGTGATCAGGCCGCTATGGCGCGCCACGTGAGCGAGCAGGCGCGACTGGAGCGCCTGCGGATCAAGGCCGGCGGCGAGCGCGGCCTCGCTGTCTGCGTTGGCGATCACGCGCGAGACCAGGGCGCGCCAGATCTCAAGCAGAAAGCCGCCGTGAGGATCCGGCGACCAGGGCAGATCGTGCGCCGCCTCGGCGAAGGCCGGCGGCGGGGCGTCCGGCGCGATCGCCTCCCCGGCAGGCTCGCCGGGATGGGCGAAGAGATGGGCGGCGATCGCCTCGAACGCCTCGGCGCGGTCAGAGCCCCAGCGCTGGAGGGTCACGGTCGAAGAGACCTCGCCTAAACGCTCCAGATGGGCGCTCAAGGGATCGGGCGCGCTGGCCCCGATGAGGGTCGGCGCGGCGACCCGGTCCGGCCCGTCCTCGCCGACGCGGCGGAAGGCCGCCGCGTAGGGCTGCACATAGCGCTCCGCCGCGCACAGCCAGTCGCGCAGGCGGCGCAGGCGCACGCTCAGGGGCGTTTCAGGCAGGTCCATGCGCGCGGCGAGGCGCGCATCGTACCAGGGAAAGAAGACGAGCTGGGCTTCAAGGCGGGCCCAGATCGAGGCGAGATGGGCCCCGTCAAGGCGCGGCGGGAAGGTGACGAGATAGCGTTCAAGCAGATCCGCGCGCTCGGCCGGCGTCCAGACCGCGTAGCCGTCGAGCGCGAGCGCGGCGACCCGGTCCGGCGCCTCCAGAGCGAGGCTCATCGCCGTGCCGGCGCCGGTGTGAAAGCCGTAGATGCCGGCGCGTCTGACGCCGAGCGCGGTCATCACGCTCAAGACATGACGGGCGTAATCCGCGCTGCCGGGCTGATCGCCGGGCAGGCCTTCGCTCAACCCGTTGCCGGGGGTGTCGAGCCCGATCACATCGAAGCGGTCCGAGAGCGTGTCCGCCACGCCCGCCAGCGCGTCGGCGCTTTCCGGCGAACCGTGCAGCAGGATCGCCACCGGCGCGCCTGCGCGCCCGCCGCGCTGATACGCCGTGTAGACGCCGCCGGCCTCCACGAAGCCGCGCGCGCCCCAGGCCGAACCGAGCCCCAAGCTCATAGGCTGATCAGGGCCTTGCCCATATTCTTCCCGTCGACCATGCGCTCGAACACCTCCGGCGCGGCCTCCAGCCCTTCAGCGACATCCTCTGCGATGGTCAGCCGGCCGTCCTCGGCGAGCGGGCGGCACTCGTCCAGGAAGGCGTCCCAGCGGTCGTAGAAATCGTAAACGACAAGACCGTAGACGGCGGCGCGTTTTCCGATCACCAGCCCGACGGGCAGACCCGGCGCGGGCGCGTCGTCGTGATAGTGCGCGGCGAGCCCGCACAACACCGCGCGGCCATAGGCGCGCATGTGCGACAATCCGATGGTGAGCATGTCCACGCTGACATTCTCAAAGTGCACGCTGACGCCCTCGCCCGCGGCCTCGGCCAGGCGCTCGCGCCAGCCCTCGGCGCGATAGTCGAAGCAGGCGTCAAAGCCGTAGCGCTCGGTGACGAGGGTGCATTTCTCAGACCCGCCGGCGATGCCGATCACGGTCTCGGCCCCGCGCGCCCTGGCGATCTGGCCGACCGAGCCGCCGACGGCCCCGGCCGCGGCGTCGACCAGCACCACATCGCCCCGCTCAGCGCGCGCCAGCTGCGCGACGCCCGCCCAGGCGGTGAGCCCCGGCATGCCGAGCGCGCCGAGATAGACCGAGGACGCAAGCCCGCCGGGCTCGATCACCCGGGCGTCGGAGGCCGGAACCGCGGCGTATTCGCGCCAGCCCGCGCCCATGACATAGACGAGATCGCCCTCGCGGCGCCCGTCAGAGCGGCTCTCGGCGACCCGGCCGACGCCGTGGCCGGGGATCGCCTCGACCCCGGGCTCGGGCGCAGGCTCGCCCATGTGCCGGCCGCGCAGGCGCGAGCCCACATATGGGTCGAGCGAGACATGCTCGAGCCTGACCAGAACGCCGTCTTCGGGACAGGCGGGCCGCTCGGCCTCGATCACCGCGAAGTCGTGCGCGCGCGGCTTGTGATCGATCGCGGTCTTCAAAACGACTTGCTTCATGGCGATCTCCTGGGCTCTCGATGATCCGGCGCCCACCCCGACCCTTCCCCCTAGGGGAGGGAGACGGGATGGCGCTTTCAGTGCGCTTCGGCGCCACGACGGGATACGAAGCATCCCGGCCGATCAACCGGCTCGTCGTCGCGCAAGCTCGCTTCGGCGACGACACGGCTCCCCTCCCCTGTCCGGCGAGGGCCGGGGTGGGGTCTAGAGCTCGACCACTTCGACCAGCGTGCCGTCCGGCGCCTTGAGCACGCCGGCGCGCTTGCCGGTGTAGATCCCGCCGGAGCGCGTCGCGGGCGCGGTGACCCAGTCGGCCTTGATGGAGTCGAAGTCGGGGTGGAGGAAGGTCCCCACCGCGCAGCCGGGCGTCAGCATGCCCTCATGCGTCGGGCGCGCCGTGGCGGCTTCAGGATACTGGTCCACCTCCAGAAACACGTCGCGGCCGTGGATCGCGGTGGCGATCGTGTGCATCTCGTCGGTCGGCGTGCCGTAGGCGTTGGCGAGCATGTGATACTCGATGTCCATCACCCGGCCGGTCTCGAAGCCCAGCGTCTCGTCGAGCCATTTCAGGCTGGCGTGCATGTCCGAGCAGCCGATCACCAGGATGAAGAGCTTGTCGATCAGGCTGGAGGCGCGCGGCAGATCATAGGCCGGCAGATCGTCGCGGATCTGGGTGAGATAGACGATCTCCTCGTCCGGGCCCTTCACCTGCATGGGGTAGATCGCGGGCAGACCCTCGATCTCGCGCGGCGGGCCGATGACCTCGAAGGGCGAACCCTTCACCGTCTCCTCGGCCTTGAGCACGTCGGTGACGCAGATCTCGATCGCCGCCCAGCCATAGGTGACGAGCGCCTTGTAGCCCTCGATCGGGGGCTGCTCGACAAGCCGGATGAAGATGTCCGCGCCCGAGGCCGGCTGCATCACGGCGTAGGGCTGGCCGGCCGCCTTCGGAGCGTCGAAGCTCGCCGCCAGGTCTTCGGCCAGCGCGCCGCGTTCGATCGTGGTGTAGTTCAGCCAGTCGCGATAGCGCGCCTCGGCGGCGTCCAGATCGGCGACGGTGAGCGTGGCGGCGCGCAGAAGCTTCATGGTGCAGGTCCTTTGGGGACTGGCGTTTCAAGATCGGGTGCGGCGAGACGCTCGCGCCCTGTCGGCTGAAAATGGTATACCATTTAACCCGGGCTCGAACGCAAGCCACGGCGCGAGCGTCGCTCTTGCGCGAAAGGCCGCACCAGAGCGACCCTCCACCGGGTCGCGCCCGCTTACAAGTCGAACAGGAGTTTCGCCATGCGCCTCGCCGCCGCCTCAGCGTTCGCGCTCGTCATTTCCACCGCCGCCGCGGCCGAGCCGCCCGCCCTGCCTGAACCCGGCGAAATGACCGGGTCGGAGATCGTCGCGGCCGCCTACGAAGCCGCCGGCGGGGAAGCCTGGTCCGATCCCGACAGCCTCTACATGGAGGGCTACGGCCTATTCTGGACCGGACCGGGCCCGAAGCCGGTCCGCTACGAGCCCTATCGGATGTGGCGGGTCTTCCCTGGCGAGAAAGCCGACGCGCACCAGGCCGACGGGCGGGTGCGGATCGAGGGCCTGCGTGAGGGCGAGCCGGTCTTCGTGATCAGCTTTGACGGAGAGACCACCTATAATCAGGACGGCCCGCTGGAGGAGGAGGCGGACTCCGATCGCTGGGCCTCCAATTTCGGCTTCGGCGTGATCCGCCATGCGCTCGACGAGGGTTACACGGTCGACCGGCTGGCCGACGACTATGTCGACGGCGCGCCGGCCTACACGATTCGCGTCAACGACCCGGCCGGCGGCGAGACGATCTTCAACATCCGCCGCGAGGATTTCGCCGTGGTGGGCGTCGGCTTCGACACCCCGCGCGGCTGGCACGAGCGGCGCTACTCCGACTTCTACACCAACGAAGAGGGCGGCTGGGTCCAGCCCGGCCGCGTGCGCCTGTTCTATGACGGGGTGAAGGCGAACGAGATCTACTGGACGTCCTTCACCAGCGGCGAAGCGTTCGAGGATTCGGTGTTCGTGGTGGAGGGGGAGTAGCGCACTTCCGGCCCGAGGTCCCGGCGCTCGCCTCCGGCTCGGCCGGGAGTTCAGGTTTGGTGTCATGAATTCCCGGGCGGCGCGTGAGCGCCGACCCGGAACCTCATGGCGATTACGCGTCCTGGAAATTCCGCGCGGCCTGTTCGGAGCTGACCTCGCCTGAGCGTTCGATCGCTTCGTTCTCCTGCTGCACGATGCGCAGGATGCGCGCGATGAATTCCTGGTTCCAGGCGCCGCGCTCCTCGGCTTCGGTCTTGGAGGGAGCGTAGCCCTCGATGTCGGCCTTGGTCACAACGCCCTTGGTCTCCAGGAGACGCTCGACCGTGTCGAGGCGCTGGCGCACCACGCTGACCTCCTGGGCGAGCGCCATGACGATGTTGAGCACGCGCTCGGAGTCCCGGCTCTCCAGGAACCATGGGCGCTTGCCTCGGGCCTTCTCGCCGGCCTTTAAGAGCGGATCGAATGCGTCGTCGGCCATCACGCGGCCTCCTTTTCGGTGTCCGGCTTGGTCGCGCCGATGACGTGCCAGGCCGCCTTGCGGCCGTAGTCTTCAGCGCAGTCCTCTCCGGAGGACGGGAACAGCGTGGTGTCGACCACCGCCGCGACGCCGCCGTGCAGGATGCCGTCGGACTTGAAGCCGGCCTTCACCATGAGATCGTCGAGATCGATCTCGTGCATCGTCGTCCAGAACGGCTCGTTGTTGTAGAAGGCGTCCCAGTCGCGGATCGACTGTTCGAACAGGGGCATCTCCGGGGTGTATTGCGGCTGCTCCACGTGCAGCACCACCCCGCCCGGCCGCAGCAGGCGCCTGGACTCCGCGAAGATGCGCTCCATCGCGGTCTTGCTGGTCTCGTGCAGGAACATGGTGGTCTGGATCCAGTCGAAGCTCTCGTCCTCGAAGCGGGAGAGGTCCTCCGCGTCGGCCTGGATGAAGCGCACGTTCTTGATCCCCATCGCCTTGGCGCGCGCCAGCCCGTAGCGCAGCATCGGCGCGCCGGCGTCTACGCCCACCACCTCGGCGTCCGGATAGGCCTCGGCGAGCGGCAGCACGTTGTGGCCGAGCCCGCAGCCGAGATCGAGGATCCGCTTCGGTTTGAAGTCGGGCATGTTCCGCTTCATCCACGCCGCGACCGCCTGGCCGCCGCCGTCGTTGAAGCGCCCGAGCGCGCCGCCGGTGGTCGCGAACAGGCCGCAGTCGTAATTCGCAGCCCCGGTGACGTCGCCGTCGTCGAGCTCGGTGTGATAGCTGCCCGGCATGCAATGGTGGTCCACCGCGGTGAGATAGCGCGGCACGTCGAAGCCGGCGTCGAGCTCGAGGCGCTCATCGCCCTCGGTCAGCGCGCGGGCTTTTTCGTTCAGCGTGGCGGCCTGGCGCAGCGTGACCCAGCGGCCGGCCTGCTGGCGCTGCTCCATCGTGGCGCGGCGCAGGGCCGACCAGATCTGGAAGGCCGGGTCCTCGAGCAGGGCCTTGCGCACCTCGTTGCGGTGCTTGAACGGGCCGTTCTCCTTGGTGAAGGCCGGCTCCACGCGCGCCTCGAACGCGGTCTTCACGCCCGGCAGCACGCGCCCGGCCAGATGCCGGTTCATGTGGGCCAGGAAGTTGAAGCGTTCCGCCTCGTCATGGGTGGTGTGCGGGAACATGCCGTGGCGGCCGACCAGCCGGTAATCCGGCGGGCCGTCATAGGCCGTTGCGGCCTCGGTCGCGTGGGCGGAGCGATCGTCTGGCATGGCGCTGAAGCCTCCGTTTGCGAATGCCGGCACCGCTTAAAACCGGGCGCACCGGATCATTTATGGGTTGCAGCGGCTTCGGGAAACCGCTTCCATCGACAAATGATATACCATTTGCGCCCGTGCGCGGCCAATGGCGCATCCATGCTTGCGCCGAGATGCCGCAAGGGGAACGCTCTGCGAGGCTTAAGGGAGGAGCATTCATGACGACCCGCATCATCGCCCTGTTCAACCTGAAAGACGGCGTCTCGCCGGCCGATTACGAGGCCTGGGCGAAGTCAACCGACCTGCCCACGGTCAACGGGCTGAAGTCCGTGGACCAGTTCGAGGTGTTCAAATCCACCGGGCTCTTAGGCTCCGACGACGCCCCGCCCTACGCCTATATCGAGATCATTGACGTCAACGATATGGGGCTGTTCGGCGAGGAGGTCGGGACCGAGACCATGCAGAAGGTCGCGGCCGAGTTTCAGCCGATGACCGAGGACCTCGCCTTCATCCTGACCGAGAAGCTGGGCTAGGGGGCCTCATCCATGGCGCGTTTCAGCGGAAAGACCGCCGTCGTCACCGGCTCGGGCCGGCGCGAGGGGCTGGGCGAGGCGATCGCGAAGAAGCTGGCCTGCGAAGGTGCGGCGGTCGTGATCTCCGACATCGGACAGCCCGCCGATCCGGCGACGCCGGCCGAACATATCGGCGCGACCGAGGAGATGGAGGCGATCGCCGAGGACATCCGCAAGGCCGGCGGGACGGCCTCCACCAAGGCCTGCGACGTGCGCGATCTCGACCAGATGCGCGCGCTCGCCGCCCACGCGGTGGAGACCCACGGCTCGCTGGACATCTGGGTGAACAATGCGGGCATCGGCTATATTATGAAGCCGCTTCTGGACGTGACCGCTGACGACTGGCGCGCGGTGATCGACGTCAACCTGACCGGCTGCTTCTTCGGCGTGAAAGCGGCGGCCGAAACGATGGTGAAGGCCGGAAACGGCGGGCGGATCATCAATATCGCCAGCCAGGCCTCGAAGTCCGGCTTCCCGCACGCCCAGGCCTACACCTCCTCAAAGCACGGGCTCGTCGGTCTGGTGCGCTCGGCCGCGATCGAGCTCGGCCCGCACAAGATCACCGTCAACAATATCTGCCCGAACCACGTCACCACCGGGCTCGGCGCCTGGCAGAACGAATACTTCTCCAAGGTCGTCGGCGCGGCGAACGTGGAGGAGTATCTCAAGGCCATGGCCGACCGGATCCCGCTCAAGCGACCCGGCAAGGCCGCCGACACCGCCAACGCGGTCGCCTTCCTGTGTTCGCACGAGGCCGAATACATCACCGCGGAAAGCATGAATGTGAGCGGCGGCGAGGAGCCGCATTAGGGGCTGAGTTGTCCTCCCCCGCCTGCGGGGGAGGGGGACCACGAAGTGGTGGAGGGGGCGGAGACGATCGCG
>CAZKBB010000032.1:16063-30217 GCA_964550935.1 uncultured Caulobacterales bacterium
GGGGGGGGGGGGGGGGGGGGGGGGGGGGGGAGCGGGGGGGGGGGGGGGGGGGCGGAGACGATCGCGCCCCCTCCGCCGCCCCGGACCCGGTCCGGGGCGACACCTCCCCCGCAGGCGGGGGAGGACAAGGACACGGGAAACATCCGAATGACCCATAACCCCCCTCCCGGCTTCACCTGGCCGAACGGCGCCAAGCTCGCGCTCTCCATCGTCGTCAATGTCGAGGAGGGCGCTGAGAAGAATATCCGCGACGGCGACAAGGGCCCCGAGCCCGTCGACGAGCTGGGCGCGACCCCGGCCAAGGCCGAGATCCGCGTGCACGGCAACGAGACGAACTACCAGTACGGCGTCAATCGCGGCGCGCCGCGCGTTCTGAAGCTGCTCGACCGTTACGGCGTTCCGGCGACCTGGACCGCGGCGTCGCTGGCGCTGGAGCGCGCGCCCTGGCTCGCCAAGGCCATCATGGCGCGCGGCGACGAGCCGTGCTGTCACGGTTATCGCTGGAAGTTCCAGGCCTTCATGGACGAGGCCAAGGAGCGCGACTTCATCCGCAAGGGCGCTGAGAGCCTGGAGACAACCTGCGGCCGGCGCCCGGCGGGCTGGCTGTCGCGCTATCTGCACACAGACATCACGCGCGGCCTCCTCGCCGAGGAAGGCTTCCGCTACCACATGGACGATTATTCCGACGACTTCCCCTACTGGGACGTCGTGGATCTGCCCGGCGGCGGGCGAAAGCCGATCATCGTCCTGCCCTACGCGATCGATTCCAACGACATGAAGTTCTGGCTGGCGCCGTCCTTCACCGCGAAGGATTGGCTGACCTACGCCACCGATACGTTCGACTGGCTGCTCGACGAGGCGAACGCGGACGGCGCGCGCATGATGAGCCTGGGGCTGCATCTGCGCATCATCGGCCGTCCGGGGCGCATCGGCGCGCTGCGCGACTTTCTGGACTACGTCACGTCGAAAGAGGGCGTCTGGATCGCCACGCGCGAACAGATCGCGGACGCCTTCTCGGACGCCGTGCCGGCGCCGAAGATCGAGGACGCGGCGTGAGGAACGACCTGAATTCCCGGCCGAGCGAAAGGCGAGAGCCGGACCTCGGCGCCAGTTCCGCGCCTGATCGCGGCGAGGTCCCGGATCGATGCCGGGCATCGTCCGGAAATTCCTGAGGGATTTTGAAAGAAAGGACCCACCCATGATCCGCCCCATGATCGGTATCGCCGCCGCAGCCGCCGCGGCGACGCTCTTCGCCGCCCCGGCGCTGGCGCAGGACGCGCCGGCCGAGGCCCTCGCCGAGGTGCTGACCGGCTCGTTCACCACCGTGGAGCAGGCCTCCACCGAGGGCTGGGGCCATGTGGAGTCAGAGCTGGTGCGCATCTGGCCCGAGCGCGAGGACGGCGTCTGGCTCTATCAGGAAAACGCCTGGCTCGGGGATGATCCGGAGACCTCCGACCCGGCCGCCAAGCAGCGCCCCTACTTCCAGCGCCTGATCAAACTCGCCTCGATCGACGAGCAGACCGTGATCCGCACGATCTATTCCATGACCGATCCGCAAAGCGTGGTCGGCGCCTTCGAGACGCCCGAAGCGGTCACGGCCGAGCAGCTGGGCGATCCGAGCTGTTCAGGCCCGGTGGAGCGCATCGCGGAAGGCTGGTGGGTCGCGGACTTTCCCACCTGCCCGTCGAACCTGCGCGGCGCGGTGCGCACGCACTCGCGCTCCATGCACACCCCGGACGGCTTCGCCAACTGGGACCGCGGCTTCGATCCGGACGGGAACGTCGTGTGGGGCCCGGCCTCGGGCGGCTACATCTTCAAGCGCCAGGACTAGGGGAGAGACCATGATCCGCATCGTCGCCGCCTTGCTCGCCACCCTGCTCGCTGGGCCGCTGCTGTCGGCCTGCGTCATCGTCAACGACGCCGGCCCGGCGCCGCGCGCCGAGGCCGCACCGGCCGCTCAGACCAGCGAGCGCCGCCCGATCGACCTGCGCCGGACCACGCTTCTGGTGCGCGACATGGAGGCCTCGCTGGCCTTTTACGAAGGCGCGCTCGGCCTTGAGACCTATTACGACGAGATGATCACCAGCCGGGACGGCTCATCGACGTCGCGCCTCGTCCTGATGCGCGCGAACGACCCCAATATCGGCGTTCTGGGGCTGTGGGAGCTGGACCGGGCCGCGCCCGAGCCGGACTTCTCCGACACGCTCATGCCTGGCGAGATCGTGCTCCTGTTCAACACGCCCGATCTCGACACGGTGTTTCCCGCCGCGGCGGCGAGCGAGGGCGTGACGGTGCTCTCAGAGCCGGCGATGCGCGAATATCCCGGCGACGGCGTCACCTACCGGGTCATGGTCTCCATGCTGCGCGATCCGGACGGCCATATCGTCGAGCTGAACAACCGCATCTCGCCTCCCATCGAGTGGGAGTAAGGCGCAGGGCGCTGCGGGGCGCACTTCCGGCCTGAGGTCCCGGATCGCGGCGTCGCCGCGTCCGGGAGTTCAGCATTGGACCTCACCTGAATTCCCGGGCGGCGCGTGAGCGTCGCCCCGGGACCTCCTCGCGAACAGCCCCCTACCCGTCCACCAGCGTCAGGGCGATTTCCGGGACGAGCGCGATCACGAACAGCGCGGCGAGCATCAGGCCGATGAAGGGCAGGACCGCCTTCACAATGGTCCAGAAGCCCTCCCGGAAGGCGGCCATGGCCACGATGAGGTTCAGCCCGAGCGGCGGGGTCAGATAGCCGATGCCCAGATTGACGATCATGATGATGCCCCAGTGCACCGGGTTGATGCCTTGAGCCTCGGCGAGCGGCTGCAGGAGCGGCGCGAGCACGAGCGTGGCCGAGCCCACGTCGATGATCATGCCCACCACCAGAAGCAGAAGGTTCGCCGCGAGCAGGAACTCCAGCTTGCCGTCGATCATGCCGGACAGCTCGGCGACCAGCGCCTGCGGGGCGCCCTGGGCGGTGAGGAAGACGTTGAGCGAGAAGGCGAAGGCGAGCACCGGGTAGAGGCTGCCCAGAAGCTTGGCGGACTCGATCGTGACGTCCTTGAGTTCGGCCAGTCCGATATCGCGGTGGATCAGCACCTCCACCAGGACCGCCACGACCACCGCCACGGCGGCGGCCTCGGTGACGGTGAAGATGCCGCCATAGATGCCGCCCAGAATGATCAGCGGGATCGGCAGGGCGAAGGCGGCGCGCGAAACCGCGCGCAGCAAGCCGCCGAGGCGCCACGCCCCCTCGCGCCGGCGGAAGTTCAAGATGAAGCCGTAGACCGCGAACACGCCGACCAGCACCGCCGCCGGGCCGATGCCCGCCAGAAACAGCTGGGCGATGCTTTCCTGAGTGATGTAGCCGTAGAGGATGAGCGGGATGGATGGCGGGATGATGATGCCCAGAACCCCGCCCGCGCACAGGCTGCCGATGGAGAAGCTCTTGGAGTAGCCGCAGTCCAATAGCGCCTTGTACATGATCCCGCCGACCGCCAGCAGCGTCACCGCAGCCGAGCCGGAGATCGCCGCGAACCCTGCGCATGAGAGCACGGCCGCAAGCGCGAGCCCGCCGGGGATGGGCCGCGTCATTTCGCGCATCAGCCCGATGATGCGCTCGGCGATCGTGCCCCTGGACATGATCGCGCCGGCCAGCACGAAGAGCGGCACGGCGAGCAGCACCTCCTGGTTCACCGCGAACCAGACGTCGTAGACGGCGTATTCGGGCCGGCCGTCGGAATAGGCCGAGTAGACGTAGAGCGAGGCGCAGCCCAACAGCACCAGAACCGGTTGGCGCAGCACCATCAACGCCAGGATCAGAAGAACGAGAAGCCAGCCCTCCATCAGCGCGCCTCCCCGTCGACCGCCTCGGCGGCGGTCGCTTCAGGGTCGTCGCTGGGCTTCAAGGACGGATCGGCGGCGAAGACGAAACTGCGCGCTGCGTTGGTCGCGAAGGCGATCGCGATCATCGACTGCAGCATCCAGACCGGAAAGTTCATGATCTCGGTCCGATCGCCGAGTCCGGCGCTTTCGATCACCATCCACACCGACAGCGCTGCGAACACCGTAAAGAAGGCGCCCGTGACGAAGGAGGCCGCGCGGTCGACCAGGCCTTCTGCGGATTTGGGAAACAGGCGGTCGAACAGGCGCGGTCTCAGATGCGCGCCCTCGTCGGTGGCGATGCCGATCCCGAACATGGCCACCGCGATCATGCCCACCACGGCGACTTCGGTGGCGCCGATCAGACCGGTCTGGAACACGCGCCGCGAGATCACGTCGGCCAGAAGCGCGACCGCCATCAGCGCGAAGGCGGCCACGGTCAGCACGCGCTCGGCGCGCCCGATGATGAAGAGCAGCGCCTTCATGACGCCGCTCCGGCGTCGGCCTTGATGCGGGCGTATTCCGCCTTGCCTGCGAGGATCGCGTCATAGACCTCGCGCGCGCGCCCGCCGATCGTCTCGACCAGCCGGTCGATGACGTTCTCGGTCTCAGCCGCCCAGGCCGCGCGCTGGTCCGCGCTCAGCTCATGGACCTCGATCGGCTCGCCGCGCATGGTCTTCAGCTCGCGCACCACCTCGCCCTCGCGATTGGTCTGCGCGCCCTGATTCATCCAGGCCAGCACCATGTCGTCGAGCACGCGCACCTGGGCGCGGGCCTGGGCGGTGGAGCCCCAGGCGGTCTCGATCGTTTGCTTCTGGGACGCCGTGGCGGTCTCGTACCAGGGCTGGTTCACCACGATCACGCCGGTGTCGTAGCTGTGATAGGTCAGCGTGAAGTGCGCCGCGAGCTCCAGCGTGGCGAAGAAGTGGAACACCACGCTGGACAACCCGCCCTCAACGAGCCCGGTCTGCAGCGCGGGGATGACGTCGGCGATGCCCAGCGGGATCGCGTCCATGTCCGCAGCCTCGCAGAAGAAGCGCGCCGCCGCGTTGGGCGAGGTGCGCATGCGAAGGCCGGCGGCCTGATCGGGATGGGTCAGCGGCCGATCGGCGAAAACATGGGTCCAGCCCACCTCGACCCATTGCAGAAGGCGCAGATTCTGAGGGCGCAACAGCGCGTCGACGATCTCGGAGAGATAGTTGTCGTAGACGAAGTCCACCTCCTCGCGCTCTGAGAAGAGGTAGGGCGACATCGCGATCGTCACCTCCGGCACGGTGGAGGCGAGGCCCTGCAGCGACATGCCCCCGATATGGGCGCGGCCGCGGCGCAGATCGTGGAACATGCGCTCTTCGTCGCCGAGCTCGGCTTTGGTGAAGTAGTCCAGGTTGATCGTCGGGTTCTGGGCGATGTTCCGTTCGAAGTTCAGCCACTGCGCGTCCCAGGGCGTGCGCGGCGGGGCCTGGGCCACCGCGCGGCCGTAGAGCGTGTCGGCGTCGCGCGCCTCGCCGCACGCCGACAACGCCGGCGCGGCCGCAGCCGCGCCCGCCAGCCCCAGGAAGGATCTGCGCCGCATGTCTCCCCTCTCCCCGGCATCCCTGCGGGACTGTCCGGATCCGCATGACCTCCGCGCGCTTCAGCCGCGCCACGTGTCCGTACAAATGATATAACATTTGCAAAACGGCGCGAACGCAAGGCGTGCGCGCAGGATGAGACGCCGGAATCGGCGCGCCGAAAAGGGGCAGGACGCGATGAAAACGACCCGAAGACACACGCTGGGCCTGCTCGCAGGGGGCGCCGCGTTCGCGATCGGGGGCTGCGGGCCGCGCGAAGACCGCGGCGCGAAGGCCGCCGACGTGATCGTTCTGGGCGCCGGGCTGTCGGGCCTTCACGCTGCGCTGATTCTCGAGGATGCGGGCCTGAACGTCCTCGTGCTGGAGGCCTCGAACCGCATCGGCGGGCGCATGGTCACGCTGGACGACCTGCCCGGCGCGCCCGAGGCCGGCGGCGCTCAGGTCGGTCAGTCCTACGCCCGGGTGCGGGCCCGCGCGATCGAGTACGGGATCGAGATGCTGGACTTCCCGCCGAACCGCTTCGGCGAAGTCCTGAACGTGGACGGCGAACTCGTCACGGCGCAGGCCTGGCCGGACGCGCCGGTCAACGATCTGCCCCCGCCCTTCTCACAGATCCCGCCAAGCTCGATGTTCTTCGCCCTGGTGGCCCGGCGCAATCCGTTGCCCGACGTCTACGCCTGGCGAAAGCCCGAATGGAGCGCGCACGACATCGCCGCGGCGCGCTATCTTGAGACCGCGCTGGATGCGCCGGAGGAGGCGCTGCGCCTGATCGACGCCACGCTGAACGCGCGCGATCTCGACACCTATTCCATGATGAACGTGTGGCGCTCGCTCGCCATCTATAATCAGGACCGTGATCTCGGCCCGAGCCAGCGCATCGCGGGCGGCAGCCAGCGCCTGCCCGAAGCCATGGCCGATGCGCTTCGAACGCCGGTGCGCACGGGCGCGCGCGCCGCCGCGCTCTCAACCGACGAGGCCGGCGCGGCGGTCACGCTGGAGAGCGGCGAGACGCTGCGCGCGGATTATCTCGTTTCCGCCCTGCCCTTCGCGGTCCTGCGCGATCTGACCCTGCCGCGCGCGATCCCCGAGGCGCAGGCCGAAGCGATCGGCTCGCTCGCCTACACGCCCATCCTGCAGCTTCATCTCGAGGCCGAGACGCCGTGGTGGGAGGCCGACGGCCTGCCCCCTGAGATGTGGACCAACTCGCGCCTTGAGCGCCTGTTCGCCGGGCGCGACGACGCGGGCGCGCCGACCGGCATGCTCACCGCCTGGATCGACGGAACCGGCGGGCTCGGCGCGGACGCGCTCGACGAGGCCGGGCTTGAAGCCATGGCGCAAGACACGCTCGCGGCGATCCGCCCGGCGAGCGGGGGGCGCGTGCGCCTGCGCCGCGCAGTGCGCTGGACCCCGTCCAATCCGCTGGCGGGCGGCGCCTACATGCATTGGCGCCCGGGCGAGATCGGGCGCTGGGCCGAGGCGATGATCAAGCCCTTCGGCCGGGTCCATATCGCCGGCGAGCACGCCAGCCACCTGCACACCGGCATGGAGGGCGCGATGGAGGCCGGCGAACGCGCCGCGGTGCAGATCCTGGAAAGGGCCGACGCATGACCCGGTCAAGCGCCTTGATCCCGCTCGCCGCCGGCGCGCTCTTGTCCGCCTGCGCCACGCCTGACGATCCGGCCCCGCGCGAGATCGACGCCGTGCTCGGCGCGCTGGAGGGCGCGTTCGACAACGCCGACCAGTACGCCGCGGCCGACGACGCCTTGAAGCGTCCCCCGGCGCCGGGCCACCCCTATGACTGGATCGACCAACAATACGCCGAGTTCCACGTCGTCGACGCGCCGAACGTCGGCGATCACGTCGTCTATCTGGAGTGGCGCGCCGGCGGGCCGGAGGGCGAGATCAGCCGCCAGCGGCTCTGGGTCTTCAACGCCGACGAGACCGGCCGCGTGACGGGCATGGACTTCCACACCTTCGCCGATCCCGCGCCGTACGCCGGCCGGGGAGACGAGGACGGCGCGTTCGCGGATGTCGCGCGCGAGGCGCTCACCGCCTATCCGGACGGATGCACGCTGTCGCTCGCGCGCCCGGCCTGGGACGGCTGGCGCTTCGAGCTGAACCCGGAAACCTGCCTCATCACCGCGCGCTCGGGCCGACAGATGGCGCTGTTCGCGCGCATCGATGTGGAGCCTGGCGCGCCCGGGGTGGTGGAGTATTCGGAGTCCGGCGTTCTTGAAGGCGGCGCCTACGCCTTCAAGGTGCCCGGCGGGCCGCCCTACCGCTTTGAGGAGCGCTGAGGCGCGCCCGCGCCGTCGACCCGAAAGGCGGGTATGAAAACGGCCGGACGCGAACGCCCGGCCGTCTTCAGTCTGTCCAAGGCCGAGCGCCCCTTAGAAGTTCAGGCGCGCTTCGACGCCCACCGAGGGGCCTTTGCGCAGCGTGCCGAAGAAGGCGCGCGGGCCGCCGGACGCCGCGCCGGCCGGCGCGATGTTGGGCGAGAAGGAGCTGGCCAGATACGGCACCTGGAACCAGCGCGTGGCCATCACGATGGAGTCTTCATCGCTCAGATTGCGGCCCCAGAGTTCGAGCGCGAAGCGCTCGTTCTCCACACCGAGCCGCGCGCCCACGAGCGTGGCGTCGCCCGTTTCGGCGAGATTGTGAACCTGAACGAACTTCGAGGACTCATAGGTCACGTCAGACTGGGCGTACCACTCCCAGCCGCCCGAACCGATCGGCGCGCGCAGCTCGCCAAAGGCGGAGAACTGGTGTTCCGACGTCAGCGGCAGGCGGTTGCCCGCAATGTTGCAGTCACCGGTCTGGCCGAAGAACTCCGTGCCCGTACCGGGCGCGGAGGAGCCCGGATCCAGCACGCCGCCGCCCGAGGTCAGCGTCCACTGGAAGTCGTCGCAGCCCTCGGTGAACTCGGGGTTCGTGTAGGCGTAGGTCAGGGCATAGTTGAAGAAGTCGCTCGGCGCGTGGTTCCACGCCAGCTCCAAGCCCCAGATCTCCGCGCCGGCCTGGTTCACCGCGACCGAGTTCACCGCCGAGCCGGTTGTGTTGGCGACCGACTGGGTGACCTGAACGTTGCTGGCGTCGGTGAAGAAGGCCGAAGCGGTCAGCGTGGCGGTGTCGCCGAGCAGGGCGGACTTGTAGCCGATCTCGAAGTTGTCGGACTCTTCCTGATCGTAGACGTCCTGGCCGACCGTATTGCCGTCAGAGCCGTTCAGACCGCCCGGCTTCACGCCCTGGGCGTAAACGCCGTAGAGCGTCGCGCCGTTCGGCAGCACGTAATCCACCGTCAGACGCGGGGTGAAGCTGTCGAACGTGGCTTCCTGCTCCAGAGAGACCGCGCCGCCGGTGAACTCGGTGCGGGTCTTCTCCTCTTCAGCGTAGCGCGCTTCGAGCGTCACGGTCAGAGACGGCGAAAAGTCGTACTCGACCAGGCCGAAGATGGCTTCGTTGGTCGTCGTCAACGTCTCGAGCGGCGAGCCGATCAGCGTGTCGTTGAAGTTGATGTCGAAGTTCTTCTGGTCCTGGTCGTAATAGTACGCGCCGAACGCCCAGCGGAAGTTCCGGTCGCTCGGGCTTTCCAACTTGGCTTCGAACGAAACGTCCTGGGTCTCGCCGCGGCTGGTGTTCGCCAGGAACGGCTCCAGACCTGCGATCGGCGGCGTGAAGAAGAACCAGTTCACACCGGAGTGGTCGGAGTCGGTGCCGAAATAGTCCTCTTCGGCGCGCCCTTGCGCATTGACCGAGAAGATGTAGCCCGAACCGCCGATATCCCAGGTGGAGTTCACCGCGCCCAGGAAGCCGTCGCGAGTGATGCCGTCGAACGCGGTGCCGTCGGCGGATGAATACGCGGGTTGGAGCGGCACTGGCGGCAGAAAGAAGGGCAGACCCAAGAGGACCGGTGATACCGCATCGCCCGGGACGCCCGCCACGAAGCGGCGGGTCGCCTCGGCGTCGGTGTTCAGAGCCACCGGCGCGGGGCGGATTGTGCCGCAGTAATACTGGTTGAAGTTGGACGAGTCAGAGCGCGGCCAGGCGGCGTTGGAGCGCCAGCCCTCCCGGCAATTGTTCGATTCGGACGGCTGCAGGAAGATCGGCAGCGCGCCGTCGTCGTCCTCGTAGTACATGCCGCGCGCGCGCACGTCCCAGTTCGAGGTGAACTCGATGTCCAGCGTGCCTGAAAAGTTCAGCGAGTATTCCTCGCCGACCGTCCCGCCGGTCACGGTGTTGGTCCACTCCCCGTCATAGCTGTACTCGCGCGCAGTCAGCGAGAAGCCGAGCCGGTCGTTGAGCGGGCCGGAGACCCGGCCGGATATCTCGCGCTCGCCGTAGGAGCCCGCGCGCACCGAGGCGTTGGCCTCGAATTCTTCGGTGGCGCCGCGCGTGACGTAGTTGATCGCGCCGGCGTAGGTGTTCCGGCCATAGAGCGCCGACTGCGGCCCCTTGATGACTTCGACCCGCTCGATGTCGTTGGGATCGAGCGAGGAGACCGAACCGGGGTAGTAGATGCCGTCGATGAAGTAGGCGGTGCCGGATTCCACGCCGAACTGCACCTGGGCGAGCACGTTCGACTGGCCGCGGATGACGGGGCGCTCGGTGGAGCGGCCGAAGGCGGCCGAATAGCTCAGCCCCGGTGTGAAGCGCGCCACGTCGTCCACGCTCTGGATGCCGAGTTTTCGGATATCGTCCGCGGTGAACGCGCTCACCGCGACCGGCGCGTCAAGCAGCGATTCCTCGCGCCGGCGCGCTGTCACGGTGATCACGTCGCTGGTCGAACGCGTTCCCGCTTCAGGCTCCGGCGTGGAGCCCGCCTGGGCCTGGGCCCCGGCGGTCAGGCCGGCGAAAGCCATGGCGGCCGCCGACGTCATGAGTACGAACTTTTTCACTGTCTCTCTCCCCTGTGCGGCGTCTTCGCCGTGGCGCGGCGGCCCGAGTCGCTCGCGCGCTGATCTAATTGGTATATCATTTCCCGCGCGACATCTTGTCCTTATGCGCCATGCGGGTACCTCGCCTTGGTAAGTGTTGCATTTCAGTGACAAACGCCCCGGGGGCGACCCGGGGCGTTTGCTTGGCTTTAGTTGCGTTCGGGCGCTTCGACCTCGCCCGTCATCACGTCGCGGTAGTAGATCCAGCTCGTGACGTTCTCGCGCGCGTCGTCGAGCGGAGGCGGCTGGTCGTACTCAGGGTAGTTTTCGGCGATCTCTTCCTTGAAGAACTCCGGCAGGGCGTCCCAGCTCTCCAGCTTGGTCCCGGCGGTGTGGAAGTAGATCACGCCTTCGCGGCCCTGCATCTTCATCCAGGGCAGCCAGTCGGACATGCGCACCCAGCCCACCTCGACGTCGGCGGTGGTGGTTTCCGGATCGGTCAGGTTCTCCACCGAACCGAAGAAGTTGAACATCTCCGTGGCGTGGTAGGTCCCGCCGATCTCCGCCTCATAGTCCCCGCCCAGCGGGTTGGGATAGAAGAGCGGCACCGTCGTGGTCTGCCAGAAATCATCGCCCTGGATCGAGCCGCGGAACTCGGCCGGCCCGCGCGGGCCGTTCGGGAAGCTGGGCGCGCGCGAGTTCACCGGGTCGTTGGCGACTTGGATCACGTCCACGGTCTCGCCGGTCCAGGGATTGTCCCAAGTCGACAGGATCTCGTTCGTCTCGGGGTCGAGATAGAGCAGCAGCTCGCGCGACACGAGGCGGTAGCCGGTCCCGTAATCGGGATGCTCGACCTCGACGCAGGCGCGCACGTTCATCCCCTCCACGCGGAACAGGCGCCGGTCCGCCTCGCCCTGGCGGCGCGAGAAGGCGTAGCCATGCCAATAGAACGTGATCGGCTCGCCGTCGACGGTGGAGCAGGCGATCTTGCGGTTCATGGCGATGACGTCGCCCGGATCGTCGAAGCTGAGGCGGTCGGCGTCCTGGGCGTGCGCGACGCTCAGAGCAGCGGCGGCGACGCCGAGCGCGGCGACGGCGCGAATGGCGGTCTTCATGGGTCTCTCCTCCCCTGATCGGACGCGCGGTCGCGCGTCTCTCAAATGGTATATCATTTCCTTTCGCCGCGCGGATCAAGCCCCCGCGACCGTTACGGTGACGGCGACGCGTCCCGGACCCCGCTCATCCCTATACCGTTGAAGGGGAATATCGCTAGGCTGGCGCGAGGCGCCCACGGGCGGGCGCGGTTCAGATTTTCGGAGCGATCAATGAACCACAATCACCGCAAGACCCTGCACGCCGTGTTCGCCCACCCGGAGCCGGCGAACCTGTCGCCGAAGGACGTCGAGCACGTACTTGAAGAGCTCGGCGCGGAGCTGTCCGAGCGCGCAGGCGCGAAGTTCGCCGTGACGCTGAACGGGCGCACGGAAACCTTCCATCACGCCCACCACAGTTTGTCGAAGGACGCGGTGCGCCACCTGCGCAACTTCCTGGAGAGCGCCGGCGTCGACCCCGAGCGCGACTACCCGCTTTAAGGTCCGCAAGGCCGGTTCGGCGCCGGATCCGGTCCGACGAGCGATGTCGCACGGGGCCGGAACCGATCCCCCTCCCCCGCCGGGGGAGGGCCGGGGTGGGGGCTTCGCCGGGACGGATCAGTGAAAGTCGCGGCTCTTCGGGATCGCTGCGGCCGCGCCTGCGTGGACCAGAGCGCGCACCTGGCCGGCCTTCTCGCGCGGGTCGGAGGTGTTGCGCACGATCTCGTCGGCGCGTGCGAGCGCGTTGGCGAAGTCGGCCCCGTCGGTGAGGGCTGAGAGCGCGCGCGTGCGGTCGGCCAGCCGGTCGGCGATCACGTGGATCACCTCGCCCTGGCGCTGCACCCGGCCGTGCACGGCCATGAGCTTGGCCGCGATCACGGTCTTTCTGAAGCGCTGGAAGACCTTGGGCCAGACGATGACGTTGGCCACGCCGGTCTCGTCCTCCAGCGTGGCGAAGATCACGCCCTTCGCCGAGCCCGGCCGCTGGCGCACCAGGACCAGGCCGGACAAGGACACGCGCGCGCCGTCGCGCACGGTCTTCACGTCCGCGCAGCGCACATGGCCGAGCTCGTCGAGGGCGGGGCGCAGGAAGCCCAGCGGATGACCCTTCAAAGACAGGGCGAGGCTGGCGTAATCTTCCGCCACATGCTCGGCCTCGCCCATCACCGGCAGGGCGAAGTCGCCCCCGGCCTCGATGCGGTTCTCCCCGGCCGCCTCGAACAGGGGCAGGTCCGGGCCGGACCAGGCCAGCGCGTCCCAGCCGGCCGCCCGCCGGTCGAGCGCCATGGAGCGCAAGGCGTCCGCGCGCGAGAGCCGGTCCAGATCGCCCTTCGACAGCCGGGCGCGCCGGGCGAGGTCGGCGACGCTCTGGAACGCCCCGCCGGTCTCGCGCGCAGCCTCTATCTTGGCCGCGGCGGCTTCGGACAGGCCCTTGATCTGGCGCAGGCCCAGGCGCACCGCGCAGCGTCCCCCGCCCTCCGGCGTCGGGGCGGGGCCCTCTCCGGCGCGCAGCGGCTCCAGCGTGCAGTCCCAGACCGACAGGTTCACGTCCGGCGCGCGCACCACGATCCCGTGCTCGCGCGCGTCGCGCACCAGCTGGGCGGGCGCGTAGAAGCCGAGCGGCTGGGCGTTGAGGATGCCGGCGAGGAAAGCGTCCGGGTAATGACGCTTCAGCCAGCACGAGACATAGACGATGAGCGCGAAGCTCGCCGCGTGGCTTTCGGGAAAGCCGTACTCGCCGAAGCCCTCCAGCTGCTTGAAGCAGCGCTCGGCGAAGTCGGGCTCATAGCCGTTGGCGACCATGCCGGCGACCAGCTTCTCGCCCATCTCCTTGATCGTGCCCGAGCGCCGGAAGGCGGCCATGGAGCGGCGCAGGCGATCGGCCTCGGACGGGGTGAAGCCCGCGGCCACGATGGCGATCTTCATCGCCTGCTCCTGAAACAGCGGCACGCCGAGCGTCTTGCCGAGCACCTGGCGCAGGTCCTCTGACGGGTAGTCGACCCGCTCGCGGCCCTCGCGCCGGCGCAGATAGGGGTGGACCATGTCGCCCTGGATCGGGCCGGGGCGCACGATCGCCACCTCGATGACGAGATCGTAGAAGCAGCGCGGCTTCAGGCGCGGCAGCATGGTCATCTGCGCGCGGCTTTCGATCTGGAACACGCCCAGCGTGTCGGCCTTGCAGATCATGTCGTAGACGCGCGGATCCTCCGCGGGCACGTCGGCGACCGCCATGGGCCGGTCGTAATGCTCGCCGATCAGCGCGAGCGCCTTCTGCACGCAGGTCAGCATCCCCACGCCCAGCACGTCGACCTTCATCAGGCCCAGCGCGTCGATGTCCTCCTTGTCCCACTCGATCGCGGTGCGCTCGGGCATGGCGGCCTTCCTGACCGGGACAATCTCGTCGAGCCGGCCGAGCGTCATCACGAAGCCGCCAGGGTGCTGGGAGAGATGACGGGGAAAGCTCAACAGCGCGCGCGCCGCGGCGAGCGCGCGCCGCAAGGCCGGACTGTCCGGATCCAGGCCCAACTCGTCGCGGATCAGCTGGTCGCAAACGCCCTCCTTCCAGCCCCAGATCGCTTTCGACAGCGCCGCGATCACGTCGCCGGACAGGCCGAACACCTTGCCCGCCTCGCGGATCGCGCCGCGCGGGCGGTAGCAGTTCACGACCGCGGTCATCCCGGCGCGCCGGCGGCCGTACTTCTCGTAGACGTACTGGATCACCTCCTCGCGGCGCTCGTGCTCGAAGTC
>CAZKBB010000033.1:0-19045 GCA_964550935.1 uncultured Caulobacterales bacterium
CGTACTTCTCGTAGACGTACTGGATCACCTCCTCGCGGCGCTCGTGCTCGAAGTCCACGTCGATATCGGGCGGCTCGCCGCGTTCGGCCGAGACGAAGCGCTCGAACAACAGATCGATCTTGGAGGGATCGACCTCGGTGACCCCAATCGCGAAGCAGACCGCGGAGTTCGCCGCCGAGCCGCGTCCCTGGCACAAAATCCCCTGCGAGCGCGCGAAGCGCACGAGGTCGTAGACGGTCAGGAAATACGGCGCGTAGTCGAGCTCTTCGATCAGATCGAGTTCGCGCGCGATGGCGTGCGCGACCTTGGCGGGCGCGCCGCCGGGATAGCGCCGCGCCGCGCCCTCGCGCGCCAGGCGGCGCAGCGTCTCGATCGGGGTCTCGTTCTCCCCGATCACCTCGTCTGGATATTCATAGACCAGCTCGTCCAGGGTGAAGGTGATCCGGCGCGCCAGCTCGGCCGCGCGCGCCACCGCGCCGGCGTGCCCTGGAAACAGCCGGCGCATCTCTTCAGGCGGCTTCAAGTGCCGCTCCGCGTTGGCCTCCAGGCGACGGCCCGCCTCATCAATGCGCACATGCTCGCGGATGCAGGTCACCACGTCCTGCAGCGCGCGGCGTTCGGGCGCGTGATAGAGCGCATCGGTGATCGCCACGGTCTGAAGGCCCCAGTCCTCGGCGAGCCGTGCGCGCACTGAGAGCCGCGCGCCGTCGCGCCCGTCGAAGCGGCGCACCAGCGCCAGATGCACCGGGCTTTCGCAGCGCGAAATCAGACCTTGCGCGGCGCGGCGCCAGTCCGGATCGATCGCCTCGGCGTCCTCGCCCGGCGGGATCAGGATCAGAACCTGCGCCTCTCCAAGGGCCGGGCCGATCTCATGGACCGCGATGCGTCCCTCGCGCTCGCCGCGCTCGATATCGGTGCGGAAGTTCGCATCGGTCAGAAAGCGCGACAGCCGGGCGTAGGCCGCGCGGGTTTGCGGCAGGCAGACCAGCTCCACCCCCTCCACCGTGACCAGGCGCGCGCCGACGAGCAGCTTCACGCCGTGCTCCTTGGCGGCGATGTGGGCGCGCACCACGCCGGCCAGCGTGTTGCGGTCGGCGACCGCGATCGCGTCGAGCCCGAGCGCGGCGGCGGCCTCGACCATCTCGTGGGGATGGCTGGCGCCGCGCAGGAAGGAGAAGTTCGTCGCCGCAGCGAGTTCGGCGTAGGCCATGGCGCTTCCCCTCACCCGGCCCCGTGGACGAACCAGCGCGGCGCGGCCGTCTCGCGCCCGTAAAGCCCCTCGCGGTAGAGCCAGAAGCGTCGCCCGGCCTCGGTCTCCACGTGGAAATAGTCCCGCGTGCGCCCCGGCCCCTCGCCGGGCCTGGCGCGCCACCATTCCGGAGCGAGGCGCTCGGGCCCGTCCGCGCGCGTGACGCGGTGGCGCACCTTGCGCCAGGTGAACTGGCGCGGCGGGCCGTCGGGGATCTCCGCGACCGCCTCGGCCGGTTCGGGCCGGTCCAGCATGAGCAGCGGGCGCGGCTCGCGCCGCTTCGGCCAGGGCTCCGGGCGCGCATCGAAACCTGACCAGACCCCGGCGCGTTCGGGCATGTGGCTGTCGCCCGGCCTGGCGCTGGCGAGCGCATCCTCGCCCAGGCGCGCGCGCAGGCGGTCGGCGAGCGCGGTCCAGTCCGCCCCGCGCCCGGGCGCGGGGCCGGCGAGATCGCCCTGGGCGTCGCTCAGCGGTTCGGCGAGCGCGGCGGCGGCCTCGATCAGGTCGACGCCGAAGCCGATATCGATCCCGGCGCGCTCCAACCGCTCCTTGACGAGGCGGGAGAGATGGCGCGCGTCCCGGCTCGCCATGGCCGCGCCCACCACCAACGAGCGGCTCGCCCCGTCGACCCGGTAGAGCGTGACGCGCAGGCGCGTGGCGCCGAGGCTTTCGCGCTCCAGGCGCCGGCACAGCCCCGACACGGCCTCCTCCGCCCCGGCGAGCACGCCGTCCAGCGTCTGGCGCGCCTCGGCGAAGCGGGCGCGCGCGCGCAGCGCAGCGGCCGGCTGAAGCGGGTCGAGCGCCTCGCGCTCCACGCCCATCGCCTGGTCGAGCCGGCGCACCGCGGCCTCGCCGAAGCGCGCGGCCAGGCGCGCGCGGGGAACCGTTAAAAGCTCGCCGACCCGCTTCAGCCCGAAGCGGGAGAGCTTCGCGGCGACCTCCGGCTCAAGGCGCAGCGACCAGACCGGCAAGGGCTGGATCACGCCGCGCACCTGATCGGTCTGGATAAAGCCGGACCCGGCCCGGCGCGCCTCGGTGCGAGAGAGCGCCCAGGCGAGCCCGATCGTGGGCGCGGCCGCGGCGCAAGCCTCCAGCCCCAGCGCGCGGGTCTCGCTCACCAAACGCTCGAGCAGCCGGTCCTCGCCCCCGAACACGCGCGCGCAGCCGGTGATGTCCAGAAGCACGCCGTCGAGACCCGGCGCGCCGGGGTCGGCCGCGGTCCAGGGCGAGACCCGACCGCACCAGCGTGCAAAGCGCACCAGCGCGGCGCGGTCCCCGTCCGGGTCGGCCGGGCGCGCGTCGAGCCTCGGGCACAGCGCGCGCGCGTCGGCTACGCCCAGGCCTGCGTGCAACCCCTCCGCCTCGGCGCGGGCGGTCAGCGCGTGGATGCGCTCCCCGCCCGCCCCGGCCAGGGTGAGCACGCGCGGCGCCTCATCCGGCCGCGCGCCGGACGTGTTCGCCAGGGCGAGCCGGTCGGTCGGCCATCGGGGCAGGCTGAGAGCTGCGAAACGCTTCATCGCTCCACTCGATCACGTGATCTTCAGGCGGCGCGCCGCGCGCGCGCTCCAGAACGGCCCGCCAGCGCGGCGCGGCGAGACCGGGCAGTCCGCCCGCCCCGGTCCAGGGCGCGGGCGGGCTTGAAACCGGCGCCACGCGCCAGCGCGTCAACGCCGCGCTCGCCTCGGCCCGGTCATGGGCGCGCACCGCGAACAGGCACGAGCCCGCGCGCGCGGCCGCGGCGTGCAGACGCTTCGAGGCGGTCAGGTCATAGGCGCCCGCGGCGCCGATCCGGCCGAGCACGAGCGCGCCGGCCTTCAGCGCCTCCTCCATCGCCCAGAGCGCGTCGCGCGCGTCGCGCGCCTCCACCCGGGCCACGCGCGCCGGCTCCAGCCCGCGCCGGGCGAGCCCGTCAGGGCACGGCGCACCGAAATCGAGCCGCGGCTCGCCGCGCGCGCCGACCCACACGATCGGGCGATCGCCCGGCAGGGCGGCGAGCTGCAGCGCGGCGAAGGCGAGCGCGCCGGGCCCGTCGAGATAGGCCTCCGGCCGCGCCTCATGCAGACCAGCCTTGGCCCGCCAGCGCGCGGTGGGATCGCACGCCTCCAGCCCTGAGTTCTGCGAGGTCCGCGGCGCCAAACGCGCCGGCGCCTCAAAGCGCGCGCCTTCGGCCTCAAGGGCGCCGATGCGAGCCTTTAACTCTTTGATGCAGGTCTGCTTTTGGGCGCCGGACCAAGCCTGCGCGCGGCTCATGCTTCGCCTCCTCGATCCCGTCGCCTGACACTTGTTCTATTTTTGTTCTCATACGCAGGAGAGTCAAGCGGCTCAATCGGGCGCACTCGGCAGCACGCGCTGCGGGCCGGGTCCGGCGCGGCCCATCTCGTCGCCGGGATTATAGAGCGCGCAGTGCTCCAGCGAGAGGCAGCCGCAGCCGATGCACCCGTCCAGCCGGTCGCGCATGCGCTCCAGCGCAGTGATGCGCGCCTCGAGCCGCGCGCGGATCGCGGCGGAAATCTTCGACCAGTCCTTCGCGGTGGGCGTGCGGCTCTGGGGCAGACCGGCGAGCGCGTCTGCGATTTCGGCCAGGCTGAGCCCCAGCTTCTGCGCGATCAGGATGAAGGAGAGCCGTCGGATCTCCGAGCGGGCGAAGCGCCGCCGCCCGCCTGAGTCGCGCACGGCGCGCACCAGGCCCTTTTCTTCATAGAAGCGCACCGCGGACACCGCGAGCCCGGCGCGGCGCGCCACCGCGCCGATGGGCAGCATGGGATCGGCGCGCGCCATGGCGGTCTCCTTCGCAGCTGCGAAAAACATCCTTGACCTCAAGTTAGCTTGAACTTGCAGCCTGCGCCAGATCAGCCCCTCCCGCGATCGGGGGCGGCGCTTGTGACAGGAGAGTCCGATGAGCGAGCTAAGCCTCATTTCCGCCCTCAAGACCGCGCGTCTGCGCTTCGTCCGTCCGCACGGTGAGCCCGACCCGCTGGACGCCGCGCTCACGCGCCTGGCCGGCTGCGCGCCGCGCGTCGCCGGCGGCGGCTTCATCCATCTGCCGATGGTGCTGGAGACGCTCGACGCGAACGGGCTGGCCTGGCGCATCCCCGAGACGCTGCGCCAGGCGCTGCAGGAGGGCGAGCTGCAACCCGCCCCGCCCCTGAGCGCGCCCCTTCGCGCCGACGGGGCCCGCGACGCCGGCGCCCATGGCGACGAGACGCGCTACGCCGACTGGCGGGTCTTCTTTCTGGAACGCATCGCCGCGGACGGATGGCGCGAGCGCCTTGCTGAGACCGCGGCGGCCTTCGCCGCCTCGGCGCAGTCGGCGGCGTGCCATGTACTGATCCGCACCGCCCACGCCGCGCGCGCCCTGTCGCGACGGGACACGCCGGCGCGGCGCGGCGAACTCGCGAGCGCGCTGGCCAGCTGGGCGGCGATGCACAAGCCGCCCGCGCGCGAGCGCGCTGAACCGCGCGGCGATCTGGACCCGGCCGAGGCGCTCGCGCTGATCGCCGACGGCGAGCCCGGCGCGGCGCTGAGCGAGGGCTCCATCAGCGCGGGGATCAAGGCCGGCGCAGCGGCGCCGGGCGTCGCCGAGGCGCTCGCGCGCGCAGATCTCTCAGGTCCGGTGGAGGCGGCCGCGGACCGGGTGCTCGCCGCCTTCGCGCCGCTGTTCCTGACCCGAGCGGTCGACGCCTATACCGCGCTTGTTTTCACCCATGCGATCACGGGCGTCACCGCCGCGCGCCGCCTCGCCCCCTTCGTCGATGAGGCTGCGGCGCGCCGGCTCCTGTTCGAGGCGTTCGAAGCCGGCGCTGCGATGAAGGCGGGCTTCGCCGCGCACCCGATCGAGCCCGCCGAAGGCGCGGCGCCGCGCCCGAAAAGCGCCGTGGCGCGCGCGGCCTCCGGCGGCGCGGCGCACGCGATCAAGCTGGCCGACGCCCTGACCGAGGCGTACGCGCGCACCGGCGATGCGGTCTTCGCCGAAGCCTGCGAGCGGGGGATCGCGCTGCTCGACGGGTGAGCGCGCCCGCGCCATAAGGCGAGCGTGATGGTCGTGCTTCTGCTTTCGCTGGCGCTGGGGGTCGCGCTCGTCGCGCTCGCCGTGATCGATGCGCGCACGCTGCGCCTGCCCGATGCGATCACCCTGCCGCTGATCGGGGGCGGGTTCGCGGCGGCCTGGGCGCTGGACATGCCTCTGCGAGCGCATGCGATCGGCGCAGGCCTCGGCTATCTGGGTTTCGTCGCGCTGGAGCTGGCCTATGCGCGCCTGCGCGGCCGGGCGGGGCTGGGGCGCGGGGATGCGAAGCTGCTCGCCGCCGGGGGCGCGTGGTGCGGCGTACTCGCCCTTCCCGTGATCCTGCTGGCCGCGAGCGCGACCGGGCTCGCCCTCGTCCTGGCGCTGCGCCTGACGGGCCGGCGCGTCGAGCAGGTGGCGTTCGGGCCGTTCCTCGCGCTCGCGATCGCGCTGGGATGGGCGCTGGTGGTGAGCGGCGCCTGGCCGCCGGGACGGGTTTAGCCGCGCGTGCGGCCGGGCGCCTCGACCGCGCCGCCGGCGCGCCCGTCATAACCGCGGCAAGCGCGCACCCCGATCACCGGGCGCACGGTCTCCGTGCCCGAGCGCTCGCGCACGCGCGCCACCGCACGCTCGATGCGCGGGCCCGAGGGGGTCGTCTCGCCGATCTCTCCGCTGACGGTGAAGGTGCGCCCGGTCTCGCGATGCAGATAGAGCCGGCGGAAATCGTCGCCCTGGATGAAGTCCGCGCGCTGGCTCGGCACGCCCATGCGGTGGATGTCTCCGTCATGGACCGCCTCGGCCCGACGCTCCTGTTCGTTCTCGAACAGGACCAGGCGATGGGGCGGGGTCGCGGTCCAGAAGAACAGCCCGCACGCTCCCGGCTGCAGGGTTTGCGGCGGCAGGGCCTCGCCCGGCTCCACGTTCGGCGCGTCCGGGGTGGAGGCGATCGGCTGCGGCGCGCGCGTCGGCGTCGTGCTCGCCCCACGCGCCGGCGCGCTGGCCGGTTCGGGCCACTGGCCCGGCGCATAGCCCGGCACGGCGCAGGCCGCGAGCCCGGCCGCGAACGAGACGGCGATCAGAGCGCGCGCGATCATCGATAGGCCCCTTCCGTGCTCAAGGTCCACGTCCCGCCCGCCTCCTCGAAACCGAGCGCGATCAGGACCGGCTCAACCCGGCGTTCGCCCGCGCGCGCGGTCGCGTCGAGCGCCCATCCGTCCGCGCCGAGACGCAAGCGCCCGGTGACCGACAGCGCGGCGCTTTCGCCGTCGTAATGCACCGCAAGGGACGTTCCCGCGCAAGCCAGCGTTCCGGCGAGCGCGGGCAGCGCGACATCGTAGGCCTCTCCGATCGCGACGAGCACGGCCGAGCGCACTCGGCCCTCCGCCTCCACGCAGCCGTCCTGGCGGTCGAAGACGACGCGGTCGATCTCGAAGCTCACGGTCTCGGCTGCGCCCGCGGGCAGGCCCGCCCCTCCGGGCAGGCGGTCGAACCGGGCCGTCCCGGCGGCGTCGATCAGCGCAAGGCGGCCGCGGCGCGCATCCACCAGGCCGTACGCTGCGACGCCGTCCCCGCGCGCTGAGACGTCGAGGCGCGCCGTCCCGGTCAGAAGCGGCCAGGCGCGCAAGTCCGCCTGCACCCGCTCCAGCCGCACGCCCGCAGCGCTCACCCCGTGAAGCTCGGCGTTCCAGACCGGGCCGTGGACAAGCTCGGCGCCGACCCCGGCCGGCCGCGCGGCCAGGTCGAATGCAGCGCGCGCGGGCAGGAAGACGATCGCGGCGATCGCGAAGACCGCCGCGAACAGAGCGATGAGGGCGATCGGCCGGCTCATCCCGCGCCCCGCGCCAGAAGGATCTGCGCGCGCACGCGCCCGTCGCCCTCCGCGTCGAGCGTCAGGCGCGAGACCGCGATATTCTCCTCGCGCGCCAGCTCGGCCAGCCACTCCACAAGCCGGTCGCCGCGTACATTGTCCATCCACACGGTCAGGCGCCCGGTCTCGTCAGGGCGCACACGGGTGATGGCGAGGCCGGAGTCTTCAGCGCTGCGGCCCACGACGGTGCGCAGCGGGCGGCTGGGCGCCGTCCCGCCCCCGTCCTCGGCGCGCGCGGCGAGTCGGCGATGAAGCACGATGCCGGAGACCAGCTCGCGATGGGCCTCCACGGCGGCCTCGTAGCGCGCGCGCTCGGCGTCGCGATAGGCCGCGGCCGGCGCCAGCACGCCCTGCCAGACGATCAGGCCGGCGAGCAGGACGGCCGCCGCTGCGATCAGTCCCTGCTCGCGCGGGGTGCGCTCGATCCAGAGCCGGCGCGGCTGGGCTAGAAGCTCCTCGCGGGTCATCGCGCCCCTCCCCGGCTCAGCGTGAACTCGCCGGTGACCCCGCTCGTGGTCTGGCGCGCCCCGCCGTCCTCAATCGAGAGCCCGCGCTCTTGCGCGGCCTGGCGCAGGCGTTCGAACCCGGCGAAGTCGGCGAAGCGCGCGGTGACCGACAGCGCGCCGCGCTCGGCGTCATAGCGAAGGCCCGTGAGCGAGACCTGATCGACCGCCTCCAGCATGGCCGCAAGCCCTGAGACGAGCTCAAGGAAGAGCGTCCCGTCCGCGCCCTCGCCGCCGCCGAGCGCGGCGATCCGCGCAGCGAGCTGGGCGCGCGCGTTCACCACGCGGGTCACCTCGGGGAACTCGGCGCGGAACGCGTCCTCGCTCGCCTCGCGATAGGCCTGCGCGCGCTGGGCGTAATAGGCGCCCTCCCCGGCGGTGAGCGCGCTCCAGCCGAGAAGCGCGGCGAGCGCCAGGACGGCGGCGACACGCCAGGGCCGCACCAACTCGGCCCAATCAAGCCCGGAGGCGAGCCCGGCGCCGAACAGGGCGGGCAGCCGCGCCAGCGCCTCGTCGGAGATCGCCGCGGCGGCGGCGGCGAGATCGGCGCCCGCCTCGCGCTTCAGGGCGATCGGTTCGGAACTCGGCGCGATCAGATAGGGATCGATCTCAGGGGAGATCAGCAGGCGTTTGGGCTGAACCGCCTGGCCGACCGCAGGCAGGACGGCCGGGGCGAGATCACGCTCCATCGCGCCGCACAGGGGCGCGCGCACGCCTTGCGCCTCGCCGGCCGCGCGCGCGGCCATCGCCTCGCCCTGACGAGACAGATCGCCCTCGCGAGTCTGGAACAGGACGCGCTCGCCATAACCGGCCACGGTCAGGTCCCCGCCATGGCCCGTCATCGCCATCGCGTCCGGCAGGGCGTGCAGCGGCTTCACCCCGAGCGCGGCGGCGAAGCCGCGCCAGCGCTGATGGGCGCCGCGATCGGCCGCCAGAACGAGGCGCTCGCCGGTTTCAAGGCGCGGCCCGGTCGCGGTCTCGGTGTCCTCCACCGCGCCGGCGAGGCGCTCCTCGATGAGATAGGGCGCGGCCTGAGCCGCCTCGCGGTCCGACTTCGCCGGGATCTCGATGAGCGCGGCGAACACGTCTTCGGCCGGGAGCAGAACCACGGCGCGCTCGGGCCGGTCGGCCGGGTCGAGGCTCGGCGCGCCCCAGGCCTCGCCGGGCGCCAACGTCCCTTCAGCCGGGTAGCGTCCGTCAGCGCGCGCGAGGACCCAGCGCGCGGGCGCGTCGTCAGGCGCGCTCGCGCCGGGCGGGAAGAGGACGAGCGTCGCCATCGCCTAGCCCGCCGCGCCGAAGCGCTGGGTGCGGCGCGACAGCCGCCCGCTGACGCCGAGCTGGGACAGCGTCTCCAGGGTGAAGCGCGACGGGCCGAGGCGCACCTCGACGTCGATCTCGAACCAGCGCGTGGACAAGGCGACGGACTCCCTCAACCCGGCATCGGGCTGCAGGCGGGCGAGAACGGGGTCGGACCAGAAATCCGCGATGTCGTCATAGCCGTTGACGGGACGGCGGAAAAGCACCGTCTCCGCATCGGCCAAGCTGATCTCACCCTCCAGCGCGGCGGCCAGCAGCGGCGCCTGATCGATCGAGAGCGTGTTCACGTTGACCGGCAGGCGGGCGCGCTCGGGGCGCACGCACAGCCATGGCTGCAAGGCGCGATAGAGCGCGGGCGTCATGACGCGAAGCGCGAGCAGCTCCTCAAGCTCGGTGAAGGGCTGGTTCGCGGCGCGATAGGGCGGATCAAACCGGGCGTAGTCGCCGTCCTCCGCGCCGCCGGGCTCAGGTCGCGTATCGGGATCGATCCAGTCGATGATCTGGGCGCGCAGGTCGGCCGCATCGCCCGGCGCCAGACCCAGCGCGTCGGTCAGCGCCTCGAACTGGGCGGTGGCGTCCTGACGCGTCAGCGCGCCGGTGTCGGTCTCAAGCGCGGAGGTCTCAGGGACCAGCGTGTTGACGTTGAAACAGTTGTTTCCGTCGGTGATGGTCCCGGCGAGTGCGCCCCCCTCAATCTCGAAGACCTGGGTTCCTCCCATCACCCACGGATCGGTCGGGCGCATCACCTCGCGGTTTTCCGACACCGAGCGCAACAGCACCGTCTCGGCGTAGTCGCGCGCGCCGCGGGCGTGCCAGTAGGCCTGATCGCGCGCGGCCACGTTGGAGGCGCGGTTCAGCGTGAAGCGCGCCTGATCGACGAGCTCGACCGCGATCACGCTCATCAGCGCGACGATCAGGAGCGCGGAGAGCAGCGCCGTGCCGCGTTCGGTGTCTCGCCTGCGCCTCATCGGCCTTGCTCCGAGGCCGGGGTGAGAACGAGATGCTCGACCGGCCCGACGCCGTCGAGCACGTAGCTCAAGCGCACCGCGCGCGGGGGCAGGCTCGGGCGTTCCTCATCGCCGGAGGGCGCGATGAAGGCGTCCGAGCGCCACGTCCCGCCGAGCAGGAATTCCAGCTCCACCGCGCTGACGCCCTGGAGGACCTCCAGCGCCCGGGCCTCGCTGGCGCGCGCAAGATCGGGATAGGCCCAGGCCACGCGCTGCAGCGTGTCGCCGTCGAGCCGCCAGGCCACGCGCTGCAGCGTGGAGCGCGGACGCGCCGCGCCCGGATTGGCCCAGCCGCGCCGGGTCAGCACGAGGATGTCGCGCGCCTGGCCCGAGCGCGCCAGGCTCAACGGATCGGCCCCGTCCGCGTCGCCGGCGAAGACATACGGCTGCGCTGAGCCGTCCGCGCGCCGTGCCGGGCGCATGACGAGCTGGCCCAGATCTTCGCGCAGAAGCGCGCGCACGCGCTCCACCGCCTGAGCCTCTTCCAGCGCGGCCTCCTGCAGCGCCTTGGCGCGCAGCGAGGTGGTCAGGAGCCCGGTTCCGAGCCCGGCCGCGACGGCGAAGATCAGCACCGAGACCAGCACCTCCACGAGCGTGAAGCCGGCCTCGCGGTCGCAGTCGCGCGCGCGGGTCACGAGCCGTCCATCCGGCGGAAGGTGATCCGCTCGGCGAGCAGGCGCTCGGCTTCCTCGTCCCACACGCCCAGGACCACGCGGCGCAGCTGAGGATCGCTCGTCTCGAAGGTCTTGATGCGCCAGGCGTAGGTCCGCCCGGCGAGTTCGTAGACGCCCTCGTCTTCAGCGATCCCGCGCTGGGCGGTTGCGTCCAGCACGGCCTGGTTCATCAGGTTTTCAGCCGCCGAGCGCGCCAGGGCGGACTCGCGCGCCAGCCCGGCCGCGCGCCCCGACTGGGTCACCGCGTTCATGAGGGCGAGCCCTGCGATCGCCAGCACCGCGAGCGCGGCGAGCATCTCCACCAGCGAGAAGCCGGCGTCGGCGCCGGGCCGGGGCGCGGTCATCAACCGGTCTCCGGATCGGGCAGGCGGATCGCGCCGTCCGGCTCGCGCCGGATCGTGCGCGCGGTCTCGCGGCCCTGGATCACGTAGACGAAGGGCGCGTCGAATCCGGTGGGGTCGAACCAGATCTCAGGGGCGAGTGGAGCGTCTTCGTCGGCGGTGAAGCCCTCGCGCACTGCGGGCGCGTCCTGACGATAGATCGAGAGCGCTTCAGGCAGTCGGCGGGGTTTGAGCGCCGGGTCGCCCGGCAAGGTCGCCCAGGCCGCGTCGCGGAAGACCAGAAAGGCGTAGCCGGCGCCGTCCGCGTCCGCGACGAAGCCGATCATTCCGCCCGTGGTCAACGCACGCTCGCGCGCGGCGTCGAAGCGCGCGGCGAGGCGCTCGGCCTCCTCCTGGGCCGGGCTCGGCCAGCGCGGCGCGGCCAGCATCACCGCCAGCGAGACCAGCGCAATCACCGAGATCGCCACCAGCGTCTCCACCAGCGAAAGCCCGGTTTCTCTATCGCGGAGCTGTGCGGACATGGCCTCGCCCGGCGTCACCGACTAGCGCGCCTCGTCGCTCTCCCAGTTGCCGATGTCGGCGTCGTTCCCCTCGCCGCCGATCTCGCCGTCCGCGCCGAGCGAATAGATGTCGAAGCGGCCGTGCTCGCCGGGCTGGAGATACTGATAGGCATTGCCCCAGGGATCGTCGGGCAGGCGGTTTATGAAGCCGCCTTCGGGATAGCGCGCGGCCAGGCGCGGCTCGGTCGGCTCGGTCACCAGCGCCTCCAGACCCGCCTCGGTGGAGGGCAGGGTCTGCATCTGGAGCTGGTACATCTCCAGCGCGGCTTCGAGCTGGCCGATATCGGCGCGCGCCTTCTCCACCATGGCGCGCTCCTGGCTCGGCAGGACGTTCAGCACCACGATCGTGGCCAGAAGCCCGATAATGACGATCGTCACCATCAGCTCGGTGAGCGTGAAGCCGGCCTCGCGCGAGGCCTGGCGAGCGGTTTGGGTGTTGCGGTCTTGGGTCATCGTCTTCCTCGCGCCCGGATCAGCCGAGCGCCATCGTGTTCAGCTGCAGGATGGGCAGTAGGATCGACAGAATGATCGCGGCGACGATCGCGCCCATCACGATGATCACGCCGGGCTCCAGAAGCGCCAGGAGCGCGGAGAGCGTGGCGTCCACCTCCGCCTCCAGACTGTCGGCGGCGCGGGTGAACATCTCGTCGAGCCGACCCGAGCGCTCGCCCGCGGCCACCATGTATAGCATGAGCGGGGGAAACCAGCGCGTGGCCTTGAGCGCGTCCGACAGCCCGCGCCCGGTCTCGACCTCTTCGATGGCCGAGGCCAGGCGCGCCTGGAACACGGCGTTGCCCGAGGCGCGGCGCGCGCTCTTCAAAGCGTCGGTGAGCACCGCGCCCGACGCGATGAGAATGCCCATCGTGCGCGCGAAGCGGGCGCTTTCGATCTTGCGCGCGAACCCGCCGAGCGCGGGCGCGCGCAGCAGCGACGCGTCCAGGGCGCGCTTCACTTCGGGCCGCTTGGAAAGCTGAATGACGGCCAGCACGGCGGCGGCGATCGCCAGAAGCAGCCAGATCCAGGCCGCCTGCAGAAAGCCCGACAGCGCGATCATGATCTGGGTGATCATGGGCAGCTCGATCCCCATGGAGCCGAACTGCTCAGCGATGCGCGGCACGATGAAGACCATCAAAACCCCGATCACCGCGAGCGCGACGATCCCGAGCGCGCTCGGATAGATCAGCGCCACGCCGATCCGGCGCTTCAGCGCGGCGGTCTTCTCAAGGTAGTCGGCCAGGCGCTCCAGAACGGCCGACAGCCCGCCCGCGCTCTCCCCGGCCGCGATCATGGCGCGGTAGACGCCGGGGAAGCTCTCCGGATAGCCCGCCATCGCCTCGCTCAAGCGCTCGCCCTCGGTGACGCGGCCGCGCACGTTCAAGAGCACGCGCCGGGCGGCCGGATCGTCGGCCTGGTTCGCCACCATGCCCACCGCCTCCTCCACCGGCATGCCCGCATCGACGAGCGTGGCGAGCTGGCGGGTCACGGCGGTGAGCGACTTCTCGTCGAGCGTGGGGCCGGAGAACAGCCCGTCGAGCGAGAAGCCCACGGGTGCGCCGCGCCGGTCCGCGCGCGAGACCTTCAGGGGTGCGAGCTTGCGCCGGCGCAGCTCGCGGCGCGCGGCGGCTTCTGAGTCCGCCGACAAAAGCCCCTTCGCGCGCTTGCCGGCGAGATCGAGCGCCTCGTACTCAAACGCCGGCATCGCGCTCGCTCTCCTCGCGGCAGACCCGCATCACCTCGGCCAGGCTCGTCACGCCCTCGCGCGCCAGCTTCACCCCGGCCTGATAGAGCGTGTCGCGGCGCTGGAAGGCGCGCCGCGCGATGTCGGCCTCGCGCGCGTCGTCATGGATGAGGGTGCGGATCGCATCGTCGATCACGACGAGCTCGTAGACCCCGCGGCGGCCGGAATAGCCGAGCCCCTTGCAGTGCCCGCAGCCGACCGGGCGATGAAGCGTCGCCTCCTCGCCGTCGGACAGGCCCAGAAGTCGGCGTTCGGCCTCGTCTGGGGCATAGGCCTCCTTGCAGTGCGGGCACAGCCGCCGGACCAGGCGCTGGGCCACGATCGCGGACACGGTGGAGGCCAGAAGATAGCTCTCCACGCCCATGTCTCGCAGGCGCGCGATGGCCGCGACGGCCGAGTTGGTGTGCACGGTCGACAGGACCAGGTGGCCGGTCAGGCTCGCCTGAACGGCGATCTCGGCGGTCTCCCGGTCGCGGATCTCGCCGACCATGACCACGTCCGGGTCCTGGCGCAGGATGGCGCGCAGGCCCGCCGCGAACGTCATCCCCACCTTGGCGTTGACTTGGGTCTGGCCGATGCCGGGCACGGCGTACTCGACCGGATCCTCCACGGTGAGGATGTTGCGGGTCTGGTCGTTCAGAAGGTTCAGGCCCGCATAGAGCGTCGTGGTCTTGCCCGAGCCCGTGGGGCCGGTCACCAGGATCACGCCGTTCGGCTGGGACAGAGCCTTCTTGAAGTCAGCCAGGGTCTCGGCGCCCATGCCGAGCTCGTCCATGGAGAAGCGCGCGCTCTCCTTGTCCAGCAGGCGCAGAACGACCCGCTCCCCGCCGCGGCTCGGCAGGGTGGAGACGCGCACGTCTATGCCCTTGCCGCCCAGGGTGAGGGTGAGCCGGCCGTCCTGGGGCACGCGCTTTTCCGCGATGTCCAGGCGCGCCATGACCTTGATGCGGCTGACCAGCGGAGCGGCGAGGCGCGGGCTGAGGCTCGCGGTCTCCTGCAACACGCCGTCGATGCGGAAGCGCACCGCCACCCGGTCCTCGAACGGCTCCACATGGACGTCGGACGCCGACAGGCGCACCGCTTCGGCGATGAGCCCGTTGATCAGCCGGATGATCGGCGCGTCCGAGGCCGCGTCGAGCAGGTCCTCGGTCTTGGGCATCTCGTCGATCAGCCGCGACAGGCTTTCGTCCCCGGCGCCGGCCTCCTCGTCCAGCCCGCCGTCGAGCCCGTCATAGGCGTAGATCTCAGACAGCGCCCGGTCGAACTCGCGCGGCTCGCAATAACTCACCGGATAGGCGCGGCCCGCCGCGCGGCGCGCCTCCATGAGCGCCAGCGGATCGGCGCCGGTGCGCAACAGGAAGACGCGCGCCTGCTCAGGTCCGCCGAGCGCGACGCCGTGCTCGCGGGCGAAGGCGTAGGCGATGGGGCTCGGCTCGCTCATGATCTCGCCGGCGCGTGCGCGCCGTCATCCTGTCCGGCCGGGTGGAGGCGCGCTCGCGTCACTGCTGCGGCTGCGCCTCCGGCGCGGCGTTCATCATCTCCACGATGTCTTCAAGGCTCGAGCCGCCCCCGCGCGTGGCGCGGCGCTGCTCGCCGGCGATGAAGTCGTAATTGCGCCGGGTCACCGCGCGCGCGTCCTCGGCCGAACGCACGATGGTGGGGCGGATGAACACCATCAGATTGCGCCGCTGCTGTGAGCGGCTTTCATTGCGGAACAGACGCCCCACCGCGGGGATGCGGCTGAGCCCCGGCACCGCGTCGTCGGCGTATTGCTCGTCGCGCTCGATCAGCCCGCCGAGCACGACGATCTCGCCGTCGTCGGCGAGCGCGGTCGTCTGAATCTCGCGGGTGTTGGTTATCAGCTCCACGAAGTCCCCGCCCACCGGCCCGGCCACCGAGGAGACCTCCTGGCGGATATAGAGCCGGATCGTGTCGCCCTCGTTGATCTGCGGGCGGACCTCCAGCTGGACGCCCACGTCCTGACGCTCGATCGTGCGGAACGGGTTGGAGTTGTTCGAGCCCAGCGCCTCGCCGGTGGTGATCGGGATCTCCTGACCGACGATGATCGAGGCCTGCTCGTTATCCACCGTCAGGATCGAAGGCGTGGAGAGCACGTTGGAGTCGGTGTCGGCCTGCAGCGCGTTCAAGATCACGCCGAACAGATTGCCGTCATCGTCCTGACCGCCCACGCCCAGAAGCCCGCCGCGCGTGCCCAGAAGCGAGGACAGGGCGAGCTGCTGCAGGTTGATGTCGCTCGAGGCGTCGTCGTCGCCGGTTCCCGTCTCGGTCAGAGCGCCGGTCAAGGCGAGGAGATCGGGCTGCACCGAGCCTGCGCCGAAGCGCGTCGTGGCGAAGGGGGTGGCGTCGTCGCCGTCCCCGGCGACCACGAACTGCACGCCGAGATCGCGAGCGGTGGTGTCGGAGACCTCCACGATGATCGCCTCGACCAGCACCTGCGGGCGGCGCACGTCGAGCCGGCCGATGACCAGCTCGAGCTCGCGCAGCATGTCCGGCTCACCGTTCATGATGATCGCGTTGGTTGGCGCGTGGAAGCCGATCGTCATGCGGCGTCCGCCCTGCCCTTCATCGGGGGCTATGGCCCCGGAGAAGCTTTCGAGGATGGGCAGGACGCCCTCGCCGTCGGCGTGGTTCAGGTAGACCACGCGGAAGGTCTGGCTCGACCTGCTGACGGCGTCAACGCGCCGGATGAGCGACATCAGGCGCGCCACCTCGTCGGGCTCGCCGCGCAGGAGGATGGAGTTCGAGGCCGGCACCGGGGCGATGCTCGCGGGGGCGCGGGCGCCGTCTTCGCGCGTCCCCGAGCCGCCACGCATGCGCTGGATGATGCCCGCCATTTCGTCGGCCGACACGTTCTCAAGCGTTACGATCTCCACCACCGAGGTGTCGGTGTCGAGCTCGGCGAGGACCCGCTCCATGCCGCGGATGTTCGAGGCGTAGTCGACCATCACGATGAGGTTGCCGCTCTCGGCTGCGTTGACCGCGCCGGAGACCGACACCATCGGCCCCAGAGTGCGGATCGCCTCGCGTGCGGAAACGTTGTCCAGGCGCACCACCGAGGTCATGAACACGTCGCCCTCGTCGGCGCGGTTGACCGGCGCGCCCGCGCGCGCGCCGTCGGCCTCGGGCAGGATCTGGTAGACGCCCGGCGCGGTGCGCACCGCGGCGTAGCCCTGGGTGCGTAGCGTGGCGAGGAAGACCTGAAAGACCTCCTCGGAGGTCAGCGCGTTTTGCGACGTGATCGTCACCACGCCGCGCACCTCGGAGTCCACAATGAAGGTGTGGCCCGTCACGATCGAGACGTCGTCGATGAAGGCCTGGATGTCGGCGCCGCGGAAGTTGAGGGTGTGCTCCTGGGCGTGGGCCGGGAAGCCGCGCGGTGCAGGCAGGCCGGTGAGCGCGCCCGTCACAGCGGCAGCGAAAGCGGCGAGTGCGGCGAGCGGCGCGCGCAAGGCTCGGGTCGGGGTCATCTCAGCTCCACCTCGATCTCGACGGCGCGGCCGTCGCGGCTCACGGTCAGGGACGCCCCGTCGACGTCCTCCAGATCCTCGAAAAGGTCAAGCGCGCGCGCGTTTTGCGTGAGCGGTCGGTTGTTCACGGCCGTGATTACGTCTCCCGACCTGAGCGAAAGCGCCGAGAGCATGTCGGCGTCCGCGGCTTCGCCGATGCGGTAGCCGCCGTCGGTCCGGCTCAAGCGCAGCGCGCGGATCCAGTCCGCGCCGCTGTCTGCGGACAGGGTCGGCGCCGCAGCTTGCGGGTCCGCGGACGCCTCGCCGCGGCCTTCGGGCGGGTCGCCGGCTCCCGCCGCCGCGGCCTCAGCACGCTGGCGCGCCTCTTCGCGGAGAAACAGGTTTTCGCGCACCCCGCGACGATTGATGACGACCCGCTCGGTGTGGATCGCCTCGATCGTCACCCCACCGACGATCTCCGCGCCGAGCGGCAGGGTGCGCTGTCCCTGGCCGGGAGCTTCTATGACGGCGGACCCTGTTCCCGCCCTGGCCCCGCGGCGGACCCCGCGCAGCGTCAGATCGAGCTGGGTCTCCGGAAGCGTCTCGACCTCGCTCTGCGCCCCGCGCGCCTCGAACAGCTTACCGCGCCGCAGGCTTGAGGCATCGACGGCGACCGGCGCGGCGGCGACGTCGAGAGGGCTGAGCGGCTCGATATCGATCTGGCTGACGGAGGCGCCGTAAAGGACGAACCAGAGCAGGCGGGCCGCCAAAAGCGCCAGCATGCTAATCGAAACGGCCTCGCACACCGTCGCGGCGCGCCGGGACAGGGCGTTGAACTGATAGGAAGCTGTCGTGTTGACCGTCGTCATCAAGAGGCCAGCCGCAAGAAAAACAAGCGCTTAAATTCGCCTGCCGGAACGGAGTCTGCACGCGGCGAACTGAAAATCCAATCGATTGGAGGCGCGATTTGAAATCGCGCCTCCAACGCAACGGGCACGCTCCGGCTCGACCGGCGCGCGGCGATCAGAACTGAGACGTCAGGCTTACGGAGAAGGTCGTTCCGATATCGTACGTATCCACATTGATCGTGCTTCCGCCCCCAGACTGGGTCGCCTCGAAGTTGTCGCCCAGCAGATTGCGCGCCGTGAACGCAGCGGCCACCTCTCGACCGAAAACATCCAGGTTCCGGCGCACCCTCAGGTCAAGGGACGCCGGATCGGTCGCCCGGACCGGAGGCAGGTTGTTGACGCCCAGTTCGCGGATCCGATCGCTCGTATAGTTGTAGAGCACCGCCACGGAGGTGTCCGCGTCGGACCATTCGAGCTGGACATTGAACACATGCGCGATCTGACCCTGCAGTTCGCGCCCGGCTGCAATCACCTGATCCGCCGGCAGTTCGACCTTTCGGGTGGTCGAGTTTCTGACGACCACGTCGCCTTCGCCGAACGTCACCTCGCTTTCGGAGTAGGTGTAGTTGCCCGCAAGGAGAAGATCGCCCCTTGAGAGCACGCGCAGGGGACCGCTCTCGAACTCCGGCAATGCGAAGCGGTAGTTGACTTCGAACTCCGCGCCTCGGATCTCGGCGCCGGGAACCTGCTGGAACCCGGTCCGGACAGTGTCGCCGCCGCCGACCGCGCCAGTGACGTACTCCTCGATCGGATCTTCCAGCTCTTTGTAGAACACGCCGGCCGTCACGAACTGGTTCCGGGCGAAGTACCACTCCCATTTCAGGTCGTAATTCGTCAGAGCCGTGTTCTCGAGGAACGGGTTGCCGATGAAAAGCTGATCGGTGTCGACGTTGATGAACTCGGAGAAGGCGATTTCGCGGAATTGCGGCCGCCCGAGCGTCTCGGAATACGCCGCGCGAAGCTGCATGCCGTCCGCGAAGGTCCACGTCGCGGCGACCGAAGGTAGCGTGTCGGTCTCCTCGATCAGGGATTCCAGAAACACGTTCTCCGTGAACGGAGAGAAGGTGTCCACGATCTGCTGCGACTCTTCGACCCTGACCCCGGCGTCGATCGAGATGAACGCGCCAAGGCCGATATCCGCGCCCAGATAGTATCCGTTGACCACCAGCGAGCCGATATAGTTCGGGTCGAACTGCGGACTGGTCGTCTCCTCGATCTCGAAGCGAGACGGATTGATGTTTTGGTCGGCGAAGATGTAATCGATCCGACGTCTGAGCAGTTCGCGAGGCGCGAAGCCCTGGAAGGTCAGGTCGCGGCGGGCCGCCTCACGCTCGGTGTCGCTGCCGTCCCAGCCACCGTAAAGCGACACGGCCAGATCGTCCGACAGGTCGAAATCATACCGCAACTCGAT
>CAZKBB010000033.1:19145-30142 GCA_964550935.1 uncultured Caulobacterales bacterium
TCATGGGAGCCCCAGTCCAGGCCCGTGGTCGCCAGACCGCTCCAACGCGTGCTCAGCTGAGTGCTGAACAGGTCGAAATCGTTGAAGATTTCAGGCGTCGCCAGGTTGTCCCCGGAGCCGATCGCGGTCTGCCGCTCGCCTCGCTTGGTCTGCCACTCGGAGTCGAAACCACCGCTGAGGAAGACGCCGCTGTCGGCGCCGAACAGTCTAAACGGCTCGCCGAAGGTGAGGCTGCCGCCGTAATTCGCAGGCGCATCACCGTCGAACAACACGTTGAGTTTCGAGTTTGGAATGCTCCGTCCGATCGCCTGGAGGTCCTGCGCAGAGAAATTCGACCGGTCGATCTCCAGTCCGGTCAAAAGCGCGTCCTGCAGCGGCCCGGGGATATCCCTCAAGCCGTCGTCGAAGCCGAACCGGTCCCACTCCCCGCCGTCATACATCAGCGCGTTGTCGAAGCTCGTCGCGGTGTCCACCTCGCCCGACACGGAAATGCTGCGCACCGACTCCGCGGGCAGCAGGCGGGTCTCAAGATTGACCAGCCCGCCCCCGAAGTCGGCGCTGTCGCGGGCTGAATAGGTCTTCTGGACGGAAAGGCCGCGAAGCAGTTCGGTCGGGAAGATGTCCAGCGGCGCCACGCGGCGCAGCGGTTCAGGGCTGGGCAGCGTCAGCCCGTTCAGCACGACCCCGGAAAATCGATCGCCAAGTCCGCGCACGAACACGAACTTGCCGCGATTGATGTTGACGCCTGTCACGCGGCGGATCGCGCCGCTGACGTCGCTGTCGCCGGTGCGTGCGAAATCCTCATCGGTGAGGAAGCTGGCCACCTGCGAGATTTCGCGCTTGGGCTCAGGAACATAGCGATAGCGTACTACGATGACGTCGTCGGTCTGCGCCCGCGCATCGTCCTGCGCGGCGGGCTCCGGCGCGTCCTGTGCGAACGCCGCCGCCGGCGTCCCGGCCAGCATTGTCGTGGCGAAAAGAGTCAGAAGGAATTTATGTTGGCCGCGCGACATGTGCGCCCCCTTTTTGTTAGGCCGCGAACTTCTAGATCAGGTCGAGTGACTCGGGGATGCATGCACCGCACGCGGCGCGTGCATCCCCGAGTTCTGGGCCCCTCTAGCAGTCCGACCCGCTCTCGAGCCCGCACGTCCAGCCGCGCCACCAATCATCGTCGCCGTCCTTGACCGCGCCGATGTGATCGACTGCGTCGAAGAAGGCGTCGAGCGTGGTGGGGTCGAACGCCGTGACGCCGTTCTCGGTCGACCCGTTGACAAACGTGTCCTGCAGCGTGTTCGCCTCGTCGGTCACGTTGTTCGGGTCGTCGTTGAAGATCGCCTCGACATCGGCCGCCGTGTCGCCCGGGCCGTCATCCTTGAAGGTGGTCGGGCAGTCGAGCAGGACCGAGTTGAAGGTCGGATCCGCCGCAAACGTTTCCGAGGCGTCGATATCGAGGCACTCGGAGAACCCGACGATGACCGAGTTGACGATGCGCCCATCGGTCCCGCCACGCAGCACGATGCCTTCGTCGTTGGCCGGATCGCCCAGGAAGGTCAAGTTCGACAGGGTCGGGTTGGAGCGCAGGTCGGCGAGGCCCGGCGGCAGGCTGGAATTGCCCGCCTCGATGCCGCGCCCGCCTGCCGCGTCGGACTGGACGACAATTCCGAACTGCAGCTTGCCGGTCCAGCCCTCGGCCCAGTCGAGCGAATCGTCGCCGATGCCGGTGAACACCGCGTGCTTGACGTCGACCGTGCCGCCGAACCACTCGATACCGTCGTCCAGATTGTTATGGGTCTGAACGAAGTCGATCTCGGTGCCGCTGCCGACGCCGCCGAGCGTGATCGCGTTCAGCTCGTTGTCCGCGCTGATCGCGTTGCCCGCGAAGAGAACCTGGACGTAGTTGAGCACGCCGCTGTCGTCGTCAGGCGCGTTGCCGCCATACAGCGCGTCAGTGCCTTCGACGGTGTTTTCGCATTCCGGATCGCCGGGGGTGAAGCCGCTGCACGAGCTGATCGGCGCGCGGCCGAGGATCACCATGCCGCCCCACTGACCCCGATCTTCGGGCTGCTGAGTGCCGTTCACGTCCTGCAGCGAGGTCATGATCACCGGATCGTCCGCGGTCCCGTTCACGAAGAGCTGCGAGCCGCGGTTCACGACGAGGAAGTCGGAGCCGGATTCGCCGAAGACCGTGACGCCGGACTCGATGGTCAGAGTGGCTGGGTCACCGTCGGCGAAATCCCCACCGCCGCCGACGTCCACGCCCACATCCACGCGGCCTTGCAGCTCGTAGATGTTGCCGCGCGTCAGGCGAAGGTCGCCCGTGATGACGCCCGTGACGCCGCAGCGGTTGAGGCCGTTCAGCGTGCCTTCGTTGGTCGTGCCCTCCGGACATTCGGGCTCGTCAAACAGGGCGAACGTCCATCCCGCCGCCCAATTGTTAGACACCGTTTCGTCCGGCGAGAAGGCGCCGATGTAGTCGACATCGTCGAAGAAGGGGTCGAGTGCCGTAACGTCGAACGCTTCGACGTCCTCCTCGACAGGGCCCGGGAAGAAGCGGTCGCTCAGCGAGGCCGGTTCGTCGGTCACGTTGTTCGGGTCGTCGTTGAAGATCGCCTCGACATCGGCCGCCGTGTCGCCCGGGCCGTCATCCTTGAAGGTGGTCGGGCAGTCGAGCAGGACCGAGTTGAAGGTCGGATCCGCCGCAAACGTTTCCGAGGCGTCGATATCGAGGCACTCGGAGAACCCGACGATGACCGAGTTGACGATGCGCCCATCGGTCCCGCCACGCAGCACGATGCCTTCGTCGTTGGCCGGATCGCCCAGGAAGGTCAAGTTCGACAGGGTCGGGTTGGAGCGCAGGTCGGCGAGGCCCGGCGGCAGGCTGGAATTGCCCGCCTCGATGCCGCGCCCGCCTGCCGCGTCGGACTGGACGACAATTCCGAACTGCAGCTTGCCGGTCCAGCCCTCGGCCCAGTCGAGCGAATCGTCGCCGATGCCGGTGAACACCGCGTGCTTGACGTCGACCGTGCCGCCGAACCACTCGATACCGTCGTCCAGATTGTTATGGGTCTGAACGAAGTCGATCTCGGTGCCGCTGCCGACGCCGCCGAGCGTGATCGCGTTCAGCTCGTTGTCCGCGCTGATCGCGTTGCCCGCGAAGAGAACCTGGACGTAGTTGAGCACGCCGCTGTCGTCGTCAGGCGCGTTGCCGCCATACAGCGCGTCAGTGCCTTCGACGGTGTTTTCGCATTCCGGATCGCCGGGGGTGAAGCCGCTGCACGAGCTGATCGGGGCGCGGCCGAGGATCACCACGCCGCCCCACAGCCCGCGATCTTCCTCGCCGACGGTGCCTTCGACGTCTTGCAGCGCGGTGAACACGATCGGGTTGTCGGCGTCCCCGTCGGCGACGAGGCGCGAACCGCGGTTCACGACGAGGAAATCCGATCCCGATGCGCCGAAGATCGTAACGCCCGGCTCCACGGTCAGTGTCGCTTCGTCGCCGTCGGCGAAGTCGCCGCCGCCGCCGACGTCAACGCCCACGTCGACACGCCCGGACAGACGGTAGAGCGGACCGGCCGTAAGCGTCACGTCGTCGATTATGGCGCCGGAAATCTCGCAGGTCGCGGCGCCCGAAACCGAATCGCCCGGCGTCGTGCCGTCAGGGCAGTCCGCGTCGCCGTCACCGCCGCCGTCGCCGCCGTCACCGCCGCCGCCGCCGCCGCCGCCAGAACCGCCGCCGGACCCGCCGCCGTTATCGATCTGACCGATTTCGCCAGGCGACGAAATGTTGGCTTCGGAGCAAGCCGCAATGACGGCGCAGGACGCGCCAACAAGCAGGAGCTTCGCGAGAGAGGAATAAGACGCCATTGTGGACCCCCAACAAATGATGGCTCGAACAAAACTTTACGCACGCCGGAGAGCGCGGAGTCGCCGCGCCGACGTTCAACCGCAAGAGACACGAGGTTTGTTACAGGCGCGTCGCAGTCGTATGACGACTTGATGACATGCAACGCCGCCGCGTCGTCCCATCGGCCCGACGGCGCGGACTCCGCACCTATCGACGCGGCCCGAGGCTCTGATTTGCAAAGCCTTTTTGGCGGGTGTGGCTATCGTGTAGCCGTGAAGGGAAAATCTCGCCGCACGTCCGGGCGCGACGCGCCGGCCGGCTTTTGCGTGACGGCGAGGGGAGACGCGGATAGGATTGTACGGACTTTTCAAGCGCATCCGACGCCCGTTCGACTGAAGGAAACCCGTCCATGATCGCCGCCGTGACCGCCTCGCTGGCCGCCGCCCTCGCCCTGCAAGCCTCGCCCGGCTTTCTGGCGCTCGACCAGATCGGCGCCTATGAGCGCGGCGAGTACGACCGCTCGCAGACCGAGTGCGATCGGCTCGCCGCCCATCCCAACGATCCGGAACGCGTCGGCGAGGGCGTGTCGCGCGGCGACATGGAGCTCGACACGGCGATCGCGGCTTGTGAAGCCGCAGTCGAGGCCGACCCGGAGAACCCGCGGCTGAACTATCAGCTGGCGCGCGCCTACGGCTATTCAGGCCGGCACGCGGAGGGCCAGTCCTATCGCGACGCGGCGCTGGGCGCGGGCTATCCCCAGTCGCTTTTCGTGGTGGGTTATATCCGCGTGACCGGATGGGACGGGCGCGGCGCCGATCCGTGCTATGGCGGCGAGCTGATCCGGCGCTCCGCCCATGCGGGCCGGTATGCCGGCCTGGTCGGCTTCCCGCACTATGCGCTGCAGGGCGCCTTCGAGGGCTGCGAGGACCATCCCCGTATCGACCGGGCGGAGATGTTGAGCTTCCTGGAGACTGCGGGCGAGCGCGCTGACGGTTTCTACCAGGCCATCCTGGTGGAGCAGCTGACCGCGCGCGTAGAGATGATGGACGCGGATTAGCGCCTACTCCGCCGCGCCGGTCTTGACCGGCTCGGCCTGCGCCGGACGCGGCGCGTCCAGAGCGTGTCGCGCCGCCTCCGGGTCGAGCGCGGCGAACGCGTCGTACTGGCTTAAGAAGATCTCGCCTGTCAGCTCGTCGAGAAAGTCCGAGCGCTTCAGCCCGTCCATGACCGGGCCCTTCACCTCGGACAGGTGCAAGGTGACGCCGGAATCCTTCAGGCGGTGATTGATCGCCTCCAGGCTCTCAAGCCCGGTGCCGTCGACCGCGTTCACCGCCGGACACATCAGGACGAAGTGATCGACCTCGGGGTTCTCCGCGACGAGGGCGTAGACCTTGTCCTCCAGGAAGCGCGCATTGGCGAAGTAGAGGCTCTCATCCACGCGCAGCGTGATCACGGTGTCAGACGTGACGACGTCGTGCCGGTCCACATTGCGGAAATGCTCCCCGCCGGGCACCTGGCCGACGATCGCACAGTGCGGCCGGCTGGTGCGGTAGAGAAACAGCGCCAACGAGACGATCACGCCGGCGAGCACGCCCGCCTCCACGCCGAGGCCGAGCGTGAGAAGGATCGTCGCGCTCATCGCGGCGAAGTCGGTCTTGGAATAGCGCCACGCCCGCCGCAGCGCGCCGAGGTCCACCAGCGAGAGCACCGCGACGATGATTGTCGCGGCCAGAACCGCGCTCGGCAGGTTGAACAGGAGCGGCGTCAGGAACAGCGCGGCGAGCGCGATGCCCACGGCCGTGAACCCGCCTGCGGCCGGCGTGCGCGCGCCGGCGTCGAAATTCACCACCGAGCGCGCGAAACCGCCGGTGACCGGATAGCCGCCGGTGAAGCCGGCCGCCACGTTCGAGGCGCCGAGCCCGATCAGCTCCTGGTCCGGATCGATGCGCTGGCGGCGCTTGGCCGCGAGCGTCTGGGCCACCGAGACCGATTCCACGAAGCCGATCACCGAGATCAGCACCGCCGCGGCGGCGAGCTGGCCCCAAAGGCCCGGATCGAGGCTCGGGACGGTGAAGGGCGGCAGGCCGGAGGGAATCGCGCCCACCGTCTTCACGCCCGCCGAGGCGAGGTCGAGCGCGGTCACCGCCAGGATCGACGCCGCGACCGCGGCCACTGGCCCGGCCTTGGTGATGATGTCGGCGGCGCGCGCGTTCACGCCGAGGCGCTTCAGCAGGGGTTTCAGGCCTGAGCGCACGAAGAACAAGAACGCGACCGAAGCCGCGCCGATGATCAATGTGGGCAGGCTCGTCTGGTCGAGATGCGCCCACAGTGAGCCGGCGACGGCGACCAGGCTGTGGCCGTGCGCCTCCACGCCGAGGATGTGTTTCAGCTGGCTCGCCGCGATGATGAGCCCCGAGGCCGTGATGAAGCCCGAGATCACCGGGTGGGACAGGAAGTTCGCCAAAAAGCCGAGCCGGAACACGCCCATCAAGAGCAGGAAGAGCCCGGACATCACCGCGAGCGTCAGCGCCGCGGTCGCATAGCCGATCGTGCCGGTCTGGGCGACCTGGCCCACCGCCGCGGCGGTCATCAGCGAGACCACCGCGACCGGGCCCACCGCCAGCGCTCGGGACGTCCCGAATATCGCATAGGCGATGAGCGGCGCGATCGAGGCGTACAGCCCGGCTTGCGGCGGCAGACCCGCGAGCATGGCGTAGGCCAGCGATTGCGGGATCAGCATGATCGTCACGATCACCGCGGCCATGAGATCATCGCTCAGCATGCGCCCGTCATAGGCGCGCGCCCAGTCCAGGATCGGCAGATGGCGGGCGAGCTTCAAGGCGCGCCTCCGGTTCAGGGTTGCGACGCAGCGCGCCCGAGCGGCGCGCCGGAGACAGGCGATCGGCGCGCGAGGCTCAAAGTGCGGTCTGGGCGTCGCGCTCAGCCGGAGCGTGGGGCAGGACGTCGACGTCCACCAGCCATTCGCGCCCCTTCAGCATGGCGTCGAAATAAAGCCAGGGCAGCATCTTCTCTTTCAGGAACCAGGCGAGCCGCGTGGGCTTCTTCCCGTCCACCAGCCAAGTCGGCAGCGTAGGCTGCAGCGCCCCGCCATAGCCGAACTCCGCGAGCACGATCTTGCCGCGCTCCACCGTGAGCGGGCAGGAGCCGTAGCCGTGATAGACCGCGCGCGGGCGCTCGCCGTCGAGCACAGAGGCGACGTTGCGCGCCACCACAGGCGCCTGGGACCGCACGGCCGCGGCCGTCTTCGCGTTCGGCGCCGAGCACGCATCGCCCAGCGCAAACACGTTGCCGTACCTGGGGTGCTGCAGTGTCTCTGCGGAGACGTCGATCCAACCGGCCTCATTCGCGAGCGGCGAGGAGCGGATGAAGTCCGGCGCGGTCTGGGGCGGGCAGACATGGATCATGTCGAAGCGCTTTTCGACGTGATCGGGCTCACCCTTTTCGCCGGCGATCTGGAAGGTGGCGGTGCGCTTGGCGGCGTCGATCGCGACCAGGTTGGAGTTGAAGTTCAGGTGCGCGCCGTAGCGCTCCACATACTCCATAAGCGCGGGCACGTAGGCCCCCACGCCGAACAGCACCGCCCCGGCGTTGTGGAACTCTACATTGATGTCGGATAACACGCCCGCGCGCCGCCAGGCGTCGCAGGACAGATACATCGCCTTCTGCGGCGCGCCGGCGCACTTGATCGGCATGGGCGGCTGGGTGAACAGCGCCGTGCCGCCCTTCAGCGACTGAACGAGCTCCCACGTGTAGCTCGCCATGTCGAAGCGGTAGTTCGAGGTGACGCCGTTGCGCCCCAGCGTCTCGCGCAGCCCGTCGACTTGGTCCCAGTCGAGCTTCAGACCCGGCGCGGCGATCAGGACCCGGTAGGCGAGCCGGCCGCCGTCCTCGAGCACCACCTCGCGCGCCTCCGGCTTGAACGCCGAGGCTGCGGCGCGGAGCCACTTCACGCCCTTGGGCATCAGCTCGGCCATGGGGCGCTCGGTCTGGGCGCGGTCGAACACGCCCCCGCCGACGAGCGTCCAGCCGGGCTGGTAAAAGTGCTCCTCGCGCGGTTCCACGATCGCGATATTGAGATGAGGCTTGCGTTTCAGGAGGCTTGCGGCCGCCGAAATGCCGCCCGCGCCGCCGCCGACCACGACGACGTCATAGTGTGAGGCGGGGCTCTCGCCGTCAGCCTTGGCCGGCGCGTCTTGGCGTTCGCGCGCCAGCCGGGCCTCGAGGCGCGGGCGAAGGACGGAGAGGTCGTAGCCCGCCCCTGCGGCGGCGTCGATCAGCGCATCGGCGGAGAGATGGCGCGCTTCGGACAGCGCCCACAGCGTGGAGGAGCGCGTGCCGGTGCGGCAGAAGGCGAGGACCGGCCCGGTCACCTCATTCAGGGCCGCGGAGAAGTCCGCCACGTCCTGATCGGAAATCTTGCCGCCGACGACGGGAATGTGCCGGTAGTCGAGCCCGAGACCTTCCGCGGCGGCTTCGAGCTCAGCCGAGCTCGGCTGATCGTCGCTCTCCCGATCGGGGCGGTTGTTGATGACGGCCTTGAAGCCCTGGCTCGCCGCGGCGCCCAGATCGGCGGGGCTCAGCTGCGCGCTGACGGAGAAGAAAGGCGAGATGCGCTTTATGTCCATGGCCGAAGCCTCCTCCCGGTAATGTTTGTCTGTCCGCGTCCAGAAGCGGACGCGCCCGGACCGTCGAGGGTCCGGGCGCTGTGAGGCCTAGAGGGCGTCGAGCGGGATCTTCAGATAGCGCGTCCCGTTGTCCTCGGCCGGGGGCAGATCGCCGGCGCGCATGTTCACCTGCACCGAAGGCAGAATGAGCACCGGCATCTCCAGTTGGGCGTCGCGCTCAGTGCGCATCTTGACGAACTCGGCCTCGGTGACGCCCTCGTGGACATGCTTGTTCTTCGCCTTCTGCTCACCGACCGTGGTTTCCCAGGCGAACGCGTCGCGCCCCGGCGCTTTGTAGTCGTGGCACATGAACAGGCGCGTCTCGTCGGGCAGCGCGAAGATCTTCTGGATCGAGCGGTAGAGCGTCGCCGCGTCGCCGCCGGGGAAGTCGCACCGCGCCGTGCCGAAGTCGGGCATGAAGATCGTATCGCCCACGAAGGCGGCGTCGCCGATCACGTAGGTCATGCAGGCCGGCGTATGGCCGGGCGTGTGTATCGCCTTGGCCTGGATCGAGCCGATGGCGAACTGCTCGCCGTCCTCAAACAGATGGTCGAATTGGGATCCGTCGCGCTGGAACTCGGTTCCGGCGTTGAACACCTTGCCGAACACGTCCTGGACGGTCTTGATGTTCGAGCCGATCGCAAGCTGGCCGCCGACCTCTCCTTTAAGATAAGGCGCGGCGGAGAGGTGATCGGCGTGGACATGGGTCTCCAGGACCCAGTCGACCTCGAGGCCCTGATCTTTCACGTAAGCGATGACCGCGTCCGCGCTGTCCTTCCGGGTGCGCCCGGACTTCGGGTCGTAGTCGAGCACGCTGTCGACGATCGCCGCGCGCCGGGTCTCCGGGTCGCAGACGACGTAGCTGACGGTGAAGGTGGCCTCGTCGAAAAAGGCTTCCACGTGGGGTTTGCGGGTCATGAGCGATCCTCCTTCGAGGGTGAGGGGTCATTGGTGGGGCGTGACGGGCGTCCGGGCTTTCCATCCGGCGCGAACACCGCGCAAAGCGACTGCATGAGCGTTTGAATGCGCGGATCGGCGAGCCGGTAGAAGACCTGCTTGGCCTCCCGGCGCGTCGCCACCACGCCCGCCGCGCGCAGCCGCGCCAGATCGCGAGACAAGTTGGGCTGACGCACGCCGGTGTCCGCCTCGATCGCGGAGACCGAGCGTTCGCCGTCCATCAGCTCGCACGCCACCAGAAGCCGGTTCGGGTGAGACAGGAGCTTCAAGATCGCCGAGACGTCCGCGGCGCGTTCGCGCAGCGCGTCGAGATCAGGCGTTTCGGAGGCGGCGGTGTCTGTCATCGCATCAGGTCTTGCGTCCGGTCTTGCATCTGGCTCGGCCCGGGGCGGCGCCCGGCGGCGTTTCGGCCTTGAATGAACCTCGATATATGTCACTTTCGATAAATGACAAGTATGACCGGAGCGAAAGCCTGACTGACATTGGGGAGACTATTCCCCGAAACCGCCGCCGCGCGCCCTGTGACGAATCGCGCACCGACCGCCGCCAACCGGAACGAGGACCATCGCCATGCCGCCCGCCACCGACTTCACCCCGATCCCAGCGCTCGCCGGGGGCGCCCTGATAGGGCTGTCCGCACTCGTGCTCATGCTCGCCAACGGACGCATCGCCGGGATCTCCGGCATCGCCGGCGGGATCATCGCCGCGCCGCCGGGCGAGCGCGGCTGGCGCATCGCCTTCCTGGCCGGCCTGATCCCCGCGCCGCTTCTGCTTGCGATCGCCGGCGGGCAGACGCCGCAGGTGGAGATCGCCGCGGGCCCGTGGACGCTGATCGCGGCCGGTTTGCTCGTCGGCTTTGGGACCCAGCTCGGCTCGGGCTGCACCTCCGGGCATGGCGTGTGCGGCGTTTCTCGCCTGTCGCCGCGCGCCATCGCCGCGACCGCGGTGTTCATGTTCGCCGGGGCCGCGGTGGTCTTCGCCTCGCGCCACGTCCTCTAGGCCTTCAGGAGGAAGACGCCGATGACGCCTCGACTGATCGCTCCGTTCGCCTCAGGCCTGCTGTTCGGGCTGGGCCTGGCCGTATCCGGCATGATCAACCCGGCCAAGGTCCTGAACTTTCTCGACGTCGCCGGCCAGTGGGACCCGAGCCTCGCGCTCGTGATGGGCGCCGCGCTCGCGGTGACCGGGATCGGCTACCGCGTGATCTTCACCCGCGCCGAGCCGCTGTTCGAGCCGCGCTTCCAGGTCCCGGCGAACCGCGAGATCGACACGCGCCTCATCGCGGGGGCGGCGATCTTCGGGGCCGGGTGGGGCCTGGCGGGCTTCTGCCCCGGCCCGGCGCTCAGCGCCGCGTCGCTCGGAATCGCCGAGGTCTATGTCTTCCTGGCGGCCATGCTGGGCGCGATCCTGGCCTACCGGCTGGTCGAGCCGAGGCTCGCGCGGGCGCGCAGCGCCGTCTAGGCTCGCACGGTCGAACCGGAACGGGAGCGAATCTTGGCCGCCTGGGAGCT
>CAZKBB010000034.1:0-27880 GCA_964550935.1 uncultured Caulobacterales bacterium
TTGAAGAAGCGGTAGGCGACGTCGATCGTGATGCCCTGCTCGCGCTCGGCCTCCAACCCGTCCAGCAGCAGCGCGAAGTCGATCTCCTCCCCGGCGGTCCCATGGACCTTGGAGTCCCGCTCCAGCACCGCGATCTGGTCCTCGAACAACAGCTTGGAGTCGTAGAGCAGCCGGCCGATCAGCGTCGACTTGCCGTCATCGACCGAGCCGCAGGTGATGAAGCGCAGAACGCCGCGGCCGCCGGTGCGGGTCAGGCGCTCGACGAGTTCGGCGGTCTCGGAGGGCTCGCGGGGTCCGTCCATCTAGAAATACCCCTCGCGCTTCTTCTTCTCCATGGAGCCGGCCTCGTCGAAATCGATCAGCCGCCCGGCGCGCTCGGAGGAGCGCACGGTGAGCATCTCAAGGACGATGTCCTCCAGCGTCTCCGCCTCGCTCTCCACCGCGCCGGTGAGGGGGTAGCAGCCGAGCGTGCGGAAGCGGATCTTGCGGGTCTGCGGCGTCTCGCCGGGATCGAGCGGCAGGCGCGCGTCGTCGACCATGATCAGCGTCCCGTCGCGCTCCACCACGGGGTGCTCCTTGGCGAAGTAGAGCGGCACGATCGGGATCTGCTCCTCAAGGATGTATTGCCAGATATCCATCTCGGTCCAGTTCGACAGCGGGAAGACCCGGATCGACTCCCCTGACCGGATGCGCGTGTTGAAGAGGCGCCAGAGCTCGGGGCGCTGGTTGCGCGGGTCCCAGGCGTGGGCCTCGTTGCGGAAGGAGAAGATGCGCTCCTTGGCGCGCGACTTCTCCTCATCGCGCCGCCCGCCGCCGAACGCGGCGTCGTAGCCGCCCGCGTTCAGCGCCTGCAACAGCCCGTCTGTGCGCATCACCTGAGTGTGCAGCGCCGAGCCGTGGATGAAGGGATTGATCTCGCGCGCGCGGCCCTCCTCGTTGACGTGCACGATCATCTCGACCCCCAGCGCCTCGGCCATGGCGTCGCGGAACTCGCCCATCTGTCGGAACTCCCAAAGGGAGTCGATGTGCAGGAAGGGGAAGGGCGGCTTGGCCGGCCAGAACGCCTTCATCGCCAGGTGCAGGAGGACGGTGGAGTCCTTGCCGATGGAGTAAAGCAGCACCGGCCGCTCGAACTCGGCGGCCACCTCGCGCATGATCTCGATGGCTTCCGCCTCGAGCGCGCGCAAGTGCGGGGACAGCGGCTTGGCGCGCCCCTTCGGCGCTTTGAAGCGCTCAGCGTAAGTGCGCGCCAGTTCAGCGATCTCGCCCATCTCGGCCCCTGCGTCTCAGCGTCAGGGGCGCTTAACCGATGCGCCCGCGTCGCGCAACGCCGCGGGGCGGGCCCTGGGGCCGTGCGGGTCGCTTGCGCTGGACGCCCGGGTGTGGCTTTTTCGCGCTGCAGCACCCTGATCGAGGCGCACTTAAGTGTCCGCACTGAAGTCGGAATACCGCCTGGCGCTCGAGGCCGGCCAGCAGGCGCTCACCGCCGCACTCAACGGGCTGGACGCGGGCGCGGCGCTCCGGCGCGCGATCACCGAGATTTTTCCAGGCGAGATCTGCGTGGTGTCCTCGTTCGGCGCGGAGAGCGCGGTGATCCTCGATCTCGTCGCAGAGGTCGCGCCGGACACCCCGGTCGTCTTCATGGACACCGAAAAGCTGTTCGACGAAACGCTCGCCTATCGCGATGCGCTCACCGAACGCCTCGGGCTGACCGACGTGCGCACGCTGAGGCCGAACGCCGATCATCTCGCCGCCGACGATCCGGACGGCGAGCTGCACAAGCGCGATCCCGATCTGTGCTGCCATATCCGCAAGACGCTGCCGCTGATCCGCGCGCTGCAGCCGTTCAAGGTCTGGATCTCCGGGCGCAAGCGTCACCATGGCGGCGAGCGCGCAGACATGTCCCGCGTGGAGATCCAGGACGGCAAGCTGAAGCTCAATCCGCTCTACGACTGGGACCGCGACGCGATCGAAGCCCGGTTCCAGGCGCGCGGCCTGCCCCGGCACCCGCTCGTGGAGCGCGACTATCTCTCCATCGGATGCGTGCCCTGCACAGCGCCGGTCACCGACCCGGACGATCCGCGCTCAGGGCGCTGGGCCGGCCAGGACAAGACCGAATGCGGCATCCATTTCAGCGCCGACGGGACGGTGGTGCGCGACGGCGGGTAGGTCCGCCGCCGCACTTTTCGCCCTATGGCTGCCGGCACGCGTTGGGCGCGCCGAGATCGCCTGAGGGGTTGAGCATCATGGCGCCGACGGTGGCGTCTTCAGCGGCGATGACGACGAGGCCGGCGGTGGTGATCTCGTCCGCCAGCACTTGAGCGCCGAGCGGGGCGTTGATATCGGCGACCATGTAGAGCGCTGAGGTGTTCTCGTCCTGCTGCACGGCCAGAAGTCCGCTGGTCTCGGTTCCGGTCTCGTCTCGCGCGATCAGGATCACGGGCGTGGCCGAGGCGGTGACCACTTTGACGAAGTAGCGATAGCCCGCCCCGTCGCCGAACGCGTAGGCGAGGTTGTGGGCCCGCCCGCCGTCATAGACCGCCCGGTCGAGATCGCGCCGGAGTCGCAGACGTAGAGATCGCCGAGATCGGTGAACGGGTCGGGCCCGCCAAACAGCTCGCCGAACGAGCCGGCCGCGAGCGAGATCTCCGCCAGCCCGTCAGCGTCCGCGCCGTCATAGTTCCCGGGCGTCCCGCCGGTGCCGCCCACATTGTCCAACAGATCCTTGGTCCCGTCGGGCACGATCGTGACCAGGATCGGATCGATGAAGTCGAACAGCGGGTAAGTGCGGTCCGCGGCCGCCACGTGGTTCAGCGTGGAGGACGCGGTGGTGAGCGTCATCTCGGTCGTATCGCCGGGCGCGGCGAAATAGGCGTTCGCGCGGATGCGCAGGTTGGACAGCTCGATCTCGTCGCCGGCGTCGAAGTCGATATCGCCCCTGTCCACCTCGAAGGTGACGAAGCTTGAGCCGATCACGCCGGCGAGGTCGTCCAGGTTCGCGCCCGGCCCGGCGACCATCTTCAGGTCCCATGCGCCAGCCACGCCGGCGCTGGCCGGATCGCCGTCGACGACGCGCACGTTGGAGGCCGCGAGCGCCGGGGTATTCCCCGAGCGGCTGGCGAGATCCAAGCCGTGGAGCGCCTGGAGCGTACCGCTCGTGCTGCTCGATATGGATGCGGCGGTGTTCGTATTGACCCAAAAGATCTCTGCGGATCGAGCGCCGGGACCGCCGTCAGGCACGAATGCGGCCACGACCGTGTTCGCATCGATCTGCAGCGTCTCGATCTTGTCGATTTCGGCCGAGCGCGCGTACTCGCTGATCGTCGCTTGATAGAACAGGGGCGTTACGCCGAACGGAGGGGGTCAATTCGCCGGTGTAGAAGTTCAGCCGGTGTACGCCCACGCCAAAGTCATCCTCGCCGATTAAGACATTCGTCCGGGGGCTGGTCAGGGTGGCGTCCAGCCCCTGAGCTCCGGCGACGCCGTGGATCAGCTCGCCCGCGCCCATGTCGCCGCGCTGGAGCGGTTGAGCGGCGAGGGCGGCGCGTTCGCCTGCAACCTGGGAACCGGCCGCGGCGTGTCGGTCAAAGAGGTGATCGAAGCGGTCTCGGCTGCGACCGGGCGCGCGGTCCCCCATCGCGTCGCGTCGCGCCGGCCGGGCGATGCGCCGGTCCTGGTGGCCGATCCGTCGGAAGCCAAGCGCCGGCTCGGATTCACGCCCGAGCGCTCCGCGATCGAAACCATCGTCGCCGACGCCTGGGCGTATCACGCGCCGCGCTGGGGGGCGGCTTAGGCGCTCACGCGCTTGCGGCCACGTCTCCGAGCCCGGTCATCACGTGGTAGAGCATGCTGGCCGGGACACGGTCGGCGATCGGGCGGTCGTCCCGGTCGAGCTTGTCGATCCAGCCCCAGGCGGGGCCTGGGCGGATATAGTGCTCCAGGATCCGGTTCAGCTGTCTCGCCGTGTCGCCTGGGGCTGCGGTTTCGGGATGGGCCAGACGCGCGCGCAAGCGTTCAAGCTGCGGCCAGAGCCGGCGCTCGGGATCGGTGATCTCCCCGTCCAGCGAGACGCAGGCCGAGGCGAACGCGGCCTCCTGCGCCCCGCTCGCCGCGGTCCGGTCCGCGGCCGCGATCAGGCGCCGGCGCCAGGACACCGTGTCGCGCCCCGACACTTCGCTCAGCTGATCGAGCAGCACCGCCCACTCATAGGCGTGGCCGGGCTCGGCGAGGCGGCCTTCCGGCGTGTCGAGCCGGTTCCAGTCCCGGCTCAGAGTCTCGCGCACCGCCCCGCTGGCGGGATCGAACATGCGCGCCTCGAACAGCTCCGCGATCGCCTCGGCCCGGCGCAGCGCGCTCGCCTCCCCGGTGGCCGCATGCATGGCGAGCGCAGCCTCCATGAGATGCATGTGCGGGTTGGTGAGCTTCACCTCCGGGGCGAGCTCGGCCTCCACCCAGCCGCCATGGGTCTGGTCGGCCATTGTCTCGTCGATGACGGCGAAGGCTTCCTCCGCGATCGCCAGGGCGTGCGGCTCGCCGAGCGCGGCATAGGCCTCGGCTCCCGCGAGCGCGACGAAAGCGTGGTCGTAGAGCGAGCGGCGATCATCGGCGACGGTCCCGTCCGGCGCGAGCGCGTGCGCCCAGCCGCCTTTCGCCGAGCGCGCCGGGCCGTCGAGCTGTTTCAGGCCCGCGCGCACCAGGTCTGCCCCGCGCTCAAAGCCGAGCCGGGCGGCTCGGGCGAAGGCGAAGGTCTGGCGCGCCGACACCCGGCCGCGGCGCGGCCAGTCGGGCAGGGGTTCGCCGGTGTTCACGTCGAGCCCCTCTACGAAGCCGCCGGTCGCCGCGTCGAAGGCGCGATCGGCCCAGCCGGGCAGACAGGTTTGAAACAGCCAGTCGCGAACCTCCTCGCGCACGGTCGAGGCGATCTCCGCGGCCGCCCCTGAGGCCAGGGCGGTCTCCGCCACGGTGCGGATCTCCGCGGCGCGCTCCACAGGGGTGACGAGCACGCCCTTGCGCGTGGCGATTACGGCGAGGCCCGACACGTTCGCCAGCCCCACAAGCGGGCCTTCGGAGCGTACGAAGCAGGACTCGACGCCGTCCGCGATCACCGGGCCTTCGAACACGTTCGCGCCGCTTGGCGACTTCAGGCGATGCAGCGCGCGATGATCGCCAAGATCGGTCCAGCCCATGGAGACCGGCGCGACGCTCACATTCTCGGCCTTCTCCATCACCGCGTAGTCGATGGAGATGGAGGGCCCCGCTTCGAACGCGGCGCGGTCGAGACGCACGATCTGAGCGCCGTCGGCTTCAGGCGGCAGCGCGGCCCCGGCCGCGCCGAGCGCGCCGGGCGCATGGGCCTTGAGCGCCTCGATCATCGCGCTTGCGCGAAACAGGAAGATGCCCGCGTTCCAGTAGAAGCCGCCCTCGGCGAGATAGCGCTGCGCAGTCTCGCGGTCGGGCTTCTCCACGAAGCGCTTGGCTTCAAGGACGTCGCCGCGCGCCGCGCCGGCCTCGATATAGCCGTAGCCGGTGGCGGGGTGATCGGGCTCGATACCGAAGGTGACGATGTCGCCGGCCTCGGCGCGCGGCCGCGCCGTCTCGATGGCGTGAAGGAAGGCGTTCGGGTCGGCGATGTGGTGATCGGACGGCAGCACCAGAACCAGCGCCTCGGCCGAGCTTAAAAGACACGCCGCCGCGATCGCGGGGGCTGAGTTCCTGCCCACCGGCTCCAAGACAAGACGCGCCTCGGGCAGGCTGGTGCGCAGCGCCGCCTCATGGCGCGCCGCGCCGACGGCGAGCAAGCGCTCGAACCGGTCCGGATCGCTCACCCGCGCGGCGGTTTCGGCGATCATCGATGCATCGCCGGTCAGGGCGAGGAATTGTTTAGGCGTACGCGGCGTGGACAGCGGCCAGAGCCTGGATCCCCCGCCGCCGCACAGGATCACGGGCTGAATGCGCGCGCCTTCGCTCATCTCCCGGCCCTCCCGTCGGTTTGTTCGCCCCGGGGGGTTTAACCATACGCCCGGCTTAGAAAGGGTGAAGACCGTTCACGCCCCGCGCGCGATGAAGGCGCCGTTGCGATAGCCCGCCTCGCGCTTGCCGTAGACGAAGGCCTCTCCCTCCGGCGTCTCCACCCGGCCGCCCGCGGCCGCGAGCACCGCGTGGCCGGCGGCGGTGTCCCACTCCATCGTGGGACCGAAGCGCGGGTAGAGATCGGCCTCGCCCTCGGCGACCAGACAGAATTTCAGCGACGAGCCGGCGCTGACCGTCTCGGTCACGCCCTCGGCCTCGACGAAGGCTTTGGTCTTCTCATCGGCGTGGGAGCGGCTCATCACCGCCTTGATCGCTCCGGCCGTCTTGGCGCGCGTCTGGATCGCGCGCGCCTCGGCCTCGTCGACCACGCCGCGATCGATCGGCGCGCGCCAGGCGCGCTCGCCCCCGAACCAGACCTTGGCCAGGGCCGGCGCGGCGACCGCGCCCGCGACCGGGCGGGCGTCCTCGATCAGCGCGATGTTCACGGTGAACTCGCCGCGGCGATGGACGAACTCCTTGGTGCCGTCGACCGGATCGACCAGCACGAAGCGCGCGCCGGTGTCGGGCCTGACGCCGGCCTCGAATTGCTCCTCGGCCAGGACGGGCGTGTCGGGCAGGAGCGCCTCCAGGCGCTTAAGGATGATCGCCTCGGCGCGACGGTCCGCCTCGGTCACCGGAGACCGGTCGGCCTTGGTGAAGGTCTCGAAATCGCTGTCATAGACCTCCATCACCGCGACGGAGGCCTCCGCGGCGATGCGGGCGAAGGCGAGGGCGAGGTCGTCTCGGGTCATGGGCGCGAAGGTCCGTGTCGGTGCGGGGGCGAAGCCCTTCTATGGCGCGCCGCGCGCCGCTCCAACCCCGAAGATGATGCGTTAGCGCGGGGGCGTCAGGGTTTACCGGCCTTCACCATGGCGGTTTGCGAACCGTTCAGACCCGTGCGCGCATGCTGGGATCCTGAACCGAAGGATGACCGCCATGCCCGTCCCGCTGCGCCAAGACCCGCTCGCCCGGGCCGCCACCGCGACGCCGGAGCCGGCGCATGCGCCCGAAGCGTTCGCCCCGGACGGCCCGCCGCCCTTCGCGCCCCGCCCGGTGGATGCGGCGGCCTCGATCGCCATCCCGCCCCATCCCTCGCCGGCGCGCGAGATGATCGCCGGGCTGGAGCAGGCGCTCGCCGCGCCCGAGGCGGGGCTGGCGGACGAGGCGCGCTGGCCGGCCCGGCGCACGCTGATCTTCGTCCTGGTCACCTGCGGCGCCTTCTGGGCCGGCTTCGCCGCCGCGATCGGCCTGGCGCTTTAGCCCGCGTGCGAATTTGAGGCCGCCAGGTGCGGCCATGGCCACCATATAATTGAAGCTCTGGGTCCGGCGGCGCCACGATTGCCGCCTGACCGCGCGTGTGCGATAGACGATGTAAGGGTTTTGTCTACCACAACACAGGTCCGGAGGCTTTGATGTTCAAGGCTCCTACCGAAGGCTTAATCGTTAAGGCGACTGGGTCTTTGCGAGACGTGCTCGCCGTCATCGATAGCGTTGAGGCCAAGATCGCTCTCGTCACCGATGAGAGCGGCGCCCTGCATGGCGTAGCGACCGACGGAGATGCTCGGCGCGCCTTGTTGGCCGGATGCACCCTGGACGCGCCGGCGGCGTCGATCGCAAATCGTGATCCGGTCACGCTGCGAGAGTCCGCCTCGATCGGCGAGATCAAGGCGCTCATGCGCGCCAAGACGCTTCGCCATGTTCCGATCGTGGACTCGGTCGGCCGCCCCGTCACCTTGTGGATGCGCGGCGCGATCGCCGGCGCCCGAGGCGGAGATACGCCGGTGCTCCTCATGGCGGGCGGCGAGGGCCTCCGGCTTCGCCCGCTGACGAGCGACACGCCGAAGCCTCTTCTACCGCTCGGCGGCCGTCCGATACTGCACAGGCTCATCGAACGGTTAAGCGAGGATGGGTTCACGCGATTTTTCATATCGGTCAATTATCTCGGCCACATGATCGAGGAGTATTTCGGAGACGGAAGCGATTTCGGGGTGTCGATCGAGTATGTCCGCGAACCGGAGAAGCTCGGCACCGCCGGCGCCTTGTCGCTCTTGCCGCGCCATGCGTTCGATCATTGCCTCGTCATGAACGGCGACATCCTGACCGACGCGGACCTGAACGAGTTGCTCGCCGTGCACGCCGCCTCCAACGCCGCGGCCACTGTGTGCGTGCGCGAACATCGCACCAGCCTGCCGTTCGGGGTCGTCTCCTTCGAGGGCGCGGAGTTCCGCGCCATCGTCGAGAAGCCGACAATGGCGCATTTCGTCAACGCAGGCGTCTACTGCTTCTCCGCCTCCGCGGTCGCGTCGGTCGAGGAGGGCGCGCCGATCGACATGCCCGATCTTTTCATGCGGTTGAAGCGAGCCGGGGAGCCGTGCGGGGTGCACCCGATCTCAGGATCGCGCTGGATCGATATCGGGACGCCTGAGGAGCTCTCCCGCGCCCGCGCGCTTGTGGGCGAGACCGAGCAAGCTGATGGCTCGCCCCGCAAACACTCTCACGGCTACGCCGGTTCGGCAGCGTGACGATGCCGGGGGAGGTGAAGTCGGCCCGCGTTGCGGTGGTCACGCGCACCCGCGACCGCAACGACTTCCTGCAGCGCGCCGGGGCGAGCGTCGCAGCCCAAACCTTCACCGATCTGGTCTGGGTCGTCGTCAACGACGGGGGCGATCCTGAGGCTGTCGGCGCGGCGATCGATGGGCTCGGGGCCGACCGGCCACGCGCCGTCTTGCGCGTCGATCACGAGGCCCCGCTCGGCCGCGGCGCGGCGGCCAATGCGGGCGCTCGGGCCGCCGACAGCGCGTTCATTCACCTTCACGACGACGATGACACCGTCGCGCCCGACTTCCTTGAGCGCATGGTCGCACGCCTCGACGCGACCCCGTTCGCCGTCGGGGCGTGCGCGCCGGTTACACGCATCGTCGAGCGGGTCGAGCCGGACGGTTCTATACGCGAGCGTCGTCGCAAGGCTTCCGATCTTTGGCCGGGGCCGATCCCGATCGTCGACATGGCCGAGCGCAACTGGGTGTCGCCGATCGGGCTCGTATACCGCCGCGAGGGGTTCCAGGCGGCCGGCGGTTATCCCGAAGACATGCCGGTCATGGAGGATTGGGTCTTCCACCTTCATCTGATGCTCGCCGGTGAAATCTGGGTCGATCCCGCAAGCCAGGCCTTTCACCATCTCCGCCCTGATCCGCGCGGCGGCGACGGCGCGGCGCGCAATTCGATGGAGGCCGAGCTGGCCTCGCATCAGGCCTACGACATCATCGTGCGAAACCGCTTTCTGCGCCGTGAGATCGGGCCGGACGGACGCGGGCTCGCCGCTCTGATGAACCCGCCCGATCGCGTCATGCGCGGCCGGCTTAAACGGCTTCTGTCCTGGGCGGCCGCGCTCGGCCGCCTCGCGCCGGGCGGTTCGGGTTAGACGGTCCGGGGTCAAGCATGCCGAGCGATATCGTCATAGTCGGCGCGGGGCCGATGGCGCGCGCCCACTACGCCGCGCTTCGCGCGCTCGGCGTGCGGCCGGACGTGCTCGGCCGGGGCGAGGACAGCGCGGCGGCGTTCGAGTCGGAGACCGGAGCGCGCCCGACTACGGGCCGGTTAGCCGGTCAGCTCGAGGCGAGAGGCGGCGCGCCGATCAAGCGCGCGATCGTGGCGGTCCCCGTAGACGCGCTGCCGGAGACCGCAGGGCTTCTGCTTGCGGCCGGCGCGGACCGGATCCTCTTGGAGAAGCCCGGCGGCGTCGACGCGGCCGCGCTCGGCGAACTGGCCCGCGCCCCGGGTAGCGATCAGGTCCGCATCGCCTACAATCGCCGTTTCCTGTCCTCCGCGCGAGCCGCGCGCGCGATGATCGAGGCGGACGACGGCGTGACGTCGATGATGTTCGAGTTCAACGAGAACATCCCGCTGGTGCGCTCGCTGGACGCCCATGACGATGCGGTCAAGCGCAACTGGTTCTTCGCCAACTCAACACACGTCGTGGATCTCGCCTTCTTCCTCGCCGGCGCGCCTCAATCCCTGCCCAGCGACTTCACCTTGTCTCCGGTCGTGCGCGAGTGCGACGACGGCCCGCCGCCCGGCGGGCGCTATGCAGGCGCGGGTGTATGCGGCGGAGCGGCCTTCGCCTATCACGCGGACTGGTCCTCGGCCGGGCGCTGGGGGTTGGAGATCTGCACCGCGCAGCGCCGTCTGATCCTGAAGCCGCTTGAGACGTTGTCGCAGATGCAGCGGGGAAGTTTCCGCATAGACCCGGTCGCGCTCGAGCCTGAGCCGGAGGGCGTGAAGCCGGGCCTTACGGCGATGCTGGAGACGTTCCTGGACCGCCCTGATGATCTGGCCCTACTGACGCTTCGCGCCCAGGCCGAAAGGCTGGCAACCTTCGCTCGGATGGCCGGACTGGAGGCGGAGGCATGAGCGCGGCGACGCCTCCAAGCTTGCCAAGGCATGCAGGTGAAGACCCCCTCGTTGCGCCGGAATTCACCGAGCGGGCGGAATTGCTGCGCGCGAGCCAATTCTGGCCCGCTGCGCGCCTCGCTGATTTCCAGCTCGCCCAGCTCCAACGCTTGGCGCGCTACTGCCAGGAACGTATCCCGTTCTATCGAGACGCCTTGCGGTCTGCCGGTGCCTTATGGACAGACCTGCGCTCCCTCGACGATATCAAGATGTTCCCGATCATCGATAAATCGGTGGTCGTGGAAAACGCTGACGCATTCATTCCCGAAGGCGTGGACAGGGACGAACTTATCTGCAGGTCCACCGGAGGCAGTAGCGGAACCCCACTCCGCGTCTACTCCGACATTGCTCATTACGCGAAGGATAAGGCGAACACGAACTTCTATATGGAAGTGTTCGGGCTCGACATCTTCAATTACCGATCTGCGCGTATCTACGGCGATGTCGTCGACGGCGCAGACGAACACCGCCCCTGGCGCATCGACGGCGGGCGGCGTCTGGTGATGTCCTGCTATCACATCACGCCCGATACTGCGGCCGGCTATGTGGAAGCTCTAAACGCTTTCGAGCCGCGATACATTCATTGCCGCCCTTCTGCGATACTCCCGCTCGCCCGTCAGATTCTTGATCAGGATCTCCTGCTTCGGCCCATCCGCAATTTATTCTGCGACGGCGAATACCTGACTGATGGACAGCGCCGCTTGATCGAGCGGGCGTTTCAGGGGCGTCTGGCGAACGTGTATGGGCATACCGAGGGGTGCGTGTTCGGCTTCCCCTGTCCGCACAGCGACGCTCTTCATTTTCCGCCCCAAGTCGGCGTTCTGGAGTTGCTGAACGAGGCGCGCGCTCCAGTCACGTCGCCGGGGTTGCGCGGCGAGATGGTCACGACCGGCTTCAACAATGCCATGACCCCGCTTGTCCGATACGCGACCGGTGACATCGCGATCCGCGGGGCGTCCGCATGCTGTGATTGCGGACGCGACTTCCCCTTGCTGGAGCGCGTGGAAGGGCGTCTTCAAGACTATGTCGTGACACGGAGCGGAGCGCTGACGCCCCTTGCGCCGGCGGTCTTTAACTACAATGATGTGGACTGGCGCGACGTGAAGGAGTTCCGAGTTCGTCAGGAACGGCGGGGGGAGCTCACCTTCCAGCTGGTGCCTATCGACCTGGCGGCGCGCGATCGCCTAGCGCCCCCGAGCGATTTTACGCAGGCGCTCCAGCGGCTATTCGGCGATCGGTTCGCGCTCCACTGGGAGTTCGCGGACGAGCTTCCTCGCACGAGGGTCGGAAAGCATCGCTATCTCGACCAGAGGCTTCCGATCGATTTGAGGGGACTGTCGTGACCCGGCCGCCGCCCATGCGAGTATGTGTGATCACAGGCGCGCGGTCTGAGTACGGCCTGCTTAAGCCGATCCTCGTCGCGCTTGAGCGCTTGAGCACTCTTGAAGTTCAGCTGATCGTCGCCGGGGGGCATCTGGCCGCCTCGCAGGGTATGACAGAGCGCGCGGTCCTCGCGGACGATCGGATACCAGATGGACGCGTGGCGTGCGTGATGGACGACGACACGCGTGCTGGGATGGCGCGATCGTTCGGTCTTGCTGCGTTGGGATTCGCGAATGAGATCGAAAGGCTTGCGCCGCGGATCGTGCTTGTGCTGGGCGATCGGTACGAAGCGCTCGCCGCCGCGAGCGCGGCCGCCGCGAGCGGCGTTCCCGTCGCTCATATCGCCGGCGGTCACGTGACTGAGGGCGCGGTCGACGATTCTTTCCGGCATGCGATAACCAAGCTCGCGTCGGTCCACTTCACCGCGATCGCGCCCTACCGCGACCGAATCGTGCAGATGGGCGAAGCGCCGGATCGGATCTTCATCGTCGGATCGACCGGCCTGGACAATATCCGTAAGCTCGAGTTGTTGGACCGTGCAGGGCTGCTGGCGGAACTTGGAATCGAGTCGACGCGCGGCCGTCTGTTCTCGGTCACCTATCACTCCGAGACTGGCGCGCCCGGCGATGATGCTGGCTTTGAAGCGCTGACGGCGGCGGTCCGCGACGCCTCTTCTGAGGACATATTCGTCTTTACTGCGCCTAATGCGGATGCGGGCGGCCGATCGCTGAAGTCGCGGATCGAGGCGCTGTGCGCCGAAGCACCCAAACGCCGCCGCCTGTTCACGAGCCTCGGCGAACGCCGATACCTGTCTCTTCTGAGAGCCGCCAACGCGGTCCTCGGCAACTCTTCAAGCGGCATCATCGAGGCGCCCTCCTTCACCACGCCGACCGTGAACATCGGCGATCGCCAGAAGGGGCGGCTCCGCGCCGTGAGCGTCATCGACACGCCGGGTGAGGCCGAGGCGGTGAAGGCCGCCATCGAGAAGGCGTGCGATCAGACGTTCTTAAAGACGCTTTGTGGGATGAAGAATCCTTACGGCGACGGGCGCAGCGGGGAGCGTATCGCGTCGATAATCGCCGCTCTGGACCCTGAAAACCTACTGCCCAAGCGTTTCGTCGACCGTCCGGTAACCGACAGCCTGAGATGAGCGTTCTCGGCCTCATCCCCGCGCGCGGCGGGTCCAAAGGGTTGCCCGGCAAGAATATCCGGCCGCTCGGCGGGCGACCGCTGATCGACTGGACCATCGAAGCCGCGCTTCAGTCCGAGGAAGTCTCCCGCGTCATCGTATCGACCGACGACGCCGCGATCGCCGAAGCCGCGCGCGCGGCCGGCGCGGAGGTTCCGGGGCTGCGCCCGCGCGACCTGGCCGACGACGAAACGCCGGCGATGGCGGTCGTTCGTCACGCGCTGGGCGCCTGGGCGTCGCGGGACGAGACCGAGCTCGTCCTCTTGCAGCCCACGAGCCCGCTGCGGACCTGTGAGGATATCGACGGCTGCGTGCGCGAGCGCCGCCGACGCGGCGCGGGCGTCTGCGTCAGCGTGTCCCCGGTGGACAAACCGCCGTGGTGGCTGTTCCAGCTCGCCCGGGAGGGTCGGCTCAGCCCGTTTCTGAGCCGGCCAGAAGCGCGGCGGCGCCAGGACCTGCCCGCCGCCTACGCGCTCAACGGCGCGGTCTACGCCGCCGCGATCGAGGCCCTGCACGGGGCGGACAGCTTTCTGCGTCCGGACACGGTCGGTTACGTCATGGCCAAGGAGCGCTCCGTCGACATCGACGACGCAGTGGATTTCGCGCTCGCCGAGGCTTTGCTGGCCTATCGGGAAACGCGCCTCTAAGGGTGGTCAGCGTCGGCCGGCTTGCTCAGGCGCGCCTCTACAAGCGCATCCCGGCGCGCCTGCCGGCGGGAGAGCCGGCTCGCCAGCTCGGCCGCGAAGATTCGCGCCCGACGTCGCGTGTCGAGCCAGACGAAGCCGATCAGGAGCGCGGGCGCGAGCGCCGCCATCGCGAAGCCGAGGCCGTGGCGAACGCCGAGGAGGATCGCCCCGGCGAGCGCGAAGCTGACGCCGGCCGCCAGCAGTGCGAAGCTGAGAAGCCGCTCGCGTCGCATCAGTATGGCCGCCCGTGATCGCATCGCCGTATTCTCCTCGGCCGCAGGGCGCGCGTAGCTCTCCGGCAGCCTGACCGCAACGCCGCGATCGCGCAACGCCGCGGCGAGTCGCTGCGTGCGGGCGAGATGGCGCGCGGCGTATCCTGCGAACGGCGCGGGCGCATTGGCCGGATGGGCCTCAGCCGCCGCGACATGAGTCTCCAAAGCCGCCCTGTGCCGGGCGTGGCGCCAGCCGGTCGCGCGCGCGCGCACCGCGTCGAAGCCGATCGCCTCGATCTCGCCGGCGCCCGACCAGGCCGCCAGCGGCATCATCAACGCCGTGAGGACGTTGCCGGTCGGGCGAACGCGCAATACGCCCACGCCCACGTCGCCGAGCAGCGCCGCGTCGTCGCTCTCCTGCACGGCGATCACCCGATCGCGCAGATGGGCCGGCGCGGCGGCCTCGATAAGCGCTGCACACCGCTCGGGCGTGACCAGGAACACCGGGTCTCCGGACAGCGCGTCGAACACGCGCCGTCTGAACTCGCCTGCGGCCCGGGACGGGCCAGCGTGGGCCCAAGGATCGGCGAAAGTCAAAACATGCGGCCGGGCGCGCCGCCAGAGCGCGTCGTCGCAGACCACCGCGTTGCAGGCGATCCGCAGCTCTGCGTCGAAGCGCGCCTGGTCGGGGTCCACGCGCCCCGGACCGACAAGGAGCGCGTCGCGCGGAGCGCCGATCCTTTCGGCGAGACGGGAGAGGCGTTCAGCCGCCTGGGCATGGCGCTCGGGCGCATCAATCAGAGCCAGCCGCATCCAGGCGTCGACTGCGTGAGGATCGGTGCGGTCGTCCGCGACGATGACGCGACCGTGGGTGACCAGTCCCAGGCGCGCCGCATGGACGCCGTCCCATACGACCCGGACCGCGCCGCGCGGCGGCCGCGAGCGCCCCGGGGCGGCGAAGTTGAGCTGATCAAGGTGTCCGGCGACCCGCGCGTGCGCGTCCTCGGCGAGGCTATCCGGCCGCGAGAGCACGGCATCGATCTGGACCGCGTCGTCGAGCTCGGCGTGGATCGTCGCGCCCCGCGCCAGCAGCGGGGCGGCGTACCAGGCCAGCCGGTGCATCACGTCGGCGGCGTGCTCCGAGTCGAGCGCAGGCTCCAGCACGATGTCGGGCGGCGCCCGGCGTGCGGACGGAGGCTGTGCTTGCAATGCGGACGTCATCCCGGTCTTTTAGGTCCTCGCCTAGGGTCAACGGAAGGCGTCGATGCGATGTGGAATTCGGGCTGGGACATACTGTTCTCACGAACCCGCTGGGGGCGATACCCGTCCGAGGAGTTGATCCGCTTCATCGCGCGCAACTTCTTCAGCGCCGCGGACCGGTCCCAAGTGCGCATCCTTGAGCTCGGTTGCGGACCGGGTGCCAATCTTTGGTTTCTGGCCCGCGAGGGGTTCGATGCTTACGGCGTGGACGGCAGCGCGGTCGCGCTGAGCCAGGCCGGCGACTTGTTGAAGGCTGAGGGTCTGCACGCCCATTTGCACGAGGGCGACGTCGCCGAGCTTCCGTTCGAAGACGCCATCTTCGACGGCGTGATCGATATCGAGTGCATCTATGCGAACACTTTGGCCGACACGCGGCGGATTCTGAGCGAAGCCAAACGGGTCCTGAAGCCTGGCGGCGCACTGTTCTCGAAAACTTTCGCCACCGGCATGACCGGGGAGGACACGGCGATCCGGCTGGACGGCGAGCCACACACCTACACTCGCATGCCCGATGCGCCGCTTCACTCCGACTACGGCGTGATCCGGCTGACATCGCAGGAGGAGATCGCGGACATCTACGCCGGGTTCGACGCGCTCAGCTATGACTTCGTCGAGCGCACTGACGGCGGCGGCGCGCGGCGCATTAAGGAATGGATCGTCAGCTGCCGCAAGCAGGAGGCCCCGTGATGATCGAAGCGCCCTGGGCTCGTCCACACGCGCCGATCTACCTCATCGCTGAGGCCGGCGTGAACCACGACGGCGACGTCGAGGAGGCCGTGAAGCTGGTTCACGCCGCAGCCCGCGCGGGCGCTGACGCGGTGAAGTTCCAGACCTGGAGACCGGGCGAACTGACCGGACGGTTTACGGGCAAGGCGGCGTACATGGACGCCACCACGCCGCCGGACGAAAGCCGCTACGAACTCTCAGCGCGCCTCGCCTTGCCCTATGAGGCGTTCGCGCGGCTCAAGGGCGAGTGCGAGCGCGCCGGAATCGACTTCATGTCGACGCCGGACGGCTTCGAGAGCCTGGACTTCCTGGTCGACGAGCTAGACATGCAGGTGATCAAGATCGGCTCGACCGAGGTCAATCACCGCGCGTTCCTGAAGGCGGTCGGAGCCAAAGGTCGCCCCGTCATCCTGTCCACCGGCCTGTCTTCGCTCGCCGAGGTCGCAGCCGCCGCCGAGGCCGTGCGCGAGGGCGGCGCAAGCGCCTTGTGCGTGCTCCAGTGCACCTCGCAGTATCCCGCGCCCGATGCAGACATCAATCTTCGCGCCATGGCGGCTATGGGCGAAGCGCTGAAGGCGCCGTTCGGGCTGTCCGACCACTCCACGGGCGCGCCGGCCGTGCTGGCGGCGGCCGCCATGGGCGCGCGCGTGGTGGAGAAACACTTCACGCTCGACCGTTCGCGCCCGGGACCGGACCACCAGGCCTCTCTGACCGCGCAAGAGCTCGGCGAGGTGATCGCCGACCTTCGCCGCGTCGAGCTCATGCTCGGCGACGGGCTGAAGCAGGTACGCGATAGCGAGGCCGGCAACCGCGATGCGGTGCGCCGCTCGGTGGTGGCCGCCCGGGCGATCGGGGCCGGAGAAACGATCACGCGCGACATGCTTGCGTGCAAGCGCCCCGGGTGGGGGGTCGCGCCGGATCTGCTGGACGCGGTGTGCGGGTTTTCACCGACGCGCGACCTGCGCGAGGACGAGCCGATCCGGTGGGAGGATCTTCGCAGATGATGAAGACCGGCTTCGCGACCGACCCGGCGGCCTGGGCCGAGGCCCTCAAGCCGCTGGTCGATCGCGGCGAAGCCGACATCCAATTCACCCACGCCTACGCGTCGCTTTACGCCTCAGCGGATGCGCGGGCCGGGTTGTTTCACGCCAGCGCGGGCGAGGCGCGGTTCATCCTCCCGCTGATCATTGAGCGGGCGAGCCCCGCCGGCCCGCCTGACGTCTTCGACGTCAGCTCGCCTTACGGTTATTCCGGCCCGCTCTCCACGAGCGACGATCCGGACTTTCTGACGGCCGCATGGGCGCGCTTCTTAACATGGTGCGCCGAGACGGGCGTGATCGCGGGCTTCCTGCGCTTCCACCCGCTGACGAAGAATGAGCGCCTGTGCGTAGACGCGCGCGTGGAGGTCGTCCCCGATCGCGACGTCGTCGTCCTCTCCACTGATCGCGAACGGGACGAGGTGGTGTCGAGTTACCGGAGCGATACGCGCCGAAAGGTCAAAAAGGCGGCGCGGGAAGGCGTCGGCGTCACCCGGCGGACCGACAATGACGCGGTGATGCGGTTCGCCCGCTTCTACCGTGCTCGGATGTGCGAGTTGGGCGCAGATGAGGGTTATCATTTCTCCGACGCCTATTTCGAAGGGATCGCGGCCATGGGGGTCGAACGCCGCGCGGTCTACGAGGCGGTGCTCGACGGCGCGGTGATCGGCGGCGCGCTCGTGCTCTACGGACCACGCTTCATCCACTATCACCTGTCCGCGACGCCCCGGTCGAACCAGGGCGCCGGCGCCAACAATGCGATGCGCGACGCCGTCATCGCCGATGCGCTCGGGGCGCCGCAGAGCCATGTGATCTTCGGCGGCGGCCGCAGCGGCGACCCCGATGACAGCCTGTTGCGGTTCAAATCGGGCTTCTCCAGCGAGCGCGCCCCGTTTCATGTCGGCCGGTTCGTGGCCGACCGTCCCGCCTATGAGTCGCTGCGGGAGCGCTGGGCGACGGCCAACCCTGAAAGCGCGCGCCGCTTCGCGGCCCGCGTGCTCGGCCACAAGCATGTCGACTGCTGAGCCGGGCCGCGCCGGCGGGGCGAGCGTCGCCATGCGGCTGGTGGCGGCTGAAGCGCGCCGCGCGCCGGGCGTGGTGTCCTTGACCGTCGTTTTGAGCCTTCTCACGTCCGGCTTGAGTCTCGCCGCCGCCGGGGTCGCCGCGGCGGCCTTGCAGAGCCTGCTCTCCGGCGAAAGCCCGCCGGGCGTGTCGTTCACGATCACCGGCGCCGCCGGCGTGGCGGGCGCCGGGGTCGCGGTGTTCAGCTTGTTCCTGCTCGCTGCGGTCGCCGGATACGCCGCCCGCGCGGTCGTCGTGCGCGCCATGCGGGCGGCGTTCGAGCGCCTGATGCGCGACGCGGCCGCCGCGGTGAAAGCGCGCATCGGCGTTCCAGGCGGAGGGTTGCCCGCGAGCCTGTCCACCGCCGCCGTGCTCAACGCCGATTGCCGCTATGCGGCGATGACGTTCGCCGCCGCCCTAAACGCGCTTCCGGGCCTGGTCACGGCGCTTGCCGGTTGCGTGGCGCTGGCCGTGGTCGACGCACGGGTGCTTGTGCTGGTCATCGTCTGCGCGGCGCTCGCCGCGCCGGTGCAGATCGCCGCCGCCCGGCGGGCGGATTCGGCGACCCGCGACCTGCTTTCCGCAAGCGGGCCGAGCACGCGCGCGCGCGCCGGCCTCATGCGGTCCATGACGGCCGGCGACCCGAACGGCGCGGGGGCGCAGCAGGCGCGCCTCGCAGCAGAGATCGCCTCGGGGGAGACGCGCCGCTTCCTCGACGCCATGGAGCGCCGCCAGATGGTCACCGAGCGCGCCGAGTTCATCGCGCTGGTCGCGCGCGGCCTGTTCGCGACGGTGTTCGTCGTCGGGCTGGGCGCGCTGGCGGCGGTCGGCGAGGTGGACGGCGGCGCGATCCTGTTTCTTCTGATCATCGGCGGCGTCACCATGGCCTCACTTGGCGCAGCAGGCGGCGCGATGGTCTACGCCGCGGCGCTGACGCCGCTGTTCGCGCCCCTCGCTCGGCTGTTGCACGGCCGCGGCGAGGGGGGGGCCGCGCTCGAACCTGACGCCCGCCTGGCCGGGGCGCCGGTCTGCGCGATCTTCACCGCCGCGCAGCTTGACTGGTTCCTCGCCGCCACGGTCGCTGCGCGGACAGCGCCGCGCGGCGCGCGCACCCTGATCGCCACCGGCTTCGAGCCCGATGAGGCTGAGCGCGGCGCCTGGGCCGAGGCCGCCGCGGACTGGCGCGCGCGCCTGAGCGAGCGGCTCTCCGCGCACCGTCTGACCTGGCTGGACGCGCTGTGCGCGCGGGCCGGCGGCGAAACCGAAGGTCCGGCCGAACGCGTTCTCGCGCGCGTGCTCATGCTCTCGCCCCGGGACGGCGACGCCGTCATCGTCGACGGCTCGGGCTACGCCCGGCTGTCGCCTGACGAGAAGCGGATATTGAACGAGCAGGCGCGTCCGGCCGCGGTGCGCCTTGTTTTCAAGAACACGCCGACTCACGCGGGCGTTCCCGATGACGCGCCGCTCGCGCTTCTTCTTCCCGACGATACGCTTGACGTGCGTGGCGAGGGTCGTGATTACCGTACGATCCGACATGCGCTTTCCCAAGCGCTGTCCGGCCCCGGCACGCCGCAGACTGACGCCGACCTCCTCTGACCGGGCTCGACCCGGCGCTGTCACCGGATTTCTCCCATGCCCTTGGTCGTCGCACTGATCGGAGCCGGACGCCTCGGAGCGCGGGTGGGCCAAGCCTTGGCGCAGGTGGAGGACCTGGACCGGCTTCACGTCGTCGAGCCGCACGACGCCGCCGCGCAAGCCGCGCGCACGATCATCAACGGAGCCGCGCCCGGCCTCGCCTCTTTCCATAGCGCGATCGACGCGCTGCCGCGCGAGTTGGACGCGGCGTTCGTGTGCACGCGCGCCGACGTGCGCCGCGCGGTCATTGAGGCGTTGCTGGCCCACGGCGCGGTGAAGCGCCTCGTTCTGGAGAAAGTGCTGTTCCAGCGCGGCGAAGACTACGACTGGGCGCTTGAGCGGCTGGTCGATGTGGAGACCTTCGTGCACTGTCCCCGGCGGCTCTGGCCCGGCTACGCAGCGCTGCAACGCCGCGTTTCAGGTTCGCCATGGGTGGAGGCCCGCCTCGCCGGAGCCGGGCTCAACATCGCGTCCAACCTGGTTCACGTGCTCGACGCGTTCCGCTTCGTCACCGGCGCCGCGCTCGAGCGGGTCGAGCGCAACGCGCTTGAGCCGGCCGAACCGGCGTCGCGTCCAGGAACCTTCGAAACCTATGGGCGGATCGCGTTTGGCGGACCTAGCGGACGCCTCTCGGTGACCGCGCTGCGCGGCGGCCCGGCGGCGGTGCTGCAATACGTCTGGCCGTCCGGGTTGGCCGTGATCGACGAGGCGGGCGCGGTCATGCGCCTGTCGTCTGAGGAGACCGGCTGGGCTTGGCGCGAGGAGCGCTTCGACACGCTCCTCGCTTCGGCGAGCGCGTCGGCCTTCGCTGAAATCTGCCGCGGCGAGCCGGCTCGGTTGCCGAGCCTTGTTGAGTCCGTGCAGGATCATCGCCTGGTCTGGGCGGCGCTCGCGCCCGCCTTCGAAATCGACGGTCCAGCTGAGGCCGCGTATCTTTCGATCACCTGAACGACCGGTCATCCGGTCGAGATTTGCTGAGGACGCCATGGACGCTTTGGACAAGCTCATAGAGCGCCACATCACCGCGGATGAGCGGCTGAAGGGCATGCTGATGCGCGTCGCCGAGGGCGAGCTGCGCATGCGCCAGGCGAAGCTGCGCGCGGAGATGCTCGAGGAGACCTTACGCGGGTTGCGGGCTCAGTTCGCGATCGAGGACCTGCGTGCGGAGCGCGACCGCGACAGCGACGTTGAGGAAAGCGTGATGCCGGCCGCGCAAAGCGAGTCTGACGGACTTTAAAAGCCCGGGAACGCGGGAGGCCGGTCCTCGAGACGCCGTGCGGGAGCCGCAACGTGAAACTGCGCGACACAGTGCGGCGTGCGCTGCGCGGATGGGTGAAGCGACGACCGGCGAGCGCGTCGGCGTTCCTGCGCCCGCTCTCGCGTTTCGTCGCCGCGGCTTCAAGCCCGGACGTGCGCTCGCTGCGTGACCGGAGCGCATTCTTGATCTTGAGGCTCCGGCTGCACGCAGCTGCGGCGCGCGGCGACATTGCCGAGGCGGCGGACATCGCGGTCGTCGGCGCCGCCGGTTTCGCCCGGAGTGAAGACTTCGCCTATGCGTGGGCCTCCGCCTGGCGGGAGAGCGGGGCGCTGGACGCCTTCTTCCATGAAACGCGCCGGAGCAGCCGCGACAGGCGTCGATTATGCCGCGGCGTGGCATCGGCCGTGGCCGGGTTCGATATCTGGCGCTCGTTCGCCGACGAGCCCGATCTCGTGTTCAGAATGATGGATGCCGGCGCGCCGCTGCGCAGCGTGTGGCCTCGCGAGGCGTTCGAAATCCTGTTCCCCTCGCGGTCCTCTCTGGTTCTGCCGGCGGCGCAGGTCTGGGCTGAGAGCCGGATGGGCGGGCCGCGGATCGGGCTCGAGGCCGCAGCGCGCGCTCAAACCCTCCTGGCCAACCTGCGAGAGACCGAGATCCCAGCTGAGCGACTGGAGCAAGGCGAGGTGGCGAACCGGCTGGCGGACTCGTGGCTGGCGTCCGACCTCGGCGAGGTCTTGAGCGCCGAGGCCGCGATCGAGGCGCCGGCCTCATATCCCGAGGAGCTGGAGCAGGCCGACGCGTTGGTGAACGCACTCAACGAGGCGCCTGTCGCGCTGGTTCCCGAGCGGATCTCGCCGCATGGCTCGCACATCGACCTGCTCGACGACCTTGTCGCCGGCGCCGCCGAGACCGGCGACGACATGGCCGCCTTGGACGGGCTGGTCCACCTGATGACCGCCGACGGGCGGGAAGGCCTGGCGCCGCCGCGCGCAGCGGACCACCTTCTCGTCGTCGTTCAGGGCGACGGTGATCTGGAGTCCCTTGAAGCGCAACTGAGCCGCTGCCGGGCCGCCACCTTCGTTTCGGCCGGCCCGATGGCCGCGGCCGCGGCCGCGCTCGCAGATCGCGCAGCGACTCGCGGCGTCGCGGTGACCGTCATCAGACATGGCTCCGACCCGTCGGTCCGCTCATCCGAGCTTGAGGCGCGGGTGATCGCCTCGCTCGATTCCTACTCCGCGCATGTGGTGACAGGACTTCGCCGTCTTACCGCCGCTCAAAGCGCCTTAGACCGTTATCCGGAGAGCTTCGCGATGAGCCTGACCGATCGCTTGTTCGCCACGGCTGTTGAACTGGAGGTCTGGACAAGCATCCTTGAAAAGCAGTGCTTCGACGCGGTGTTCTTGACCGATCTCGGTCGATTCGAGGCTGCCGAGTTTGCATCCCTCACACTCGCCTCGTCGAGCGTGAAGTGGGTGGCGGCGCCGGCGGGGGCGCTGCCGGCGTCGATCCGGACATCGCAAGCGCCCGCGTCGACTTCCGCGCTCGACGCCGTCATTCGGTTTCTCAATGACCGCGCTGAGGCGGGGGCGGCGGCAGTCCCGACCTCGGCGGCCAACTCGACCGTGCTGGTCGTCGCGGGACAAACGCGCAATGCGTCTTATGCTGCGGCTCTGGATCGTCTGGCGCGCGCTAAGGGCGGCGTGGAGCGGCGATTGATCGCCGATTTCGCGGTGGCCGGCGACCATAGCGTGCAGACTCGGTTCGCGCGCGGCGACATCACGGTTCCGATCGGCAAGATGTTTTTAAAGGCCGCCGCCGCGGCTCGGCGTGTGCCGCCGAACCTGTTCCAAGAGGCGGCCGCCGAACTTTCAAAGGGCTGGGAACCGGCAGGCGCCGAAGCATCGAAGCGCGCTATGCAGGCGCGCCTGCAGCGAGGGCTTGCGCGCGCTTTGGCTGCAGACGTCCCATACCTGTGGGCGGTGTCTGGATGGGTCGAGCAGCTGCTAGATCGAACTCATGTGCGCGGCGTCGTGGTCTGTCCAGGCCGCCTCGCCCCGATTGATCTGCTTTGCCGTGCGGCGAACCGTCGAGGCGTGCGCTCGGTCGACGTCCAAGTCCTGCTGGTCATGAACAGCGCCCGGTATCGACCGCCTGCAGCTGGTGTTTGCGCCATCATGGACACCTTCTCCGAGGAGATTTATCGCGACTTCTTCAAAGTGCCGGATCGCCGCCTGTTGAAGATCGGCTCGATACTCAATGAACCGGAGCGCACAGCTGTGGTGAGGGCGCGCCGCCGCCAGTCGCCGCGCGAGCGCCGCCTGCTTGTCGCGACACAGCCGACGAATTTGCCGGCCTTCCTGAGCGCGGTCGCGGTCGCCGCCCGGCTAGTCCGGGATCGTCCGGGCTGGCGGCTCATCATCAAGCTTCACCCGGCCGAGGCCGTTGAAAATCAGGCCGCATATGCGCACCACGCCGTCGACGCGGCGGGGCTGTTCGATGTCTTACAGGACGTCCCGTTCAGCGCGGCGCTCGCAGGAGCCGACATCCTTGTCACCGGCTACAGTAACGTGGCGATCACGGCTGCGACCGTGGAGACCTCGGTGGTGACCTTCAGCTACGGGTTTGAAGGGCAGTTTGCGGACTATTCCCGTCACGGCGTTTGCGAAATCGCCTCCAGCGCCGAAGCGCTCGCCGAGCTGCTCGACGACGCGATGCGTCGCGCCGAAGCGGGCGTGCGTGATCCCGCAAAGCCGCCGTGGCGCTATATCCGCGCCAACCCAATGATGGTGTCGCCAGGCGCGGCCGATCGCGCACTCCAGCTCGCCCTGCGCCGGGGCTGATACGAGCGCCGGGCGTCGACCACGAACCGGGCCATTGACCCGGGTCTGGCCACGGCTTATCCGCGCTCAGTCACAGGTTGACGGGAGACGGGGCGATGGGGCGGTTCAGCGGCAAGCGCGTGCTGGTCACCGGTGCGGCGGGCTTCATCGGCAGCCATCTGTGCGAGGCCCTGGCGCGCGAAGGCGCGCAGGTGCGCGCCTTCTTCCACTACAATGCGCTCGGCTTTCGCGGCTGGCTCGAAGCGTCAGAGCTGGCGAGCGAGTTCGAGTATTTCCCCGGCGATATCGGCGACGGGAACGCGGTGCGCGAGGCGGTCTCGGGCTGCGACATGGTTTTCCATCTCGCTGCTCTGATCGGCATTCCTTACTCGTATTACGCGCCGGACTCCTACGTGCGCACGAACGTGGCGGGGACGCTCAACGTGCTTCAGGCCGCCCGCGCGCTGGGCGTGGAGCGGGTTCTGCACACCTCCACGTCGGAGGTTTACGGCACAGCGCGCCAGGTTCCGATCCGCGAGGATCACCCGCTTCAGGGCCAATCGCCTTACTCGGCCTCCAAAATCGGCGCGGACAAGATGGCCGAGTCGTTCTTTCTCTCCTTCCAGACCCCGGTCATCACCTGCCGCCCCTTCAACACGTTCGGGCCGCGCCAGAGCGCGCGGGCGGTGATCCCCACCGTGATCACCCAGGCGCTGGCCGGCGACGAGGTGCGCCTCGGCGCGCTCCACCCCACAAGGGACCTGAACTATGTGGCCAACACCGCCGAGGGTTTCATGGCCGCAGCGCTCGGCCCCGACAGCGCGCTGGGCGAGACGTTCAATTTCGGCTTCGGCGAGGAGATCTCGATCGGCGATCTGGCGAGGCTGATCATCGAGCTCACCGGATCGAAGGCCGAGATCGTCAGCGATGACGCGCGCGTGCGCCCAGGCGCGTCCGAGGTGGAGCGCCTGATCGCCGACAACGCGAAGGCGCGCGACATGCTCGGCTGGAGCCCCGAGGTGGGCTTGCGCGAGGGGCTGGAGCGCACGATCGCATGGTTCCGCGACCCGGCGAACCTGGCGCGCTACAAGCCCGGCGAGTACGCGGTGTGATCCCGCTCGCCGTCCCCAATATCGGCCCGCTTGAGGGCCGCTATCTTCAGGAATGTGTGGACACGAGCTTCGTCTCGTCGGTCGGTCCGTTTGTTGACCGGTTCGAGGCGATCGTCGCCGAACACCATCGGGCGCCGCATCCAGGCGTCGCAACTGCGGCGGGCACGATGGCGCTGCATGCCGCGTTTCTAAGCGTCGGGGTCAGGCCGGGCGATCTGGTGATCGCGCCGGACTACACCTTCATCGCGACCTGCAACGCGATCGCCCACGCCGGTGCGACGCCCTGGCTGTTCGACGTGACTGAAGCGCGCTGGACGCTTGATCCCGATCAGGTCGCCGGCGCGCTCAAGCGCGACTGCGTGCGCACCGCTGAAGGCGTGCGTCATGAGCCCTCCGGCCGGCGCGTGGCGGCGATCTGCCCGGTCTATACGCTTGGAACGCTCGCCGACATGGCGCGCTTCGGCGCGATCGCGCGCGACTGGGGGCTCGCCCTGGTCGCCGATGCGGCCGCGGCCGTGGGCGTCTCAAAGGCCGGCGGCGCGGGCCTCGCCGGACTCGCCGATCTCACCGCCTTCTCCTTCAACGGCAACAAGACCATCACCACCGGCGGCGGGGGCATGCTGATCGGAACCGATGCAGGTCTGCTGGCCAAGGCGCGCCATCTGACCACCACTGCGCGCGTGGGCGCGGACTATCTGCACGACGTGGTCGGCTACAATTATCGCATGACCAACATGAGCGCCGCGGTCGGCTGCGCGCAGATGGAGCGTTTGGATGATTTCCTGGCGGCCAAGCGCCGGATTCGCGAGCGCTATGACGCCGAGCTCGGCGCGCTGCGCGGCCTGTCGGCCTTTCCGCGCCCCGAGGCCCTGTGCGAAAGCGCGTTCTGGTTCTCCGGCGTCGTGCTGGGTGAGGCGGCCCGGCTCGATCTCGCCGGCATGGTGGAGGCGCTGAAGGCCGACGGCGTGGGCGCGCGCCCGTTCTGGCGGCCCATGCGCCTGCAGCCGCCCTTCGCCGAGGCCCCGGCCGAGCCGGCCCCCGTCACGGACCGGATCTGGCGGCGGGTTCTGACGCTGCCCTGCTCGACCGGGCTGACCGAGGCCGAGCAGGCCCGCACGATCGCCGCGGTGCGCAAGGCGTGCGGCTGAGCCGGCGATATGCGACACCGTCGGCGAAGCTGACCGAGAGGAAATCCGTCCCCGATGCGCCCTGTCCGTAAAGCCGTTCTGCCCGTCGCCGGTCTCGGCACCCGCGTCCTGCCCGCCACAAAGACCCTGCCCAAGGAGATGCTGCCGGTGTTCGACCGGCCCGCGATCGGGCACGTGGTCGCCGAGGCCAAGGCCGCAGGGATCGAGCATTTCGTCTTCGTGACCGGGCGCAACAAGGGCGCGATCGAGGACTATTTCGACAGCGCGTTCGAGCTGGAGGAGACGCTGCGCGCGAAGGGCAAGCGCGAGCTTCTGGCCGAGCTGGAGGCCGAGCTGCCGCCCGCCGGCGCGTGCAGCTTCGTGCGCCAGCAGGCGCCCAAGGGCCTCGGCCATGCGGTCTGGTGCGCGCGCGACGTGGTCGGCGACGAGCCCTTCGCGGTGATGCTGCCCGACATGTTGATGATGTCGGACACGCCGTGCCTGGCGCAGATGACGGCGGCCTATGACCGCCTCGGCGGCAACATCGTCTCGGTCGAGGAGGTCCCCGTCGAGGACGTCTCGAAATACGGCATCGTCTCGGTGGGCGCTCAGCGCGACGGGCTCCATGAGATGACCGGCATGGTGGAGAAGCCCGAGCCCGCCGAGGCGCCCTCGCGGCTGATGATCTCCGGGCGCTACATTCTGCAGCCGGAGATCTTCGCGCTCCTTGAGCGCCAGGGCCCCGGGGCGGGCGGGGAGATCCAGCTGACCGACGCCATGCTGGCCCTGCTCAAGACCAGCGCCTTCCACGCCTTGCCGTTCGACGGACGGACCTACGACACCGGGTCGAAGCTCGGCTATCTGGAAGCGGTCGCCGCCTACGCGCTGACCGACACCGCCGACGGCCCGGCCGCCGCCCAGCTCCTGCGCGAAACCCTCGACCGGCTGGGTTAGTCGGGGGCGCTTTGCAGCGCAGCGCGCCCATGCCATGAACACGCGGACGGCGCGCGACCTCTGCGCGCCGGCGCGGGCGGGCGATGAGTTTTCATTCTTTCGACTATCTGCTGTTTCTGCCGTTGGCGGTGCTGGCCTTCTTCATCACGCCGCACCGCTGGCGCTGGCTCGTCATCGTGGCGGCGAGCTACGGCTTCTACGCGGCCTGGCGCATCGAGTTCGGGCTTCTCCTGCTGGCGAGCACGACGGTGGACTATGTCGCCGCGATCGCCATGGAGCGCGCGCGCACGAGAGCCCGGCGCAAGGCGTGGCTGGCCTTAAGCCTCGCCTTCAACCTGGGCCTTTTGTTCGTGTTCAAGTATTTCGCCTGGGTCCAGTCCGGTCTCGGCGAGGCGCTCGTGGGCGCCGGCGCGGTGGAGGCCTTCGAGCCGAGCGACATTATCCTGCCGCTCGGCATCTCGTTCTACACCTTTCAGACGATCTCCTATTCGATCGACGTGTTCCGCGGCAAACGGCCTGCGGAGCGCCATTTCGGCTATCTCGCCGCCTATGTCGCCTTCTTCCCCCAGCTCTTGGCCGGGCCGATCGAGCGCTCGACGGGACTGTTGCCGCAACTGCGCGCCGAGCAGCGCTTCGACCGGGCGCGCGCCGCCGCGGGCGTGTTCCTGATGGGGGTGGGCTATTTCAAGAAGCTCGTCATCGCCGACCGGATCGCGCTGTTCGCCCCGACCGTGCTCGCCGACCCGCTCGCCTTCTCGCCCTGGCAGGTCGCGATCGCGCCCTTCGCGATGATCTATCAGGTCTATTGCGACCTCTCAGGCTATACCGACATCGCGCTCGGCTCGGCCCTGATCATGGGCATAAAGCTGTCGCAGAACTTCAACCGGCCCTTCGCCTCGCGC
>CAZKBB010000035.1:0-26915 GCA_964550935.1 uncultured Caulobacterales bacterium
CAGTCCGCGTTCCCGAACACGCCGGTGGTGGCGGCGATGATCCAGGCGATCAGCGGCGGCTTGGAGAAATAGCCCCAGGCTAGCCCGCGCGACCAGATCCAATACTGCGTTTCATCAGCGTACAGAGAATTGGGGTCGGCGACCAGCGCGGCGATCCGAAGAAGCGTCAGGCCTGCTACCACGGCGAGCAAAACGCGCCAGGCGGGTTCGGCGGCGAGCGCGCGGGCGGAGACGAAGGCGGCGGTCATGACGCGCGAAGTTGTCGCCGTGCGCGCGGCGTCTGTCAAAGCCGCCCGCGCAGCCGGGCGCCGGCCGCACGGCCTGTGGCCCGATCGCAACAATGCAGCGCGATCATTTCGGCCTCGCGGCGCCCCGTCACCGTACTGGAGAGGGCGTTTGAAGATTGGCGGCGGACCTTGCGGGGTTGCGACCGGTTGAGATTGCTGAAAACTCGTCGGGGCCGCGCCGCTGCGGACGCTCTGTCTACGGATTCAACGTGCCGCCGCGCATCAAAAAAGCTTCATCAAGATGTCAACAAAGCTTGAAGGTCGGGGCGTAACCGGACCGTCGGCATACGGGCGTCGTGTCCGTAGCGTTAAATGGTCGATTAGGGGGACCAACACCCATGTTCAAGAAGCTCGCTTACGGTGCGTCCGCCGCCGCGCTCTTCGCGCTCGCGCCGGCCGCGGTTCACGCCCAGCAAACCAGCGCCCTCGTGCGCGGTACGATCACCGACGCGCAGGGCGCGCCGGTGGAGGGCGCTGTGATCACCTTCATCGATACCCGCACGAATGCGGCGTCGACCGCGACGACCTCGGCGGACGGCAACTTCGCCCGCCCGCGCCTGAGCGTCGGCGGTCCGTATGTCGTGACCGTCGCCGCGCCGGGTTTCTCCGGCGAGCGCATCAATGTCGGCTCGCTGCAGATTGGTTCCAACCCGCCGCTCAACCTTTCGCTCGACCCAGCCGATGTTGAAACCATCGTCGTCGCCGGCCAGCGCATCGGCAACACGCTCGAGATCCAGAACGGCGTCGGCACGGCGTTTACGGCAGAAGACATTCAGGACACGCCCCTCCTGGACCGTGACCTGACCAACATCATCGACCTTGACCCGCTGGTTTCGGTCACTGGCGACGAAGGCGAATCCGGCGTGGTTTCGTTCGGCGGCATCGAGCCGCGTCTGAACGGCTTCACGGTGGACGGCGCGGTGATCGCCGACCGCTTCAAGCTGGAGGAAGCCTTCTACCCAACGCTGCGTCAGCCGATCTCGCTGGAAGTCATCGAGGCGGTGAACGCGACCTTCTCCGAATACTCCGTGCTGACCACCGGCGCCCAGGGCGGCCTGGTCAACACCGTCACCAAGTCGGGCTCGAACGAGTTCGACGGGGTGGTGTTCTACCGCTACGGCGACGACAGCTTCCAGGGTAGCGAGACCGAGTTCGGCCCGCTGCCCGACGCGGACTTCGAGGAAGAAGAGTGGGGGATCACGGTCTCCGGCCCGATCATCGAAGACAAGCTGTTCTTCCTGGCCAGCTACGAAGAGTTCGAGGAGACCAACCCGGACATCTACTCTCTCTCTCAGGCCGAGCTCGACGTCTTCGCCGACATCCGCGACATCTTCCTGAACGCCGCAGACGGTTCGGGCGATCTGCGCTATGACGGCTTCGATCCGGGCGTGAAGACCAACCTGATCGACGACACACGCACCTCGGAGCGTTTCTTCGGCAAGCTCGACTGGCAGATCAACAACAACCACCGCGCCTCGCTCTGGTATACCGACATCACCGAGGCTCGCCTGCAGAACCGCGGCGGTTATGAGTTCGCCTTCCCGACCAACGCCTACGACAAGACGACCGATATTCAGCTCTATCTGGGCGAGCTCCAGTCCAACTGGACCGACCAGCTCTCCACGACCCTGCGCTTCACCTACAAGGAGCAGGTCATCGGTCAGAACGCCCGCGGCGACACCTCCTCCACGGGCACGCAGTTCCCCACCTTCATCATCGACGCCGGGCTCGGCGACGAGGTCGAAGCCGGCCCGGATCCGTTCCGTCAGGCGAACGCGTTCGAAGACGAGGCGCTGCAGCTCTTCGCCTCGGCCGACTACGTGCTCGGCGACCACATCATCACGGTGGGCGGCGAATACCTCGATTACGAACTCGCCAACCTGTTTGGTCAGTTCTGCCGCGGCGAGTACACTTTCGACTCGATCGCCGACCTAGCGGCGGGCGACGCGGGCGTGTTCTACCAGAACACCCCGACGAACAGCTGCGCGGATCGCGTGGCGGCCTGGGGTTATCAGCGCCTCGACCTGTTCGCCCAGGACGAATGGCAGGTCACTCCGGACTTCTCGATCAACTACGGGGTGCGCTACGAGCGCTTCATCTCGGATGACGAGCCGCCACTCCAGGGCGACTTCGCGGCCGAGTACGGCGCGAACACCTCCGGCGACCTCGACGGCCTCGACATTATCCTGCCGCGCTTCGGCTTTAACTGGAACGCGCCTTATGATGTCCGCGTCCAGGGCGGCGTGGGCCTGTTCTCCGGCGGCGACCCGGTGGTGTGGTTCTCCAACGCCTTCTCTCCGCTGCCGACGCTGGCCTTCGGATCGGTGAGCGACTACGCGGAGTTCACTCAGGTTCCGGCCCCGCTGCTGGCCCAGGCCGCTGCAGACACCGGTCCGTTCAACTACGACCACATCGATCCGGACTTCAACATTCCCTCGCTGTGGAAGGCCTCCATCCGGGCCGAGCGCTTCTTCGACTTCGGCCCGCTCGGCGACGAGTGGCTGATCAGCGCTCAGCTCGCCTATTCGAAGGTCAATGACAGCGCGGCGTTCATCAACCGCGCCCAACTGCCCAGCGAGATCCAGGATCCGGCCCTGGCGGCGTTCGTCGCGGCGAACACCGGCGTGGCGCCGGACGGCCGTCCGATCTATAACGACGCCCGTTCGACCGGCGACGCGATTCAGCTCACCAACACCGATGAAGGTGAATCGCTCGCTGTCTCGCTTTCGGTCGAGAAGAGCTGGGACATGGGTCTGACGCTCTACGGGGCCTACACCTACACCGACTCCGAGCGTGTCTACCCGGGCTCGTCCTCACGTCACATCTCGAACTACCGTTCGCTCGTGACGACGGACCGCAACTCTCAAGGCCCGGCTGGCACGTCGGTGTTCGAGGTGGAGGACCGCTTCGTGTTCACCGCGAAGTACGAGCGCGACTTCATCCGCGACCTTGAGACCCAGGTGGTCCTGAAGGGCGTCGTGGAAAGCGGGCCGGTGTCGAACATCGGATACGTCCACTTCTCCAACTCGAGCTTCTCGCGGATCTTCGGCCGTGCGGCCGGCGGTTCGCCGTTCTCGGGCGTGGACCAACTCTACGTGCCGACGCTCAACGCGTCCGGCGACGGCTTTGACGACCCCATCGTCGTGTTCTCTGATCCTTCCGTCGAGCAAGCCTTCTTCGACGCGGCTCAGGATCTCGGCATTCTCGGCGACGCCGGCGGCGTGGTTGAGAAGAACGCGGTGCGCGGCCCGTGGAACCAGCGCTTCGACCTGGCCTTCACGCAGGAGCTTCCGGGCATTCCGGGCGCTGAACGTTGGGTGGGCGACAACCAGCTGAAGCTGGAAGTCGACATCTTCAACGTCGCCAACCTTCTGAACGAGGATTGGGGCGGTCAGATCGGCGACCCGCGCTTCGACACGATCTCGCTGATCCGTCCGGCGCTCGTCACCACGGCCGACGCCGAGGCGTTCCGCAACGGGACGCTGACCGACATCGACAGCGCGTTCATCCCGTCATCCGCGACGGGGGCGACGTGCCAGTCGGCCGGCGATTGCGTCTATGTCTACGACGCGGTGTTCGGAGGCGACAGCTTCCAGCCGAACGAGAACGACTCCGTTTGGCAGGTCCGCGTCGGCCTGCGCTACGAGTTCTAAGACCTCGACGCGCATCTGCGTAAAGCCTGACGGGAAGGGCGCTCCGGAGACGGGGCGCCCTTTTCTTATGCGCCGCTCTCCCAGCTCGCACTTCGCCTCATCCTCCCCCGCGAGCGGGGGAGGTGGCCGCGTAGCGGCCGGAGGGGCGTTCGCCCTCCGCCCCCCTCGGGCCTTCGGCCCACTCCCCCCGCAGGCGGGGGGAGATGAAACCCGCCCCACAACGCAAACCCGCTCGCGCGGGCGGGCGAGCCGTGCTAGCCGCGACGCCATGACGTCTCCGCGCACCATCCCCCATGAAACCGCGCCGCAGGCGGCGATCCATCTGGCCTGGCCGGCCGATCAGGCCTTGTGGGAGGCCGATCTCGCGCCGGCCGAGGCCGAGTTCGCCGCCTTCGTTCAGCGCCTCGGCGCGAACGGCGCTCAAGCCCTTGTCGTGTGGTGCGCCAGCGCGCGCGCCGAGGCGAACGCGCGCCGGGCGCTGCGCGGGCGGGCCCAGGTGCTGCGCGCCGATTACGGCGACGTCTGGCTGCGCGACACCGGCCCGGTCTTCGTGCACGAGGGCGGTCGCCTGAAGGCGGTGCGCTTCCGCTTCAACGGCTGGGGCGAGAAGTATGAGCTGCCCGGCGACCAGACGATCGGCGAGCGCATCGCCCGCGCAGCCGGCGCTGAAATCGAGACCAGCGATCTGGTCTGCGAAGGCGGCGCGCTGGAGTTCGACGGCGAGGGCTCCGTGATCACCACGCGCCAGTGCCTTCTGAACGCGAACCGCAATCCGCGCCTGACCGAGGCGCAAGTGGAGGACCGGCTGAAGGCCGCGCTCGGGGTGACGCGGGTGATCTGGCTGGATGAAGGGCTTAAGGGCGATCACACCGACGGCCATGTGGACAATCTGGCGCGCTTCGTGCGCCCCGGGCTTGTGGCCTGCCAGACGCCCTCGGGGCCGGACGATCCCAACGCCGCGGTCCTGGACGAGGTCGCGCGCACGCTGTCGAAGGCGCGCGATGCGGCGGGCCGGCGTCTCACTGTGGCGCGCATCCCGTCGCCGGGCCGGGTGGAGATCGACGGCGAGCCGGCCGCGGCCTCGCACATGAACTGGGTGACCGGATCGCGCTCGCTGGTGTTTCCGGCCTATAATTCGCATGGGAAGGCGGCGGGCGCGGCGCTGAAACGCCTGTTTCCGGCCTTGCAAGTGGCGCAGAGCCCGGCGAACGCTATTCTTACCGGCGGCGGGGCGTTTCACTGCGTGACATGCAACCAGCCGCGCATGGAGGGGTGAGGCGAGGGTGGAGATGAAGTCTGGTCTGACTGCGCTCGCAATGGCGGCGAGCCTTGCAGCTGCGGCGTCCGCGCAGGACGACGCCGCCAGCCAGGGCGACGGCGGCGGTCTGGCGCCCGGCGCGACGATCGCCGAAGCGGTGGGGCCCGGCCCCTGGGCCGGTGAACTGATCGCGAGCGCGGCCGGCATGGTCGCCTTGTCTGCGGCGAGCTCGCCCTCCATCGACTACGCGCCGCCGCCTTATCTCGAACCGCTGCAGAGCCGCCTCGACGAGGCCTCGACCTTCGACAAGACGGTGGGCCTGGCCGTGGCGATCATCGAGAACGGCGAGCCGGTGCTGATCCACACCTCCGGCGAGACCGCGGCCGGGTCCGGGGAGCCGGTCACGCCGCAGACCGCCTTCCGCGCGGCCTCGCTGACCAAGAGCTTCACCGGCGTGCTGCTCGCCGTGCTCGAGGATGAGGGCCTGATCGATCTCGACGCGCCGGCCGATCCGGACATCATCAAGCTCAAGGCGCCGCGACAGCCCACCTGGCTTGAACTTGTCACTCACCAAACCGGTCTGCCGCCGAACGCCTACGACAATCTGATCGAAGCCGGCCGCGACGCCGACATGGCGCGCGCGCGCTTGGCCGAGGTCGATCTCCTGTGCCCCTTAGGCGAGTGCTACACCTATCAGAACGTCGCCTTCTCATCGGTCGAGGCGCTGGTGCAGGCCGCGACAGGTCTGTCTTACGAAGAGGCGCTGCGCGCTTACGTGTTCGAGCCGCTGGGCCTTGAGACGGCCGGCGTCGGCGAAGACGATCTCGTCTCGGCCGAGAGCTGGGCGCGGCCCCATCGCGGCTGGCGCCGCTCCAGCGACCGACCGGGCAGCCCGCGCTCGCACTATGACGGCATGCCCTCCGCCGCCGGGGTGACGCTGACGCTGAACGACCTCATCGCCTGGGCGCAGGCCCATCTTGAGGACGGCGCGCTGGACGAGGGCGTGCGCGAGCGGGTGTTCACGCCCTACGTGCGCACACTGCGCGAAACGCGCGGGCTGGGGCCCGTTCGCTCGCGGGTGCGTGACACGCATTACGGGCTCGGCTGGCGGGTTTATGAGTGGGGCGACCGCACGCTCATCGCCCATGCGGGCTATCTCTCCGGCTACGGGGCCCAGGTGGTGATGGAGCCGGACACCGGCTTCGCCTTCGTCGCGTTGTGGAACGCGGACGCGCGCGCGCCCTGGCGGCTGTGGCCGACCGTGATGGATCTGCGAACCGGCGACGGGCCGGGAAACTGGATCGACCTGATCAAGGACTGAAAGCCCGTGGCATGACCGACACCTTGTCGATCGGCGTCCTTCAGGCCCCGTTCGGGACCGAGGACATGGACGCCAATATCGCGACCGTTTCCGAGCTCGTGCGCGAGGCCGCCGGGCGCGGCGCGCAGGTCATCCTGCCGCCTGAGCTGTTCCAGGGGCCGTATTTCTGCAAGTCCCAGGAGGAGCGCTGGTTCGACCACGCCTATCCGGCCAAGGAGCACCCGGCCGTCGCCGCGATGCAGGCGCTGGCCGCGGAGCTGGACGTGGCGATCCCGGTCTCAATCTTCGAGCGCGAGGGGCCGGTCTATTACAATTCGCTTGTCATGGTGGACGCGGGCGGGAAACCGCTCGGCGTCTACCGCAAGAGCCATATCCCCGACGGGCCGGGCTATCAGGAGAAGTACTACTTCCGCCCCGGCGACACCGGCTTCAAGGTCTGGGACACCCGCTTCGGGCGCGTGGGCGTGGGGATATGCTGGGACCAGTGGTTCCCCGAAAGCGCGCGCGCCATGGCGCTGACGGGCGCTGAGGTCCTGATGTACCCCACCGCCATCGGGTCGGAGCCCCATGACGCGACGCTGGACACCGCCGCGCGCTGGCGCCGGGCCATGCAGGGCCACGCGGTCTCCAACGTGATGCCGATCGGCGCGGCCAACCGCACCGGCGACGAGGACGGGCAGGTCTTCTACGGCACGAGCTTCATCGCCGACCACGCCGGCGAGATCGTCGAGGAGCTCGGGCGCGACGAAACCGGCGCCCTGGTGGCGCGCTTCGACCGCGCCTTTCTGGACCGTCACCGCGCGGCCTGGGGCTTCTTCCGCGACCGGCGACCTGATCTTTACGCCTGAGCGCCTGTCGCCGCGCAAACGCCGGCGCTTTCACCCCGCGCGCCGGAGCGTTATCTCCTGCGGGCCGACCGCATGCTCGCCGTCTCAAGAGGCCCCATGACCGAGACCACCCGCTCCGCAAAGCTCGCCGTGCGCAACGCCAAGCTCGACGACGTCACCGCGATCCTGGCGCTGCAGGACCGGGCTTATCCCGACCTGCCCCCCGATCTGCCCGGCATGATCCGCGGACAGATCCAGGGCTTTCCCGAAGGCCAGTTCGTCGTGGAGTACGAGGGCGAGGTGGTCGGCTGGGCGGCGACCTTCATCATCGACGAGGCGATCGCCTTCGCGCCGCACACCTGGGCGGAGATCACCGGCGGGGGCTACGCCGCGCGCCACGATCCCGACGGGAACTGGCTTTACGGCATGGAGGTGGCGGTCGACCCCACCCGCCGGCGCCTGCGCATCGGGCAGCGCCTGTACGACGCCCGGCGCAATCTGTGCGAGGACTGGGGGCTGAAGGGCGTGGTGTTCGGCGGCCGGCTGCCCGGCTATCGGCGCAAGCGCAAGACCTATCCAACGCCGGAAGCCTATCTCGCCGCGGTGGAGGCGCGCGAGGTGCGCGATCCGGTGGCGAGCTTCCAGATGCGCATGGGCTTCGAGCCGGTGGGCGTGTTGAAAGGCTATTACCCCGACGACGCCGACAGCCTTGGCGCGGCCGCGCAGATGGTCTGGCGCAATCCGAGCTATGAGTCCGCCCACGCCACAGGCGGCGGGCCGGACGCGCTGCCCGCCTCGCAGAGCGTACGCGTCGCGGCGGTGCAGTTCCTGGCGCGCGCGGTCGACAGCGTGGAGGAGTTCGAGCGCAACGTGGAATATTTCGTGGACGTGTGCTCGGACTACCGGGCGGACTTCTGCGTCTTCCCGGAGATGTTCACCGTCGCGCTGTTGCAGCTGGAGAAGCGCCGCCTGAGCCCGCAGGAGAGCATCGCGGCGCTGTCGCGCCACACCCCGCGCTTCATCGAGTTCATGAGCCAGCTGGCGGTGCGCTACAACATCAACATCGTGGGCGGCTCCCACCCCACCGAGACCGATGACGGCGACATCCAGAACGTCGCCTACGTCTTCCTGCGCGACGGCTCGATCCATGCCCAGGAGAAGGTCCACCCCACCCCGAACGAGCGCTACTGGTGGAACATCAAGGGCGGCGACACGGTCGCGGCCATCCCCACCGATTGCGGGCCGGTGGGCGTCTTGATCTGTTACGACGCGGAGTTCCCCGAACTGGCGCGCCGGCTCGCCGACGAGGGCGCGCGCATCATCTTCAGCCCCTACGCCACCGACGACCGCACGGGGCATTTGCGCGTGCGCTATTGCGCCCACGCCCGCGCGATCGAGAACCAGGTCTACGTCGTCACCGCGGGCAATTGCGGCAACCTGCCCGACGTGGAGAACATGGACATCAACTACGCGCAGAGCGCGATCATCACGCCGTGCGACTTCCCCTTCGCGCGCGACGGCGTGGCCGCGGAAGCCAGCGAGAACGTGGAGACGATCGCGGTCGCGGACCTGCGCCTGGACGCCCTGGCCGAAGCGCGCCGCTCCGGCACGGTGCGCAACCTGCGCGACCGCCGCTTCGACCTCTACCGGATCGTCTGGAACGATCCGGTTTGAGGGGCGGACCTCGTCGCCGAAAAGCGCCAACCCTGTCACCCGGCCGGAACGCAGTGGAGAGCCGGACCTGCGGCAGGCGCTTAGCTGGCCTCCCCAAGCGTTCCCGGCAGGTCTCGGGTCGCTGACGCGCCCGGGATGACAGGACGTGTGATCGCCACAAGGTCCGGATTGATGCTGCGCATCGTCCGGGAATTCATGTCTTTGAAACTGAACTCCCGGTCGAGCCGCAGGCGAGAGCCGGGATCTCGGCGCGGAAGCGCGCCTAATCGCGCGCGTCGCCGGGGGCGAAGAGCGCCAGGGCGACCGCTGCGGCGAGGCTCGGCCAGACGAAGGCGATCGCCTGATCGAACAGGCCCGCAGCCAGGCTCGCCCCGCCTGCAGCTACGCCGAGCGCGGCGAGGCCGGCGGCGGCGAGAAGGCTGAAATGGCGCGGCGTCATGGTGCGTCGATCCCACCTGATCATGCAGGCGGAATGATGGCCGATCAGAGCTAATGAAGCGTTAGCCCGCCGCGCTCGACAATAGCGCGCCCTCGATCCCGTCGAAGATGAACTGGGCCGCGAGCGCGGCGAGGATCACGCCGAGGATGCGCGTGATCATGGCCGCCAGCGTGTCGCCGATCACGCGCATGATGAAGCCCACCGACAAAAACAGGATCAGGCACACCACAAGGTTCACGCCCATGCCGGCGAACACCAGCGCCTGACCGACGCGGTCCGAGGCGGCCTCGTTCATGAACAGCATGATCGAGGCGATCGCGCCCGGCCCGGCGAGCATCGGGATCGCCATGGGGAAGACCGAGATGTCCTCGTTGGTGCCCGGGATCGCTTCGTCGGCGTCGCTCAGGGCCTCCGCGCGCTCCTCGCGGCGCTTGGAGCGGTGCTCGAAGATCATGTCGAGGGCCAACATGAACAGGAGCACGCCGCCCGCCGCGCGGAAGGCGTCGAGGCTCACGTGCAGCGCGCCGAGCAGCCAGTCTCCGAAAAAGGCGAAGCCGAACAGGACGGCTGTGGCGATGATCACCGACTTGATCGCCATCTTGCGCCGGTGCGCCGCGTCGGAGCCTTCGGTGAGGCTGGCGAAGATGGGCGCCACGCCGATCGGGTCGATCACCACGAAGAAGGTGACGAGCGAGGCGGTGAGCAGGGAGAGATCGATCGCATTCATGCCGGCGCGCTTAGCACCGCGCGTAGAGGAAGGCGAGCCCTGACGCGCTCAGACCGGACCTGCGAAACGCGCATGGGCCGGAGCGGCGCGTCAGTCCTCGAACAGATCGTTGAAGCGCCGCTTGGGCCGCGTCTTCCAGGCGCCGCGGTGGAACACGTCGGAGACGATCACCGGCGCGACGGTAGTGGCCTCGGCGAAGACCATCTGCTCCAGCGCCACGTCCACCTTGCCCCAGGAGCAGGCCTCTTTCAGCGTTGAGGAGGAACAGGCGCCGTCGCGCACGTCCGCGACGGTGATCTGCACGGCGTATTTGTGCATCTCCACGTCCTCGTGGCCGAGGATCTCCGCGCACACCACCGTGTCCTGGGCGAAGTTCTTCGGCACGCCGCCGCCGACCATGAACAGGCCGGTGGAGCCGGCCTTGATCTTGATCTCCGTGAGCTCGCGGAAGTCCGCGACGGAATCGATGGAGAGATAGGGCTCGCCCTTTTTCATGCGCTCGACCTGATGCTTGACCAGGCCGAAGCCGGCCGAGCAGTCGGAGAAGGCCGGCACGAAGATCGGCACGCCCTGCTCGTAGCAGGTCTGGATCAGCGAGCCGTCCTTCTTGGCCGCGCCCTCGCAGAGCCACTTGCCCATCGCCTTGATGAAGGCGCGCGAGGAAATCGGCTTGGCCGGCAGCGCGTCGGCGATCTCGCCGATCGTGTGGTCGCAGGCCTGCAACTCCTCCTCGTCGATATAGGTGTCGTAGATCCGGTCGATGTAGAGATCGCGCAGCACCCGGTCGTCGGGGATTTCGCGGGCCTGGTAGTGCCGGAAGCCGAGCGCCTCGAAGAAGTCCATGTCCACGATGGAGGCGCCGGTGGCCACGATGGCGTCGACCATGTTGTTGGCCACCATGTCGCGCCAGACATGCATGCACCCGCCCGCGCTGGTGGAGCCGGCCAGGGTCAGGATCACCGCGCAGTCCGGGTCGGCGACGGCCTCCTGCAGGATGCGCGCGGCGCGCGCCGCATCGCGCGAGGTGAAGCTCATCTTCTCCCAGGCGTCGATGAGCTGGCGCCCGTCGAAACTGGCGATATCGATGTGCTCGACCGGGTGCGCGAGCAGCTCGGCCTTGCGGTTGGTCTGGTCGGTCATGGGGGCTCTAGCGCCTTTTTAAGAGTTTCTTGCGGGTTTTGCGGCGCGCGAAGGGCAGGACCGCGCCGGTCTGAGCCGGCTCGGCCGCGCGCGCGCCGTCGTAAAGCGAGGCCCAGGGAAAGTCGCTCACCGTCACCGTCTCCACATCGCCGAAGCCGTTGAAGCGGCTGGCCATCGCGGTGCCGTAGGCGCCGAGCATGCCGATCTCGATCACGTCGCCCTCGCGAAGATCGGCCGGCAGGTGATAGGGCCCGGGCATGGTGTCGATGGAATCGCAGGTCGGCCCGTACAGCGTGTAAGGGGCGGTTTCAGCGCTCGCCTCGCCGTTCGCGCGGTGCACGCGCATCGGGAAGGGCCAGCGCGCGTGGACCATGTCGAACAGCGAGCCGTAGGAGCCGTCATTGATGTGGACCTGGTCGCCCTTGACCAGCTCCACGCGGGTCAGGACTGAGGCGGCTTCCGCGATGAGCGCCCGGCCGGGCTCGCACCACAGATCAGCGTTCTCCAGAACCATCATCTCCTCGAACGCGCCTTCGATGGCGTGGACATACGCCTCCATCGCCGGCGGCTCGAGCCCGGGATAGATCGAGGGAAAGCCACCACCCACGTCGACGATGTCCACCGTCACGCCGGCCTGGGCGATCAGGCGCGAGGCCTCCATCATCGCCTGGCGGAACGTGCTGGGAGTCATGCACTGGCTGCCCACGTGGAAGCTCACGCCCAGCTCGTCGGCGTGGGCGCGGGCGGCGCGGATCAGCTCGGGCGCCTCGTCGGCGGTGACGCCGAACTTGCCCGCCAGCGGCAGCGTCGAGCCCTCGTTGGAGACCGCCAGGCGCACGAGCAGCGTCAGATCGCGGGCGTGGCCGGTCTCCTCGACGATTTTGGACAGCTCCGCAGCGCAGTCGAGCGCGAAGATGCGCACGCCGTGCTCGAAATAGCTCTCACGGATCGCCTTGCGCGACTTGACCGGATGCATGAAGGCGAGCGTCGCGCCGGGGCAGCGCTCGCGGATCAGCGCCACTTCGGGAAGCGAGGCGACGTCGAACCAGCGAAGACCGGCCTGGTACAATCCGTCGATCACCCACGGCGACGGGTTCGCCTTCACCGCGTAGAGGACTTCTCCGGGGAAATTGTTCTGGAACCAGCGAGCCGCTACGGCCAGGCGGTCCGGCCGCGCACAAGCGACCGGGCCCTCCACGGGCCGACGTCGGACCAGGTCCAGGGGCGTGTGGTGCTCGGACAATTCACGAGACCCCCTGTAAGACTGTTAACCCAATCCGGCATCGTCGCCTCCGCCGGGACCGCGCGAGGTAGGGTTTCGTGCAGGCCATGTAAAGCAGAATTCAGCCTTCTCCCGCGAGAAAGTCAGCGCTTCAAGCTGAGCCGCCGGCGGCGGGGCGCAGAGGCGCCGGCGCGATTGTCATGAAAACGTCGAATCCCGAGCCCCGCCCGTTCCGCGTCGCCGCCTGCAGCGCTTGTCATTGAAGCGACGTGCGCGGGGGTTAGACTGCCCATAGATTTAACGCCTGACCGACGGAGTTCGTTCATGAAACCCGCCCTGACGCGCCTGTTCGCCGCCGTTTCCGCCGCCGCCCTGCTCGCCGCGTGCGGCGATCAGGGCGCGTCCGAGCCTGTCGAGCTCACGCCCGAGACTGAGAGCGAAGACGCCGGAGCGCCCGCCGCCGAGGCGAACGCGCCTGAGGCGAGCGGAAGCGAACCGACCGGCGCGGCGACCGGCGCGCGCAGCGTGATCCGCATCGTCGGCTCCTCCACGGTGTTCCCGTTCACCACCGCGGTGGCGGAAAGTTTCGGCGCGAAGACCACCTTCCCGACCCCGGTGGTGGAATCCACCGGCACCGGCGGGGGCATGAATTTGTTCTGCACCGGCGTCGGCCAGCAGACCCCCGACATCACCGGCGCCTCGCGCCAGATGAAGGCGTCCGAGTTCCAGCTGTGTCAGAACAACGGCGTCAGCGCGATCACCGAGATCCTGATCGGTTATGACGGCATCGTCTTCGGCAATTCGGTCGAAGGCCCTGAGATCAACCTGGACAAGCGCGAGATGTTCCTGGCGCTGGCCGCCGAGGTGCCTCAGCCCGTCGACGCCGACGGCGATCCGGTGATCGGCGCGGACGGCGCGCTGGTGGAGGGGGCGAGCTTCGGCGCGATCACGGGCTATTCCTGCGAGACCTTCATCGAAAATCCCTACCAGCGCTGGAGCCAGCTGAACCCCGAGCTGCCTGACGTGCGCATCGAGGTGTTCGGCCCGCCGCCCACCTCAGGCACGCGCGACGCCTTCGTGGAGCTCGGCATGTTCCTCGGCGCAGAGCGCATCGACTGCATGGCCGAGATGGCCGAGACCGAGGAGGGCCGCTTCGAGCGCCTGGCCGGCCGGCTGCGCGAGGACGGGCTCTGGGTCGACGCGGGCGAGAACGACAACGCGATCGTCCAGCGTCTCGACGACAGCCCGTCGAGCTTCGGCGTGTTCGGCTATTCCTTCCTGGAGCAGAACGGCGACCGCATCCAGGGCGCCACGATCAACGGCGTGGCCCCGGAGTACGAGCGCATCGCGTCCGGCGAGTACCCGATTTCGCGCTCAATGTTCTTCTACGTGAAAAACCAGCATGTCGGCGTGGTGCCGGGCATCGAGGCCTTCGTCACCGAGCTGACCGGCGAAGACGCCTGGGGCCCGTTCGGCTATCTCGCCGGGCGCGGCCTCATCGCGCTGCCTGAAGCGCGCCGCAACGAAGCACGCGAGACCGCCCGCGCGCTCGAGCCCATGGACGCGCCAAAGGGCTAGGGCTTAAGCGCCTCGTCGAAAAAGGCCAGCGCCGCGGCCCAGGCCGCATCGGTCTGCGGGTTCGGCGCGACATCTTCGTCCGCAGGGCCAAGCACGTCGTGGGGCGCGCCGGGAAGGCAAAGGGTCGCGACGGGTTGATCCTCGCGCGCGCGTCCGGCGAGGAAGTTCCGTGGCCACTATTTATAGCATAAACAATGGCCATGGTTGATCCTCGCGCGCGCGTCCGGCGAGGAAGGCGGCCTGACCGCACGAATCCCAGACCGCGTCCGCGCCTGCGCCGAGCAGGAAGACCGGCGCCTCAATCTCGGCGATCGGCAAGACGGCGGCTTCGAAGCCCTGAAGGCCCTGCAGGCTTTCGAACGCGGCCCTGGATCGCTCAGGACTGGGCGGCTCCCGATCCGCCATCATCTCGCGCCAGTCCGCGCCCGGTCGGTCTTCGCGCGTGGTCACGTAAGCGACCGGCGCGCCGTCGATCGACCAGGCCGCCTCGACGTCGAAGAAGTCCGAAAAGTCGATGTTCGCTCCGGCCACCGCGCCGGTGGCGAGGCCGGCCACGGCCGCGAGCCCTTCGCTGCGCGCGGCGGTGAGAAGCGCGGCTTCCGATCCGCGCGAATAGCCGGCAAGGCCGACATGGTCCGCGTCGACGAAGTCCTGCGCCGCGAAGCGTTTGGTCGCGGTCTTGAAATACCCGATGGGAATCTCCTCAAGCGCGGGCGGAAGGCCCTCATAGCGCCAGTAGGGCAGGGCGAGTGCGGCGAAGCCGGCCTCGCAAGCGCGCCGGGCGCCTTCGCGCGCGAACTCAAGTCCGCCTTCCGATCCGCCGATGAAGACCAGGCCGGGCAGCGGCGCGTCCGCGGCCGGGCGGCATTGCTCGCCGCCCAGCCCCACGACGCCGGTCGGGGACAAGCTTGAGGCTGAAAAGCGCGGCTGCGGATCGCCCGAGGCGCAGGCCGCCAGCGCGATAGCCGCGGCGGCGCATGAAGCGGCGCGGTGAAGCATGGTCGGTCTCACTCGGTGCTTGTCCGAGGTTAGGCCGGGGTGCGCAAGAACCAAGTGAAACCTTGGTAATTCCGACCGCTCAGCCCGGCCGGCCGAGGCGGCGCAGCCGGCGCCAGAAGCGCCGCCGCTCCGGGCGCGGCTGCGGCTTCAAATTGCGCACGAACTCCTCAGCGCAGGCGCGCCAGGAATAGGTCTCGGCGTATTCGCGGCAGCGCGCGCGGTCGAGCTCCAGCGCGCCGAGGCAGGCTTTCTCAAGATCGTCGTCGACCACGCCCGCGCCGGAGCCGGGGATGATGTCCTTCGGCCCGTTCGCCGGAAACGCCGCGACCGGCGTGCCGCAGGCCATGCTTTCCAGGATCACGAGGCCGAACGTGTCGGTGAAGCTGGGGAAGACGAACACGTCCGCGTCGGCGAAATGGCGCACCAGCTCCTCGCCGGACTTCGCGCCAGTGAACAGGACCTCGGGGTATTTGCGCTTGAGCTCTTCAAGCTGGGGGCCGGGCCCGACGATGACCTTGGAGCCGGACAGGTCGAGATCGAGAAAGGCTTCAAGATTCTTCTCCACGGCCACGCGGCCGACATAGACGAAGATCGGGCCTTCGAGCTCGTTGTAGATCCCGCCGTCGATCCCGCGCTTGGACGGGTGGAAGACTTCGGTGTCCACGCCGCGCGCCCAGGGCGTGATGTTGTTGAATCCGCGCGCGGAGAGGTGGTCGCGCATCGAGGGCGTAGCGACCATCAGTCCGTTGCCGGCGTTGTGGAAGCGGCGCATGAACGAATAGCCCGCGCGCACGGGTATGAAGGGCATGCGCGCGTTGACGTATTCGGGAAACTTGGTGTGGTAGCTCGTGGTGAAGGGCAGTTTCCAGCGCAGGCACACCCCGCGCGCCACATGGCCCAGCGTGCCTTCGGTGGCGATGTGGATCGCCTCAGGCTCGAACGCCTTGAAGCGCGCCTCGATATCCTTGCGGGTGCCCACCGCCAGCTTGATCTCCGAGTAGGTCGGCAGGGGAAACTGCGTGTAGCCGAGGCCGGGGTGGATCACCTCCACCTCATGGCCCATGTCGCGGCATTCCTCGACCGTGCGCGAGAGCGTGCGCACGACGCCGTTGACCTGGGGCTCCCAGGCGTCGGTCACCAGCATGATGCGAAGCGGCGTGGCGTCGTCCATCGAAGGGGCGGGCTCCAGAGTCGTGACAGGCGTCGGTTGGAAAAACGCCGCGCCTCTTAGCGCGTTTTGCCGCGCAGGCGAAGCCTTGGGCGCGACGATTTCGTATTGGCGAGAAACACCGGCGGGCTATTGCCGCGAGACGCATTCGCGCCCTATGTCGGATTTGGCGCGGTCCAGCCGGACCCGCCCCGTCGACAAGGGATACGCCATGCCCCCCGCCGCCATCGCCAACGCTCCGGCCGCCGTCCTGCCCGTGAAGTCCTCCGTGCTCGACTGGGACGGGCTGGATGAGGTCAAGTTCGCCGACGAGCGCGAGGCGGCGCACAAGCTGATCGAAGCCATCGGTCTGGACGCCGAGGCCAAGGCGCGCGCCGGACAGGGCGCGATCGGGCTCGTCGAGCGCGCGCGCGCGGCCAAGCAGCGCGGCGGGCTGATGGAGAGCTTCCTTCAGGAGTTCGGGCTGACCAACAAGGAAGGCCTGGCCCTGATGTGCCTGGCCGAGGCGCTGCTCCGCGTGCCCGACGCGGAGACCGCCGACCAGCTGATCCAGGAGAAGATCGGCTCGGGCGAGTGGGGACGGCACGCCTGGAAGTCCGACAACTGGCTGGTCAACGCTTCGACGCTCGGCCTGATGATCACCGGCTCTTTGATGGAGGTGGACCCGGCCGCCAAGCGCGATCCGGGCGCGTACTTCAAGCGCCTCGCCGGCCGGCTTGGAGAGCCGGTGATCCGCACCGCCACCCGGCGCGCCATGCGCATTCTCGGCGAGCAGTTCGTACTCGGCCGCTCGATCGCAAGCGCGATCAAGCGCGGGCGCGCCTGGCCCGGGCCGAAGGGCGCCAAGCCGCTCTTCTCCTTCGACATGCTGGGCGAGGGCGCGCGCACCGCGGACGACGCCAAGCGCTACCACAAGCGCTACATGGACGCGATCGCGACTGTCGCGGCGAAGCGTCAGGACGGCCCGGTCGAGGCGGTCGACGGGGTCTCGGTTAAGCTCTCCGCGCTGCATCCGCGCTATCATGCCGTCAAGGAAGCGCGCGTGATGGCCGAGCTCTATCCGCGAGTCCTGGAGCAGGCTGAGGCCGCCAAGGCGGCCGATATCGGCTTCTGCCTCGATGCGGAGGAGACCGACCGGCTCGTCATTCAGATGAAGGTGCTCGAGCGTCTGGCGCGCGAGCCCTCGCTCGCCGGCTGGAACGGGCTCGGCCTTGCGCTGCAGGCCTATCAGAAGCGCTGCCTGGCGGTGATCGAGCGGCTGATCGATCTCGGCGAGGAGACCGGGCGGCGCTTCCTGGTGCGCCTTGTGAAGGGCGCCTACTGGGACACCGAGATCAAGTACGCCCATCAGATGGGCTGGCCGGACTTTCCCGTGTGGACCACGAAGCAGGCGACGGATCTGAATTTCCTGGCCTGCGCGCGCGCCATGCTGGAGGCGGAGGCGGCGATCTATCCCCAGTTCGCCACCCATAACGCCCACACGCTGTGCTCGGTGCGCGAGATCGCCAAGTCGGCCGGCAATGACGCCTACGAGTTCCAGCGCCTGCACGGCATGGGCGAGCCGCTCTACGACGCCGCCTTCGCCGCGTTTGAGATGAAGCCGGTGCGCGTCTACGCTCCGGTCGGCAGCCACGAGGATCTGCTGCCGTATCTCGTGCGCCGGCTTCTGGAGAACGGCGCGAACACGTCTTTCGTGCACGCCTTTCTGGATCTGGACGTGCCCCCTGAAGAGGTCGCGCGCGGCCCGTTCGAGGGCGCGGACGCGCTCGACCGGCATCCGTTCATCGCTCCGCCGCCTGAGCTTTACGGCCCGCGCCGGCGCAATGCGGCGGGGATCGACCTGTCCCAGGCCGCGGTGCGCTCGCGGCTGGAGCAGGCTCAAGCCAATTTCGACGCCGGCGCGCCCCATGAGGCCGGCGCGATCGTAAACGGGCGCGAACTGTGCGTCGGCGGCGAGGCGCGGTTCAGCCCGGCCGACGACCGCTTCGAGGTCGCGCGCGTGCGCGACGCCGACGACACCGCGGTCGATCAGGCCTTCGAGTCGGCTGCGGCGGCGTTTCGCGATTGGGACGCCAAGGGCGGGCCGGCGCGCGCGCAGATCCTGCGCGCCATGGCGAACGCGCTTGAAGCCGACGCGGACCGCCTGATCGCCCTGATGGCGCGCGAGACCGGCAAGACGCTGTCCGACGGCGTCGCGGAGGTCCGCGAGGCGGTCGACTTTCTGCGCTTCTACGCCGTCGAGGCCGAGGACAAGTTCGCCGGGCCCGAACGTCTGCCTGGACCGGCCGGCGAGACCAACCATCTCAGCCTGTCCGGCCGGGGCGTGTTCGTGTGCATCAGCCCCTGGAACTTTCCGCTCGCCATCTTCACCGGTCAGCTGTGCGCCGCGCTGGCTGCGGGCAACACCGTGATCGCAAAGCCCGCCGAGCAGAGCCCGCTGATCGCTTACGAGGCGGTGAAGCTGTTCCAAAAGGCCGGGCTGCCTAAATCGGTTCTCCATCTTCTGCCCGGCGACGGAAAGCTGGGCGCGGCGCTGGTGGATCATCCCCGCGCCGCCGGCGTCGCGTTCACCGGCTCGACCGAGGTGGCGCGCAAGATCAATCGCGCGCTCGCGGCCAAGGACGGGCCGATCACACCGCTGATCGCTGAGACCGGCGGGCTGAACGGCATGTTCGTGGACACCTCGGCGCTGCACGAACAGGTGATCGACGACACGATCCATTCGGCGATGGGGTCGGCGGGCCAGCGCTGCTCGGCGCTGCGCGTGATTTTCCTGCCCGAAGACGTCGCAGAGCCGATCGTGGAGCGGCTCAAGGGCGCCATGGACGAGCTGACGCTCGGCGACCCCGCGCTCGCCTCCACCGATATCGGCCCGGTGATCGACCGCGACGCGTTCAACACCCTCGAAGCCCACCTCGTCGACATGGAATCAAAGGCCAAGGTGCTCCATCGCACTCCGCTCGCGCCGGGGCTCGCTGAGCGCGGGCGCTATTTCGCGCCGACGCTGGTGGAGATCGATTCGCTCGATCAGCTGGGCGAGGAGAAGTTCGGACCCGTCCTGCACGTGGCGCGCTACAAGCGCGCCAAGCTGAAGGAGACCGCCGCCGCGCTCGCCGCGAAGGGCTACGGGCTGACGCTGGGCGTGCACTCCCGGCTTCAGCGCTTCCTTGACGATGTGCGCGCGGCGGTGCCGGCGGGCAATCTTTACGTCAACCGCAACATGACCGGCGCGGTGGTGGGCGTTCAGCCCTTCGGCGGGGAAGGCCTGTCGGGCACGGGTCCGAAGGCGGGCGGTCCGCACTATCTCGCCCGCTTCGCCGTGGAGCGCGTGCTCACCGTGAACATCGCCGCCCAGGGCGGGGATCCGGAGTTGTTGAGCCTTAGCTGAGCGCGCGCGTACCCGGTTACGGCGGTTTACGCTTTCCACAGGGAATCGATCGAAGCCCGGGCTTCCGGACTCGTTAATGAGTCCGGGTCCGGACGGTTTCGCGGTAAGACTTCGGTAACCAAAAAATCGCTCCGACGGGGGTCGAGGCCGTTGACGGGCGAAAATCACCCTCGCACTATATGTTGCGGTTTCAGAGGGAAGCCGCACAGCATATATAGGTTTTCGCAAGCCGCGCGGGGACTTACGTCCCGCCGTGATAAGATTTTCGCGCGCTGCGCCGATGGAGCATGACCATGACGCCTCTCGACCACGGAGCCGCCGCCGTCGCGCCCGCCAAGCCTCGCCGGGGCAAGCCCAAGGAGGTGAATCTGCGCGTGGTGGAGAAGGTCGTCACCGATCCGTCGCGTGACGCGCTTCTGACCGACTTCGGCAAGAAGACGCTGACCGATCGCTACCTGCTTCCCGGCGAGAGCTATCAGGACATGTTTGCGCGCGTCTCCACGGCCTACGCCGACGACGCCGCGCACGCCCAGCGCCTTTATGACTACATGTCGCGTCTGTGGTTCATGCCGGCCACGCCCGTCCTGTCCAACGGCGGCGCGGCGCGCGGGCTTCCGATCTCGTGCTTCTTGAACTCGGTCGCTGATTCGCTCGACGACATCGTGGGGACCTGGACCGAGAATGTCTGGCTCGCCTCCAACGGCGGGGGCATCGGGACGTACTGGGGCGGGGTTCGCTCGATCGGCGAAAAGGTCGGTCAGAACGGCCAGACCTCCGGCATCATCCCGTTCATCCGCGTGATGGATTCGCTCACCCTCGCGATTTCCCAGGGCTCGCTGCGGCGCGGCTCGGCGGCGGCCTATCTCGACTGCGACCACCCGGAGATCGAGGAGTTCCTGGAAATCCGCAAGCCGTCGGGCGACTTCAACCGCAAGAGCCTGAACCTGCACCACGGCGTGAACATCTCCGACGCCTTCATGGACGCGGTGCGCGAGGACGCCGAGTTCGGCCTGCGTTCGCCGAAGTCGGGCGAGATCGTGAAAACCGTCTCAGCACGCAAGCTGTGGCAGAAGATTCTGGAGCTGCGCCTGCAGACCGGCGAACCCTACATCATCTTCTCCGACACGGTGAACAACGCCCTGCCGGCGCACCAGCGCAAGCTGGGCCTGAAGGTGCGCCAGTCGAACCTGTGCTCCGAGATCATGCTGCCGACCGGGGTGGACCATCTCGGCCGCGACCGCACCGCGGTGTGCTGCCTGTCCTCTTTGAACGCGGAGACGTTCGACGAGTGGAAGGACGACGAGCGCTTTCTCGAAGACGTGTTCCGCTTCCTGGACAACATCCTGGAGGACTTCATCGACCGCGCGCCGGCGGAGATGGAGCGTGCGGTCTATTCCGCGATGCGCGAGCGCTCCGTCGGGCTCGGCGTCATGGGCTTCCACTCCTACCTGCAGGCCAAGGGCGTGCCGTTCGAGTCCGCGGTGGCCAAGTCGATCAATATGCGCCTGTTCAAGCATATCCGCCGCGCCGCCGACCTCGCCTCGGTCAAGCTCGCCGACGAGCGCGGGGCCTGCCCCGACGCGGCCGAGCACGGCGTGAAGGCGCGCTTCTCCCACAAGCTCGCGATCGCGCCGACCGCCTCGATTTCGATCATCTGCGGCGGCACGAGCGCGGGGATCGAGCCGATCCCGGCCAATGTCTACACGCACAAGACGCTGTCGGGCTCGTTCACGGTGAAGAACCCGCATCTCGAGCAAATGCTCGAGGCCAAGGGTGCGAACACGCCGGCGGTGTGGTCCTCGATCCTGGAGCATGAGGGCTCGGTCCAGCATCTCGACGTGCTCGACGAGAACGAGAAGGCGACCTTCAAGACCGCCTTCGAGCTCGACCAGCGCTGGGTGATCGAGCACGCCGCCGACCGCACGCCCTTCGTGTGCCAGTCCCAGTCGCTCAACATCTTCCTGCCGGGCGACGTGGATAAGTGGGACCTGCACATGCTGCACTGGACCGCCTGGGAGAAGGGCGTGAAGTCGCTCTACTACTGCCGCTCGAAGTCGGTGCAACGCGCCGCCTACGCCGGCTCCGGCGAGAAGAGCGAGCTGGAACGCTCCGTCGAGGCTGCGGCCAAGACCGATTACGAGGAATGCCTCGCCTGTCAGTAGGCGCGCGTTTCAACGCCTGACCACGGGCCGGGTCCGCAAGCCGCGGATTCGGCCCGAATCATGCCCGGGTCGGGCGCTGGCGCGCCTCAAGGGCCGAACCGGCCAAGCGCCTGAAAGGCGCTGCAATTCCGCCACGTTCACAGCCTATAAACGCTGATAAGCGGAACAATCGCGGCGCGTTTCGCCTTGTGTGGTATAACAAAGCCGTGATCGGGTCGTGAGGGCCGAACGCTGAACCGGAGTTGATCCGTGGTGAGGAAGCGCACAATCGAACTGGCATGCGCCGGCGTGATCGGCGCAGGCGCCCTGTTCGCCGCCGCCGCGCCGATGGGCGAAGCCCAGCTGATGCGCAGCTCTTCGGAAACCTCCGCCATGATCATGGGCCCGCTTCTGGCCGAGTTCGGCCTGGGCGCCGCGCCCTCGGCGCGGGTCGACGGCCCGTCCGCCGCCCTGCGCGTGGCCGAACCCGCCGCGGCGCCGGCTGCAACATCCTCGCGCGGCGAGGCGTCTCGCTTCGCCGCCGCCGTCATCAACGCCCGTTCAGCCGACGCCGACGCGTCCGCGCGCGAAGGTATGGACGCCGTCTCGGCGTTTTCGGGTCGCTCCGCGGTGATCGCTGAAAGCGAGAGCGGCGGGCGTCTGTCCGTGGCGTTCTTCGACGCGGCCGATCCAGGACTGATGGCCGACGCGTTCCAGAGCGAATACGTCGAGGCCGGGGGCATGGTGCTCGCCGGCGAGCGGCCCGACCGGCGCGCCATGGCGGTGCGCTATGAGGCCCGCTTCGACGCGCCGGGGGGCTTCGACGGGCTGGATATCGGCCTGGCGCCGCGCGCCGGCGTGAGCATGTCCGGCGCAGGCGCGGCGGCCGAAGCCGGCGCGACCGTGCGCCTCGGGCGCTATCTCGGCGATTATGACGGCGACGAGCGTCCGGCCTGGTGGGTGTTCGCCGGTGCGGACCGCCAGGCGCTGATGTTCGATCCGGGCGAGGGCTTCCGCCTGCGCGAGGCCTTCGCGATGGAGCCCTACGCAATTGTGGGCGACGCCCAGGCCGGCGTTGCGATGCGCTTCGGCCCGGCTGATCTGTCCGTCGCCTACGTGCACCGGGAAACCGAGTTCTCCATGCCCAACGACAGCTGGGAGACCAGCGAGGGCTTCGCGGCCTTCACGCTGAGCCTGCGCCGTTAGGCGAGTCGTCAACCCCTCGATCCTTCTCGCTGGCGGGGCACGGACCGCGCGCCTGCCCATAATGGCCGCGGTGATCGCCGCAGCGTGGACGCCGGGTGCGTTCGCGCAGGACCGCGTCAAAGATCAGGGCGCCCCGCTTTTCTCCGTCATCGTTGAGAACGACCTCTTCGCCGGGCGCGACGGCGACTACACCAACGGGCTTCGCGCCGAATACGTCGCGCCGGCGGGCGAGCTCTCGCCCGTGCTCGACTGGCTTGTCGACGTGCAGCCGCTGTTCGACCCGTCCACGCGTGAGCTGCGCCAGGGCGTGGCGGTCTCCCATCAGATCTACACCGCCGCGGACATCACCGACCCCGACCCGCCGCCTGACAGCCATCCTTACGCCGGCTATCTCGGCGTCTCCACCTTCGGGGCGGCGCGCACCGAGACCGAGGAACGCACCCTGACGCTGGAGATCGGGCTCGTCGGTCCGAGCGCGGGCGGAGCGTGGGTGCAGTCGGAATGGCATGCGCTCCTGGACGCGACCGAGCCTGAAGGCTGGGACGTGCAGCTGAAGGACGAGGTGGTGTTCGAGCTATCCGCCAATCGGGTGCGCCGCTGGCGCGGGCCTGAAGCGGGCGGGCTCGACACCGATCTGATCGGCCATGCGGGCTTCTCGCTCGGCACGTTGAGGACCGACCTCTCCGTCGGCGCGACGGTGCGCATCGGGACCGGCCTTGAGGCGGGCTTCCTGCCGCCTCGCATCCGCCCGGCGCTGGGGCCGTCGAGCGTGTTCTCCCCGCCTCAGGCGCTGGCGGGTTACGTGTTCGCCGGCGTCGGGGTCTATGCGATCGGGCGCGATGTCTTTCTGGACGGCAACACGTTCAGGCGGTCCCGCTCGGTCGACCGCCATCCGGTGGTCGCCGACGCCCAGGCCGGCTTCGCCGCCTTCATCGGGGCTCACCTTGTGACCTTCACCTATGTGATGCGCACCGAGCAGTTCTCAGGGCAGACCCGCAACAACGCCTTCGGCGCGGTCAGCGTCTCGCGCACCTTCTAGGCGCGCATCAAGCCGTCGCGTCCAGCGCGGCGTCAAGGTCCGCCCATAAGTCCTCGACATCCTCCAGCCCGGCCGAGAGGCGAACCAGCCCGTCGCCGACACCCGCCGCGCGGCGCGCCTCGGCGCTCATCGCGGCGTGGGTCATGGTCGCGGGGATGCACGCCAGGCTCTCCGCACCGCCCAGCGACTGGGCCAGCACGAACAGCTCGAAGCGCTTGACCAGGGCCACCGCCCGCTCAGTCCCGCCGGTCACCTCGAAGGCCAGCAGCGGGCCGAAGCCGGACTGCTGGCGCGCCGCGATCTGGTGGCCTGGATGGTCGGCGAGGCCGGGATAGTCCACGCGCACGACGTCGGAGCGCTGCGCCAGGCGCCGGGCGAGCGCCCCTGCGGTTTCGCTCTGGGCCTTCGCGCGCAGGGGCAGGGTGCGAAGGCCCCTCAGCGCCAGAAAGGCGTCGAACGCCCCGCCCGACACCCCGGCCGCGTTCGCCCACCAGGCATGGCGCTCGGCGGCCTCGGCCGAGGCCGCGCACAACACCCCGCCCACCATGTCGGAATGGCCGTTGATCAGCTTGGTGATCGAGGACACGACGATGTCCGCGCCATGTTCCAGCGGGCGCTGCAGGGCGGGGGTGAGCACGGTGTTGTCCACCGCCACGATCGCGCCCGCCGCCCGCCCGAGCGCGCAGGCGGCGTCCAAATCGGTGATGCGCAGGCGCGGGTTCGACGGGGTCTCGAGCCATAACAGCGCCGCGCCGGGCTCCAGCGCGGCTTTGAGCGCCTCAAGATCGGTGCAGTCGACGTAGACCACGTCCAATCGCCCGCCGGCCGCGCGCGCGTTCAACAGCCGCATCGTGCCGCCATAGCCGTCATGGGGCGCCACCACGCGCGCGCCGACCGGCAGATCGTGCAGGCACAGATCCACCGCGGCCATGCCGGACGCGGTCACCACCGCGCCGGCCGCGCCTTCCAGATCGGCGAGCGCGCCGGCGAGCTCGGCCCGGCTTGGATGGTTCGTGCGCGCATAGTCGAAGGCGCCGGGGCGACCGGGATCCTCGCGCGCATAGGTCGCCGAGACCGAGATCGGCGCGACAACCGCGTTCCACCCCGGATCGGACGCGATACCGGCGCGCACCGCGCGCGTGGCGAAGCGGCGTTCGGGCTTGTCCTTCACAGCGCGTCCTTCAGGAAGGCGTTCACCGCGTCATGCGCCTTCAAGAAGGCGTCGTGGCCGTACAGGCTGGAGACCGTGTGGAGCTGGGCCCCGATCGCCTCGGCGGTGGCGCGCACGTCTTCGAGCGGGACCAGATCGTCCTCCTTGATGGCGAGCACCCGCGCAGGCGCGCGGATCGCGTCCGCGTCGATCTCCACCGCGTCCATGGAGCGCGACAGGGCGAGAAAGCGCTCCGGGCTGGTGGTGGCCGCGTAGGCTGCGCCGCGCGCGGCGAGATAGGCCTCGACGCCGGCGCAATCGCGCGAGCCGGGCTCAGGTTCGGCGAAGCGCTCGCGCAGCTCCTCGCGGGTGCGGTAGGTGGTCATGGCGAGCCGGCGCGCCAGATCGAGACCCCCGCGTCCGTCTCCGCGTGCGATCGCGAAGCGCACCATGTCGCGCTGGATGGATCTGAGCGCCTGTGTCTTGGGATCGCAGCGATGCGAGGCCGCGATGACGGCCAGGCGCGTCACCCGCTCCGGCGCCAGGCTCGCCAGGGCCAGCGCCACCTTCCCGCCATAGCTCGCCCCGCAGACCGAAAAGCGCTCAACGCCCGCCGCGTCGGCGAGCGCCAGCGCGGCGCGGGCCTGATCCTCGATCGTGGGGAAGGGCGCAGCCTCCTCGCCGAGGAAATCCATCGAGAGTAACGTGTGGGACGACGGATCGAGCGCGCCGCCGGGGCTCGCCACGCCGCGCCACCAGCCCGCGCCTTCAGGCGCATCGGTGAGCCGTCGACACGAGGAAATCCCGCCCAGCGCCAGCACCGGCGCGCCCTGTCCGGTCATGCGCCCCAGCGCAGTGACGCGCCGCCCGCCGGCCAGGCCTACGGTCGCGGACAACTCCACGAGCGTATCGGGGGCGGATCGGGCGAGATCGCGTTCGGCGAGCGCGGCGGCGGCCATGGCGTATATCTCCGTTCACGCTTGGGAAGCGGAAACGGCGCGGCGGGCCGGTGCGTCGAGGGGGAACGAAGAACGGCGGGGCGGAAAGCGGGCGGGCGTCGCCTTAAGTTTCCTTACACCGCTTCGCTTTAGCCGCATTTGTTCCGCGCCCGCAAGCTGAAGCTCAAATCGGCGCGATGAAGACGTATAAAGGGATCGTTATATGCTGTCCAGAGGAATTTGTCCGGACGAAGCAGAGGGCGCGCCGGCGCGCCCTACCGGGTGGTCGCTCGGGGACACAGCGCCCAAATCATGTGCGCCTGCTTGTGGAAAAACGGATTCATTCGCCACAAGGGGTGGACGTTAAACCGGACTTAACCACAATATCTTGCTCTGGTGAGCCCGCGGCCCATATCGCGACTCGCTCCCGAAACTCCTGAGCCTGAAGGACGCCTTTCCATGACCATCGTCGCCTCCGACAAGCCGGGTCTGCTCACGCCGAGCCATTCCTACAAGCCGTTCCGCTACCCTTGGGCCTATGAGTTCTGGAAAACCCAGCAGCAGGTCCACTGGCTGCCGGAGGAGGTTCCGCTCGGCGAGGACTGCAAGGACTGGGCGACCAAGCTCACCGACAAAGAGCGCAATCTGCTGACCCAGATCTTTCGCTTCTTCACGCAATCGGACGTGGAGGTCGGCGCGAACTACATGGAAAACTACATGCCGCTCTTCAAACCGGTTGAAGTGCGCATGATGCTCTCGG
>CAZKBB010000036.1:0-26864 GCA_964550935.1 uncultured Caulobacterales bacterium
GGACGAGCGCCGCCTCAGGCAAAATAAGCGCTGGCCTTGCGCAGGATCTCGTTGGCCTGGCGCAGCATCTCGGCGGTACACCCGATCTTCGCCGCCACCGAACCGATCGCGTCCCACTGCAAGGCGTGATCGCCCCGGTGGTCCAGCACCAGTTGCACAGCCCGCTCGCGGACCTCCGCCGGATATCGTGTCGTGTGTCGTTCCAGAGTGGCTCTTCTGCTCACAGGTCAGAGCCTCCGGGAAACCCGGGGCGGTTCCGTTTTGCTCTGACGCCTCCCTGAACAGACACGCCCGGCCTGACACCAGCAGGCCGGGCGCATCAAGCGCTGGTCTCGGGTCGAGCAGATCAGATCAACTCCGGCAGATCTCCAAGCGGTCAGAAGCTGCGTCCGAGGGACAGAACGATCTGTTCATCGGAGATGCCGGTGTCTTCGCTGGTGTCGACATATGCGACGCCGAAGTCCAGACCGAGCGCGCTGGCGTAGCTCAGCCCGATCGTCCAGTCCCACTTGTCGTCGCCATCGCCGTCGAGATCACCGAACGCGCCGGCCTCATAGCCCAGCCCGTAAACCAGGCTCAGCCCGTCGACCGCGGCGAGCGCGGCCTCGCCAGCGTAGTAGACATACGCGTTGTCTTCACCACCGATATTGTCCTGCTCCGGGGCCCAGGCGAGGCCGACCTCATGCTGGAACACACCGACTGTTCCGGACAGCGAGCCGTAAAGCTCCAGATATGCGGAGTCGCTCTGATCGGGAAAGGTGTAGACCAGCGCACCGACATCGAACCCGAGCCCGCCGGCGGTTTCCCCGCTATAGCCGGCATACAGGTCGAGTTCCAACTCCGACGAGCCGACCGGCTCGATCGAGGAGCCCCACAGGCCGGCATACAGGCCATTATCCAGGCCCAGGTCGAGCCCGCCTTGCAGGGCGATGGACTTGTCGCTGAGCGTGACGCCGCGGAACCGGTAGTCGCTGACCAGGGCGACATTGCCTTCCACGCTCACCGGGCCGGACTGAGCCAGGGCCGGCGGCGCGGCGAGGGCCGCCGTCATCGCTGCGACGGTCGCACACACGGTGAGTTTGAGAGCCGTATTCATGATAACCTCCATCTAAGGGTGTGGTTGAGATTTCAGACTGTCCGGCAAGGGCGCCCGCCGCGCGGACGCCCTTGCGTCGCGCTGCTATTGCGTCGAGCTCGTCGCGGCCCCTGTCCCGTTCTCGGGAACGAAGTCGGGATAGGCCGGATGGCCAAGCTCGCTGAGATCGCCGCCCGCAGCCTCCGCACCCGGCGCTAGCCGGATTCCGAGCGTGACCTTCAGCGCCAGCCACACCGCAAAGCTCGCCGCGAACACGAAGGCCCCGATCGCCCCAACGCCGACGGCTTGACCGAAGAAGCTGGCGTCGGGATTGGTCAGCGGCACGGCGAGCGTGCCCCAGATTCCGGCGAACAGGTGGACCGGGATCGCCCCGACCACATCATCCAGGCGCAAAAGCTCCAGAAGGATCGTGCCGAAGGTCGCGATCGCCGCACCGACCCCTCCGATCAGGATCGCTTCGAAAATGGTCGGCGTGAGGGGCTCTGCGGTGATCGAGACCAGACCGGCCAGCGCCCCGTTCAGCGCCACGACGAGGTTGGGCTTGCCCTTGTTGATCGCCATGGAGAGCAGGTAGGCGACGATCACGCCGGAGGCCGCAGCCATGTTGGTGTTTGCGAAGATCTGAGCCACTGCGACGGCGTCGGCCGCCGATCCCAGCGCCAGCTGAGACGCGCCGTTGAAGCCGAACCATCCGAACCACAAGATAAACACGCCCAGCGTAGCCAGCGGAAGGCTGGAGCCGTGCATGACCACGGGCTTGCCGTCGACGAAGCGGCCCGTGCGCGCGCCCAGTAGGATCACGCCGGCTAGAGCGGCCCAGCCGCCGGTGGAGTGGACGAGGGTTGAGCCGGCGAAATCGGAGAAACCAAACTGGGTATCCAGCCATCCTGCGCCCCATTCCCAGCTGCCCTGGATGGGATAAATCACGCCGGTGAGCACCGCCACGAAGAGGAAGAACGGGCCGACTTTGACGCGCTCGGCGACCGCACCGGACACGATCGAGGCGGCTGTGGCCACGAACACCATTTGGAAGTACCAGTCCGACGCCGCCGCATAGCCGGTGGACAGGTCGATCGTTTCGTCGGACGCCAACTCGGAGGGCGACCACGGACCCGGCGTTCCGAAATAACCGGTCACATCCACGCCGGAATACATGAAATTGTAGCCGACGGCGTAAAACATCAGCCCGGCGATTGAGTAAAGGCCGATATTTTTCAGGCAGATCGTTGCGGCGTGCTTGGATCTGACCAGCCCGACTTCCAACATGGAGAAGCCGGCGGCCATCAGCATGACCAGGAAGCCGCCGATCAGAAACAGCAAGGTGTTCAAGACGAAGGCGGTCTCTTCAGCGACCTGGGCGCTGGCCGGCGCAGCGACCAGACAGGCGACAAGCGCCGCCGCGGTCGCCACACCTAGCATGTGGCCCCATGAATTCTGTTTTTTGAGGACGGACTGCATGGTTTCCCCCACCGTTCATGCGCAGCAGATCGCTGACGCATCGGACGCTTCGGTCGTCCCGGCGGAGTTGCTGGCGTCACTGTCGCCACCGCCAAGGACGGGCTCATAAGCCCGGGGCGAAACCATGTGGAACGCTGTGATCGCGTCCTTGACGGTAACGATTGCAATACTTTTGTTGCAGCGCAATAGAAAAATTTGACTTGGTGAAAATCAGGCCCGACAGCGAAATCCCAAAAAAAATCGGCGGCTGCGCAGCCACCGATAAGTTTGGTTTCAGCCCTTGGGCCAAAATGATGCTGATTTTTGCGGCGACTGCTAGCAAGCGATATTGCAAGCGCGAAAGCGTTAAGCCTGCTCGGTATACGGATCAAAGATCCGGTAATGCGTTCGCCGCGCTGACACTTTGGGGCCGGGTGCGGCATCTGGTCGCTGCGCTGAACAAGGCCGGGAGTCAGCCCCCACCGGTCTGAGGCGTCTTGATCGCCCGGCCGCCGACACTCGACACCGCCCCACGTCGACTTCACCGCGAGTCGGCGCCGAACGAGGACCGGGGACTCGGGTCGCTCCAAGATCCCCGCCCGTTACGCCCACGGCGGGTCGGACGGATATCCAACTCGACGGAGGGAGCGAACACGATGAGTCGGCCGCAGAACAGCGGCCTGTCGTCCTCAGGTTTCAGCGCCTGGCGCGGAGGCGTCTCGCAAATCGACAGGACCGGCGCCCGATCGGCGAAGCCGCCGCGACCCGGCCGCCACCTCGTGGCCGCGCTTCAGCGGGACGCGCGTGGTCGCCCGCGCATCGTTCAGAAGCGACAGATCGCGATGACGCCGCCCGCAGCGCTGCACCGCGCTCGCGATTTCGTCAGAGCCCAGCGGTCCCGGCGCGTTCTCGGCCGGGTTCGAAATCGCGGCGGCTTGCCGGGCGTCACTGGCGCGAACCCTTAGCGGGCTTTGTCGCGACATGGGCGCCGAGCGAACCCGCCGGCCGGCTTGCGTGAGGCGCTGGCGCAGCTTAAGCGGCGCGTCCCATGACCGCGCTCACCCGCCGCTCCGTTCTGATCCAGGCGACCCCGATCATGGCCGCCAACGCGGCGAGCCCTCTGGTGGGGCTTGTCGACATCGCGGTGATCGGGCGCACCGGGACCACCGCCGAGATCGCTGCAGTGGCGCTCGGGGTATTGATCTTCAACACGCTGTTCTGGGCGTTCGGCTTCCTGCGCATGGGCGCGACCGCGCTCGCAGCCCAGGCCGACGGCGCGAGCGACGAGGCCGAGGTGCGCGCCTCGCTGTTGCGCGGTGCGGGCGTCGGGATCGCGGCCGGGCTCGTCTTCATCCTGTTTCAGCTTCCCATCCGCGAGGCCGCGTTTGCGCTGTTTTCAGGCTCGGCTGCGGCCGAGACGGCGGGGCGGGCCTATTTCGACGCGCGCATCTGGGGCGCGCCGGCCGCGCTCGCCGGCTTTGCGGTCTATGGCTGGCTGATCGGGATCGGGCGTACCGGGTGGGCGCTGGCGCTGCAGGCCGCGCTCAATCTCGTGAACGTCGCGCTGTCGATCGGCTTCGTCTATGGGCTCGACTGGGGCGTGGCCGGGGTCGGCGCGGCGAGCGCGCTCAGCCAGTGGGTGATGCTCGCCGCAGGCGGGCTGATCATCTGGCGCGTCATCGCCGCACGCGGGCGTTCCGGCGTCGCCCGGCTCACAGACGCCGGCGCGGTGAAGCGCCTGTTCGCAGTCAATCGCGACATCTTCCTGCGCACCCTGTTCCTGCTGGCCGGGCTTGTCTGGTTCAACGAGGCGAGCCTTCGCGAGGGCGAGGCGGTGCTGGCGGGCAACGCCATACTTTTGCAGTTCATCTCCATCTCCGCCTACGTGCTGGACGCCTTCGCCCATGTGACCGAGAGCCTGGCGGGCAAGGCGGTGGGATCGAGAAGCTGGGCTCAGCTGAAACGCGCCATGCGTCTGTCGAGCGAGCTGGCGCTGGCCGGCGCGGCGGCGCTCTCGGCGCTGATCTGGTTCGGCGGGGAAAGCTTCATCGCCCTGATGACCACCGATCCGGACGCGCGCGCAGCCGCGCAAGGGTTTTTGATCTGGTGCGCGCTGGCGCCGCTCGTCGGCGCGCCGAGCTGGCAGCTCGACGGGCTGATGATCGGCGCCACGCGGGGGCCCTTGATGCGCAACGCCATGGCCGGCGCCTTCGCGATCTATCTCGCGCTCGACTTCACGCTGCGCCCCTGGCTCGGCGGGGATGGGCTGTGGCTCGCCTTCCTCGGCTATTACGCCGCGCGCGCGCTGACCTTGATGGTCGGCCTGCCGGGCCTGAAGCGGGACTTTCAAGCGTGAGCCGGCCTTAGAGATCCGCGCCGACCGCGTCGCGCACGCTTGGAAACCCGTCCGCCTTGACCCGTTCGGCGAGCCCGTCGCGCAGGCGCGCCACCAGGCCGGGGCCTTCATAGACGAGGGCCGTATAGAGCTGGACCGCGTCCGCCCCGGCGCGGATCTTGGCGTAGGCTGTATCCGCGCAGGCCACTCCGCCGACCCCGATGATCGCCATCTCAGGCCCCGTCGCGGCGCGCGCGCGCTTCAACAGCGCCGTGGAGCGCTCAAACAGCGGCGGGCCGGACAGCCCGCCCGCCTCGCCGGCGTGGCGGCTTTTGAGCGTATCGGGGCGCTCCACCGTGGTGTTGGACACGATCAGCCCGGACAGGCGCCAGCGCACGGCCGCGTCGGCGGCGGCCTCGGCGTCGGCCTCGCTCATGTCCGGGGCGATCTTCAAAAACAGCGGCGTGGTCCTGCGCTGCGGATCGACACGGGTCAACAGCGCGTCGAGGGCCTCGCCCGTCTGCAGGCCGCGAAGGCCCGGCGTGTTCGGCGAGGAGATGTTGAGCGTGAAGAAGTCGGCCAGGCCTTCAAGCTCGCGCAGGAGCGTCACGTAGTCCGCCGCCCGGTCTTCGGCGTCCTTGTTGGCGCCGAGATTGACCCCGACAGCGCCTCGCGCGCGATCGGGCCGCTCCAGCCGTGCGGCCAGGCGCGCCTTCACCGCGTCGAGGCCTTCATTGTTGAAGCCCATGCGGTTGATGACGGCCCGATCGGCGCGCAGGCGGAACAGGCGCGGTTGCGGATTGCCCGCCTGGGGCTTCGGCGTGACCGCGCCGACCTCCACGAAAGCGAACCCGGCCCGCAGGAGCGCGTCCGGCGCCTCGGCGTTCTTGTCAAACCCGGCCGCCAGGCCCACCGGGTGATCGAGATCGATCCCCGCGAGCGCGGTGTTCAACACCGGATCGGCCGGCCCGGCCGACGGCGCGGCGAGCCCGGTTTTCAGCGCCGAGAGCGCGGCGCGGTGGGCGGTTTCCGGCGGCAGGAGCGTCAGCGCGCGCGCGCCGAACGCATCGATCGACTGGCGAAGCGTCATGGCCTGGGGTCTAGACCGGGCCTGCGCGCCCGGCAAGGCGGCGCGCGCGGCTTGGCGATAGGAAAACTTTCCGTTAGCTTGCAGTGCAGTCCTAACTGCGAAGCGCCGAGCCGCCATGCTGACCCACGCCCAGATCTGGCGCGCCATCGACAGGCTGGCGGAGAGCCGGGGCCTGTCCGCCTCGGGGCTGGCGCGCCGCGCCGGGCTCGATCCCACTACTTTCAACCCGTCCAAGCGCACCAGCGCAGACGGCGCGAAGCCGCGCTGGCCCTCCACCGAGAGCCTGGCCAAGGTGCTGGAGGTGACGCGGGTGCGCTTTGACGAGTTCGCCGCGTTCGCCGACGGGGCGGGCGCCGGGCGTTCCGTGCCGCTGATCGGCTTCGCCGAGGCCGGGGCGGACGGGTATTTCGACGATGCGGGCTTTCCCGCCGGCGCAGGCTGGGAAGAGGTGCGTTTTCCAGGCGTCGCCGATGAACACGCTTATGCGCTTGAGATCTCCGGCGCCTCCATGGAGCCGGTCTATCGCGATGGCGACCGGGTCGTGGTCTCGCCCGACGCCGCGCCCCGACGCGGCGACCGGGTGGTGGTCAAGCTGCGCTCGGGCGAAGTGACCGCGAAGGAGCTCGGCCGCGTGACCGAGACGCGCGTGGAGCTGCGCGCTCTGAACCCGGACTATCCCGACCGTACCGTGGAGACCGGCGATATCGTGTGGATGGGGCGGATCGTGTGGGCGAGCCAGTAGCCGCGCGGCGGCCTCGCATGCGGCGGCGCGGGCGCGCATATTAAAATTCCGTGAGAAACTGCGTTTGCGATTTTACAAGCGCGTTCAACGCGCTAACAAGCTTTTTATGAGCGGCGACGTCTCGATCGAACATGGCGGATCGGACTGGTGGATCGTGCGGGTCGCCGGCCGGATCGTCGCCTATGTCCGCAGCGCCTCGGCGGCGGAGACGGTCGCAGCCGCGTTCCGCGACCAGCCGCCCCTGATCGAGGAATGATCGGGCCGTAATCGCGGATGCGGCTCACGCCTCACCAGCGCGCGCGTCGTACTGAAACACCGACTCCAGCCCGACCCCGAACACATGCGCGATGCGGAACGCGGTCTCCAGCGAGGGCGCGTAGCGGTTGCGCTCCATGGCGATGATGGTCTGGCGCGTCACACCGACCTTCTCCGCAAGCTCGGCCTGGGTCATTTCCCCGGCATGAAAGCGCAACTCGCGGATGCGGTTGTTCAGGCGGGTGGACTTGGCCATCGCGCCTACACCCCCCGGCGGTAGTCGATCGCGCGCAAAACGCCCTTGGTCATCTCTCCCAGCACCAGACCGGCGAGCACGGCGTGGACGATCCAGAACGGATCGGACTCGCCCAGCGCAAGCGCCAGCGCGACCAGGCAGAACGCCCCGAGCACGTAGCTCGAGCGCGCGTCCGCGCGCATCTCGATCAGCCTGTCGCGCTCGTCGGCCGCATCGCTCTGTCCCGGCGCTGTCACCGCGATGAGGATGTGCGCCAGGATCGCCCCCACGATCAAAAAGCCGACCGCGGCGAACAGCTGACGGTTCACCGCTTCAAGCGACACCTCTCCGGCGAGCGCGGCCGGCGCCACGCTCGCCGCATAAAGGCCGTAGGCGATCGCGAACACGGCCAGCATGGCCAGATTGCTCTTCTCCTGAAACGACATGTCAGACCTCTTTACCTTGGAGTGCGAAATTTCTTACATGAAACGGGTAAAAAATTTCTCACACCGCGTCGAGTCTATCGTACTTTTTGCGGGTTTGAAGCGGCGTGCGCGCCGGCGCGGAACGAACCGGCGCCGTCAGCTCTCCAGAAGTCGCCGGGCGTGCGCCTCGGCGGCGCTCGGGTCCGCGTCGAGCCGGTCCAGCATCTCGCCGGCGTCTTCGACCATGGCGCGCGAGAGCGCGTCGTCGGGCGACATGTCGGCCGCGGCGCGCAGCTGGGCGCGCGCTTCGGCCCGGCGCGCCTCGCCTCCGGCGGCCAGAAGCGCCAGGGCGAAATGATAGGGCAGAGCCGGTTCGACGCCGGGCTCAGACGCGGCGGCGCGATAGCGTTCAAGCCCGGCTTCGAAGTCGGCGTCAAGCATCGACGCGCCGCCGCGCCGGGCGACCTCCATATGCCAGGCCCCCAGCATGGCGTGGCCCCACGGATCGTCCGGATCGAGGCGGATCGCGGTCTCGATATGGCGCCGTCCCCGCTGGGGCAGACCACGCAGGAAGGCGGCCGCCGGCGCGGTGAAACGCGCCTCGTAGCCGAGCGCGGCGGCCAGGCGCAGATGCGCCTCGGCGTGGTCGGGATCGGCCTCAAGCGCCGCCCGCGCCAGGCGCTGAGCGGCCGTCGCGTGCTCGCGCCGCGCGTCCCCGCCGCTTGCATCGAACGTCATCAGCGCGGCCAGATGCGCGCCGGCCGCAAAGCTAAGGCTCGCGGCGTCGTCCTCGGCCCCGGCCAGACGCGCGGCCGCGCTCCAGCGCCCTTGCACGTAAGCGGTTTCGGCCGGCGAGGGCTGAGCCTGCGCCATGGAGGCGACCAGAACGGCCAAGGTGATCGTAAGCTTCATCACGGGTGTCGAGGTAGTCCGCCGCCCGCGCGGAGCGAGCGACTACCCCGCCGCGACATCCTCGCCCGCCAAAGCGCGCTCGATGAGATCGATCGTGCGCGGCAGGCCGTACACGGCCGCGAAGCCGCCGAAGCGGGGCCCCTGGGACTGGCCGAGCAGCACCTCGTAGAGCGCCTTGAACCAGTCGCGCAGATTGTCGAACGCTTGCGACTTGCCGGCGGCGTAGACCTCGTTCTGGATCGTTTCCCCGTCGCGCTCGTCCGGGTCGAGCGCTTTCAGGCGCGAGACGAGATCCTCCATCGCCGCGCGCTCCATCGCGCTCGGCGCGCGATAGGACTTCGTCGGCTTCACGAAGTCCTCGTAATAGGTCAGCGCATAGCCAGCGAGCCGATCCAGGAAGGGCGCGGTCTTCGGGCTCGCCTCAGGGGCGTATTGGGTGATGAAGCCCCATAGCGAATCCTTGTCCTCCACGTTCGCCGCGGAGACGAGGTTCAAAAGCAACGCAAACGAGATCGGCGACCCACCTTCAGGCGGCTGTCCGTCATGGATGTGCCAGACCGGGTTTTCGATCTGCTTGTCGCCGCTCTGGCCTGGAAAGGCCTCCAGGTGCTGGCGATACTCGTCCACGGCCTTGGGGATGATGTCGAAGTGGAGCCGCTTGGCGGTCTTGGGCTTCTGGAACATGTAGAGCGACAGGCTCTCGTGGGGCGCGTAGCGCAGCCACTCCTCCACCGCGAGCCCGTTGCCCTTGGACTTGGAGATCTTCTCGCCCTGGTCGTCCAGGAAGAGCTCGTAATTGAAGCCTTCAGGGGGCAGGCCGCCGAGCGCGCGGCAGATCTTCGACGAGGCGCGCACGCTCTCGATCAGATCCTTGCCGCTCATCTCGTAATCGACCCCCAGCGCGGCCCAGCGCAGCGCCCAGTCGGGCTTCCACTGCACCTTCACGCGCCCGCCCGTGACCGGCGTCTCGATGCGCTCGCCGTCCTCGTCCTCGAACACGATCGTCGCCTTGGCGACGTCGCGCTCAAGGGTGGGGACCTGAAGCACCTTGCCGGTCTTCGGGCTGATCGGCAGGAAGGGGGAATAGGTCGCGCGGCGCTCCTCTCCGAGGGTCGGCAGGATCACCGCCATCACCTCGTCGAAGCGCTCCAGCATGGTCAACAGCGTCTCGTCGAAGCGCCCTGAGCGGTACTGCTCGGTGGCGCTTAAAAACTCGTAGTCGAAGCCGAACCGGTCGAGGAAGGCGCGCAGTCGCGCATTGTTGTGCTGGGCGAAGCCCTCATGGGTTCCGAACGGATCGGGCACGTCGGTCAGCGGCTTGCCGATATGCTCGGCCAGCATCGCCTGGTTCGGCAGGTTGGTCGGCACCTTGCGAAAGCCGTCCATGTCGTCGGAGAAGGCGACGAGCTTGGTGGGATACTGGTCCTCGGTCAGCACGCGAAAGGCGTGGCGCACCATGTTGGTGCGCGCGACCTCGCCGAACGTGCCGATATGGGGAAGCCCGGACGGGCCGTAGCCGGTCTCGAAGATCACCGCGTCGCCGCGCAGCCCGTGCGCCTCCACGCGCTTTTTGACCAGGCGCGCCTGTTCGAACGGCCAGGCCTTGGCGTTGGCGGCGATGTCGCTGAGTGCGGCGGCGTCGGTCATGGGGGCGTGCATCCGGCTGCAAGGGGGCGCGCCGCGAGTTAGGCCCCCTCGCCGGTCCGGTCAACTGCGCGGCATGAACGAACGCCGTGCGCGCCCGGCGCATCCGGCGGCGGCCCGTCGCGCCGCCGCCGGAGCGTGCGCTTCAGCCCTCGGTGGGCTCGTCCTCGGACGCCTCGGCTTCCGCGTCGCCTTCAGCCTCGGCGTCGCCTTCGGCGGCGGCGTCGGCGTCGGCCTCCAACTCGGCCTCGGCCCCGTCCATCGCTTCCTGGATGCTCTCGCTCACGTCCTCGGCGGCGGCTTCGGCCGCGTCCATGGTTTCGGAGGCGGCGTCCTGAATGGCCTCGCCGGCCTCTTCGGCCTCGTCCATCGTGGTGGAGCTCTCATCCATGGCGCCCTCGTCCATGGTCTCTTCGCCGGCCGTCTCGCCGGCCTCGGCGCTCTGGTCCTCACCGGCTTCCGGCGCGCAGGCCAGAACGAACAGGCTCGCAGTCGCAGTCAGGAAATAACGCATCGTGGGGTCCCTCCAGCTTGGTGCGTTGTGCAACGGTAATCATTTGTACATGAACCGAGCCGCGAGCAAACAGGCGAGTTGGCGCGCAGAGCCCGGCGCACGCCTCGGCCACAGAAAGGCCGGCCACGCCGAAGCGCCGCCGGCCTTGCAGAGGTCGGTCGATCTTAAGATTGCGAACCGAGGCTCACTCGGCCTGCCCGGGCCCATAGCCGGACAGGTCGAGCCCGGTGTGGTGGGCGATGAAGGCCCACTCGTCCGCCGCTTCCTGGATGATCTTCGAGACCGGCGTGCCGGCGCCGTGCCCGGCGCGGGTCTCGATCCGGATCAGCGTCGGGGCGGGGCCGGTCTCGGCGGCCTGCAGCGCGGCGGCGTACTTGAACGAGTGGCCCGGCACCACGCGGTCGTCGGTGTCGGCCGTGGTCACCAGCGTCGCCGGATAGCCCTGCCCTTCCGGGATGGTGTGATAGGGCGAGTAGCCGTAGAGCACGTCGAACATCTCCGGGTCCTGCGGGCTGCCGTAGTCGTCCACCCAGAACCGTCCGGCGGTGAACTGGTTGAAGCGCAGCATGTCCATCACCCCGACGCTCGGCAGCGCCGCGGCGAACAGGTCCGGGCGCTGGTTCGAGACCGCGCCGACCAGAAGCCCGCCGTTCGAGCCGCCCTGGATGGCGAGATTATCCGGGCTGGTCCAGCCGCTCTCCACCAGGTGCTCGCCGGCGTTGATGAAGTCGTCGAAGACGTTCTGCTTGTTCTTCAGACGGCCCGCATCGTGCCAGTCGCGCCCGTATTCACCCCCGCCACGCAGATTGGCCAGGGCGAATACGCCGCCCATCTCCATCCACTGCAGGCGCGTGGGCGAGAAGCCCGGCGTCAGCGAAATGTCGAACCCCCCATAGCCGAAGAGCAGGGTCGGACGCTCGCCGTTCGCCGTCACGTCGCGGTGATGCACGATGAACATCGGCACCTGGACGCCGCCGGTGCTCTCGTAGAACACCTGCTCGACCACGTACGCCTCGGGATCGAAGCTCAGCTCCGGCGCGCGGAACAGGCGCGTTTCGCCGGTCTCCACGTCGTAGCGGTAGAGCGTCTCGGGCCGGTTGAAGCTGGTGAAGCTGTAGAAGGTCTCCGCCTCGTCCGCGTCGCCGCCGAAGCCGCGCGCCGTGCCGATGCCGGGAAGCTCTATCTCGCGCACAAGCTCGCCCTCGGTCGTGTAGACCCGCACGGCGGACTTCACGTCCTCCAGTTTCGACACGATCAGATGCCCGCCCACATGGCTGGCGCCCTGGATCGGGAACTCGCTCTCGGCGAGCACGGTCTGGAGCGTCTCAGGCTCGGCGAGGTCGACCGAGACCAGTCGCCCGTTCGGCGCGTCCAGATCGGTGCGGATGATGAAGCTCGAGCCGATATTGCCGATCACGGCGTGATTGTTCTCGAAGCCTGAAAAGATCGCGACCGGCTCGGCGTCGGGGTCGGCGAGATCGAGGATGTGAAGCTCGTTCCCGTCCGTGCCGCGCCAGGCCATGATGACGAGATAGTCCCCGTCGTCGGTCACGCCCGCGCCCCAGCCGACTTCGGGCCGGTCCGGATCGGAGATCACCAGACGGTCCTCGGACTGCTCGGTCCCGATCTCGTGGAAATACACCGCCTGATCGGAGTTCGTGGCGGTGAATTGTTCGCCCTCGGCCGGCTCGGGATAGCGCGAGTAGTAGAAGCCCGACCCGTCCTTGGCCCAAGAGAGCCCTGAGAACTTGATCCAGTCGATCGTGTCGGAGAGCGCCTCGCCAGTCTCCACCTCGATCACCTTGGCGGTGCGCCAGTCCGAGCCGCCGTCCTGCTCGAAATAGGCCAGCCGCGTCCCGTCAGGGCTCGGCCAGTAGCCCGCGAGCGCGATCGTGCCGTCCTCCGACCAGGTGTTGGGATCGACGAGCACGCGCGCCTCGCCCTCCAGCCCGTCCTGGACCATCAGCACGTCCTGGTCCTGAAGCCCGTCATTGCGGTCGTAGAAGTAGAGCCCGCCCGCCTCGTCAGGCAGGGAGAAGCGCTCGTAATCGAACAGCTCGCTCAGCCGATCCGCGATCTGTTCGCGACCTTCAAGAGCTTCGAGATAGTCGAAGGTGACCACGTTCTGCGCCTCGACCCAGGCGGCCACGTCCTCGCTTTCGCGCACGTCGCCTTCGAGCCAGCGATAGGGGTCGGCGACCTCGACCTCGCCCTCTGCGGCCGACTGGAACACGTCGACCTGATCGACGGTGCGCGTGCCGGGATACTCGATCGGGCTCGCCGCCGGCTGAGCCGCCGCGCTGTCTTCAGCCATGGTGTCGGTCTCGTCGCTGGTGTCGCCGCCGGTCTGTGCGGGCTGGCACGCGGCCAACGCCAAAACAGAGGCCGCAGTCGTCAAAACGATGCGCATTCGTGCTCGTCTCCCTCGAAAATCGGCGCTTTTCAGGCCCGCGCCGCGTCGTGCGCGACGTTAGGGCGCCCGCGCCGCGGGTGTCGACCAGCTCTAGCGGCGGCTAGATCGACCGCGCGTCCACGCCTGATCGGTGCGCCGCCTCCATGAGACGCCGGTCCGCCGTCACGACACCTGCGCCGATCCGGAGCCCGAGCGCGAGATAGCGGCGGTCGTAGACAGTGTGATCGGTGCGGCGCGCCGGATCTACGGCGGTCACGATCAGATCTTCAGACGGCTCAAGCCAATCAAAGCGCTGAGACAGGAGCCGCGCCGCCTCAGCCAGCTGGTCAGGTGCGAGCCGACCGCGGCGCGATGCGGCCCAGAGCGCATTCATTGTGTCTGGGAGGATCAGATCGGGCGCGATCAGCAGGCCGGTCCCGAACAGTTCCTGCGCCGAGTTGGAACCCAGGCTCGTCAAGGAACCACTTCGCGGCGACGCTGGCGTCAACGATGATCACGGTCACGCGCCGCGCGGATGTTTGACGTAGCGTCGGTCTCGCCGGGCTGTAGCGGGCGGCTGGAGCGCCGCACCGCATCGATCCGGGCTTCGACGTCGAGATCGCGCGCCCCGCGCGTGATCAAACGCTTGGCAGCGCCTCGACCGGCTCGCCGCGCGAGCGCGCCAGTTCGCGCAACCGCTCGAGCGTTTCCTCGTCCAGATCGTGCACGATTATCTCGGCCATTCATGCATCTTAGCATTCGCTCGCCTCGCGCTCAGCCCCTATCTTCCCCGCCATGGCCGACGGCGATCCCGCACCGCTTCTGCCCGCGCCGTTCGCCCACTGGTTCGAACGCCGCGGCTGGCGCCCGCGCGCGCATCAGCTGGAGATGATCGAGGCGGCGCGAAACGGCGAGGACGCCCTGCTGATCGCGCCGACCGGCGGGGGCAAGACGCTCGGCGGCTTCCTGCCGAGCCTCATCGATCTGGCCCGCATCGCGGACGCCGACGGCCCCGCGCGCGAGCATCGCCTGCACACGCTTTACGTCTCGCCGCTGAAGGCGCTCTCCCAGGACGTCGCGCGCAATCTGATGACGCCCGTGGAGGAGATGGGGCTGAAGCTGCGCATTGAGACGCGCACCGGCGACACGCCCGCCGCCAAACGCCAGCGCCAGCGCAAGAGCCCGCCCGACATTCTGCTGACCACGCCTGAACAGATCGCCCTGTTCTGCGCGCAGGAGAACGCCGAAGCCTTCTTCCGCGATCTCAAGGCGATCATCGTCGACGAAGTGCACGCCCTCGCCCCGCAAAAGCGCGGCGATCTGCTTTCGCTGGGGATCGCGGCGATCGCGCAATACGCGCCCGAGGCCCGGCGGATCGGGCTGTCGGCGACGGTGAAGGACGTGGACGGCCACGCGCGCTGGCTCGCCCGCCAGACCGGCGAGACGGCGCGCTTCGCCCGCGTGGTGCGCGGAGAAGGCGGGGCCAGGCCGCAGGTCGACATCCTGACCCCTGAGACCGACCGCATCCCCTGGGCGGGCCACTCCGGGCGGCACGCCATGCAGGCGGTCTATGAGGAGATCAAGCGCGCGCGCACCGCGCTTGTCTTCGTGAACACGCGCTCCCAGGCCGAGTTCGTGTTCCAGATGCTGTGGAGCGTGAACGAGGACGCCCTGCCCATCGCGCTCCATCACGGCTCGCTGAGCGCGGAGCAGCGCCGCAAGGTGGAGAGCGCCATGGCGGCGGGGCGCTTGCGGGGCGTGGTGTGCACCTCCACCCTCGATCTCGGCATCGACTGGGGCGATGTGGATCTCGTCATCCAGATGGGCGCCCCGAAAGGCTCCGCCCGGCTGATCCAGCGTCTGGGCCGGGCCAACCACACGCTCGACGCGCCCTCGCGCGCCATCCTGACGCCCACCAACCGGTTCGAGCATCTTGAATGCCTCGCCGCGAAGGAGGCCGTGGCGGAGAACGCCCTCGACGGCGAGCCTTTACGCGCGGGCGCGCTTGATTGCCTGGCTCAGCACGTGATGGGGCGCGGGTGCGGCGATCCCTTCACCATGGAGGCGCTTTACGAGGAGGTGACCGGCGCGGCGCCCTATTCCGAGCTGCCGCGCGAGACCTTCGACAAGGTGGTGGAGTTCGTAGCGTCCGGCGGCTACGCGCTGGGCGGCTATGACCGCTTCCGGCGGCTGGTGAAGGGAAAGGACGGACGCTTCCGGGCGCGCTCGCGCGAGGTCGCCCAGCGCCACCGCATGAATGTCGGCGCCATCGTGGAAAGCCCGATGCTCGACGTGCGCCTGGCGTCGAAGCCCGGCGGATCGAAACCGCGAGAGCCGGGACCGTTGCGGCCCGATTACGGCCTCGCCGCGATCTCGCGCGGGCTCTCGACGGGGTCTCAGACTGAGGCGCGCGGCCGTCCCCAGGCGCTGCGCGCAAGCGGGCGCAAGCTCGGCCAGGTGGAGGAGTGGTTCACCGACCAGCTCTCCCCGGGCGACACCTTCATGTTCGCCGGCCAGATCCTGCGCTTCGAAGGCGTGACCCAGACCGATTGCCTGGTCACCCGCTCCAGCGTCGAGGACCCGAAAGTGCCCAGCTGGCAGGGCGGCAAGTTTCCGCTCTCCACCTATCTGGCCGAACGCGTGCGCGCCATGGTGAACGATCCGCCGAGCTGGAGCCGCCTGCCCGGCCAGGTCAGCGAGTGGCTGGAGCTGCAGCGCGCCAAGTCGCGCCTGCCCGAGCCGGAACGCCTGCTGGTGGAGACGTTTCCGCGCGGATCGAAGCACTACCTCGTCTGCTACCCGTTCGAGGGCCGGCTCGCGCACCAGACCCTCGGCATGCTGCTCACCCGCCGGCTGGAACGCGCCGGCAAGCGTCCGCTCGGCTTCGTGGCGAACGAGTACGCTCTGTCGATCTGGGCGCTGGAAGACATGGGCGGCATGGATTTCGCCGAGCTCTTCGCCCAGGACATGCTCGGCGATGATCTTGACGCCTGGCTCGCCGAGAGCGAACTGATGAAGCGCACCTTCAGGAACTGCGCGGTGATCGCGGGCCTGATCGAGCGGCGCATGCCCGGCCATGAGAAGACCGGTCGCCAGGTCACCTTCTCGGCCGACCTCATCTACAACGTGCTGCGCGAGCACGAGCCCGACCACATCCTTCTCCAGGCCGCCTGGGAGGATGCGGGCTCGGGCCTTCTGGACATCCGCCGCCTCGCCGCGATGCTCGGCCGCGTCGCCGGGCGGATCGACGCGATCGCGCTGAGGCGCATCTCGCCGCTGGCCGTCCCCGTGATGATGGAGATCGGCCGCGAGCCGGTCTACGGCGAAGCCAGCGACGCCATCCTGGAGGAGGCCTCGCTGGATCTCGTCGCCGAGGCGATGGGGTGAGCCGTGCCCCCTTCCGGCCCGAGGTCCCGGATCGCGGCTCCGCCGCGTCCTGGAGTTCAGTTTTGTGGTCAAAAAATTCCCGGGCGGAGCGTGAGCGAAGGCCCGGGACCTCAGCGCGATTAAGCGCCCCTGCGCCCCAGCCTTGCCGTTCCCGACCCGTTCCGCTTCATTGCCCCGATGACCGCCGCCGCGATTCAACCTGTCAGGCCCGGCCCCGCCCGCCTCCGCGTGAACGGCGCGGACCTTGTCGCTGACCTTTCCGGCGCGGCGTATTTCGAGGCCGAGCGCACGCTGCTGGTGGCCGATCTGCACTTTGAAAAGGGCTCGGCCTACGCCATGCGCGGCCAGCTCCTGCCGCCCTACGACACCGCGGCGACGATCGCGCGCCTGGCCGATGCGATCGCGCGCACCAGGGCCCGGCGCGTCGTCGCGCTCGGCGACAGCTTTCATGATCTCGGCGCCCGCGGACGCATGCACGCGCGAGACGTGGGCGCGCTGAAGAATCTCGTGCGCGGCGTGACCGACTGGGTCTGGATCGAGGGCAATCACGATCCCGCCCCGCCGCCGGATCTTGGGGGAGACTGCGTCGAGACCCTCGCGCTCGGCCCCCTCACCTTGCGCCATGAGCCCCAGGCCGGGCCCCGCCCGGGCGAGGTCGCCGGACACCTGCACCCGTGCGCGCGGGTCGCAGGCCGGGGACGATCGGTGCGCCGGCGGTGCTTTTTGAGCGATGGGACGCGGCTCGTCCTGCCGGCCTTCGGCGCCTACGCCGGCGGCCTCAATGCGCGCGACCGGGCCTTCGCGGCGCTGTTTCAAACCCCGCCCTCGGCCTGGATGCTGGGGCGCGAGCGCGTCTACGGCGTTCCGGCGGCGCGCTGCCTCGCCGACTAGGCGCGAGCGCGCGCGCGGCCTACCTCCACGGTCATGACGCCGATCGTCCATCACCCGGCCTATGTCGCGCGGGACGTCCCTGCGAGCCATCGCTTTCCCATGGGCAAGTTCCGGGCGGTCGCAGAGCGCGTGATCGAGGCGGGCCTGGTGGCGGACTGGGACGGCTTCCACCAGCCGATCCCCGCGCCGGCGGCGTGGCTCGAGACGGCCCACACCGGCGCTTACGTCGATCAGGTCCTCACCCAGAGCGTGCCGGCCGACCTGGAACGGCGCATCGGGTTCAAGATGAGCGAGCCGGTCGCGACGCGCTCGCGCTGCGCGGTGGCGGGCACGGTGCTGGCCGCGCGTCTGGCGCTGGAACACGGCGCGGCGTGCAACACCGCCGGCGGCAGCCACCATGCCGGCCCGGACGGCGGGGCGGGCTTTTGCGTGTTCAACGATGTGGCGGTGGCCGCGCGGCTTCTCACGGGCGAAGGCGCGGTCAAGCGCGTGCTCGTCGTCGATCTCGACGTGCACCAGGGCGACGGCACCGCGCGCATCTTCGAACGCGAGCCGGACGTCTTCACCCTTTCGGTCCATTGCGAGGAGAACTGGCCGCGCCGCAAGGCCGTCTCCGACATGGACGTGGGCGTGACGAAGGGAACCGGAGACGCGGACTATCTGCGCATCGCCCGCGCGGCGGTCGAGGAGGCGCTCGACGCGGCGCGCCCGGATCTCGTCTTCTTCAACGCCGGAGTCGACCCCCACCGCGAGGACCGTCTGGGCCTGCTCGATCTCACCGATGAGGGCCTGGCCCGGCGCGAAGCGATGGTGTTCGAGGCCGCGATGCGCCGGGGCGCGCCGGTGTGCGGCGTGCTCGGCGGGGGCTATTCGCGCGACCTCGACGCGCTCTCGCGCCGCCATGTGCTGTTGCACCGGGCCGCCGCGGACGCGCTGAAGACCCACGCTTAAGACAAGGAAAGCCCCCGGCGAGAGGACGCCGGGGGCGCAGGTGCGCAGCGAAACGGGGGAACGCCGCTCTTCGGACCGGATCGGGGGCCGGCCGTCTCGTTCAGCCTCACCGCGCCGCGACGCGCAGCGCGCCGTCGCCGTCAGCCTCGGCGATGCGCTTTTCAAGCGTGGCTTCGGCGTCGGCGATCGCGCGGTGTTCGCACGTGCGCTCCACCGGGATCGTCCAGGCGCCGCGGGCGTGGAGATCGCACACGCTTTCCGCTGCGCGGCGAATCTCCCGGCGTACGGCGGCGACATGGGCGGCGTCGTGAAGCGCGGAGGGCATGTACTCGACATGGCGCACCCGCTCGTGCTCGCCGGCGAAGGCGGCGGGCGCGGCGAGCGGGGTTGCGGCGACGATCGCCGCGGCGGCGGCTGTGAACAGGCGGGCTTTCATGACTGTCTCCTTTCAAGATCGACCAGCCGCCCCGCCTTGGAGATCTCTCGGTCGGTCTCCGCATCCGGGGCGAACGCTGACGACCCTGATCCCCGCCGGCTTTCCGGCAGGTGACGCGCAGATGTCGATTTGGAAAGGAAGGAGACCTAGCGCTTCGCGCCGGCGCACGCCTTCGAGCAGTACTTCACCTGCGCCCAGTCGCGCGCCCACTTGCGCCGCCAGGCGAAGGGGCGCCCGCACGCCGCGCAGACCTTCTCAGGCAGATCGGCTTTCTTCACCGCGCGGCCGCGATTGACGTTCTTGGCCATCACTTGCGCCCGGAGAAATCGAACGCGCCCTGGCCGTCGTCGCGCGTTTTCGCCTTGCGCCGGGAGGACGCCGAGCCGGTCCGGCGCATGCCGGATTTGCGGCTGCCGTGCTTGGACTGGATGCGGTCGGCCTCGTCCTTGTGCTCGCGCGCCCCGCGCAGGCTGGCGATCTTCGAGCGAGCCTCGCGCGCGGCCTCGACATGATCGACCAGGCGTTCGGGATAGGTCTCGCCCAGCGTGACGCCGGCTTTGTCCAGTATTGAACGCTCCGCCTTCCAGGGCTCGTGGATGAAGGCGGCGGGCAGATCGGCGAGCTCTGGAACCCAGCGCTTGGTGAAGGCGCCGTCCGGGTCCTGGTCATAGCCCTGCTTGACCGGGTTATAGATGCGCGGCGTGTTCACGCCGGTCGTGCCGGACTGCATCTGGAACTGGCTGTAGTGAATGCCCGGCTCGAAATCGGTGAAGCGCCGGGCGAGCGCCACGGCGGGCGCCTTCCACCAGACCCAGAAGTGATAGCTCGACACTGCGGCGACCATGGCGCGCATGCGGAAATTCAGCCAGCCGGTGTGTTTCAGCGCGCGCATGCAGGCGTCGACGAAGGGAAACCCGGTGCGCCCGTCGATCCAGCGCGCCACGGTCTTAGGGTCCGGATCGGGCCGGACGCCGCGATAGGCCGGATGGAGATCGCGCCGTTCGATCTCGGGATCGTCCTCGAACTTCTGCATGAAGTGGCAGTGCCAGTGCAGGCGCGAGATGAAGCTGTCGATCGACTGGGCGTAGCGCGTCTCGCCGTCGCGGCGCTTGGCTTTGAGCGCGCGCGCGCCGGCCTGATAGGTCTCGCGCATCGAGATCGCGCCGAGGCTTAAGTGCGCGGACATGCGCGAGCACGCCTCGTAAGCCGTGACCGGCGAGGACATCGCCTTGCGATACGTGTCGCCGCGCGTCTTCAGGAAGCTTCCCAGATCCTCAACCGCGGCGCGCCGACCGCCGGTCTGGCGGCCCGGACAGGGATCGTCCTCGATATCGAGTTCGCCAGGCTCAGGGATCGCATCGCTTTCAAGATCGGCCGCATCGATGGTCTGCGGCGCCGGCGTGACCGGGCGCTCCATGAAGCGGTCCCACTTGCGCGCCCACCCGTCCCGGCTCTCCAGCCCGCGGATGACGCCGAACTGGGGGTGTTCGCGGAACGCCACGTCATGGCGCTGCGCCCATGTCGCAACCTGCTTGTCGCGCTCCCAGGTCGCGATGAGGCCCGTCTCCTCATGGGCGTGGAGGCTTTCAACGCCGTGCTCGCGATGAAGCGCGTCCAGCACGTCGACCACCTCGCCGACGCGCACGGTGAGCGCGGCGCCCTTGGCGTGCAACGCCTGGGCGAGGCTCTCCAGCGTCTCCTGCAGAAAGGCGTAGTGGCGCCCGGCGTACTCGGGAAGCGCCCACAGGCTCGGCTCGACGACGTAAAGGCACACGAGCTTGCGCCCGCTCTCGCAAGCTTCCGCGAGCGGGACGTGATCGTGGATGCGCAGATCGCGCTTGAACCAGACGACGGCGAGGCCCATCGCTTACGCCCTCTTGCGCTCCAGCCGGCGCGCCAGCGCCTGAAACGCCGGGCGGATCAACAAGAAGACCCGATAGAGACCTTCAAGGATCCACACGATCGGGCGCGTCCCTGCGATCCGGCCGAGCGTGCGCCAGCCCGGCGTGGCGCGCCACAGCGCCGCGAAAGCCGCCGCGCCGGAGCGCACGGTTCCGTCGACCTCGGTGACGTGGAAGCGCTTCATGGCGTCAGAGCAGCTTACGCCTTCGGGCGCGCCGGTCCCGTCTGAGACGTCCACGAAGTCGGCCTGCGCGCCCAGGCGCTGATAAAGGCCGATCTCGGCGCGACACAGCGGGCAAGAGCCGTCGTGATGGACGACCGGACGGGGGTCGGGGCGCCGGGCGGGCGTTGAAGCGTCGGGCGAACGGGTCATAGTCAGGCCATGTAGAGCCGGCCCGGAGACGGAAAAGCGCCATGTCAGCAAAGTCGAACACCGCGCCAAAGGCCGCAGCCGTCATCGGCGCCGGGCTCGCCGGCGCGGCGGCGGCCCGGGCTCTGGAAGCGCGCGGGGCGCGCGTGGTGCTGTTCGACAAGGGCCGCGGCGCGGGCGGGCGATTGTCGACCAAGCGCGGCGACCCAGAGACGGGCCTGCCCGCCTTCGATCACGGCGCGCAATATCTCACCGCGCGCACCGAGGCCTTCAAAGGCTTCATGGCGGCCGCCTCCATCGCTGGCGCGGCGTCGGTCTGGACCGGACGGCTGGTCTCGCTTGAGCGCGACGGCGTGCGGGCGCTGCGCTCCGAGCCGCGCTGGGTGGGGCGTCCGGGCATGAACGCACTCGTCAAACACGCGCTGAAGGGCCTGGACGCCCGCTTCAACCAGCGCGTGGCGGAGATCGAAGGCGCGCCCGGCGACTGGCGGCTGCATTTCGAGGACGGCGCGCATGAAGGTCCGTTCGAGGCGGTCGCGATCACCGTCCCGGCGCCACAGGCGGGCGCTCTGTGCGAGAGCGCCGGCGCGGGCGATCTCGCCGAAGAAGCGCGCGGGGCTGAGATGGCGCCGTCCCTGACTGCGATGGTGAGCTGGGAAACAGTGTTCGACATCGGCTTCGACGGGGCGAAGTTCGACACCGGACCGATCGGCTGGGCCGCGCGCATGGCGTCCAGGCCTGGGCGAGAGGCGAGCGCGGGCTGGGTGATCCAGGCCGATGTCGCCGCCTCTCGCGCGTGGCTGGAGGACGACCCGCTGGACAGCGCCCAGCGCCTGGCGCGCGCCTTCGCCGAGCGGTTCTCACTGCCCGATCCGGGCCGCGTCGCCGGTCATCGCTGGCGTTACGCGCTCGCCGAACAGCCCCCTGGCGACCCTTATGCGCTGACCCCGGACGCGACACTCGGCACGGCCGGAGACTGGCGCCTCGGCCCGCGCGCAGAGCACGCCTGGACTTCAGGCCTCGCGCTCGGGTCCGCGCTGAGCGGAGGCTAGACCTCGGCGTCTTCCGGCTTGATCAGGAAGTGGCCGTGCAGGGTGGCGATGGTGGCCGCGCGGCGCTCCTGCCAGGACTCCACGCGCACATTGGCCACGCGCGAGCCTTGCCGGGTGATGACCGCGCGCGCGTAGACATCGCTTGGCCGGCCGGGGCGCAGATAATCAACCGCCACGTCGATGGGCTTCGGAATCGACTTCAGCCGGCTTGCGGCCATCAGCGCGGCCGAGGCGGTGATCTCCATGAAGGCGCCGATCGCCCCGCCGTGGAGCGCCGGGATCAGCGGATTGCCCACCAGTTCCTCGCGATAGGGCATGATCGCGGTGAGCTCGTCGCCGTGATGATCGAGCGTGACGCCCATGCCCTGCATGTAGGGGCTGGAGAGCAGAAGGCCGAGCCGGTCCTCGCTCATTCCTCGCCCCCGACGTCGGGCAGTTTCGAGATCGGCGTGGCGCGCGACTTCATCGCCCCGCGCGCGCGCTCGGCTGCGGCCTGGCTGGCGCGCGTGACCATGAAGGCCGCCGAAGCCGTGGCGACCGGATCGTTGGGGTCGCCGTCGTGGGCGATGGCGTGGACGAAGGCGAACAGGCCGGAGGCCTTCACCGGGCGCGCCTCGGCGATGACCGCTCGGCCGGGCTCGGCCGGACGCATGTAATCCAGGCGCAGATCGAGCGTCGCTGTGGCGTCGTTGCCGCCGAGCCCTGCGAACGCGGCGAGCCCGCTGGCGTGATCAAGCAGGGCCGTCACCACCCCGCCGTGCAACACGCCCGTCGCGGGGTCGCCGACCAGGTCCTCGCGGTAGGGCGCGCGCATCACCGCGCGCTCAACGCTCAAGGACACAAGCTCGAAGCCCAGCGCCACGGCGTGGGGCGAGCCGTCCACCAAAAGCGGAGCGAGCGAATCAAGATGCGCTTGAACGGGATCGGGCTCGGCCATGGCGCCGGTTTAGACCCCGGCGCGGCTCAAGCCTAGGGGCTCAGGCCGCGCGGCGTTTCGCGACGACCTGTTCAAGCCCGATGACGACCTGCTCGCGCGTCGCTTCCGGCGCGCTGTGCAGTTCGCCAAGGCGCGTCAGCGAGGCGCGGTGCAGGCGCACCACTTCCTCGGCCTTCGGCGTCATCTCCAGCGCCCCGTCAAGGAAGCGTCTGAGCGAGCGCCCGACGCGCGCGGCGACAAGATCGCCCCGGCGCATCATGTCGAAGGCCATGGCGTCGGCCTGCGCGCGCGCAGCCTCAAGCGGGCTGGTCAGGCCGGCGTCGATGTCGGCGCGGCGCTTGTGCGCCAGGATCGGAGCGCCGCGCATGCGCCGGCGATCCGGCCCGGTGAAACTTTCAGCCTCGATGAAGGCCCGCGGGCGCGTGCAGGCGGCCTCGATACGCTCAGTCAGCGCTCGCGGCGAGATCGGGCGCAGCAGGTACTCGCTTGCGCCGGCGTCGCGGGCCGCCATCACGTCGGGCAGGCGCGCGCGACCGGAGAGCATGACCGCCGGCGTGCGCCGCTCCGGCCCATCGCTGCGGCGCAATGCGCGCACCACGCTCAGACCGACCTCGTCGCCGCAGCGCCAGTCCGCGATCAGCGCACCGCGCGGGCGGTCGCGCAGGACCTTCAGCGCCGAGGCGGGATCGGCGGCGGTTTCGACGCGCTCACCGCCAGACGCACGCAAGACGTCCGCGACCAAGCGCCGGGTGAAGGCGGACGGGTCGTAGACGACCAGAACGCCGCGGCGCCAATCGGTCAGCGGTGTTTCGAAAGCTGTGACGACCTCGCCCATGGCGCGCCCTTCCGCAGGTCAGAACCACGATGATACGCGATGTCGGCGCATCCGGCGCGCGCATTTTGGATTCATGGTGAAGCGCGCGTTTACGCGGTTCAGCGCATCGCCTTGATCAGGCGCCACACGATCCAGATCGGGATCACTAGCACCGCACCGAGGAAGAAATACCGCACCGCCCAGGAGAAGCTATCTCCGATGATGCGGAAAAACCGTTCCCAGGCGTCGGCCAGCGTGCCGAAGAAATCCACCCAGAGCTCGCCCGGATCCACGTTCAGAACCGCAAGCACCAGCCCGGCGAGCACGCACAGGAAGAACAGCGCGATCAGGTCAGAGGCGCGAACCGACACCAGCCGGCGCCAGAAGGGCCTCTTCTCGCCGGTCTCGGTCTGTGAAGCCGCTTGCGGTTTCGAAGCGTTATCGCTCATGGGCGCACCTTAACGCGGCGAATGGGGCCGAAACAGGGCTTGCCGCCCCTGACCGGCTACTCCGCAGCCTGCTTGTGAATCTCGACCTGGTGGGGGAAGGGTATCTCGATGCCGTTCTCGTCGAAGGCGATCTTGACGCGCTTGTTCATGTCGAAGTGCAGCGCCCAGTAGTCCGACGCCTTGCACCAGGCGCGCACCACATAGTCCACGCTCGACGCGCCGTGGCTCTTCACCTCCACGAACACCGCCGGCTCCTTCAGGACGCGCTCATCGGCCTCGAACACCTGCCGAAGCACGCCCTGAACCTTCTCGATGTCGTCTTCGTAGCTGGCCGAGAAGACGAAGTCGCAGCGCCGCTCGGGATAGGCGGAGTAGTTCCAGATCACCTGACCCCAGGCCTGCCCGTTGGGCACGATGATCTGGACGTTATCGGGGGTGTTCAGCTCGGTGTAGAACAAGGTGATGTTCTTCACCGACCCGGCCGTGCCGGCGATGTCGACATAATCCTCGATCTTGTAGGGCCGGAAGAAGACGATCATCACGCCGGCGGCCAGATTGCCGAGCGCGCCCTGCAGCGCCAGACCGATCGCCAGGGTCGCCGCGCCGAGCGCGGCCACGATCGAGGTCGTCTCCACCCCGAAGCGGTTCAAGACCGCGATGAACACCACCGCCAGGATGGCGTACTTGGCCAGCGAGGAGAAAAAACTCGCCAGCGTCTTGTCCATGCGCGGGTTGCGATCGGCCGCCTTGCGCACGCCGCGCCCGACCGCGCCGGCGACCATATAGCCGACGATGAGGATGACGAGCGCGAGCGCAACATTGATCGCGACCTGAAGGCCGACGGTGGTGAGGTATTCTACGATGGCGTCGGCGGACAGGCCGAACGGCGCGGTGGGGCCGCTGGAAGTCATGACAGGCGTCTCCGAATCGAAAGGCGCGCAACCGCGCCGCAGATGCGGATCAGGCCTTTACCATCACCCCGGCGATCGGTCGAACCGTTCTTCGAGCAGGGCCTGGAGCGTCTCGATGCGGTCGGCCTGCGCGGCCGGCTTGTCCCAGCGGATACGGTGCACCCGGGGAAAGCGCATGGCGAGGCCGGACTTGTGGCGCGCGCTCGCCTGCAGGCCCTCGAAGGCGATCTCCAGAACCAGGCCGTGATCGGGCTCGGCGCGCACCGCGCGCACCGGCCCGAAGCGCTCGATCGTGTTGTCGCGCACGAATTTGTCGAGCTGTTTCAGCTCCGCGTCGGTGAAGCCGAAATAGGCCTTGCCGACGGGCACGAGAACCTCGCCCGCCTCGTCCTCGCGCCAGACCCCGAAGGTGTAGTCGGAGTAGAAGCTGGAGCGTTTCCCGTGCCCGCGCTGGGCGTACATCATGACCGCATCGACCAGGAAGGGATCGCGCTTCCACTTGAACCACGGCCCCTTTGGCCGGCCGGGCGTGTAGACGCTGTCCAGGCGCTTCAGCATCACGCCTTCGGCGTGGGCGTGGGGCGGGTCGGCGCGCAGGCGCGCGATCTCCTCCCATTTTGAAAAGTCCACCAGCGTCGAGACGTCGATACGCTCTGAGGGACAGGCCTCGACAAAGGACTCCAGCCGGTTGCGGCGGGCCTGAAACGGCTTGCGGCGCAAATCCGCTTCGCCCTCCACCAGCAGGTCGTAGGCGCGGATGAAAGCCGGGTGCTTGTCCATCATCGCCTTGGAGACGGTCTTGCGGTTGAGCCTTTGCTGCAGGTCCGAGAACGGCGCCACGCCGCTGTCCGACGCCGGGTCGCGGATCAGAAGCTCCCCGTCGATCGCGCCCTCGAACTCCAGCGCGGCGAGCACGTCGGGGAAGGCGTGGGAGATGTCGTCTCCGGTTCGGGTGTAAAGCCGGCGCACGCCGGCCTCGCTGACCGCCTGGATGCGGATGCCGTCCCACTTCCACTCCGCGGCGTAGTCGGCCGGGTCGAGCCCGTCCAGATCGCCCGCCTCGACCGGATTGGCGAGCATGACCGGGCGAAACGGCGCCTTCGCGGCGCTGACCGGCTTGTCCGCGCGGCCCTCCAGCCAGGCGAACAAGTCCTCGTAGGGCGGCTCGAGCCCGTGCCAGAGCTCCTCGATCTCGGTCACATCGACATCGCCGAAGCGCGCCAGCGCGGTCTTGGCGAGCCGGGCCGAGACGCCGACCCGCAGCCCCCCGGTGACGAGCTTCAACAGCGCCCAGCGCCCGACCGCGTCCAGCGCATCGAGCCAGCCCTCGATGAGTTTCGGCGCCTGCGCCCGCGTGGTCTCCTGCAGCTCGGCGATCACCTCGGAAAGGTCCGGTGCGCGGTTAGCCCCGCGCCTGGCCGGCCAGATCAGGGCGGTTGTCTCGGCCAGATCGCCCACATAATCGTAGCTCAGCTCGAACAGGACCGGATCGACGCGCTGCGAGGCCAGTTCGCGGATCGCGCCGGCCTTGGCGCCCTTGAAGTCGAGCCCGCCCGTGATGGCCGCCAGCGCCAGACCGCGCTCAGGGTCAGGGACCTCGCGGAAATGCTCTTCGAGAAGGCGCAGCTTGGCGTTGCGCTGCGGACTTAAGGACAGCCGGTCGAGAAGCGTGGCGAAGCGTTCCATG
>CAZKBB010000037.1:0-26301 GCA_964550935.1 uncultured Caulobacterales bacterium
CCCGTCCAGCGGGTCGACATTGCGCCAGTAGTGATAGAGCAGCTGGTCGTAGCTGATCTGTGCGGGGTCGAAGACGATGCGCGTCGCCTCGACATGGCCGGTCCCGCCGCGCACGACCTCGCGGTAGCCGGGGTTCGCCACATCCCCGCCGGTATAGCCGGAGATGACCTCCACCACGCCGTCCAGCTTTTCGAAATCGGCCTCGGTGCACCAAAAGCAGCCTGAGGCGAAGATCGCCGCCTCGGTCCCGGCCGGGTCGTCATAGCTCGGCGCGGCGGCGCTGGACGCATCCTGAGCGCCGGTCTGTCCGCAGGCGGACAGGGCGAGGGCGGCGGCGGCGAGAAGGGTCTGGCGCATGGGCGGGCCTCAAGTCAGCTGGTTCGCTGAGACATGGGCCTGCGCGTTCGCCTGTCCAAGGCGCGCACGCTCACGAAAGCGTCAAAGGCCCGCCTGCTCGGGCAGGCCGAGCGCCAGCGCGAGGTTCTGCACCGCCTGCACCGCCGCGCCCTTGAGAAGATTGTCGAGCGCGCACACCACGACCGCGCGGCGCCCGCCATCCTCCAGCGCGAATCCGCCGATCACGGCGCCGGGCGCGAAGGCGCCGTCGCGGATCTCCGGGATCGCCTCGCGCACCTCGATCAGCGCTTCGCCGTCATAGAAGGCCTGGTAGGCCTTTATCAGGGCGGCGCGCTCCACGGCCGAGTCGAACTCCAGCTGCGCGGTGACGGTCAGTCCTCTGAAGAAGGCCGCGACATGGGGCGAAAAGCGCACGGGCGCACCCAGATGCCGGCTCATCTCCGCCTCGTGGGCGTGCCCGGCGAGTCCGTAGGGCATCAGGTTGTCGGCGAGCGCCTCGGTGTCGTTCTTCCGGCTCGGCGTCGTGCCCGCGCCGGAATAGCCCGACACGCCGAACAGGTTCGCCGGGCGGGACAGGCGCTCGCGCACCGGCGCGACGCATAGCTGTCCGGCCGTGGCGTAGCAGCCGGGGTTCGAGATCGCGCGCGCGCCCGGGTGACGGTCTCTCCCATAGATCTCCGGCAGCCCGTAGAGCCAGGCTTCGTCGAAGCGGAAATCCGCCGACAGATCGACGATCACAGCATCGGGGCGTTCAGCGTGGATCGCCTCGGCCCACGGTGCGGCCTGACCGTTGGGCAGCGCCAGCACGACCGCGTCGGCGCGCTTGGCCGCGGCGGCTTCAGGGCTCAGCGCCTCGAAACGCAGATCGCCGCCGCCGCCGGCCGCCGAGACCGGCTCGCCCGCCAGGCTCCGCGAGGAGGCGTAGACGAGCGTCAGATCGTCACGGCGCGACAGGATCGCGGCGAGCTCCTTGCCCACATGGCCGCGCGCGCCGATCAGGCCGACCGTCTTCATCACCGCGCCTCCAGCGTGGCGGGCAGCGCGGCGATGCGCTCGACCATGTCCGGGGTGCGGGACAGATCGTCCTCGCCGCGCCAGAACACGGTCCAACCCCCGGTCTTCACCGCGCCGTGGCAGGCGTTGAAGTAGAACTCGTTGACCGGGTTGTCCGAGCGCGAGCGCCAATAGAGCCGCGGGGCGTGCTTCACGAGCCGGCGCCACACCGCCCCGCCGAGCCCTTCGCCGCGTGCCTCGTCGAGCACGGCGAACTTGTCCAGATAGACCGCGTCGCCCAGCCGCGCGGTGATCGCCGCGGCGCGATAGCTCTCGCTGACGAAGGCGCGGTCGAAGTCCAAACGGTCGAAATACCCTTCAACCGGCTTGCGCCCGAAAGACTGCGCGATGAGGTCGCGCGCGCGCGCCCGATCGAGATCGGACTTCTCGGTGATCTCCAACAAGATCTCGCCGCGGCGCACCAGCGTGCCCGCGCCGGCGTGGGTGAACAGCTCCTTGGCGAGCTCGGACGGCTTGGTGATCGAGACCGAGCTCGACAGCGGCAGGTCGTCGAGCAGGCGCTTGATCTCCTCAAGCTTGAGACGCATCCCGCCGGAGACCCAGTCCGACGCCATAAGGCTTTCATAGTCGGTCGCCAGGTTGATCGCCGAGATCGCCCGCCCGTCAGCGTCGAGCAGCGCGCCGGTCCCGGTCAGGAACACGATCTTGTAGGGCTGGAGCGCGTGGACGAGCGCGCGCACCGCCGCGTCGCCGTTGACGTTGGCCAGCACGCCGTCGGCGGTGTCGCCAAGGCACGCCAGGATCGGCGCCTGGCCGGCGCGCGCGGCGGCGAGGACCTGATCGGGCCGGACCCTGGTGGGCGCGCCGACGCGGCCCAGACGTTCCGGATCGATCAGCTCGGCCTCGAACACGCCGGAGGGGATCGATGCGGCCCGTCCTCCGCAATCGCGGATCGCCTGGACAAGCTTCAGATTGATGTCGGTGAGCGTGTCGCGAATGATCCCGGCGGCCTCGGCCGGAGTGACGCGCAAGCCCTCGATGCGCTCGCTGGCGACGCCCGCCTTTGCGAGCGAGGCGTCGAGCTGCGGCCCGCCCCCGTGCACGATGACCGGGGCGAGGCCGACATTCTGCAGAAACGCGATCGCCGCGGCGAGGCCTTCAAGATCTTCCTCGATCACCGCTCCGCCGACCTTGACCACCGCGAAACGTTCGGTGTCGAGCTGGGAGAAACGGTTGAGATACTCGCGGATCTCTTTGCCGTCGCGCATGTGCGAGAGAAGCTGGACGATCGCCGCGCGCACGGGCGCAGCGTCGCCGCCGGTCTCGTCGGGCCGGCTCATGATCCCGCCCCGCGGGCGAGGCGCTCCATGATCGCCTTCTGGACGTGAAGCCGGTTGGCCGCCTCCTCGATGCCGAGGAAGGCGGGGGAGTCCACCACCGCGTCGGCGATCTTCACGTTGCGCCGCATGGGCAGGCAGTGGCTGATGACGCCCTGGTCGGTGAGCGCCATCTTCGCCTCGTCCACCATGAAGCCCGCGCCCTTGGCCCGGTAGGGCGCCTCGCCCTCCCAAGCGCCGTAGAAGGGCAGAGCGCCCCAGCTCTTGGCGTACACGGCGTGGGCGCCGGAGTAGGCCTCCTCGATGTCGGTCGTGACGGTGAAGGACGCCCCGGCCTGCGCGCAGAAGCGCTCCGCCGCGCCGGTGTAGCGTTCGTCGAGGCGATAGACCTCGTCGGGGATCAGCATGCGGACATTCATGCCGAACTTCGACGCGATCAGGATCGCCGAGTTCGCCACGGCCGTGTTCAGGGGATTCGGGTGCGGGACCCAGGTGAGCAGGAAGTCCTTGCCCTGAACCTCGCCCAGCCGGTCCTGCAGCGCCGTCATCAAGGCCAGCTCCTGACACGGATGGACGATCGTCTCCATGTTGATGACCGGCACGGTGGCGTGCTGCGCGTAGGCTTGGATCAGCGGGTCCTCGCGCTCGGCGGTCCAGTCCTCGAACTTGGGAAAGCACCGGATCGCGATCAGGTCGACGTAGGAGGAAAGCACGCGCGCGGCCTCCTTCACGTGCTCCTCCGGTCCGGCGTCCATAACCGCACCCTCCTCGATCTCCACCGGCCAGGTCGCGCCGCGCGCGTCCAGCACGATGGCGTGACCGCCGAGCTGACGGGCGCCCAGGTCGAACGAGGTGCGCGTGCGCAGGCTTGGATTGAAGAAGATCAGCGCGATCGACTTGCCCTTCAGCGCGTCGCCTTCAGGGCTGTCGCGGAAGGCGCGCGCGCGGTCGATCAGCGCCTGCAGATCGTCGCGGGACCAGTCTTCGGTGGTGAGGAAATGGCGCATATGTACGGGCGTTCCGGGCTGGAATTCGGGCGAAGTCCAGCCGTTTAGAGCCGCAGCCCCCGCGACGCAAATCAGATCGGGGCCTCACAGCGCCGGATCGGCCTCGCCGTCGGGGGCCGCCGGCGCGGCGCCGGCGATCAGCCCCGGCTCGGCCGCGACCGGCAGGCGCCCGTTCAGCGCGTCGATCAGGGCCTGATCGCGATCGTAGACGTCATGGACGAAGCGCACTTCGCCGCGCGCGCCGGGCACGGCGGTGAAGTAGAGGATGTGCACCGGGATCGGATCGCTCAGGTAAACCCGGGTAGTGTCGTTCCCGGCGAACACCTCGCGCTGGCGCGTCAGCGGCCAGTCCGCCTCCTCCGCCAACACCCAGGCGGCGAGGCCATGCGGGTCCTGCACGCGCACGCAGCCTGAGGAATCGTCCCGGCGCACGTTGGCGAACAGGTCTCGCTGCGGCGTGTCGTGGATGTAGACGTTGTGCCGGTTGGGGAACATGAACTTCACCTCCCCCATGGCGTTCAGTGGGCCGGGCAGCTGGATGACGCGGTAGCGCCCGCGGCCCCAGTCGGCGGTGTACGGGCTGACGCGCCGCCCAGTGTCCAGATCGACCAGGCGATAACCCTGGGAGAGCGCCCAGCCCGGCGAATAGCGCAGCGCGCGCAGGCGCGCCGAGCCGAGCCCGCCCGGCGTGTACCAGATCGGATTAATCTCGATGTAGGACATGTCCTCGGAGAAGACCGGCGTGCGCGAATAGGTCTTGCCGATCATCGCCTCGTGCACCCGCTCCAGACGGCCATCGCGCCAGGCCTCCAGCCGGTAGTCGGCGAGATTGACCCGCATATGGCGCCGGCCGAGATCGGCGGGCAGCCAGCGCCAGCGCTCCAGGTTCGCGCGCAGCTGTTCGATGCGCGCTTCCGGCGCGGCGTTGAGCTCGGCCAGGGTGGACGGGCCCGCCTGCCCGTCGGCGGCGAGGTTGTGTCGGGTCTGAAAGCGCATCAGCGCGATCTCCAGACGCGCATCGAAGGCGCGCCCGGCGCGGAGCGGTCCGTCGTAATCACCCTCCTCGGCGAGGCGTGCGCGCAGCGCATCCACGCGCGCGCCGGCGTCGCCGCGCCGCAACGGCTCGCCCGGCGGCACCGCGCCGCGGCGGGCGCGCACGCCGAGGCGGTAGACCAGCTCGCCGCGAAGGGCCTCGTACTCCGCGCTCGCCGGCGCAAGCGCCTCCAGCGTGTTGAACACGCCCGCGCTCGACAGCGCCGCGTCGCGCGCGGCTTCAAGATCGATGTCGCGCACCGGCGCGGTCCAGTCCTCCTCCAGACGCCGCGGGTCGACCCGCCCGAAGGCGAGGTCCCCGGCCAGGTCGAAAAAGGCCGCATCGGCCGCGCGGTCGCGCGCCCGGCCCGGCTCAAGGCGCATGAGCGCGCGCGGATCGGCGTAGTCGTCCGGGTCGAGCCCATGCGTCCAGGCTTCAGACAGCGCCTCGGCGAGCTCGCGCACGTGTTGGTCGCTCCACCCCCCGGTCTGGGCCCCGGTCGATGAGTCAGTCCGAGCGTCGGCCGCCGGAGCGAACACGAACAGCGCAAGCGCCGCCGCGGCGAGCGCCGCGACGCGCCGGATCGGATCGACCGGATGCGCCCTCGTCATGATCTGCGAGCCCCCTTCGCCCGCCGCCGCGCGGGGTCGCGCAGCGTTACCGGAGGCTTAACAAAAACCGGCCCTGCGCGCCATCGCGTGCAGGGCCGAAGTCTTCCGAGGGACCCGCGCCGGCGAGGCGACCGGCGCGGACGGGGGAAGGGCTTATTCCGCCGCGCCGGCGGTCGCGAGGCCGGCGACGGCGTTGACGTAGTCCGAGCGCGCCTTGGCCGCGTCAATCTCCCTGGCCACGCGCTCGTCGTCCTGCTGCAGCGTCTCCGGATCGAGATCGCTGTAGTGCAGAACGCCCATGTCGGCGTAGGCCTTCTGGATCTTCGGGCCCCACAGCCCGATATCCTTCACGATCGGCACGATGCGCTGGAACAGAAGCGTGCGGTAGAGCTGCACGATCTCGGACTGGTCGGCGAAGGTCTTGCACTCCTCCGCCGGCAGGCCGAGCGTCTCGTAGACGATCGTGCCTTGCGTCATGCGGTCGCGCATGAGGTAGCAGGCCTCGACCAGGAACGCCTCGCGCTCGTCGCGCTCGGCCTGGGTCAGCTGGGGATAGTAGTCGCGCAAGGACAGCCGGCCGAACGCCACGTGGCGGCTCTCATCTTCCATGACATAGGCGTTGACCATGCGCGCAAGCGGGTTCTGGGCGATGTCGCGGATCGTGCCGAAGGCGGCCAGCGCCAGACCCTCGATGACGACCTGCATCGCCAGATAGGTCACGTCCCAGCGGGGGTCCTTCAGCGCGTCGTTGACCAACTCCTGCAGCGGATCGGTCATGGGGTAGGCGACGCCGAACTTGCCCATCAGCTTTTGATAGGCCTCAACGTGACGGGCTTCGTCCATCACCTGGGTGGCGGCGTAGAACTTCGAATCGAGATCGGGCACGGACTGCACGATCTTGGAGGCGGCCAGGAGCGCGGCCTGCTCGCCCTGCAGGAACTGGGAGATGTTCCAGGCTTGGGCGTGGCGGCGCAGCTCGGCCTTCTCCTGCGCGTTCATCTTGTCCCAGATCTCAGAGCCGAAGATCGGCACGGACTCGTCGGGCATCTGCATGGGGTTTTCGAAGTCGAGATCGAGCGACCAGTCGATGCGCTCGACCGCGTCCCACTGCATGTCCTTGCCCTTCTGGTACAAGTGCATGAGCGAGGTCCGGCCCTCGTCGAAGTCCCAGTCGAAGACCGCCTCGAACGCCTGGGGCACGTGCCAGTGCTTGTCGATGCCGGGAACCGGATACAGGTCGCGCAGCGCCATGTCGTCGTCTCCTCCCTGGCGCCGGCGGGCTTGAAGGGAAAGACGTCGGTCGCCGGCGCCGAACCCGTTCCCCCGCGTCTTCACGCGCTGGGGTGAACGGCGTTCACTTTTGGAAGGATGATCGAAAACCCCCGCCCTTGGCAAGGGGTGTTCGGGCGGAATGGACGCGAGGCGCTACTCTGCGGGCTGAGCTGCGCGCGGCGCGGTGTCGGCGCTGTCGCCGGCGCCCGGCGCCGCCTCGCCGCGCGCCTGCTGTTCCGCCCAGCGCTGCTTGATCAGCTTGGAGGACAGGCGCGAGCCGTCCGGCGACCAGCCCGGCGGGCCGAGCCAGTAGCCCAGCGCCTCGCGCAGCGACTTCGCCGAGCGTACGTCGTTGATGATGCCGAGCCATTCATGCAGGCAGATCTTCAGCGGGTTGCGCGTGCCCAGATTCTTCACGATGCCGTAGCGGCAGGGCTCCTCGTCGCGTTCGGGCTCGAAGGTGGCGAACATCCGGTCCCACACAATGAAGACGCCGGCGTAATTGCGGTCGAGATAGCGCGGGTTCGTGGCGTGGTGCACGCGGTGGTGGGAGGGCGTGTTCATCACCGCCTCCACCCAGGCCGGCATGCGCCCGACCGCCTCGGTATGGATCCAGAACTGGTAGATCAGGTTCAGCGCGCCAACGAACGCGACCATAGCCGGGGGAAAGCCGATCAGCACCAGCCATGAGCCGAAGAAGATGAACTTCAAGGTCAGCGGGCTGAGCCAGGGCTGCCTGAGCGCGGTGGAGAGATTGTAGTGCTGGCTGGAGTGATGGATCACGTGATCAGCCCACCACCAGCGCACGGTGTGCGCGAACCGGTGCGCCCAGTAGTACACGAAGTCGTCCAGCACGAAGGCCAGAATGAAGGCCCACCATACATAGCCGATGTCCAGGATCGCGAAGCGCTCCACGAACACGAACCATCCAGCCGCGATGAAGCCCAGGACGACGCCGGAAACGGTGTTTCCAAGCCCCATGGCGAGGCTGGCGGCCGTATCGCCGGGTTCGTAACGCGCCTTGCCCGTGGCGCGCGCATAGATCATCTCGGCCACGATCAGCGCGACGAAGGCGGGAATCGCGAAGTAGATCGGGTTGGGAAGCTCAGTCGGCACGCGCGCCCTCCATCTCAGGCTCGGCGGCTGAAGGATACAACTCCCGCGCCCGGTTCGCCCAGATCTCCGCCGGTGCGATATCCGCGAACGTAACGTGCGCGCTCGGCAGGGTGTAGTCGTTCAGGCGCAACACCAGCGTGGCGTCCTCGATCGCGGCCTGGCGCACGTCGCCGGGACCGAGCGCGCGCGCGATCAGACCGTCCCCGCGCGCGACCACCAGGCCGAGGCGATGCCCGCCGGCCTCGGTGAAGAGCGCCGAGCGCCCGCCCTTGTCGAGCGCGCCCTCGCCGGCGGCGAAATCGATCACGTCGGCCTCCAGCGCGCGGCGCGCCCCGTCCTCGCCGGCCAACACGGCCGGCGTCCAGCCGCCGATCGCCCGATTCAACAGGACGATCAGCGCCACGCCCAGCACTGAGCCGGCCAGCACGATCAGGAGCACCACGGGTTCGGTCATCGCCGGAGAATGTGAACGCCGTTCACCGCGGCTGCAAGACCCTGAACGCGGTGAGGCGATAAGCCGTCGGGCCGGCGCGACGGGCCGCACCCTCACCCGTGGAGGCGCACCCGCCGCAGGAGACGGTCAGCCCATGCGCCCGCCAGAGCGCGCGCCGCCGGCCGGACCGGCCGGCCATGGAAGCGGGACGCCAGAAACCGCCCGCGCGCAAGATCGTAGGGCTGGCGCACATAGGCGCCGCGATCGGGCCGGTCGCGGTATTGCGGCACCAGGTAAACGCAGTCGGCGAAGTAGTAGTGCGTCACCTGGCTCAGCCGCGTGGCGCCGGGTCGCGTGATCGCGCCGCCGCCATGGACGAGCCCGGCCGCCCAGATCACCGCCTCGCCCTTCCTGAGGGGCGCCCGGCGCGGCGTCAGAGTCGCCTCGGCCAGCCGCTCGGCGATGACGTCGGAATAGGCTTGCGCGCCGCCGCGCCCGGCCAGGTCAAGGCCCTCGATCGCGGGCAGACGCTGGCTGCCGGGATAATAGACCAGCGCGCCCTGATCCTCGGCGATGTCCTCCAGCGCGATCCAGACCCCGCACATGAAGCCGGCCGGTTCGGTGGAGAAGAAGAAAGTGTCGGCATGGGGCGGCTGCTCGGTGCCGACCGGAAAATTCAGCGTCTGGAACGGGGCGGCGCGCCGCCCGTAGACCGCCGAGAGCAGATCGAGCACGCCCGCCTCCGCCGCCAGACGGCGCACGGCGGGCTCGCGCCGCCACAGATCCTGGGCGCGGCGGCAGCGCCCTTCGAGCGAGGCGGTCAGGCGCGCCGCTTCGTCGATCAGATCGGCGCTGAAGCCGGGATCGAAGACATGCAGACCTTCGGTCCTGAGATCGTGCGCGGCCTTGAGCACGCCCGGCGCGGCCCCGCTCGCCGCCGCGCGGTCCCGCTCCGCCTCGTAAAGCGTCGTCGGCGCGTCAAACCACGGTCCGTCGAAGACCGTCCCGTCGAAGCCGGTCATAGAACTCCTCCGCTTTGCGTCGCTTCCTTCGCCCGGCTTGGCGGACGCTTGCGATCGGTCGGCCGTCTCGCCTTCGCGCTTAAAGGGTCGGGGGCGGTCGATCCATGCCTCGATGCGCGCTTCTAAGAGGCGCGCGAGGGTACCAAGAAAAAGCCCCGGGCGGCGGGCCGCCCGGGGGTCTTGGTCTCAGGCCTGCTTGAGGTGTCCTAGAACACCTTGCGCAGGGTCAGCCCATAGGTGCGCGGCTGGTTCGGGTAGGTCGAGAACGATTCCGGCTGCAGCGTCGTCGGGAAGCCCGAGGTGTAGTACTCGTCCTCATTGAGGTTGCGAGCCCACACCAGCGCCTCAAGTCCGTTGTCGAGATTGACGCCCACCGAGGCGTTCAGCGTGTTCACCTGACGGGTGATGCTCTCGGGCAGGTTCTCAAGCAGCTCGACCTCGGATTCGTACTGGTAGTCAGCGCGGATGAAGGCTTCGCCGAAGTCCAGCTGACGGGTGTACTGGAAGCCCAGCGAGCCGGCGAACTCGGGGATGCCCGCGACCTCCTCGCCGGAGAGATCGCCCGTGCCGTCCTCGACCCCGTCGGCCAGATCGACCGCGCTGCCGGACACGACCGGCGCGCCCGGGAAGCTGTCATACTCGGCGTTCATCCAGATGCCCGCCACGTTAAACGTCAGGCCTTCGATGCCCGGAGCGAAGATCGTGCTGTCGAACTCCAGACCCTGGCTGGATTGCTCGCCCGCGTTGATCACCGCGAAGCCGGCACCCTGGAAGACCGAGGACTGGAAGTCTTCGATCGTCTGGTCGAACAGGGCGACGTTCAGGAAGCCCCAGTCGAACGAGGCTTTCAGGCCGATCTCGAAGGTCTCGGTGATTTCCGGACGCGCGAAGCGCTGGTTGCCCGCCACGCCGAGCGCTTCGGCGGTGGTGACCACCGTCGGCGCGCCGAGCGCGTTGTCCGCGGCCAGCTCTCCGGACGCGCGCAGCGCCGCGACGTCGGCCGTGTTCGGGCGCGTGTCCGCGGTGAGGTTCCAGGACGAGGCCTTGAAGCCGCGCGCGAACGAGCCGTAGACGTTGATGTTGTCGGTCACGTCGTAGGCGAGGCGCAGCGTGTAGGGCCAGTCGGAATCGCTCGTCTCGCCGTCCTCGACCGAGTTCGGGAAGGGCGTCATCGGGCCGAGCACCTGCAGCCCGAACAGCTCCAGCGCCGGATTGGCGAGCGGGAGCCCGGTGATCGGGTCCACGACCACGCCGCCCGGGGTCAGGACCCCGCCGCTGGCGAGCGCGACGTCGTTGAAGGTCGTCGAGGCGCTCTGGAACGCGGAGAAGACGGCCGGCTGGGCCGCCGCGAACGCGCCCACCTGGGCGGGATTGGTCGGATCGACGCCGACGCTCTGCAGGAAGCCGCCGAAGCCGATCTCGACCAGGTTCAGATCCGAGAACGGGTTCGTGCGCACGATGTCGGTGAGGTCGACCTCCTTCTCGCTCTGGAAGTAGGCCAGTCCCGCGGTGAGGGTCAGACGATCGGTAAGGTCGAAATCGACCTGACCGAAGATCTGCATCTGCTCGTCGGTCTGGTCGGCGGTGAAGCGCGTGCCCCCGCCCGGCGCGAAGAAGGTCCCGCCCATGAAGCCGAGCGAGCTTTCGAGCCCGGCGAGCGCGCCGCCGGTCAAGCCATCGATATAGGCGCGCGTGTCGGCGCCGAAGATGCGGCTGTCGGTGGCCGTGAGTTCTTCGTTGGAGAAAAAGGCGCCGAGCAGGAAGAAGGCGCGGTTGTTCCAGTCCCCGGTCAGACGGAACTCTTGGGTGAAGGTGTCGGTGTCGAGTTCGCGGACGTTCTCGCCCAGCAGGCTCAGCGTGGTGAAGTCGCCCTCGAAGTCGACGAAGTCGTCATACTGGCGCACCGACGTGATCGAGGTCAGCGTCAGATTGGCGGTCAGGTCCCAGTCGGCCTGGAGCGAGACGCCCGAGTTCTCGATCTTGTTCTGGTTCGCGAAGTCGGCGGCCATCCGATAATTGAAGCCGCGCCCCGCGGACGTTTGACCGCCTAGAGGCCCGCGGATCAGCGGACCGGTCGAACCGTCGATCACGCGGTCGGTGCCGCAGCACTGCTCGTCGATCTCGTCATAATCGGCGATCAGGCGCAGCGAGAGCCGGTCGGTCGGATTGATCAAGAGCTGACCGCGCAACGCGTATCGATCGCGATCGTTGAAGTCGCCGCCCGACCCGACATTGTCATAGTAGCCGTCGCGCTGGTTCATGCTGCCCGAGATCGAGAACGCGACATTGTCCGAGATCGGACCGGTGAACGAGCCCTTCAGTATGGTCTGATCGTAATTGCCGAAGGTCACCTCGGCCTGGCCGCCGAAATCGAACTGGGGCTCCTGGGTGACGATGTTCACCACGCCCGCGGTCGCGTTCTTGCCGAACAGGGTCGATTGCGGCCCGCGCAGCACCTCGACGCGCTCGATATTCATAAGGTCTGACAGCACCGAGCCCGCGCGCGGCCGGAATACACCATCGATATAGACCGCCACGGACGGCTCGATGCCCGGATTGTTGGCGCCGTTGCCCTGGCCGCGAATGATGAAGGTCGCGTTCGAGCTGCGCTCAAGCTGGCTGACGCGCAGGGTCGGCACGACCGACTGCAGGTCGATCACGTCGTTGATCTGCGCGTTCTGGATGGTCTCGGCTTGAACCACGGAGACCGCAATCGGCACTTCCTGAAGCGTCTGCTCACGCTTCTGGGCGGTGACGGTGATGACGTCGGTGGTCTCCTGAGCGACCGCACTGGCCGAGACCAGGCCGACGGACGTGAAACCTGCGGCGAGCGCGGTGGCGCCGAGCGCCGCCGACTTGGTGAAACGATTCATCGGGTTTCCTCCCCCTGTGTGACCGCCGACGCTGTTGAGTCGCGTTGTGCGGCGATAAAGTCCATTTAAGCTGCGAAAATCCTAGTTGTCATGCATCCATCACTGAGCATGCGGGCGAAGCGCCACGCAGGGCCGCTCGACTGTGGCGCATAGGCATCACACGCCTAGCGAAACCCTTTTCAAATCGGCATTTTCGGCGGGTTAACCACCGCTGCGCCCGCGCGCGGCGACGAGCGTTATGAAATTCCACCTCAATCTCCGTTCTCTGACCGGCGCGCGTTAACCATAAGAAATATTTCTAGAAAACCCAGCTCTTGGGCTATGGTTTCAGCCGACGTCAAGATTGTCCCGGGGGACGACATGCTGAAATCCATGCTTATCGGCGCGACCGCGCTCAGCGCCGTCACCGGCGCCGCGGCCGCGCAGCAACGCGCTGCGCTGCCGGCCGGGCCGCCCACCTATGCCGAGCCGGGCCAGTGCTATCAGCGCGTGCGCTTGGACGCGGTCTACAACACCGTCACCGAGACGATCGTCACCCAGGATCGCTGCGAAGAGTACGCCGTGCGCGATGCGCGCCTCGAGGCGGTCACGCGCGACTATGTCTCGCGCGAGGCCGGCATGCGCTACATCGTGACCGAGCCCATCTACGAGACCCGCACCGAGCAGGTGCTCGTGCGCCCGGCCTATACCGAATACGAGGTGGTCCCGGCGGTCCACGAGACCGTGACCGAGCGCGTACTGGTGCGCGAGGCGCGCATGGTCTGGCGGCGCGGCCACGTGCCCGGCGCGCGCGCGGTGCGCCATGACCCCGAGACCGGCGATGTCTGGTGCCTGGTCGAGGAGCCGGCCGAGTACCGCACCGTCACCCGCAACGTCGTGGTTCGTCCGGCCCAGCTGCGCGAAGTGACCGTGCCGGCCGAGTACGCCACCATCGAGCGCGAGGTGCTGGTCCAGGAGGCCAGCGTGCGCGAGGCGCCGATCGCTGAGGAGCGTTCCAGCTACGCCGCCCACGTGCTGGCCGGGGCCGCTCAAGTCGACAGCCGCGTGATCGAGGGCCGTACAGTCGAGGTCGACCGCTTCGAGCTGGTCTCCGGAGAGCGCTATGAGTGGCGCGTGGTGGACTGCGACGCGCTTGAAGACATGGGTTACGCACACCCGTCCAGCGCGCCTCAGAGCCGGCCGGCGCCGCAACGCCCTCACGCTCCGGCCCCGGGGACCGAAGGCGAGCATTACGGCATCACGCCGGGCCGCAAGACGTCGAGCGGGGACGAGTTCGACTATGAGGCCTATGAGAGCGCGCCCGTGGCCTCGGTCGATCGCAACGCCCATCCCGGCCTCGCCGCCGCGCGGGCTTTCGCCCGGCGCTAGGCAACTTTTCGGCTTGAGGTCCCGGCTCGCGCCTTCGGCTCGGCCGGGAGTTCAGTTTTGTGACGATGAATTCCCGGGCGGCGCTTGGCGCCGGCCCGGCAACTCGTCGCGATCAGCCGCAGCGCTGACGCCCCCACCCCAGCCTTCCCAGCGAAAGCCGGGACCCAGGAGATCCAAGGGCTAAGGCCCCATCATCTCCGGGTCCTGACTGTCGTCAGGAAGACTTTGACGGCGCCATGGTCGCGATCAAGCGCCCTTCCTCGGCCCAGGCGTCAGGCCCGCGAAGATCAGGCCGGCGAACACGCCGCACACGATCTGGGCGGCGAAGCCGGGGGCGAAGCGCGCCCCGGCGATCAGCTGCACGCCGAAGAAGACCTCCTGCATGAGAAGCAGCATGACCGCCATGGCCGTCCCGCCCGCCACGGCGAGCACCAGCGCGCGCGGCAGCGGCAGGATGCGCGCGGTCAGCGCGGCGGCGAGGAAGGCCAACAGCAGCGCAATCGCGATGAAGGCGCCGTAGAGCGGGCCGAGACCGGCGAGATCGGCGAGCGTCATGGAGAGACGGTCCTCGAAGCCGATCCTGGCGCCGACCGCGTTCAGCCCGCGCACGACGAACTGGGTCTGGGCGATCGTCGCGAGAGCCGCGCCGCCGACGGCTGCGACGATGAAGGCGATGATGACGCGAAGCCAGCTCATGGTCGTCTCCCGTGATGGGCGTGCGCGCGTCTTCAGTCGCGCCGCGATCCGTGCGTATGATGCGCCCAAATCGCGGCTGCGGAAAACCGTGAAAGCCGACCGCGTCTCTGGGGAGGCCTCGCACCATGCCGATCAAGCACCTGACGCCGCTCGCCCTCGTCCTGCCCGCGCTGAGCCTGGCGGCCTGTTCCGGCGGCGCCGATCAGGCCCGTGAGCCCGATGGCCCGCCCAGCGTCGCCTATCAGGTGGAGACGGTCGCGGAGGGGCTCTCCTACCCTTGGGACATCGAGTTCCTGCCCGGCGGCGACATCCTGGTGACCGAGCGCACCGGGGCGCTGCGCGTGATCCGCGACGGCGCGCTGCTTGAAGCCCCGGTGGAGAACACGCCTGAGGTCTACGCCGAGGGTCAGGCCGGCCTGTTCGAGGTGATGGCCGGGCCCGACTTCGCCGAGACCGGGACCGTCTTCGTCTCCTACGCCGCCGGCGAGGCGGACGCGAACACCACCGTGGTGGAGCGCGCGCGGCTTTCGCGCGGGTCGCTGGTCGACCGGGAGGTCATCTTCGAGGCGTCGCCGCGGCGGGCCACTTCCTCGCACTATGGGGGGCGGATGGCCTTCATGGCCGACGGCGCGATCGCGCTGACGCTTGGCGACGCGTTCGAGCTGCGCGAGCAGGCCCAGGTGCTCAGCAACCATCTGGGGACCATCGTGCGCTTCAACCCGGACGGCTCGATCCCTGACGACAACCCGTTCTCCGACCCGCCCGCGGACGCCGACATCCCGCCGCTGCCCGGGATCTACTCCTACGGTCACCGCAATGTTCAAGGGATCGCCTGGGACGGGCCGCGCGGCATCTTGTGGGCGCACGAGCACGGGCCCCAGGGCGGGGACGAACTCAACATCATCGATCCGGGCGATAATTACGGCTGGCCGATCGTGACCGAGGGGATCGACTATAACGGCGCGCGCATCTCGCCCTACGAGAGCAATGAGACCTTCGCATCCATGGCGCCGCAGCACGGCTGGACGCCCTCGATCGCGCCGTCGGGGCTGTCGATCTATCGCGGCGATCTGTTCGCGGACTGGGACGGGGACCTGTTCGTCTCCGCGCTGGCGGGGCGCGCCGTGCATCGCGTGGAGGTCGACCCGGTCGGCGGTTTCGTCGAGGAGGAGGTGCTCTTCTCAGAGCGCGGCGAGCGCTACCGCCACGTGGTTCCGGGGCCGGACGGCGCGCTCTGGCTGCTCGTGGACGCCGAGGACGGGGCGGTCCTGCGCGTGACGCCGCGGGAGTAAGCCTCAGCTCCAACTGCGGTTCCGGCGACTAGCGTTCGCTTCTCGAAAGGTGTTCACTTCCCCAAACGCCTTGAGTCCGGCGCGTCAGACCGGACTGGCCCATGGGGAGGAGCCTTCATGACACGTCTGATCGGCGCGGTCGTTCTGATCGCCGTACTCGTCGCCGGGATCGCCGCGGCCTGGTGGTACCGGCCCTGGTCGCCGTACAGCCCGGCGGCGATCTCGGCCCTCGACGATCCCGGTCAGTTCGTCGACACCTTCCAGCGCATGGACGAGATCCTGCCCTCGCGCACGATCGAGGCGAGCGATCCCGACCCCCTGCCCCGCGCCGTGCGCGCGCTCGACTTCACCTATGATTGGGATGGCGCGGAGAAGACGCTGGAGGACTGGTTCGAGGAGGCGCACGCGACGAGCTTCATGGTCGTCTCGAACGGCGAGGTGATCTACGAGACCTACCGCCAGGGCGCGGATGCCGACACGCGCCACACCTCCTGGTCGATGGGCAAGAGCTTCGTCGCCACGCTGATCGGCATGGCGCTCGACGAGGGCCTGATCGAGAGCCTCGACGACCCGGCCGAGACCTACGCGCCCAGCTACGCGGGCAGCGATTACGGCGCGACCTCGATCCGCGACCTCCTGACCATGTCCGCAGGCATGGACTTCCAGGAGGAGTATTCCGAGACCGAGCCGAGCGATGTCCGCCCGCTCTTCTTCAACACCTTCATCCTCAGCCGCGAGCCCGACGCGATGGTCGCCGAGATCGCGCGCGAGCGCGAGCCGGGCCGGGACCTCCATTACACCAGCCCGAACACCCAGGTGCTCGCCGCGGTGGCGCGCGGGGTGTTCGGGGGCTCGCTCGCCGAGATCGTCGAGCAGCGCATCTGGGCGCCGCTCGAGATGACTGAAGATGCGACCTGGCTGCAGAACAAGCCCGACGAGGCCGGCCAGGCGCTCGGCTATTGCTGCCTGCAGGCGGTGACCGAGGACTACGCCAAGTTCGGCGAGCTGTACCGCAATCTCGGCCGCCACGACGGCGAACAACTCGTCAGCGCGGACTGGGCCGAGGCGGTGGGCAGGCCCTTAGCGGAGTGGGCCGAGCCGGCCGCGGACGGGCCCTATCCCGGGCGCGGCTACGGGCTGCATTTCTGGCTCGCGGAGGGCTACCAGCCGAGCTTCGCGGCCGCGGGCGTCTACGGACAGTGGATCTGGATCGACCGGCCGCGCGGCGTGGTGATCGTGCAGACCGCGGGCGATCCGGTCTGGACCGAGCGCCGGGCGGAGACCTTCCACCTGTTCGACACGCTCGCCCGGCATGTCGCCCCTGAACCGCAGGCCGCCAGCGAAGCCGAGCCCGACGTCCAGCCGGACACGGAGCCGACCGAGTGAGCGCGAACGCATACGACTACGTCATCGTCGGCGCGGGCTCTGCGGGCTGCGTGCTCGCCGACCGGCTGTCGGCGGACGGGCGCTCGAGGGTCTGCGTGCTCGAGGCCGGCGGCAAGGACGACAAGGCCGTCATCAAGACGCCGATGCTGTTGCAGTTCGCAATCACCAACCCGGCGATCAACTGGGACTACTGGACCGAGCCGCAGTCGGCGCTGAACGATCGCGCGCTGTACTGGCCGCGCGGCAAGACTCTGGGCGGCTCCTCCTCCATCAACGCCATGCACTACATGCGCGGCGCGCTGGAGAATTACGACGCCTGGGAGCGCGATCACGGCGCGGCCGGCTGGGGCCGCGAGGCGGCGCTGGAGGCGTTCAAGCGCGTCGAGCACAACGAGGATCACGGCGCGCCCTATCACGGTCAGGGCGGCCCGCTGAACGTGAAATCGATCCGGCCGGTCAATCCGCTGACCGAGCTCTACTACGAGGCCTGCCGGCGCCGTCAGTGGCCTGAGAACCCAGACCATAACGGGGAACGTCAGGAAGGCTTCGGGGTCTATCAGGTGACCCAGAAGGGCGGGAAACGCTGCTCGGCGGCGGACGCCTTCCTGCGCCCGGCCATGGCGCGCGACAATCTCCACGTGCTCACCGGCGTGACGGTGCGCCGCGTCGCGATCGAGAACGGCCGAGCGACCGGCGTCGAGGCCGAGATCGACGGCGAGACCCAGACCGTGACCGCGCGCAAGGGGGTGATCCTGTCCGGCGGGGCGATCAACTCGCCCCAGCTTCTCATGCTCTCCGGCGTCGGTCCGCGCGACCATCTCGCCGAGCACGGCATCGCCGTCGAGGCGGACCTGCCGGGCGTGGGCGAGAACCTGCAGGACCATCTCGACATCATGGCGCGCATGAAGACGCGCTCGGCGACCTCGATCGGGTACTCGCTGCGCAAGTTTCCCAAGACCGCCTGGGACGTGATCCGCTGGGTCACGACCGGAACCGGCGACTTCACGGTCAATCCCGTGCAGGGCTGCGGCTTCATCAGGTCGAGCCGGGCCAAGGACCTGCCCGACATCCAGCTGGTCTTCATCCCCGCGCTGGCCAGCCCGCACGGGCGCGAGACGCTGACCGGTCACGGGGTCAGCCTTCACGCCTGCCACCTCTATCCGAAGAGCCGCGGGCGGGTCTTCCTGAACAGCGCCGATCCGCGCGATCCGATCCGCATCGACCCGAACTATCTCGACGACGAGGAGGACGTGGCGGTGATGACGGACTGTCTGGAGATCACGCGCGACGTGCTGATGAGCGACGCCTTCGACGGGGAGCGCGCCGAGCTGGACCTGCCCGCCGATCCAGCCGGCTCTCGCGCCAGCCTTGAAGCCGAGATGCGCGCGCGCGCGGAAACGCTGTACCATCCCACCTCGACTTGCGCGATGGGGACGGGCGAGCTGGCCGTGGTCGATCCGCAGTGCCGCGTGCGCGGCGTGGCGGGCCTGCGCGTGGTCGACGCCTCGGTGATGCCCACCGTGGTGGGCGGGAACACCAATGCGCCGACCATCATGATCGCCACGCGCGCGGCAGACATGATCCTGGCCGAAGCCTGAGGAGACCTTTTCCACATGACCGCAGAAACCGCCGACCCGAGCGCCCCGGCCTCCAGCCCCCAGACCGGCGGCGGCTCAGCCGAGATTGAGCGCATGAAGACGCTGCTCGATCAGCAAAAGGCCGCCTTCGCCGCCGAGCCTCGGCGCTCCATTTCCGAGCGCAAGGCCGATCTGAAAAAGATCGAGGATATGGTGAAGCGCCGCGGCGGGGACTTCGAACGCGCGATCTCGGCCGATTACGGCCGGCGCTCGGCGGCCGAGACCAAGGTCGGCGAGGCCGGCTTCACCATCGCCACCGCCAAGCATGCGCGAAAGCACGTCGCGCGCTGGGCGGCGATGCGTAAAAAGCCCGTGCCAGCCACCCTGAAACCGGGCCTGGCCTATGTGCGCCGCGAGCCGAAGGGCGTCGCCGGGATCATCGCGCCCTGGAACTACCCCATGCAGCTGGCGCTCTCCCCCCTCGTCGCCGCGCTGGCCGCAGGCTGCCGCGCCATGATCAAGCCCAGCGAGTTCACCCCGCGCACGAGCGATCTTCTCAAGGAGACCCTCGGCGAGCTGTTCGCGGAGGATCATGTCGCGGTGATCACCGGCGGGCCGGATGTGGCCGAAGCCTTTTCAGGCCTGCCATTCGATCACCTGTTCTACACCGGCTCCACCCATGTGGGCCGGCTGGTGGCGAAGGCGGCGGCGGAGAATCTCACGCCGGTGACGCTGGAGCTCGGGGGCAAGTCACCCACGGTCATCGCCTCGGACTTCGACGTCGGCGAGGCGGCCAAGACGGTCGCTTGGGGCAAGTTCTTCAACGCGGGCCAGACCTGCGTCGCGCCGGACTATCTCATGGTCCCGCGCGGCCAGCAGAAAGTCGCCGGCGAGGCGGTTCTGGCCTCGGCGGCGAAATACTGGCCCGACCCGGCGAACAATCCAGACTACACCGGCATCGTCTCCGACAAGCACCACCAGCGCCTGACCGAGCTTGTCGAGGAGGCGCGCTCGGCCGGAGCGACGGTGCTTCAGGGCGAGTTCGACGCCTCATCCAACGCGCGCGCCTTCCCGCCCACCGTGGTGATCGATCCGCCCGAGACCACCCGTCTCATGCAGGAGGAAATTTTCGGCCCGGTTCTGCCGGTGATCGGCCATGACGGGATGGAGGACGCCGCGCGCTACGTGAACGGGCGCGACCGGCCGCTGGCGCTTTACGTCTACGCCAAGTCGAAAACGACCGCGCGCCGCTTCCTGGAGCGCACGACCTCAGGGGGCGCGGCGGTGAACGTGCCGCTCCTGCATCTCTCGGTGGAGGATCTGCCCTTCGGCGGAGTCGGCGCGTCGGGCCAGGGGGCCTATCACGGCGAGTACGGCTTCCTCGCCTTCACCCATGAGCGCGGCGTGTTCGAGGCGCCGGTCTGGCACCCCTCGCGCCTCATGGCCCCGCCCTACGGCAAGGTGTTCGACTTCTTCGCCAAGCTGCAGACGCGGTGAAGGCGGCTAGTCGCGACGAGGTCCCGGATCGCGGCTTCGCCGCGTCCGGGAGTTCAGCTTTGGGGATCATGAACTCCCGGACGATGCGCAGCATCAATCCGGGACCTCGTCGCGATCGAGCGCCGGCGCCGCCAGCCCGCTAGAACCGCTCCAGGAGCCGTTCGATATAGTCGAGCTCGTCTTCTGAGCGGCCGCGTTCGCCGGCGCGGCGGCGCAGTTCCTCAAGGATGTCGCGGGCGCGTTGGCGCTCGCTTTCGCTCGGCACGTCGACGCCGCCGCCGAGCGCGTTCCCGCTTCCGTCCCGGCCGAGCGGATCGCGCCCGCCGCCTTCACCGTCCTGGGCGAGCATGGATCGCGCGGCGTCCGCGGCGCCTTCGCGCAACTGATCGAGCGCGCGTTGCTGGGCGCCGAGCGCACCCTCGCCGTCGCCGTCGCGCAGCGCGCGCTCGGCCTCCGCCATGGCCTGGCCGGCTTCGCCCAGCGCCTCGCCCGCCTGATCGCCCAGCGTTCCGCGCAGCGCCTCGAGCCGTTCAGCGAGCTCGCGTTGACGCTCGGCGAACGAGCCGCCGGCGCCGTCCTCGCGTTCTTCACCGCCCGCCCCGATACCGTCTTCGCCGCCCTCTTCGCCACCCTCTTCGCCGCCTTGGCCGCCCTCGGCGCCTTGCGCGCCGCTTTGGGAGCCGCCGGACGAACCCTCGCCCTGGCGAAACGTCTCGTCCATGACGCCGCGTTGTTCGCCGATCAGATCGCCGAGCTCCTCAAGCGCGCGCCGCGTCGCCTCGTCCATCATCTGGCCCGAGCCCGACCCGCCGCGGCTGAGCTGGACCTGCATGTTGCGCAACAGCTCGGCGAGCGCGGCGAGCGCGCGCTGGGCCTCTTCGCCCTGGCCGAGCTCGGCCGCCTCGCGCAGCGCCTCGATCAGCTCTTGCAGCGCGTCCTGGTTCATGCCGCCTCCACCGCCGCCTTGGGCGAAGCGGCCCGCCTCGGCGGCCTCGCGGGCGAGCGCGTTCATGTAGTTGCGCACCGCCTCCTCATAGGCGTCGAACAGGGGCGACATCTCGCTTTGCGGGGCGCCGCGCGCGAGCGCGTCCGCGATCGCTTGCTCGGCCGCGCGCAGGGCCTCTTCAGCGTCGGCGAGCGAGCCGAGCTCGGCGCGCAGCGCGATGCGCCAGAGATCGTCGGGCAGAGCGGCGAGCGCCTCGATCTCGCGCGCGCGGCGGACCTGATGCATGGCGGTGCGAAGGCCCAGATAAACGACCGCGTCGTCGAAATAGGCCGGCGGCGCGTCGGAGATGGCGTCGAGCGCCAGCGCGGCGCGGCGCACGCCCGCAGGCGCGCGCTCGATCCGCCTGGCCGGCTCGTCGTCGAGGAAACCGTCCGGGCCGGCGACCGTGCCCGCGGGCGCGTCATCGGGCATGGCGGCGTAGTCGGCCTCGGCCGCGATGAAACCCTTGCGCTCATGGGCGACCGCGCGCGCCAGCGGATCGAGAAACACCCGGCTCGGCAGGACGATCGCCATCGGCCCGGAGACGCCGCGCTGGCCCGCGCCATCAATGGCGGCGAGCCGGATGAAGACCCGCTCGCCGGCCAGCGGGTGTTTGGCGACGTCGATGCGCGCGCTGCGCTCACCGTCCTCAGCGCCCGGCGTGACCGCGCCGGGGCTGACCGGCAGAGCGTCCCAGACCGCGTCCGCGCCCGGGGCGGCGTCGCCCGGCGCGTCATCGGGAAGCGCTGCGATCTCAAGCGCGTAGGCCTCGATCCCGTAATCGTCGCGCGCCTTGAAGGGCAGCGTCATGACCCCGTTGCGATCGCCCTCCGGCTCGGCGGCGAGCGAGACGCTCGGCGGCTCGTCCGGCACGACGGCGATATCGGCGGAGCGGCGCGTCACCCCGGCCGAGATCGTCACCGAGGTCGAGGCTTCAAGCCGGGCGGTGAGCAGTGTCGTCGCATCGTCGAGGCGCTCGGGCTCGGCCTGTAGCCCGGAAAGCCTGGGGCGACCCTGAAAGCCGGCCACGCGCGCCTTGAACACCGAGCCTTCCGGCGCTTCGGCCGCGTCGCGCCCGGACAGAAAGATCGGCGCGCGGCCGGTGTAGTCGGGCGGGTCGATCCAGAGATCGACGATGGCGCGCGCGCCGCCGCCCTGCATGGGCCGCGCTGAGAAGGCCTCCACAAGGCGCAGCCCGGCGAGATCCCCGGCCGACAGCCAGGCCACGGCGAGCACCAGAACCGCTCCCACGCGCAGGCCGAACGGATCAAGCCGCGCCCAGGCGGCCTTCGGCCGTCGCGCGCGGGCGGACTTGGCGAGCTGCTCCATGCGCTCACGGTGGAGCGACCATAGTCCGTCATCCCCTGCCGCTGGCGCATCGCGCAACGCCTCGAACGGGCGCGCGTCCAGGCCCGAGTCCGCTTCCAGGCGCCGCTCGACGTCTCGCGCGACCGGCCAGCGAAACGCCTTGGACGGGCGCCAGGAGAGCGCCGCAGCCGCCGCGACCGCCGCGATAAGGGCCAGCGCGCGCCAGGGATCGCCCACCCGCTCGAACACGCCAAGGAGCGCCAACCCCGCGTAAATCGCGAGCGCGGCCGCCGGCGCGGCGAGCACGGGCGCGGCGCGCTCCCAAAGGAGCGCGGCGCGGGCGCGAAGGCGTTGGGTTGCGGTCGTCATGCGCCGAAGAGACTAGCGTTGCGCGAGCGCGTTGACACGGTCCCGGCGCATGACCGTTTCGTCAGGTCCGCAAGGTCTTGTGCAGGGCGCTCCGCTTCAGCGCGGGCTCGGCGCGACTTGAGGGCCTGGAAAGTCGTAGATCACGACCAGATTGTCGTCGAAGTCCAGAAAGCCGAGCTCGATGCCGACGCCGCGTTCATCGCTCGGATCACCGAGCTGGCGCGGGGTCATCGTCTCAAGTCCCATGTCTTCGATCGCGGCGTAAATCTCCTCATAGCGCCCGTTGGCGTCGATCACCGCAGCGGTCGGGCGGATGCCGGTCTTCTCAGGCAGCTCGACCCCGTTCACCTCAAGAAGCGCAAGCGTGCGGATCTGGGTGTCTCCGGCGTCCAGCGTGGCGAAGCGCATCGTGGCCTCGCGCGGGATATTGAAGACCTCATAGGAATAGCTGTCCGGCCCGCTCGTGGTCAGCGAGTGCAGCTCGAAGCCAAGCACGTCGCGATAGAGCGAGAGCGCCTGATCCATGTCCGAGACCACGATGGCCTGGCGCTTGTAGAAGGAGCCGTCATAGGCGCTTTCGGCCTGTTCCGGCGCCTGGGCGTGGGCGGGCGCAAGAGCCATGGCGGCGGCGAGCGCGGCGAAAATTCCGATCAGGCGCATGGTCGATCTCCACTTTTGACATCTCCTACGGTACCAGGCGCCGCGATCGCCTGTCAGCCGTGTTGACCGGGACGAGGCGCGGACCTAGTTTGTCCGGACAATTCTAGCCTGACGGATCACAATGCGCAGCCTGCTTTTCGTCCCGGGGTCGCGGCCTGAACGCATCGCCAAGGCGCTCTCCGCCGGGGCGGACGCCGTGTGCGTGGATCTGGAGGACGCCGTGGCGCCGGACGCCAAGGCCGAGGCGCGCGCCGCGGTGATCGATGCGCTTGAGCAGACCGGCGGCTTCGGGGTTCGCATCAATGCGCTTCGCACAGCCTGGGGCTGCGCCGACGTCGCCGCGCTCGCCGCGGCCGGGGCGCGGCCGGACTTCGTGATGATCCCGAAGGCCGACCACCCCAAGGAGGTCACGCTTGTCGGCGAAGCGCTCGCCTCGAGCGGCGCGCCCTCGCCCGCGCTGATCCCCGTGATCGAGAGCGCCGAAGGCTTAAGGCTCGTCTGGGAGACCTGCGCGGCCGACGGCGTCAGCGCAGCTTTGTTCGGCGGCGGCGACATGAGCGCGGATCTCGGCGTCTCCATGGACTGGGAGCCGATGCTGAACGCGCGCGCTCAGGTCGCCGCGGCGTGTTCGCGCGCCGGCGTCAAGGCGATCGACGTGCCCTATCTGGCGGTCAAGGACGAGGCCGGCCTGGAGGCGGAGACGCGGCGGGTCAAGGCGCTCGGCTACGCGGCGAAGGCCTGCATCCACCCCGCTCAGGTGGAGACGGTCAATCGCGTCTTCACCCCCGGCGAAGACGAAATCTCGGAGGCGAAACGCGTGGTCGAGGCGCTGGAAAGCGCCGGCGGCGGGGCGGCTCTTCTCGACGGCGAACTCATCGAAGCGCCGATCATTCGGCGCGCCCGGCGTGTGCTCGACGCGGCCGGAAACGCTTAGACATAAAGGGGCGCTGATGGCGGGTGAAGTGAAACAGGTCGGCGAAAACCGATACCGGGAGACGTTCGGGCGGTATTTCGAGGACTTCCACGAGGGCGACATCTACGAGCATCGCCCCGGCAAGACCGTGACCGAGTACGACAACCACCTGTTCACGCTGATGACGATGAACACCCACCCGATGCACTTCGACGCGGAGTTCGCGAAGGCTTCGGAGTTCGGCCGCAATCTCGTGGTCAGCCCCTACACCCTGGCGCTGCTCATCGGGATGAGCGTGACCGACGTGTCCCAGAAGGCGATCGCCAATCTGGGCATGGACGAGGTGAAGTTCACCGCCCCGGTCTTCGCCGGCGACACGATCTACGGCGAGAGCGAAGTGCTGGCCAAGCGCGAAAGCAAGTCGCGCCCGGGCCAGGGCATCGTGACCGTGCTCACCCGCGGCTACAATCAGAAGAACGAGATGGTGTGCACGTTCAAGCGCAACATGCTGATCCCCTCGCGCGGCAACGCGGTCGACGACAAGGTGGAGAATTATTGAGGGTTCGCCGGTCCGGGGTCTGAACTTCCGGCCGGAGCGTAGCGGAGAGCCGGGACCTCGTTGAGAGATCACGCCCGGCGCTCCCCCCAGGTCCCGGATCGGCGCGATCGCGCCGTCCGGGCATTCAGGTTTGGAAACGGAGGGCGAGATGGCCGCCGCTGAAGACTATTCGATGACCGAGGCCGACGAGCGCCAGATGCTCGATGCGATCCAGAAATGGATCGACAAGAAGGTCGCGCCCGTCGCCATGAAGCTGGAGCATGACGACGAGTGGCCGGCCGAGCTGGTCGAGGACATGAAGGAGCTGGGCCTGTTCGGAGCGCTGATCGATCCCGAATACGGCGGGCTCGGCCTGTCTGCGACCACCTACTCCAAGATCGTGATGATGATCGCGGAGGAGTGGATGAGCCTGACGGGCATCTTCAACTCCCACCTGATGATGGCCCAGATCGTCCAGCGCTTCGGGACCGCAAAGCAAAAGCAGTACTGGCTTCCGAAATTCGCAACCGGCGAGATTCGCGGCGGGCTCGGCCTGACCGAGCCGGACGCGGGCACCGACCTGCAGGCGATCAAGACCAAGGCCGAGCGCAAGGGCGACAAGTATGTCGTCAACGGCGCGAAGACCTGGATCTCCAACGCGATCCAGGGCCAGGCCTGCGCGCTTCTGGTCAAGACCGATCCAAGCGCGGAGCCGCGCTACAAGGGCATGTCGATCCTGATCGTCTCCAAGATCGATCCGGAGACCGGCGAGGCCCTGCCGGGCATCCGCAACGGCAAGAAGCTGGAGAAGCTTGGCTACAAGGGCATCGACTCCGGCGAGTTCATCTTCGAGGACTATGAAGTCGACGCCGAGCTGAGCCTTGTCGGCGGGGAGGAAGGCCAGGGCTTCTACATGGCCACCGGCGGGCTGGAGATCGGGCGCATCAACATCGCCGCGCGCTCGGTGGGCATCGCCAAGCGCGCCCTGCGCGAGAGCGTCGCCTACGCCCAGACGCGCCAGACCATGGGCAAGCCCATCGCACAGCACCAGGCGATCCAGCTCAAGCTCGGCGACATGGCCTCGAAAACCCGCGCCGCGGAGCTGCTGGTGGAGGACGCCGCGCGCGCCTACGACACCGGCCAGCGCATCGACATGGAGGCGGGCATGGCGAAGTACTTCGCCTCGGAAACCGCCGTGGAGGTCTCCACCGAAGCGATGCGGATCTTCGGCGGCTACGGCTACTCGAAGGAGTATCCGATCGAGCGGCTGTATCGCGACGCGCCGCTGATGTGCATCGGCGAAGGCACCAACGAGATGCAGCGCATCATCATCGCCAAACAGCTCGTGGCGAGGAACAAGATCTGACGGCGAGGCGTCCCGGATGAGACGGCCTCCCCTTCGAGGGAAGGGCCGTTGCGGGGTGGAGATCAAGGGGGCCGACTTGAGGGAATGCCCCCACCCCGACCCTCCCCCGGCGGGGGAGGGGGAAGAGGCGGCGATGCGGGGCGGCCGCACAGCTGCTTCAGGGCGAGGCGGCGTCTTTCGCCTCTCCTTAGAGGGGGAAGCGGAAAGAGGCGCCGGCGACGACACGATCCCCCTCCTTTCAAAGGAAGGGCCGTGGTGGGGTGAGGACCCG
>CAZKBB010000038.1:0-25575 GCA_964550935.1 uncultured Caulobacterales bacterium
GGGTGAACACCATCCTGCCCGGCTTCTTCGAGACGCCGATCTACGAGCAGATGCCCCCGGAGGTGAAGACCGCGCTGGCGAGCCACCTTCAGTTCCCGCAGCGCTTCGGAACGCCGGAGGAATACGCCGACCTGGTCGCCTTCATGGCGTCGAACGATTACATCAACGCTGAATGCGTGCGCCTGGACGCCGGCGCACGCATGCCGCCGAAATAGGTGAGGGTTTGAACGCCTTGAACGAACCCCGGGTCGCGCGGCCCGGGGTTTTTTCATGGCCGGATGAAGCGCGCGGCCGGACCGGCGAGCAGCACGGCGGCGAGCCCGGCCGGCGCGGCGGCGATCAGAAAGGCCTCGCGCGCGCCGGCCAGATCGATCAGTCCGGCGAGCGCCGCCGGGCCGGCCACGCTGCCTGCGGCCGCGCCTATGAGGGCTGCGGTGAAGCCGAACGCGCCGCGGCCCGGGAACAGGCTGAGGCTCCAGAAGGATAAAATCGCGCTGATCGTCATCACGCCCGCCCCGTGCAAGCCGGCCGAGGCCATGACGCCCGCCCATGACCCCGGCGCCAGCGCCACGAGCGCCATCGACCCGGAGAACGCCGCGAAGACAAGGGCGAGCAGGCGCGCGAGGCCGAGCCGACCCTCCATCCAGCCTGTTGCGAGCCCTAGAAGCCCGAACGCGCCGTAGCTGATGAAGATCGCCGCTGAGGCGGCCTGATCGGGCAGGCCGGAGAGGCCGCCCGCCCCCACGACCCGGTCCGCGGCGAAGGACAGATACGCCGCGTTCGTCGCCCCGAACAACAGCGCGGCGGCGTAAAGCGGCGCGGTGTCGGCGCGCAGCACCGTCGGGCGCGCTTCGCCCGTGGCGACGACGCTGCGATCGCGCCCGGTGCGCACGCCATAGATCGAGACGAGCGCGGCGATCCCGGCGACGCCCGCGAAGCCGGCCCAGGCCGCACGCCAGGGCAGGAGCCCGAAGGTCACCACAAGCGCCAAGCCGCCCGCGGCGGCGACGCCGAGCGTGGTGCCTGTGGAGACCGCAGAGAGCGCACTCGGGCGGGCCCGGGCGGGCACGATGCGCTCGGCCGCGTCGTTGAAGGGCGACCAGCAAAAGCCCGCGCTCGCCCCCGCCAGCGCCACGCCGGCCGCCAGCATCGCCGCGCCCTGCGCCGCGGCGACCAGAAGAAAGCCCGCCGCCGCGCACATCGCACCGATGACGATCGGCGTGCGGGCGCTGAAGCGATGGTCAAGCCAAGCCGCGAGCGGCAGAGCGCCGAGAAATGCGGCGAAACCGCCGCTCGCCACCATGCCGGCCAGCGAAGTCGACAGCGCGAAATCATCACGGAAGGCCGGCAGGAACAGGCCGAACCCCATGCGCGCCGGGCCGAACGCGACGGCGGTCGCGATGAACCCGGCCGCGGCGAGCCGGGCGGTGGGCGCCCAGGACGCCTGAGTATCGTAATGACGGGACAGACAAGACCTCCGGGAGGGAAACGCGTCTCCCCCGGCACATGGGTCCATCGCGGCGCGCGGCGACCGGCTGCGACGACGGGCGTCAGGCTTGCGGCCGCTCTCCGAACAAGGCCGAGCCGACGCGCACGCTGGTGGCGCCGAGCTTCACCGCCGTCTCGTAGTCCGCGCTCATGCCCATGGAGCGCCTGTCCACGCCGCACCGAGCGGCGAGTTTGTCGAGCAGAGCGAAGTGAAGGCCGGCGGGCTCGTGCACCGGCGGGACGCACATCAGCCCCTCGATCTCAAGGCCGTACTCCGAGCCCATGCGCGCCACGAACGCCTCGACCGCGTCAGGCGCGACGCCGGCCTTCTGCTCCTCCTCTCCGGTATTGACCTGGACGTAGAGACGCGGCCGGCGGCCGGTCTTGTCGAACGCCTTCACAAGCGCTTTGGCGAGCTTTTCGCGGTCGAGCGTCTCGATCACGTCGAACAGGGCGCAGGCGTCCTCGGCCTTATTGGTCTGAAGCGGCCCGACCAGGCGCAGTTCCAGATCGGGGTGGGCATCGCGCCGCTCGGCCCAGCGCCCTTGCGCCTCCTGCACGCGGTTTTCACCGAAGACGCGCTGGCCGGCCTCCAGCGCGGCTTCGATGCGCGCGTCGGGCTGCTTCTTGGACACCGCGACCAGCGAGACGGCGTCCGGGTCGCGCCCGGCGGCCTTGGCGGCGGCGGCGATGCGGTCGAGGATGGCGGCTCGGGTTTCGGCGATGGAGGCGGTCATGCCAGCGACCTATGACGGGGCGCGCGCGCTGGCAAGCGCAGCGGCGCGCCTGGAACGCCCGCGCGCCGGTCTGCCGGCGCTATTCTTCCTGACAGATCCCGGCCGCGTGGCCGATCCGCTCGCCGGCGCCGCCGCGCTGCCGCCAGGATCCGGCGTCATCCTGCGCCACTTCGCAGAGGCCGATCAGGTGGCGCTGGCCGGCGATCTCGCCCGGATCTGCCGCGCGGCGGGGCATGTGTTCTTGATCGCCGCAGACCCGCGGCTCGCGGCGCGCGTCGGCGCGGACGGCGTGCATTGGCCCGCGGCCCGGATCGCGCAGGCCACGCCCTGGCGGCGGCGAAGGCCAGAGTGGATCATGACCGCCAGCGCCCATGACGGCGCGGAGCTGCGCCGGGCCGCGCGGGCGGTCGACGCCGCGCTCCTTTCACCGGTGTTCGCCAGCGACAGCCCCAGCGCTGGCCGGCCGCTGGGACCGATGCGCGCGGGCGCGCTTGCGCGCGGCGCGGCCATCCCCGTCTATGCGCTGGGCGGCGTCACCGTGCGCCGGGCGAAACGGCTGAGAGGGCTTGGGTTTTCCGGTGTCGCGGCGGTGAGCGCCATCGCCTGAGACCGCACACGAAAACGCCCCGCTCGACGATCGAACGGGGCGGCGGGTTTCAGTCTTGCGCGACTCTTAGAAGCGGAACGCGCTTTCGAACTTCAGCTCAGGCGCGCGGTCCTCGCCCTGCTCGCCGAACACGTCTTCTTCCGGCGAGGTGAATCGCACCGCGCCGCCGAGGCGGATCCGGTCGGTCAGGCGGAAAAACGCGCCTGCGCGCACATCCTCGATCTCGAACTGCGGTCCGCGGTCGTTCTCGTCGAAGCCGAGCGTGAAGCCCCAGCGCTCGCCGGCGGAAAAATTAAACTCCGCGCGCGCACCGCCCCAGGCCGCGTTCAGACGCTCAGGCTGAGCCACGGTGAAACGCTCATACCAAGGCAGCGCGGTCGCCGACCCGGAATCGCTCGCCGGGGCGATCGGCTCAAGCGCGGCGGCTTCGGTCGGCGCGATGGGATCTCCGCGCGTCAGCGCATCGGCCAGCGCGTCGGCCAAGCCGGCGCCGCGCAGCTGCATGCCGGCATCCGCGTCTTGTGCGGCGTCCTGCGCAAACGCGCTTGCACCCCCGGTGCTGAGCACCGCGGCGAGCGTGATCGCGAGAATGTCGGTGCGCAAGCGCATGTCGACTGCCCTTTCTGACGCATCGAACATAGCCGACGCGCGAGACCAGCGTAAGGCGCCGCAGGCCTATGATTTCGTAACCGCGCGGTTTTTCGGGGCGGAGCGTGTCAAAATCGCAACCCCGCCTCCAGGAAGAGAAACGACGTCTCCTGCGAGCCCCCTGGCGTGTCCTCCTCCAGCCGGGTCCAGCCGATCCCGGCGACCGCGCCGCCCGGCAGCAGCCGCGAGGCGCCGAGCTGCACCGCGCGCACCTCAATCGAGACCGGCTCGATCTCGGCGCGCGAGGCTTCCGCGGCGAAAAGCCAGTCGCCGCGCTCTAGCGCGGCCGAGGCGCTCCACGCCTCATAGCGGCCGTCGTCAAACCCGTCATTGGAGCGCAGCCAGCCCGCGCCGAGCGAGAGATCGCCCCGGCGCCAGGCCAGGCGCGCGCTGAGGGCATGGGGATCCTCGGCCCGGCCGACGGGCAGGCCCGGCGCCGGATCGGCCTCGCCCAGAGCTGCGCCGAGCGACACGCTCCAGCGTCCGGCGTCGCGAGAGGCGTGATCGAACGAGAGCCCGGCCTCGACCACGCCCTCGGCCGACACCGCGCCGTCCGGGCAGCTGTCCAAGCTGCAATCGTCCGCGTCCGGCGTGTAGGAGGCCGAGGCGCGCACGCCGAACAGGCGGGCCGAGCGCACGGTCAGCTTCGCGGCGCGGCCCGACAGCGTGTCGCGCGTGCGCGCAACCGCCAGCCCTGACAGATCCGCGCGCGCATCATCGGCGCGCATCACACGAAAGGCGCCGGGCAGGGCCGCCGCCTCCAGAGCGGCCGCGCCCTCCCCGCGCCCGGCGCGCACCTCGCCCCAGGGGCCTTTGACGAAGACCGAGGCCGTCTCGACCCCGGCGCGCATGTCATCAAGGCGGGCCGGATCGGCGGGAAGGCCTGAAACCGCGCCGCCGGGCCCTGCGAGACCGGCGACGGCGCGCGACAGGCCTTCGCGCCCAGGATCGCGGCGCACGCCGAGCTCGACCTGCGCGCCATATCGAAGGCCCGTATCGGTGAAGGCTTCAGCGCGTCCGCGCAGGGCGATGTCGAGGACACGCCGTGCGTCGTCGTCCTCGCCGCTGAGCGCGACCGCCGCATCGGCGTCGCCCTCTCCGTCCAGCGTGAACGGGCCGAGGCGTATCTCAGACGCGCTTTGCAGCGTGATTGCGGTGTGGGAAAGCGCCAGGGAGGGCGCCGGTGAGGCCGCAACCGCCGCGCAGCTGACGCATATGAGTAACGCGTCGCGCGCTGGCGCCATTGTCACGGCCTCACCGATCGGCCCCGTCCCCCGGACAAGGCGGGAGGAAAGCGAGAAGCCGGGCGCGCGGTCAAGCAATACGAAGACGGGACGGCCGTCCAAACTTGCAGCCTGTGGCCCATCCGCAACGCTTCGCCCGCCCTCGGAAGCGGCGCCAAATGAAACACGGCCTCTGGCCAGCGCCGAAACGCGTGCTATAGAGGCGAAAACCTGCGGCGGGCCGCTCGGCCGCGCCGTCTCCACCAGTTTTCCGGAGGTGCTTGCGATGACGGCACGCCGCTCGATCCTCATCGCCGTCGGCCTAGGCGTTGCGCTGGCCGCCTGCGGCTCGAATTCGAACGAGCCACAGAGCGATAACGGCTTTCTCGGCATCGGCCGGGTTTTGCCCGGCGGTGGCGGGGGCGGTGGCGAACCCGCGCCCGAAGCCGGCATCGGCGTGAACGGGTTTCTCTGGCGCTCGACGCTGGAGACTCTCGCCTTCATGCCCCTTGAAGAGGTCGATCCGTTCGGCGGCGTCATCATCACCGACTGGTACGCCAACCCGGAACAGCCCGGCGAGCGCTTCAAGGCGACCGTCTACATCCTGGACAGCCGGCTGCGCGCCGATGCGCTGTCGGTGCAGCTGTTCAAACAGGTGCGCGGCGCCGAAACCGGCGACTGGGCCGACGCCCAGGTGGATTCGGCCACCCGCATCCAGGTGGAGAACGCGATCCTGACGCGCGCCCGCCAGCTGAGAATCGCCCAGATCGACGAATAGGCCGCGCGCTCCGGATCCGACCGGAGCGATGGTGCGCCGGGGCGAGCGCCTCGCGCGCCCTCGCGGCGGCGTTTAAGAGCCCTCCGGAGCCGTCATGAGCCGCTACAACCCGTGCGAAGCCGAACCGAAATGGCGCGAGGCCTGGGCGGAAGGCGACGTGTTTCGCGCCGGCGCCGAGCCGGACAAGCCCAAATACTATGTGCTGGAGATGTTCCCCTACCCCTCGGGGCGCATCCATGTGGGCCACTCGCGCAATTACACGATGGGCGACGTGGTGGCGCGCTACAAGAAGGCGCGCGGCTTCGACGTGCTCCACCCCATGGGCTGGGACGCGTTCGGCCTGCCCGCGGAGAACGCTGCGCGCGAGCGCAAGATCAATCCGCGCGAATGGACCTATCAGAACATCGACGTGATGAAGGGCCAGCTTCAGCGCCTGGGCCTGGCGCTGGACTGGGAGCGCGAGATCGCGACCTGCGATCCGGACTATTACAAGCACCAGCAGGCGATCTTTCTGAAATTCTGGGAGAAGGGCCTGGCCTATCGCAAGTCGGCCAAGGTCAACTGGGACCCGGTCGACAACACCGTGCTGGCCAACGAGCAGGTGATCGACGGGCGCGGCTGGCGCTCCGGCGCTCTGGTGGTCCAGCGCGAGCTGGAGCAGTGGTTCTTTAAGATCACCGACTACGCCGGCGACCTGGCCGACGGTCTGGAGGGGCTGACGCGTTGGCCCGAGAAGGTCCGCCTGATGCAGGAGAACTGGATCGGGCGCTCGCGCGGGGCGCATGTGCGCTTTGCGCTATCGAACGCCGACGTGCTCCTCGGCGAGGACGCCTCACGCTTCGGCGATGACATCGAGGTCTTCACCACCCGCCCCGATACGCTGTGGGGCGCGTCCTTCCTGGCCCTGGCGCCGGATCATCCGATCACGAAGCGCCTGGCCGAAGACGATCCCTCGATCGCCGGGTTCATCAAGCTGTGCGAGCGGATGGGCACGTCGGAGGAAGAGATCGAGACCGCCGAGAAACGCGGCGTCGATCTCGGCCTGACCGTGCGCCACCCGCTCGATCCGGACTGGGAGCTTCCCGTTTGGGCGGCGAACTTCGTCTTGTCCAGCTACGGCACCGGCGCGATTTTCGGCAGCCCGGCCGGCGATCAGCGCGACCTGGACTTTGCGCGCAAGTACGCCCTTCCGGCCAAGCCCGTCGTGCTGCCGCCCGGCGCGGATCCAGACACCCACGAGATCACCGACGAGGCCTATACCGGGCCGGGCACGGTCTATAACTCGCCGGACTGGCTGAACGGTCTGGAGACCGAGGCCGCGATCGAGCGCGTGATCAAGGCGCTGGAGGCCGAAGGCCGCGGCGCGGGCGCGACCACCTTCCGCCTGCGCGACTGGCTGGTCTCGCGCCAGCGCTATTGGGGTTGTCCGATCCCTGTGGTGCACTGCGACACGTGCGGCGCGGTTCCGGTGCCGGAGGACCAGCTGCCCGTGCGCCTGCCCGAGGACGTGAGCTTTGAGAAGCCCGGCAATCCGCTGGATCACCATCCCAGCTGGAAGCACACGACGTGTCCGAAGTGCGGCGGCGAGGCGCGGCGCGAAACAGACACGCTGGACACCTTCGTGTGCTCGTCCTGGTATTTCGCCCGCTTCACCGGTCCGGTCGAGGACGCGCCCTTCCCGAACGACGCCGCCGGGCGCTGGCTGCCGGTGGATCAGTATGTGGGCGGGATCGAGCACGCGATCCTGCACCTCTTGTATGCGCGCTTCTTCACCCGGGCCATGCGCGATTGCGGTCTTTTGGACCTGCCCGACGGCGAGCCGTTCGCGGGCCTGTTCACCCAGGGCATGGTCGTCCACGAGACCTACACGGCCGAAGACGGCCGCTGGCTCTCCCCTGAGGAGGTCGAGGAGCGCGACGGCGCGCTGGTGGAGATCGAGACCGGTCGGGCGGTCAAGCGCGGCGCGATCGAGAAGATGTCGAAGTCGAAGAAGAACGTGGTCGATCTCGACCGCTTCATCGCCGACTACGGCGCGGACACGGTGCGCTGGTTCGTCCTGTCGGACTCCCCGCCAGAACGCGACGTGGAGTACACCGAGAGCGGGGTGGAGGGCGTGTGGCGCTTCATCCAGCGCCTCTGGTCCACGATCGAGGCCCTGCCCCAAGGTGCGCCGGCGCCCGGATCCGCGGCGGTGGAGGCCGGCGGCGCGGCGCTGGAGCTGCGCAAGGCCGCCCATCGCTGCGTGCGCGACGTCACCGACGCCATTGACGGCTTCCGCTTCAACTCCGCCGTGGCGCGCATTCACGACTTCGCCAACGCACTGCGCAAGGCCGGGACCGAAGACGCGCCGGGCATGATCGATGCGCGCGCTGAAGCGGCCGGGCTGATGGCGCAGGTCATCGCGCCCTTTATGCCGCACCTGGCCGAGGAGATGTGGTCGCGTCTCGGCGGCGAAGGCCTCGTGTGCGAGGCCGGCTGGCCCGAGCCCGATCCGGCCCTGCTGGCCGAGGACACGGTCATCCTGCCGATCCAGGTCAACGGCAAGCGGCGCAGCGAGCTTGAAGTCGCCAAGGACGCCGATCCGGCCGACATTGAGACGCAGGCGCTCGCCGATCAGCACGTGAAACGCGTGACGGACGGGCTTACAATCCGCAAAGTGATCGTGGTGGCGGGGCGGATCATCAACGTCGTCGCGAACTGACGCCGCATCCACCGGCCGGGGAGCCGACGATGATGAAGCCGATCCGCCAACTCGTTCTCGCCGCCGTGTGCGCGCCTCTTGCCGCGTGCGGCTTTCAACCCCTCTACGCCGGGCCGGACATGGCCGCGCTGGCGGCGATGGAGATCGAGGCTGGGCAGGCCCGCATCGATTATCTCCTCGAAGACGCCGTGTCGGGCGCGTTCGGGAGCGGGACCAGCGAGAGCCCCTATCGCCTGGTGCTCGACACCGAAACGACCGAGCGCCGGCTCGGCATCTCCGCGGCCGACCGGGCCTCGCGTTACGGGCTGGATCTGCGCGTGCGTTATCGCCTCATCGAGGGCGATGCGGTCCTCGCCGAGGGTCTGGTGCGCGAGACCGCCTATTTCGATGCGCCGTTCGAGACCTACGGCCTGATCGCCGCGCGCCGCAACGCCGAGGAGCAGGCCGCGCTCGCCGCGGCGCGCACGCTGTCGCGCCGCCTGGCCGCGGCGACCCGCGTCGAATGAGTGCCGAGATCGCATGAGGGCCTCCCGCTCATGAAAGTCAGGGCCGGCGATGTGGACCGGCGGATCGCGAAGCCCGATCCGGATGCGGTCGTGTTCCTGATCTTCGGGCCGGACCGCGGCCTGGTGCGCGAGCGCGCCGAGGCGCTCGCCAAGGCGCTGGTGGCCGATCCCGACGATCCGTTCTGCGTCACGCGCCTGTCCGACGAGGACGTGAAGGGCGATCCCGGGGCGGTGTCCGACGCCATGGCGGCGCTCTCGCTGACCGGCGGCGACCGGCTGGTGCGCGTGCGCCTGAGCGGGGACTCCGCTCCGACGGCCAACTGGATCGGCGCCTTCGAGAAGGGCGAAGCCCACGCGGAGGCGCGCCTCGTCATCGAGGCCGGCGACCTGAAGCCGGGCTCCAAGCTGCGCAAGGCGTGCGAAGCGGGCGCGAAATCGCTCGCCCTGTCCTGCTACGCCGATGGGGCGCGCGATCTCGCCCGGATCGCAGAAGAGGCCCTCGGCGCCGAGGCGATCACGCTGGAACCCGATGCGCGCGCCATGCTCGGACCGATCCTGGAGGGCGACCGGCAGCTCGCGCGCTCTGAAATCGAGAAACTCATTCTCTACAAGGGGCTGAAAGACCAGCGCGGCGGCGAACCGGCGAGCGTCACGCGCGAGGACGTCGCGGCGGTCTCGGCCGCGGGCGCCGAAGCGGCCATGGATCAGGCGATCGAGCCGGCGCTCGCAGGCGATCCCGGCGCGGCCGATCGCGGTTACGCCCGCGCGCTCGCCGCCGGGATCAATGCGATCGGCGTGCTGCGCGCGCTGCAGCGCCGCATCGACCAGATCGACAGCTTCCATCGCCACGGCGGCCATGACGCCGCGCTCGCGCGCGCCGGCGCGCCACGCTTCGGCCCGCCTGCGGACCGGTTCAAGCTGTCAGCGCGGCTCTGGCGCGGCGGACGGCTCGATCAGGCCCGCGCGCTCGCCTTCGAGGCGGAGCGCAAATGCAAGCGCTCGGGCGCGCCGGTGGAAGCGATCACCGGCGAGCTGGTCCTGCGCCTGGCGCGCGCGGCGGCGCAAGCCAGGCGCTAGATCGGCTGGTCAGACTTGGTAGGACCGAAAAGCCGTTGTCCACCAACGATCTGAATCAACGTTTCAGGATTTGGTAACCAAGCGAGCGCCCGGTCATACCTCAGCGCCGCCGGCGGCGATCGCCGGCGTCGGCATCCTCCAGAACGAAGAGGCGCGGGTCGAGATCGAGGCCGCGCTCGGTCTGGCTCAGCGCCACCTCGGTCAGCCCGCCGACCGCATCGACGGCGTACCAGCCCGCAAGGCTCATGGCGTCAGCGGGCGCGCCGGCGTCGGGATCGTCGAAGATGAGCGTCAGGCGGCCTTCCGCCTCGCCGCCCGGATCCTCGAACGTGGCGTAGAGCCGGCCCTCATAGCGGCCGGCCTCCACAACCGCGCCGCTCGCGGCGAGATCGAGGTCGGCCTGGAGCAGCCAGCGCAGCGGGGTGGAGCGGATCGGCGCGCGGTCGACCGTTTCCAGCTCAGAGTCGGCGATCGCGACGGTCGCGCCGTCGGCGACGATCAGGACCGGGCTTGGATCGTCGTAGTCGAAGCGCACCCGGCCCGGCCGGTCGAGCCAGAGCCCGCCGGCGAGGGTGCGTCCGTCCGGACCGATCTGTTCAAACCGCGCGCGCAGCGTGTCCAACCCCTCGAACCAGGCCTCCACGCGCGCGATTTCGTCAGCCATGGCGAGCGGCGGCTCAGCCGGCGCGAGCTGGTCGGTCAGCGCACGATCGACCTCCACCGCCTCAGGCTCGGGCAGGGGCGCGGGCTCGAGCTCGGCGCCGCGCTGCGGCTCTGCAGCCGGCGCGGGCGTTTGCTCAGCCGGGCCGGGCGCGGGGGAGGCGGGGTCCTGTGCGTCGGCTTGCGACACGGCCGCCGGCGCGGACTGAAATGCGGCGAGAACCGCCGCCGAGGACGGCGACGGCGCGGCGCCCAGGGACAGGGCCTGGGTGACGGAGAGCAGGAGCGGGGTGATCATGATCGCCTCGTGTCGAACGTTATGACCCTATCAAGCCGCGCGAATTCGGCGCGGTTAAGGCGCGCGCGTTCATCTGACGTTGATGCGGAGCACTAATACGCGCCGGAGCCTTGCGACAGGCGGCGGCAGAGATCGTCCAGCTGGTCGAGGCTGGAATACCGGATGCGCACCTCGCCGGCCTCGCCTCGATGGCGGATATCCACGTCGAGGCCCAGCCGTTCGGCGAGATCGGTCTCCAGAGCGGCCGTGTCGGCGTCTTTCCCGCCGGAACCCTTGGCCTTGCGGGCCTTGGTCTCAGGCGCGCCGGAGGCCTTGCGCGCCTCCGCCTCGGCGGCGCGCACCGACAGGCCTTCATTCGCGATGCGCTCGACCAGGGCGGCCGGATCGGGCGCGGCGGCGGCGGCGCGAGCATGGCCGGCCGTGATCTCCCCGGCCGCGAGCCGGTCGAGCACCGCCTGCGGCATGGCCAGAAGACGTAGCGTGTTGGTGACGTGCACGCGCGATTTGCCGACCGCGCGCGCCACCTCGTCCTGGGTATGGCCGAACGTCTCCACCAGCTGGCGGAAGGCGCGCGCCTCCTCGACCGGGTTGAGGTCGGCGCGCTGTACATTCTCCACGATCGCGATCTCGATCGTCTCGCGATCGGTCAGCTCGCGCACCAGGCACGGCACGGCGTGAAGCCGCGCGCGCTGAGCCGCGCGCCAGCGCCGCTCGCCCGCGACGATCTGATACGCCTCCGCATCGCCGGGCTTGGGACGCACCAGGATCGGCTGAAGCACGCCCTTGTCGGCGATGGATTCGGCGAGCTCTGAGAGATCGGCCTCGTCGAAATGCTTGCGCGGCTGGGCCGGGTTCGCCTCGATCAGCTCGATCGGGATCTGGCGCACGCTCGTGCGCGGACCGGCCGGCTCCGCCGTCTCTGCCTCCGGCTCGCCCAGAAGGGCGGAGAGTCCGCGGCCGAGCCCGCGCGTGCGTTCGGTCTTTTCAGATTTCTCCGTCTCGTCGACCATCACGCGCGCCTTAAGCCGGGGTCAGCGCGTCGGGCGCGCTCGCGCCGCCGCGCTCCTGGCGCACGACTTCCTTGGCCAGGTCGAGATAGGCCTGCGCGCCGGCGCAGTGGAGATCGTAAAGCAGGACCGGCTTGCCGAAGGACGGGGCCTCGGAGACGCGCACATTGCGCGGGATCATCGTGTCGTAGACCTGATCGCCGAAATGCTCGCGCACGTCCGCGGCGACTTGGGCGGACAGATTGTTCCGCTTGTCGTACATGGTCAGCACGACGCCCTGTATGTACAGATTTTTATTGAGGTTTCCCTTCACCAGCTCGATCGTGCGCATGAGCTGGGACAGCCCCTCGAGCGCGAAGAACTCGCACTGCAGCGGCACCAGGACGCTGTCGGCGGCGGTCATGGCGTTCACGGTGAGCAGGTTCAAGGACGGCGGACAGTCGATCAGCACGTAGTCGCACGCCACGCCTTTGGCCTTCAGCGCCCGCCGGAAGCGGTCCACGGCGTGGCGCAAGCGGTAGGAGCGGCGCGGCGCGTCGGACAGCTCCAGCTCCGCACCGGACAGATCCACGTCGGAGGGGATGATAGAGAGGTTCGGCACCGAGGTGGCGATCAGCGCCTCCTCTATGGGCCGCTCACCCACGAGAATGTCGTAGCTCGTCGCCTTGCGGTCCTTGCGTCCGACGCCGAGCCCGGTGGAGGCGTTGCCCTGGGGATCGAGATCGAGCACCACGACCTGCTTGCCGACGGCGGCGAGCGCGGTGGCGAGATTGATCGCGGTCGTGGTCTTGCCGACCCCGCCCTTCTGGTTCGCGATGGCGATGACCTTGGGCGGCTCTTTGCGGGGCTCAGCGGACACGGGCGATCCTCTCGATTTTCAGGACGGCGGCCTCGAGCGAAGTCAGACTCGGTAGCACCTCGCACTCAAAGGTCCAGCTTTTCCGCGCCTCGGTCAATTCGTCGGCGTAGCGCGCGCCCTTGGGAAACAGCGCGATCGCGCCGTTATCCACGAAGGGTTTGGCATAGCCGATCAGTTTCTTCAGCGGCGCCACGGCCCGGGCGGTTATGACATCATAGCGTCGCTTTCTGTCCAGCGCCTCGGCGCGCACCGCGAACACCTCGGCCGGCGCGCCGGTGGCGGCCACGGCCTCCTCCAGGAAGCGGGCCTTCTTGGCGATCGATTCGACCAGGGTCACGCGCGCGCCGTCGACACCGGCCGCCTTCAGGCCCAGCGCCACCGGGATGCCGGGAATGCCCGCGCCGGCGCCGATCTCCAGCCAGCGCGGGGCCTTCGGCTCAAGGCGCAGCACCTGCCAGCCGTCGAGCGCATGGCGGCGCCAGAAATCCTCCAGCGTCGACCGGCCCACCAGGTTCGTATCCGCGTTACGCGCTTCAAGAAGCGCCCGCCAAGCCTCGAACCGGTCCAATGTTTCACGTGAAACACCGGTCTCGGCCCGGAAATCCTGCGCCGTGAAGCGCTCGGCCGCCGCGATCCGCGCCGCAGCCGCCATATCAACGTCCAACTCCGCCAATCTCAGCCTGTCTCCCGGCGTGCGCCGCGCTTGAGATGGGCCAGCAGAGCGGTCAGCGCGCCCGGCGTCACGCCCTCGATCCGGCCGGCTTGGCCCAGGGTAGCAGGGCGCACCGCTTCGAGTTTCTGACGCACCTCGTTGGAGAGCCCGCCGACGCGGGCGTAATCGAACGAGGCCGGAATGCGCACGCCCTCATCGCGGCGGAAGGCGAGGATGTCAGCCTCCTGCCGGTCGAGATAGCCGTGATAGACCGCATCAATCTCGATCTGCTCGGCGATATCGCGCCGCCAGTCGGCGAGTTCAGGCCAGACCGCCGCGAGATCGGCGAAGCTGATATCGGGATAGGCCAACAGCGCGAGCGCGTTACGGCGCTTACCGTCTTGATTGACGGTGAGGCCGGCCCTGGCGGCCTCGTTCGGCGTCAGGCTGAGCTCCGCGACCCGGGCGCGCGCGGCCGCAAGCGCGTCAGCCTTCTCCCGCCATGCGCGCGCCCGCTCGGCGCCGACCAGACCCCAGTTTGCGGCGATTTCGGTGAGGCGCTGATCGGCGTTGTCGGCGCGCAGCGTCAGGCGGTACTCCGCACGCGAGGTGAACATGCGATAGGGCTCAGTCACGCCGCGCGTGACGAGATCGTCGATCATCACCCCGATATAGGCCTGGCTACGGTCGAGCACGGCCGGGTCGGCCGCGCCGTCCGCCGCGCGCGCTGCGTTCAGCCCCGCCATCAGGCCTTGAGCCGCAGCCTCTTCATAGCCTGTGGTGCCGTTGATCTGGCCGGCGAGCCAGAGCCGCGAGAGCTTGCGCACCTGAAGTCCGGCGTCGAGCTCGCGCGGATCAACGTAATCGTACTCGATCGCGTAGCCGTACCGCTTCACCCGCACCTCTTTGAGCCCTGGAATGGTGCGCAGGAAGGCGTCCTGCACGTCTTCGGGCAGCGAGGTGGAGATCCCGTTTGGATAGATGGTGTCGTCGTCGAGGCCTTCCGGCTCCAGGAAGACCTGATGGCTGGTGCGGTCGGCGAACTTCACCACCTTGTCCTCGATCGAGGGGCAATAGCGCGGGCCCCGGCCGGCGATGGCGCCGCCGTAAACGGCCGACTTGGCGAGGTTCTGCTTGATGATCGCGTGGGTCGCCTCGGTCGTGCGCGTCACGCCGCACGCGATCTGGGGCACGGTGATTCGATCGGTCAGGAAGGAGAACGGAACCGGCGCCGGGTCTGCAGCCTGCATGTCGAGGCCGTCCCAATCGATCGAGGTCGCGTCGAGCCGGGCCGGCGTGCCGGTCTTCAACCGTCCCATCACCAGACCAAGCCCGTAGAGCGTGTCGGACAGGGCGATCGCCGGCGCTTCGCCGTCGCGCCCGGCCGGGACGCGCGCCTCGCCGCGATGGATCACGCCCTTCAGGAAGGTGCCCGTGGTGAGCACCACCGCCCCCGAGCGATAGGCCCGCCCGGCGTCGTCCAGGACGCCCGCGCAGACGCCGCCCTCAATGATCAGATCCTCAGCCGGCGCTTCGACCACGTCGAGGCCCTCATGGGCCAGGATCGCCGCCTGCATGGCCTCGCGATAAAGCCTGCGGTCCGACTGGGTGCGCGGGCCGCGCACAGCGGGACCCTTGGAGCGATTGAGCAGGCGGAACTGAATGCCGGACGCATCCGCGATGCGGCCCATCAGCCCGTCCATCGCATCCACCTCGCGCACGAGATGGCCCTTGCCGAGCCCGCCGATCGCGGGATTGCATGACATCTCGCCCACGGTCGCGAAGCGATGGGTCAGCAGAAGCGTGCGCGCGCCGGCGCGCGCCGCCGCGCTCGCGGCCTCGCAGCCGGCATGGCCGCCGCCGATCACGATCACGTCCCAGCGCGCCGTTGAAGCCTGGATAGGGGTCAAAAGCATGAGATTAGTCTAGCACAATCCGGGGCACGGTCGGGCCTCGAAACAGAGCGCCGAGATAAGCCCTCGCAGGCCTTGAGTCGAGGCCGCACATCAATGTTTCACGTGAAAGACGGAACGCGGCAGGCGCTTACTTCCCAATGCAGAACTGGCTGAACACCCGATCCAGGACGTCCTCCACATCCACCCGGCCCGTCAGCGCCTCCAGCGCGCGCACGGCCCGATGGGCGTCCGCGCCGGCGAGTTCCGGCAGATCTGCAAGCCGGCTGCGCGCATCGGAGAGGGCGCCGCGCGCGGTCTCGACGCCCTGGCGATGCCGCGCCCGCGACAGCGCCGGCGCTTCGCGTCGGCCGAGCCGGTCCGCAACGGTTTGGTTGAGCCAGGCCTGAAGCGCATTAAGCCCGTCACCGGCCACCGTCGACACCTGGAACACCTGCACGCCCTGCGGCGGCTCAAGCGGCGCAGGCCCAGCGAGGTCAATCTTGTTTGCGATCAGCGAGTCTCCCGGTCTTAAACGCTCGGCGAGCCCGTCCAGGTCAGTCGATGTTTCACGTGAAACATCGACCACTCCAAGCCGCAGATCGGCGTCCTCCGCACGCTCAAGCGCGCGCCGCACGCCTTCAGCCTCCACCACGTCCGCCGCTTCACGCAGGCCGGCCGTGTCGGCGAGGATCACCGGGAAACCCCCGCGCACCTGGCGCACCTCGACGATGTCCCGCGTGGTGCCCGGGATATCGGTGACGATCGCCGCGTCGCGCTTGGCCAGCGCGTTAAGGAGCGAGGACTTGCCCGCATTCGGCGCACCGATCAGAGCGATGGTGAAGCCTTCGCGCACCTTTTCACCCCGGCGATCATCGTCGAGATGGGCCTCGAGTTCGCCGATCAAGGCGTCAAGCGGGGGCCCGGCCGTGGCGGCGAGCGCGTCGGGCACGTCGCCTTCATCGGGAAAATCAATCTCGCCCTCAATGGCGGCGAGGATTTCGATCAACCGATCGCGCCAGCCGGCGTAGAGCCGCCTCAGGGCGCCGTCCATTTGAGCCATCGCCTGAGCGCGTTGGCCTTCGGTCTCCGCATCAATGAGGTCGGCGAGGCCCTCGGCTTCGGTCAGGTCCAGCTTGCCGTTCTCGAACGCGCGTCGGGTGAACTCCCCGGCCTCGGCGGGGCGCGCGCCCGCCGCCGCCAGCGCTCCGGCCGCGGCCTCGATCACCGCCGGGCCGCCATGGAGCTGCAGCTCAGCGCTGTCCTCCCCGGTGAAGCTCTCCGGGCCTGGAAACCAGAGCACCAGGCCGGTATCGAAGACCGCGCCATCCGGGGTCCTCAACCGACGCAAGCTCGCGACGCGGCGCGCGGGACGCGGCGCGCCGGCGAGCCGATCGAGCGCCTCGCCCGCGCCCGGCCCGGACACGCGCATCACCGCGACGCCCGCGCGCCCGGGCGCGCTCGCCAAAGCGAAGATCGTGTCGGTCATGCAGCGGGCGGCGTCCGAATCACTCTGAGCGTCCGGTCGGGTTCATCATGGCCATGAACTGCTTCTGCCATTCCCCGCCCATGGTCATCCAGGAGCGCATCAGCGCCTCCGGCTCCATGGCGTCCATGTTGCCGGTCAAGCGCTTTTGCATCTCCTCGACCAGCTGGGCGTTGAGCGGGGTCACGTCGGGCAGGCCGAAAAAGGCGCGCGCCTCCTCCGGGGTGCATTCGATATTGATATTGACCTTCATGCGCGCCTCGTCTGTCCTCTTGGGGGCTTCGAGGTCGCAGAGCTTACGCGCTCGCCGCGCGGCCCGCCACCACGTGCACGCTGCTCCCCAAGGAGATCCCATGGCAGGACAAGAGATCACGATCGCCGGCCCCGACGGCGAGTTCACGGCCTATGAGAACGGACCCGACGACGCCCCCGCGATCGTGGTGATCCAGGAGATCTTCGGCGTGAACCAGGTGATGCGCGACATCGTCGACGATCTCGCCGACCAAGGCTTCCGCGCCGTGTGCCCGGATCTGTTCTGGCGCATCGAGCCGGGCATCCAGCTCACCGACCAGACCGAGGAGGAATGGAAGCAGGCCTTCGACCTGTTCGGCAAGTTCGATCCCGACACCGGCGTCACCGACATCGCCGCCACGATCGACTACGCTCGTCGGGTCGGGTCGGGCAAGGTCGGCGCCGTGGGCTACTGCCTCGGCGGCTTCCTCGCCTATCTCACCGCCTGCCGCACCGATGCGGACGCGGCGGTCGGCTACTATGGCGTGAAGATCAACGAGGCGCTCGACGAGGCCAAGCAGATCACCAAGCCGCTCATGCTCCACGTCGCCGGCAAGGATCAGTTCGTGCCCCAGGAGGCCCAGGACCAGATCATGAAGGAGCTGGAGAACCATCCCCACGTGGCGCTGCACTATTATCCGGAGCGCGATCACGCCTTCGCGCGCGAGGGCGGCGAGCACTATCACCCGGAGGACGCCGATCTCGCCAATACGCGCACGCGCGCCTTCTTCCAGCAGCATTTGAGCTGAGCGATGAACCGGGGCGCCCTGCGACACGCCTGCGCCGCCGTCGTTCTGGCCGCCGGGCTCGCCGCTTGCGGCGCGCCGGAGGGATCTAACGTCGATCTTGAAGCCGAGGCGATCGCGGCGCGCTGGCTGGACGGCGTGGATCTGCCGATCCTGATGGACTGCGTGCGCGAGCGCGACGCCGCCGTGCTCCAGGCCCACCGCGCCGGCGCACGGCCCGGCCTGCCGGAGAACGCGCTCGCCACGCTCGACGCCACGCTGGAGGAGGGCGCGCTCTTTGTGGAGCTGGACGTTCGCACCACGTCCGACGGCGCTTTGGTGCTCATGAATGACGCCACGCTGGAGCGCACCACGACCGGCGCTGGAGCGGTGGCCGATACCTCGCTCGACCGGCTGCTGGAACTGCGCCTCACCGACCCGGCCGGCGAGATCACCGAGATGGCGCCGCCGACGCTCGCCGACGCGCTGACGCGCCTCGACGGCGCCGGTTTCGCCATGCTCGACCTGAAGGACGTCGCTCTGGAGACGCTCGCCCAGACGCTCTCGGACACCGATGCGCAGGACCGGGTGATCGTGATCGCCTACACACTCGAGGACGCTGCGGCGATCAGCGCCGTCATGCCCGCGGTGATGGTCTCGGTCGGGATCGACGCGGTCGAGGATCTCGATACGCTGGAAGCGGCCGGGATCGGATCCGACCGGGTGCTCGCCTGGCTCGGGCTCGGTCAAGAGGGCGCGCCCGCTCTGGACGCGGCGCTCGCCGAAGCGGGCGTGGAAACCAGCTTCGGTGATTTCCGCGCGGAGGCCTCAGGGCGCGCGGACTATCTCGCCATGAAGGACGCCGGCGCGGAGGTGTTGTCGGTGGACGATGTCGAAGCCGCCGCCCGCGCCCTGAAAGCCGGACAGCAGGCCCGCGGCGTGCTCGCCAGCTGCCCCCAAGCCCGCGTCGGCGCCCCGTAAACCGACCGCCACTGTGAACTCCCGGGCGACGCCCCGCGTCGACCCGGACCTCGGTGCGGCCGCGCGCCACGCCGGTGTTTCACGTGAAACCCTAGTCCGCGCTCGCGCGCCGCCACGCCTCGCGGGCGATCAGCCGCTCCCAGTAGGCGCGCACCTCGGCCGGCGCCTCGTCGATGAGGCGCAGGAGCTTCATCAGGAAGAGCATGTAGCCGAGCGACATGTCCGCCGCGGTGAAGCGCCCGGCGGCGACCCACTTGCGCCCCTCGCCGAGGCCCCGCACGGCGATATGGTCCAGATGCTTGGCGAGCTCGCCTTTGGCCCAGCGCGCCAGGCCCGCGTTGCGCTTGTCCTCCGGCAAGAGGAAGGAATGGGCCAGCGCCAGGTTCATCGCCATGGAGAGCGTGGCCTCGCCGTAGTGCAGCCACTCCAGATAGCGCGCGAACTCAGGCTCGTCCGGCCCCACCACCAGATCGGTCGGCCCGAAGCGCCGGCCCAGAAACTCCACCATCGCCAGCGATTCCAGCATGACCGCGCCGTCGACTTCGAGCGCGGGCACCTTTTGCAGCGGATTGACCGCCCTGTACGCCGCCCCGCCGACATTCCCGTGGGTGAAGTCGACCCGCTCCAGCCGGTACGCAAGCCCCATCTCCTCCAACATCCACCGCACCCTAATCGAACGCGAGCGAGGCCCGTGATAGAGGACGATGTCAGGGTCAGGCATGAGGGGGCTCCGTGTGCGGACTAATTAATCCGCATCCATCTTCAGCGCCGCGATGAAGGCTTCCTGGGGGATTTCGACGCGGCCGAACTGGCGCATTTTCTTCTTGCCGGCCTTTTGCTTGTCGAGAAGCTTGCGCTTTCGGGTGGCGTCGCCGCCATAGCATTTCGCGGTCACGTCCTTGCGCAGGGCCGAGAGGGTTTCGCGCGCGATGACCCGGCCGCCGATCGCGGCCTGGATCGGGATCTTGAACATGTGGCGCGGGATCAGGTCCTTCAGCTTCTCGCACATGGCCCGCCCGCGCATCTCCGCGCGCGAGCGGTGCACGATCATGGAGAGCGCGTCGACCGGCTCCTCGTTGACCAGCACGGCCATCTTTACGAGATCCTCGGTGCGGTACTCCAGAAACTGGTAGTCGAAGCTGGCGTAGCCCTTGGTCACGCTCTTCAGCCGGTCATAGAAGTCGAACACGACCTCGTTGAGCGGCAGCTCGTAGACCAGCATGGCGCGGCTACCCGCATAGGTGAGCTCGCGCTGGACGCCGCGCCGGTCCTCGCACAACTTCAGCGTGCCGCCCAGAAACTCGTCCGGCACCAGGATGGTCGCCTTGATCCAGGGCTCGGCGATGGTGTCGATCTTGACCGGATCGGGCATGTCGGCGGGGTTGTGAAGCTCGATCTCCTCCCCGTCCGTCATGGTCATCTTGTAGACCACCGAGGGCGCGGTCGTGATGAGGTCGACGCCGTACTCGCGCTCGAGCCGCTCGCGGATCACCTCCAGGTGCAACAGCCCGAGGAAGCCGCAGCGGAATCCGAAGCCGAGCGCGGCGGAGGTCTCCATCTCGTAGCTGAAGGAGGCGTCGTTGAGCGCCAGGCGCTCCACCGCGTCGCGCAGGTCCTCGAACTCGGCCGCGTCCACCGGAAACAGGCCGCAGAACACCACCGGCACGGCGGGCTTGAAGCCCGGCAGCATCGCGTCGGTCGGGCGCTTCTCCTCGGTGATGGTGTCGCCCACGCGCGCATCGCGCACCTGCTTGATCGAGGCGTTCAGGAAGCCGATCTCGCCGGGGCCGAGCGCGTCGACGCTTTCCTTGGCGGGGCGGAAAAAGCCGACCCCGTCCACGTTATAGCTCGCGCCGGCGCCCATCAGGCGCACGCGCACACCCTTTTTCAGAACGCCCTCAATGATGCGCACCAGGCATATGACGCCGAGATAGGGATCGTACCAGGAGTCCACCAGAAGCGCCTTCAGCGGCGCCTCGCGCGCGCCGACCTTGGGCGCAGGCAGGCGCTGGACGATGGCTTCGAGCACGTCTTCGACGCCCATCCCGGTCTTGGCTGAGATTTCCAGCGCGTCATGAGCCTCAATGCCGATGACGTCCTCGATCTGGGCCTTCACGCGCTCCGGCTCGGCGGCGGGCAGATCGATCTTGTTCAGGACCGGCACGATCTCCAGGTCCACGTCGATCGCCTGATAGACGTTGGCCAGCGTCTGCGCCTCGACGCCTTGCGCGGCGTCGACCACCAGAAGCGCGCCTTCGCAGGCGTAGAGCGAGCGCGAGACCTCGTAAGCGAAGTCCACGTGTCCGGGCGTGTCGATCAGGTTCAGGACGTAGTCGTGGCCGTCCTTGGCGCGATAATTCAGGCGCACGGTCTGGGCCTTGATCGTAATGCCGCGCTCGCGCTCGAGCTCCATGTTGTCGAGCACCTGCTCCTTCATCTCGCGGTCGGTCAGCCCGCCGGTGACCTGGATCAGCCGGTCGGCGAGCGTGGACTTGCCGTGGTCGATGTGGGCGACGATAGAGAAGTTGCGGATGCGCGCGGGATCGGTGCTCATGGGCGCGGAGTTAGCACCCGCGCCATGCCCCGCCAAGCGCGATCGCTGCGGCGTGCAGACCGGTCACAGAATGAACTTCGAAAGGTCCGCGTCCCCGGCGAGGCTGTCCACGCGCGCCTTCACGTAGTCGGCGTCCACGGTGATGGTCTCGCCTGAGCGATCCGGGGCGGTGAAGCTCACCTCCTCGACCAAGCGCTCCATGATGGTGTGCAGCCGGCGCGCGCCGATGTTCTCAACGCGCGCGTTCACGTCCGCAGCGTAGTCGGCGAGCGCCTCCACGGCGCTGTCCTCGAACACCAGATCCACGCCCTCGGTTTTCATAAGGGCGGAATACTGCGCGGTGAGACTCGCTTCGGGCTCGGTCAGGATCGCCTTGAAGTCCTCGCGCGTCAGGGCGCGCAGCTCGACCCGGATCGGCAGGCGGCCCTGCAGCTCGGGCAGAAGATCGCTCGGCTTGGTGGTGTGGAAGGCGCCCGAGGCGATGAACAGGACATGGTCGGTTTTCATCGGCCCGTGCTTGGTCGCGACGGTGGCGCCCTCGATCAGCGGCAGGAGGTCGCGCTGCACGCCTTCACGGCTGACGTCGGCGCCGCGCGCGTCGGCGCGGGCGGAGACCTTGTCGATCTCGTCGAGAAAGACGATGCCCTCCTCCTCGGCGAGCTTGACCGCCTCGGCCTGCAGCTGGCTCTCGTCGAGCAGCTTGTCGGCCTCCTCGTTGATCAGCGGCTCATAGGCCTCCTTCACGGTCGTGCGCATTGTCTTGGTGCGCCCGCCGAAGCCTTTGCCGAGAAGATCGGACAGGTTGATCATGCTCGCCCCGCCCTGCATGCCGGGGATGTCGAGACCCTGAAGCGGGGAGGCGTCGTCGGCCACCTCGATCTCGATCTCCTTGTCGTCGATTTCGCCGGAATGGAGCTTGCGCCGGAAGCTGTCGCGCGTGGACTGGCCCGCCGCGGGTCCGACAAGCGCGTTGATCACGCGCTCCTCGGCCGCCTCATGGGCCTTGGCCTTCACCGCCTCGCGCTTTTGCTCGCGCACCAAGCCGAGGGCCACCTCCACCAGGTCACGCGCGATGGAATCCACGTCGCGGCCCACATAGCCCACTTCGGTGAACTTGGTGGCCTCAACCTTCAGGAAGGGCGCGCCGGCCAGCTTGGCCAGGCGACGCGAGATCTCCGTCTTGCCCACGCCCGTCGGCCCGATCATCAGGATGTTCTTCGGCGTGACCTCCTCGCGCAGGCCGTCGGGCAGGCGCTTGCGCCGCCAGCGATTGCGCAGGGCGACGGCGACCGCCTTCTTGGCCTCGGACTGGCCGATGATGTGGCGATCAAGCGCGTGGACGATTTCGCGCGGGGAAAAGTCGGTCATGAAGGTCGCCTTTCGGCCTGCAGCGGGTCGCGACGTGATGTAAGCTGGCGAACGGCGCTTCGAAAGCGCCCGCCTGCATAGACCGGAGGCCCGCCATGAGCCAGACCCGCCCACGCTTCCACCTCGCCTTTCCCGTGCACGACCTCGAAGCCGCACGGCGCTTCTACGCCGGCCTTCTGGGCTGTCAGACCGGGCGCGAGAGCGAGCACTGGATCGACTTCGATCTCTACGGCCATCAGATCGTCGCCCATCTCGCCCCGGAGCTCTCCGGCGCCGCGAACGTGAACGCGGTGGACGGCAAGCAGATCCCGGTGCGCCATTTCGGGCTGATCATGGATTGGGACGCCTTCGACGCGCTGGCCGAGCGCTTCCGGCGGGCCGGAACCGACTTTCTGGTGGATCCTTACGTGCGCTTCGAGGGCCAGCCGGGCGAACAGAAAACGCTGTTCGTGCGCGATCCCAGCGGCAATGCGCTGGAGTTCAAGGCGTTTCGCGACGAGGCGATGATTTTTGAGACCGATGGTCGGATGTTCGCTTAAGGCCTGACGCGCCCGGCCCGAATGCGGCGCGGGCGCGCGCCTCGCCCTGCACATGGGCGATGATCGTTCCGGTCGCGCGCCCGATCACCATGACCCAGCCCGATCCACCCTCCTCGATGCGATAGTCGCTCTGTTCCATGACACGCTCGACGCAAGCGCCGTGTCGAAGCCGGCCGGGGGTTTGCGCGCAGGCGCGCGCTCTCTAGGCTCGCGCGCAAATCTCCCATCAAGCAGGAAGGCGGGTTCGCATGAGCGAAGTTCAGTTCGATGTCGTGGTGTATGGCGCGACCGGGTTCACCGGGCGTCTGGTGGCCGAATATCTGGCGTCGCAGTACGGCGGCGATGTCGCCTGGGCGATGGCTGGGCGCTCGAAGGAGAAGCTCGAAGCCGTGCGCGACGAGATCGGCGCGCCGTCCGATACGCCGCTCGTCGTCGCGGACGCAAGCGATCCGGCCTCGCTCGCCGCGATGGCCGAACGGACCCGGGCGGTGATCACCACGGTCGGCCCGTACCAGATCCATGGCGAGCCGCTGGTGAAGGCCTGCGTCGAGGCGGGAACCGACTATGTGGACCTGTGCGGCGAGCCGGCCTGGATGGCCGACATCATCCGCGACTACGCCGAACCGGCCAAGGCCTCCGGCGCCCGGGTGGTGCTCTCGTGCGGCTTTGATTCGATCCCGTTCGATCTCGGCGTGTTCTTCCTGCAGGAGACCGCCAAGGAGAAGACCGGCGCGCCGCTGTCGCGGGTGAAGGGCCGGGTGCGCTCCATGAAGGGCACCTTCTCGGGCGGCACCGCGGCGAGCTTTGCAGAAACCATGAAGCGCGCGGCCTCCGAACCGGAGGTGATCGAGGTCCTGAAAGACCCGTTCGCGCTGTGCCCCGGTTTTACCGGCCCTAAACAGCCCCATGGCGCGAAACCGCTTTATGAGGAGGATCTCGGCTCCTGGTCGGCGCCGTTCATCATGGCCGCGATCAACGTGAAGAACGTGCACCGGTCGAACTATCTCGCCGGCCACGCCTATGGCGAGGACTTCGTCTACGACGAGATGATGCTCGCCGGGCCGGGCGAGAAAGGCGAGCAGACCGCCAACGCGATCGCCAACGACCGCTCCATGGCCGAGAACCCGCCCAAACCCGGCGAAGGCCCCTCCAAAGAGGAGCGAGAGAACGGCTATTACGAGGTCATGTTCACCGGCGAGGCTGAGGACGGAACCCGCCTCACCGCAAGCGTGAAGGGCGACAAGGACCCCGGCTACGGCTCCACCTCGAAAATGATCACCGAAGCCGCGCTGACGCTGGTGTTCGACGTGGACCGCTCAACCACCCCCGGCGGGGTCTGGACCCCGGCCCCCGCCCTCGGCCACGCGCTCATCAAGCGCCTTCAGGAAAAGGCGGGTCTGACGTTCGCGATGGAGTGAGCCGCCGACCGGACTGGATCGACCGGACAAGCCGGGGGATGACGTGTGTTGGCCCGCCCCATAACAAGTCTTCCTGACGAAAGTCAGGACCCAGGGATCACGGGGCCTTAGCCCTTCGATCTTCTGGGTCCCAGCTTTCGCTGGGAAGACCTTGAGGGGCCGATAAACAGCCGGAGGGGCGCGGAAGACCGCCTAGCCCAGCGTCTCCACGGTCAGGTTATTGTTGGAGAACACGCAGATCTCTGCGGCGACGCCCATCGCCTTGCGCGCGATGGTCTCCGCGTCGGTTTCGTAGTCCATGAGCGCGCGCGCCGCCGACAGGGCGAAATTGCCGCCCGACCCGATCGCGGCGAGGCCGTCTTCGGGCTCCAGAACGTCGCCGGCGCCGGTGAGGATGTAGGTCTCCTCGGCGTCGGCCACGATCAGCATGGCTTCGAGCCGGCGCAGATAGCGATCGGTGCGCCAGTCCTTGGCGAGCTCGACGCAGGCGCGCGCGAGCTGACCTGGATGCTCTTCCAGCTTTCCTTCCAGGCGCTCGAACAGCGCGAAGGCGTCGGCCGTCGCGCCGGCGAAACCGGCCAGCACCGAACCCTTGGAGAGGGTGCGCACCTTGCGCGCGGTGGCCTTTACGACGGTGTTGCCGATGGAGACCTGGCCGTCGCCGGCCAGCGCCACGCGCCCGTTCTTGCGCACCGCCAGGATCGTCGTCCCGCGCCAGCCGGGTGTGTCGTCGCTCATGGCGTGGCTCCACTTGGGTTGCTTAAAGGGCGGGTGGGTTTGTGAACTCCCGGGCAAGGCGCAGCCGAGACCCGGGACCGCGTGGAGAGGACGCGCCCTTGCGCGCCGAGGTCCCGGCTCGCCCCCGGATTTCATCCGGGGCCGGCCGGGAATTCAGGAGAGGCGCGCTCTTACGTGTTCATCGAGTCGAAGAATTCGGCGTTATTCTTGGTCTCCTTGAGCTTGCCGAGCAGGAACTCGATCGCGTCGTGGGTGCCCATCGGGTTGAGGATGCGGCGAAGCACGTAGGTCTTCTGCAGATCCTTCTTGTCGACGAGCAGTTCTTCCTTCCGGGTGCCGGAC
>CAZKBB010000039.1:0-25496 GCA_964550935.1 uncultured Caulobacterales bacterium
CCCTGGGCTCGTGCCATGGCGTTCTCCTCGGGTTGTCGGGCTCAGGCCAATTGATCGGCCGTGGAATAGTGCAGCACCACCGGGAGTGAGGCGGATCAGACGACAGTCCAGTGGACTGTCGTCCCGCCGAACGCGGCCTTCAGGCTGGCCGCTCCCTCGACCGGCAGATCGACCGGCCGAGGCGCTTCCGCCTCGACCCAGTCGCAGAGGCCACCGAGCGTGCGGTCAGCGGCGAGCGCCGAGCCTATGCTGGGGGTCAGCGTGTCGATGGCGGCGTCACGGTCGGCGCCCTGCACGACCGCCTCGATCTCGACGCGATGCTGATAGTGGTAGCGCAGGGGCGACAGCGTCACCTCGGGTTCGCCCGGCTCGCCATCGCGCAGGATCAGCAGCCCCTCGGTCGGGACACGCTCGGGCAGCACCTCGCCGCGCAGGGCGGTGGCGGGCAGCGCCAAGAGCCGCGCGTGCAGCGCGGCGAGGATGGTTTCGCGAGGGGTGGGCATTGTGATCTCAGTTATCCGGGACAGACCCAAATTCCTTCATCTGTCCCGGCAAAGGCAGGTTCGCATACCGTCGTGGCAGGTCCCCCGCGCGGCCAGACTGACAACGCCAGGATCAGGAGGGAGGTTAAATCCTGTCCGCCGCCATGTCAGGCCAACACCCGGGCCGTAAAAGAGCGCGCCGTCTCAAGATCAACCCCTAAGCGAGACGCCTCGTCGGGACCGACGCGCATGCTGGTGGGATGGTCTGCGAGGCGGGCGTAGATCGATGCCAGCCGGTCCCCGGCGGGCGCGCCCATCGCGGCGTTCATGCCTTCAGCAAACGCGGCGGGCGGGATAGGCTCGTAGCGCATCTTGCGCCCAATGCCGGCTCCGATCTCGCGCGCGAGATCCGCTCCAGTCAGCGGCTCCGGCCCGCCGATCGACAGAATGCGGCTATCCGCATCGCCACCCGCCACAGCGACGACCCAGGCGCCCAAGGTTCGATGTGACATCCACGACACTTCGGCCTCGGGTGCGGCAGGATAGGCGATGACGCCCCCCGCTAGTCCTTCCGCTGCCCAAGGCGCCGCCAGATTGTCGAAATACACGGTAGGTTGAAGGATGACGTAGGGCAGACCGCTCGCGGCCACGCGGTCTCGCGCAACATGCAGATCGGCAAAGAACGGATGAGCCTCTGCGGGTCCGGGTGTGCCACCGACGTTCAGGACGATGCGCCCGACCCCGCCGATACAGGCCGAATTGACCCATGAGTCGACGAAGTCGACCATGGCGCCGGAACGGTGATCTTGCGGGATCGTCAGGATAAGGGCGTCGGCGCCGGCGGCGCGTGCCTGTGGGTCGTCGTTGCGGCTCCGGCTCGAGCCGTCGACCTCCCAACCTGCGCCGCGCATGGCTTCGGCGATGGCGGTGGATTGTGCGCCGGTGATGGCGGGAATGAACGCTTTGGGCATGATAGCCTCCTCTGGTCAATGCTCCCACTCAATGGCATGCTGCAGACGATGTCGTAAGTACGCACTATTTTGGAACGTAGTATGGATTCCGATACTGCCTGTGCCAATCCCAACAAATGCCCCGTCGAGGTGACGCTTTCGGTAATCGGCGGGAAGTGGAAGGCGCTGATCCTTTATAATGTTATTTCTGCACCTCGACGCTTCAACGAGTTGCGCCGACTGGTGCCATCGGTAACCCAGCGAATGCTGACGCAGCATTTGCGCGAGTTGGAGGCGGATGGCATCCTGCACCGCGAAGTTCGCGCGCAGGTTCCGCCCCATGTGGAATATTCACTCACGGAGAAGGGCCGCACACTCGTTCCGATCTTGGATGCGATGGCGTCGTGGGGCCTCGCAAATACGGACCATGCGTCGGAGAAAGAACACTCCAGCGCATGATCAGCGTCTGTCCGATCCGCATGGCGGCATTCAACCGAACTTCCCTTCCACCCAGTTGGCCACGATCAGCCCCGGCACGCTGTCCAACGCCCGGTCTGCATCCCGCGCCAGGTCCAGCCGCTTCGGCAGCTTAACCTGCGGCACCAGCAGGAAGATCGGCGCGTTCTTCGCTGCAATCGATCCCCCGGATCGATTGCGGACGCTCGAACCCTTGCCGCGCCCGGTCTTGGAGCGTGACACCACCGCCTGGCCCTTCGTGTTCAGCCGCCCCTCCGCGACCGGCAGGCTCGGGCCCGTCCGGCGATAGACGAAGCGCAGGCGCAGCCCGCGTCGCCGTTCCCATTCGCCGGGTGTGATCCGACCGCCGCGCAGGGACTTGCCTGCGGCTGGCAGCGGGATCGCCAGCCGGAACCTGTTTTTCGAGCGGATCAGCGGTCTGGTATTGCGTGCGATGGGGGGGAATGGAAAGCCCACGAAAGCTGCAAGAGGCAATGTCGCGCTCTGGCTTGATGGCGGAGGAGGAGGGATTCGAACCCCCGGAGGGCGTGAACCCTCAACGGTTTTCAAGACCGCCGCTTTCGACCGCTCAGCCACTCCTCCGTCGGCGGTGGTTTAGCCGCCCCGGGCGCGGCGCGGCAAGCGCGCTCGGCTTGCCCTTTCACCCGGAGGTCTGTAGTCACGCACGCTTTCCAGAAGCCGCCGATCGGACACGCATGCATCTCGGGACCGCCCTGTCGCTTGGACTTTACTTCGCCCTGATGCTCGGGATCGGGCTTTACGCCTACCGGCGCTCCACCGACGACGTATCCGGCTACATGCTCGGCGGGCGCAAGCTCGGGCCCGCAGTGACTTCGCTCTCGGCCGGCGCCTCGGACATGTCCGGCTGGATGCTTCTGGGCCTGCCCGGCGCGATGTACGTCTCGGGGCTGCCGGCGAGCTGGATCGCGATCGGGCTCCTTCTAGGCGCGCTGGCGAACTACCTGCTCGTGGCGCCGCGCCTTCGCGTCTACACCGAGGTGGCGCGCGACGCGATCACCATCCCGGACTTCTTCGAGAAGCGCTTCGAGGACGACAGCCGCGCGCTGCGGGTCATCGCCTCGGTCGTGATCGTGATCTTCTTCACGCTCTACACCAGCTCCGGCGTGGTCGCGGGCGGCAAGCTGTTCGAGTCCGCCTTCGGGCTGAACTACGCGGTCGGGCTTTACGTCACCGCCGGCGTGGTCGTGGCCTACACGCTGTTCGGCGGCTTCATGGCTGTGTCCATGACCGACTTCGTGCAGGGCTGCATCATGTTCGTGGCGCTGATCATGGTGCCGCTGGCGGCCTTCACCGAACTGGGCGGCGCGGAGCCGACGCGGGCGGTCCTCGACGACATCGATCCTGAGCTGTTGAACCTGTTCGGCGGGGTCGGGGTCGTCGGCGTCATCTCCGCCATGAGCTGGGGGCTGGGATATTTCGGCCAGCCCCACATCATCGTGCGCTTCATGGCCATCCGCTCGGTGCGCGACATCGGCGCGGCGCGCAATATCGGCATGACCTGGATGTTCGTGACGATCGTGGGCGCGCTTGCGACCGGGCTCGTCGGGCTCGCCTATGTGACGGTGAACGGCATAGCGCTGGACGATCCCGAGACGATCTTCATCGTTCTGTCGAGCGATCTCCTGTTCAATCCCTATGTCGGCGGCTTCCTGCTCGCCGCGATCCTGGCCGCGATCATGTCCACGATCTCCTCACAGCTGCTGGTCTCGTCGAGCTCGCTGACCGAGGACTTCTACAAGATCTTCCTTCGCCGCAGCGCGAGCCAGAACGAGCTGGTGCTGGTGGGCCGGATCTCGGTCGTGCTCGTGGCCGCGGTGGCCATCGCGCTCGCCTACAACCCCGAGAGCAACGTGCTCACGCTGGTCTCCAACGCCTGGGCCGGCTTCGGCGCGGCGTTCGGGCCGATCGTCTTGCTGTCGCTGTTCTGGAAGGGGCTGACGCGCACCGGCGCGCTGAGCGGCATGATCGCCGGCGCGGTCGTGGTGCTTGGCTGGATCAACGCCCCGATCACGATCGACGGGCAGTCGCTCTCGGCTGCGCTCTACGAGATCATCCCTGGCTTCATCGCCTGTTTCGCAACCGCGGTGATCGTCTCGCGCCTCGGCTCCAACCCGCCGAAGAGCGTGGAGGACACTTTCGAGGAGATGAAGCGCGTCAAAGCCGAGACGCTGTCCGGGCGCGACTGAGCGTTCAGGCTTCAAGGCGCGCGGCTGCGCGGTCTACACTCGTCGTCTGACCGAAGCCCCGCAAGCGCGACCGCGATGATCCGACCGCTCAACCTCGGCCTCCTCATGCTTGCGCTCGCTGCAGCCGCGCCGGGCGCGCGCGCCGAGACGGTTCCGGACGCCGACGCGCTCGAAGGCGCGGCGAGCTGGTACGGACCCGGCTTCCATGGCCGGATCACCGCGAACGGGGAGAGGTTCGACCAGAACGCGCTCACCGCCGCGCACCGCACCTTGCCCCTGCCCACGCTGGCGCGCGTGACCCGGCTCGACACCGGGCGCTCGGTCACGGTGCGGATCAATGACCGCGGACCCTATGTGGACGGGCGGGTTATCGATCTCAGCCGCGCCGCGGCGCAGGCGCTCGGCTTCACCGATGACGGCGTCGCGGACGTGCGTATCGAGCCGCTCGGCCCCGCGAACCCGGCCGACCGGGCCGCCGCGCCGGTCTTCTTCACGCCCGGAGATGGCCCTGGCGCCGGGGCGCCGCGCGGCTCGGGCGCACGCGCCGCGCAAGGATGTGAACAGCCGCCGCGCCCTGCGCTGGACGGGGGCGCCCGGTGCGGTTTTGAATAGCGCCAGCACTCGTCCTTTCGTTCAAAGCTGCGGAGCCGCCCTGCGATGACGTTCCATCCTCTCCGTCTCGCCGCCGCGATCGCGTCGGCCTGCGCGCTGTCGGCGCCTGGCCTGGCTCAGGATCCGGTCTTCCAGACCGAGGCCACCCACGCCGTGATCATGGATTACGAGACCGGCGAGATCCTGTTCTCCAAGAACGGGGCGGAGGCGATGCCGCCGGCCTCCATGTCCAAGCTCATGACCGCCTTCATGGCGTTCGAGGCGCTTGAGAACGGCACGATCGAGATGGACGACGAGCTGCGCGTCAGCGAAGACGCCTGGCGGCGCGGCGGCGCGGCCTCCGGCTCATCGACCATGTTTCTCGACGTGAACAGCCGGGCGAAGGTCTCCGACCTGTTGCGCGGCATTGTTGTTCAGTCGGGCAATGACGCCTGCATCGTGCTCGCCGAAGCGCTCGAAGGCTCCGAAGAGGCCTTCGCCGACGCGATGACCGACCGCGCCAAGGAGATGGGCCTGGAGACGGCGAACTTCGCCAACGCCACCGGCTGGCCGGATCCCGATCATATGATCTCCGCGGCCGACCTGGCGCGGCTGGCGCGCATCATCATCGACGAACACCCGGACTACTACGAGATTTATTCAGAAGAATCATTTACTTATAACGGAATTCGCCAGTTCAACCGCAATCCGCTCCTTGGCGTCTTCGAAGGGGCGGACGGGCTGAAGACCGGCCACACCTCGGTCTCGGGCTATGGGCTTGTGGCGTCCGCAGTGCGTGACGGCGAGCGCCGGATCGTCGTATTCAACGGCATGGACTCCAAGGCTGAGCGCGCCGACGAGGCCGAGCGGCTCATGCGCGCGGCCTTTTCCGATTTCGAGATGGTCACGCTGGCCGAGGCCGGCGAGGTCGTCGGCGAAGCCGCGGTCTATCTGGGCGAAGGCGAGGTCGCGCCGGTGCGCCTGGCGCAGACCGCCCGGCTCGGCATGCACCGGCGCGAACGCGACGATCTAACAGCCGAGATCGTCTATGACGGTCCGCTTTCTGCCCCGGTCATGGACGGCGACCGTGTGGGCCGCCTCGAAGTGACGCTGCCCGGCGGCCGGGTGGAGACCTATCCCCTGGAGGCCGCCGAAACGGTCGAGCGCAAGGGCGCGGTCGGGCGTGCGCTCTCTGCGCTCGCCGGCTTGATCCGCGGCTAGGCGTGGCCGCGCGCGGGCGCTTCATAACGCTTGAAGGCGGGGAGGGGGCGGGCAAGTCGACCCTGGCGCGCACGCTCGCGGACCGCTTGCGCGCGCACGGGCTCGAGGTCGACGTCACGCGCGAGCCCGGCGGCACCGACAACGCCGAGACGATCCGCGAGCTTCTCATCCACGGCGAGACCGGCCGCTGGTCGCCAGAGTGCGAGACGTTGCTGCTCTACGCCGCGCGCGCCGATCACGTGGCCCGGCGCATTCGCCCGGCGCTGTCGCGCGGCGCCTGGGTCATCTGCGACCGCTTCAGCGATTCTACGCGCGCCTATCAGGGCGCGGCTGGGGGCATGACCGGCGCGGCGATCGATGCGATCGACCACGCCGCGCTCGGCGGCTTCGCCCCGGATCTGACTCTGATCCTCGATCTCGACCCCGAGACCGGCCTGGAGCGCACACGCACGCGCGGAGAAGCCGAGACCCGGTTCGAGCGTCGCGAGACCGCCTTTCACGCCGCGCTGCGGGCCGGCTTTCTGGACATCGCCGAGGCCGAACCGGCGCGCTGCGCGGTGATCGATGCGGCGCGCGACGCCGAGGCGGTCGCCGGGGACGCCTTCGCCGTGCTGAAGGCGCGCCTTTCGCTTGAGACCGCGCCATGAGCGAGGCCGACGTTACCCCGGAGGCCGACCGGGAAGGCGACGCCGCCCATCCGCGCCGGGTCTATGACCTGATCGGGCATGACACGGCCGAAGCCCAGATCGCCGCGGCGCTGACGAGCGGGCGCATGCACCACGCCTGGATGATCACCGGCCCGAAGGGCGTGGGCAAAGCCACGCTCGCCTATCGCCTCGCCCGGCGCGCGCTCGGCGCGGCGACCGCCGGCGACCGGCCGCTCAGCGCCGCGCCGGACGATCCGATCTGCCGGCAGGTGGAGGCGCTGTCGCATCCCGATTTCCTCCTCATCCGGCGGCCCTATGACGACAAGCGCGGCAAGTTGCGCGGCGAGATCACCGTGGATGAGGCGCGCCGCGCGCCCGCCTTCTTCTCCAAGCGCGCCAGCGGCGCCCACCGCCGTGTCGCGATCGTGGACGCGGCCGACGACATGAACGTCAATGCGGCCAACGCCTTGCTGAAGACTCTCGAAGAGCCGCCGAAGGACGGGATCTTGATCCTGATCGTCCATGCGCCCGGTCGGCTGCTGGACACGATTCGCTCGCGCTGCCGTCGCCTCGCGCTGCGCCCGCCGCCCGTCGAGGCATGCGCGGCCTGGTTGAAGGATACGCACGGCGTCGACGCCGACACGGCCGACGGCGCCGCCGCGCTCGCAGGCGGCGCGCCGGGGCGCGCGCTCAGCCTCGCTGAACGTGACGCCGGCGCGTTGAAAGCCAAGCTCGACACCCTCCTGAGCGCGCTGCCGCGCCTTGATCGCGACGCGGCCGCCGCGCTCGCCGATCAAGCCGGCGCCAAAGAGGGTGAGGCGTTCCTCTCCGTGCTGATGGACTTTCTCGTCGATCATGCGCGCGAGCAGGCCCGAACCGCCTCGCAGGGCGACCTGGACCAGGCCTCACGCTGGGCTGAAACGGCGGATTCGCTCGGCAAGCTGGGCAGGGAGCAAGAAACGCTTTATCTCGATCCCCGCCAGACCGCCCATGCGGCCTTCGCCGCGCTGAAAGACGCCGCCGCACCGCGCTGACATGCTGATCGATACGCACATCAACATCCACGCCGAAGCCTTCGACGCGGACCGCGACGCCGTGCTGGCCCGCGCGCGCGAGGCCGGCGTCTCGCCGATGATCGCGATCTGCTCGCGCCTGTCGGATCTGGAGACGGTCCAGGCGATCGCCGATCGCCACGCCGACGTGTTCTGCACCGTGGGCGCGCATCCCCATCACGCCAAGGATCGCCCGGACGTCACCGCCGACCACCTCATCGAGATGGCGGCCCATCCCAAAACGGTGGCGATGGGCGAGACGGGGCTCGACTTTTACTACAATCACAGCCCCGCCGAGGCTCAGTTCCCCAGCCTGCGCGCCCATATCGAGGCCGCGCGCCGGACCGGCCTGCCGATCATCCTGCACTGCCGCGACGCCGACGAGCCCATGGCCGATCTTCTGGAAGAGGAGATGGGCAAGGGCGCGTTCAAGGCGCTTTTGCACTGTTACACGGGCGGGGAGGAGCTGGCGCGCCGCGCCGCGGCGCTGGGTTGCTGGTTCTCCGCCTCAGGCATCATCACCTTCAAGAAGGCCGAGGACGTGCGCGCGATCTTCCGCGACCAGGTTCCAAATGACCGGGTGATCATCGAGACGGACTGCCCGTATCTCGCGCCGGTGCCGAACCGCGGAAAACGCAATGAACCCGCATACTTGACTCATATTGCTCAGAAGCTGGGAGAGCTAAAAGGCTGGGACGCCGTCGAGACCGCGGCGCGCACGCGCGCCAACACGCTGGCGCTGTTCGACCGGCTGAAGGACGCCGCATGAGCGCGGTTCTGCGCCTCACCATTCTTGGCTGCGGCTCTTCGGGCGGGGTGCCGCGGGTGGACGGCGACTGGGGCGATTGCGATCCGAGCGAACCCAAAAACCGGCGGCGGCGCTGCTCCGTGCTCGTCGAGCGCGCCGAAAGCGAGGCGGATTTGAAGGCCGGCGAGGCGACGCGGCTCTTGATCGACACCTCGCCGGATCTGCGCGAACAGCTTCTGGAGGCTCAGGTTTCCAGCCTCGACGGGCTCGCGTTTACGCACGATCACGCCGATCAGAGCCACGGCATCGATGACGTGCGCGCCATCGTCTATCGCCGCGCCAAGCGCCTGCCGGCGTATATGAACGCGCACACGCGCACCCAGCTCATGCAGCGCTTCGGTTACATCTTCGAGACGCCGCCGGGCTCAGGCTATCCGCCGCTTCTGGAGCTTCAGGCGATGGAGGAGGGCGCGCAGCACGGCGTCGACGGTCCGGGCGGCCGGCTGAGGTTCAGCACCTTCACCGTTGAGCACGGCTCGATCCCGTGCGCCGGCCTGCGGATCGGGCCGGCCGCCTATACGCCGGATGTTTCGGGCATGCCGGAGGCTGCGTTCGACGCGATCGAGGGCGTCAGCGTCTGGATTGTCGACTCATTGCGAGACAAGCCGCATCCGAGCCACGCGCACCTGGCGCTGAGCCTGGACTGGCTCGCACGCGCCAATCCGTCGCTCGGCGTATTGACGAACCTCCACATCGATCTGGATTATCGCGCGCTCTTGAAGCGCTGCCCGGAGCGCGTGCGCCCGGCATTCGACGGGCTGGCGGTGACGCTGCGCGAGGCGGACGGCGAAATCCTCAATGTCTCAGAGCCTTAGCATGGGCTGATATCACCCCCTAATGTTTCTCATAATATTTATTATGCGCATTTTGCGGATGGGAGCGCTCAGCGCCCTCGACGATCCAAGCGACGCGCCCTAAGCCTCTCCCCGATCGCTTCGAGCCGCCGGATAAAGAGCCATGCCAGACGCTGATCGACCTGACGCGTTCCAAGCCGCGCTCGACGAGACGCAAGCGCCGATGGCGCGGCTTCTGGCTGTGATGCGTGCGCTGCGTGATCGCGAGCACGGCTGTCCCTGGGATCGGAAGCAGGACTTCTCCACCATCGCGCCCTACACGATCGAGGAAGCCTATGAGGTCGCCGACGCGGTCGAACGCGGCCGCATGGATGACCTGCGCGAGGAACTCGGCGATCTCCTCTTCCAGGTCGTGTTCCACGCCCAGATGGCTGATGAGTCCGGCCAGTTCAGTTTCGACGACGTCGCGCGCGCCATCGCCGACAAGATGGTCCGTCGCCACCCGCATGTCTTCGGGTCCGCAGTTGAGCGCGACGCCGCCGCGCAGACCCGCGCCTGGGAGGCTCAAAAGGCTGAGGAGCGCGCGCGCAAGGGCGGAGATGACGCCTCCGTGCTGGCCGACATCCCCCTCGCCCTGCCCGCGCTGACGCGCGCTGAGAAGATCATGAAGCGCGCCGCGCGCGTCGGCTTCGACTGGCCCACGATCGAGGGCGTTTTCGCCAAGATCGACGAGGAGTTGGCCGAAACCCGCGAAGCGGTCGGCGAAGGCGACCCCGATCACGTCGCCGAAGAGATCGGGGACCTGCTGTCCACCGTCGTGAACCTCGCCCGCAAGCTGAAAATCGACCCCGAAGCGGCCCTGCGCGCCTCCAACGCGAAGTTCGAACGCCGCTTCCGCTCGATCGAGCAAGCCCTTGAAACACAGGGCCGCTCTCCGGCTGAAGCGACGCTTGATGAGATGGAGGCGTTGTGGCTTAAGGCCAAGACCGCCGAGCGGGCGCGGTAAGCGCCCCTACTCCGCCGCGGCGCGCATGCGGCTCTGTTCCACGCCCGGAAAGCGCCGGCGGAAGCGCCCCGCATCAGGCGGCGTAAGGCGTGCGACCGCGTAGATCACGCCGGTATCGGGATCCGTGCGGTCGTCGGTCACCTCGCCGTTCTCGTGGACCCAGGCGAGCGCTTCGGCCTCCTCAGGCGCGATGCGCAGACGCAGGATCTCGTCGTCGGCGGCGAGCGCGGCCTCGATCTCGGCCATCAGGGTCTCGACGCCCTCGCCCGTTTCAGCCGAGACCGCGGCAACGGCCGACGCGCTCGGTTGTTTCGGCAGGCGCGCGCGCCACTGCGCGACATCCCGGTCGTCCGACTCGAGCAGATCGATCTTGTTCCAGGCTTCAATCACGCGCTGACCGTGTTCGGGCCCGGCCTCGAGCGCATCGAGCACGGATTCCACGTCCGCCTTGCGCCCTTCATTGTCGGGATCGGAGAGGTCGCGCACGTGGACCAGGATGTCGGCTTCGCGCACCGCCTCAAGCGTGGCGCGGAAAGCCGCGATCAGCTCGGTCGGCAGATCGGTGATGAAGCCCACCGTGTCGGACAAAAGGATCTTGCGGCCTGAGGCGGTGCGCACCGCGCGCACGGTCGGATCGAGCGTGGCGAAGGGCATGTCCTTGGCCATGACCTTGGATTTTGAGAGCCGGTTGAACAGGCTCGACTTGCCCGCGTTCGTGTAGCCGACAAGCGCGACGGTGGGCCATGGCGCGGCCTCGCGGCGCTTGCGGTGCAGCGCGCGGGTGCGTTTGACCTCTTCAAGTTCGGCGCGAAGCTTGGCCATCTGGTCAGAGATGATGCGCCGGTCGGTTTCGATCTGGCTTTCGCCGGGACCGGCCAGGAAGCCGCGCCCGCCGCGCTGGCGTTCAAGGTGGGTCCAGGTGCGCACCAGGCGCGAACGCGCATAGGTGAGCCGCGCAAGCTCGACCTGAAGCCGGCCTTCGCGCGTCTGCGCGCGCTCAGAGAAGATCTCGAGGATCAGCCCGGTGCGGTCGATCACCTTGGCTTTCCACGCCTTTTCAAGGTTACGCTGTTGCACCGGCGACAGCGCGGCGTCCACGACCACGGCCTTGACGCTTCGCTCGGCGATTTCTTCGGAGATTTCCGCAAGCTTGCCGGCGCCGAAATACGTTCCCGCATCAATCCGGCGCAGCGCTTCTATGCGGGCGTCCTCGACCACCAGCCCGACGGCCTCGCACAGCCCGCACGCCTCTTCCAGCCGCGCTTCAGCGCGCGCCGGTTCGCCGCCCGGCGATTGGGGATGGATCACCAGTGCGGTGTCGGCCTGGGTCTCGCGCTCGATCAATCGGCGGGTCCCGCGTCGGAGTCGGTTTCGTCCTTGTCGCCGTCGAACAGCTGGACCGGCTGGCTCGGCATGATCGTGGAGATCGCGTGCTTGTAGACCAGCTGGATCTGTCCCTCGCGACGCAGAAGAACGCAGAAATTATCAAACCAGGTGACAACGCCCTGCAGCTTCACCCCGTTGACGAGGAAGATGGTCAGCGGCGTCTTGCTCTTGCGGACCGTGTTGAGGAACGTGTCCTGCAGGTTTTGTCTTTTATCTTGCGACATGTGCCTCTCGCAGCGCGTATCGGCCCGTTCGGCCGGTCGTTTCGTTAGGTAGCCGCGCGCGCGCCCGCGGACAACCGTTCCTTTGTGCAGCGCAGCGAACGCCGATCATCATGCGCTCTCAGCGTATCGCCGCCTGAGCGCGACCGAGAACGCGCCCGGGCGCCCCTCGCCCACCGGCCGCCCATCTATGGTAACGACCGGCGTCACGAAGGAGTTCGCCGAGGTGATGAAGGCTTCACGCGCGGCGAACGCCTCGTCGAGCTTGAACGCGCGCTCCTCGATTCGCCAGCCTTGGGCTTCGGCCAACGCGAAGATGGCTGCGCGCGTAATGCCGTGCAGGATCAAATTATCCGTCGGCCGGGTCACCAACCCGCCGTTTTCAGTCAAAATCCATGCCGTCGAGCTGGTGCCTTCCGTGACATAGCCGCGCTCATCGACAAGCCAGGCCTCATAAGCACCCGCCGCGCGCGCGGCCTGCTTCGCCAGAACATTGGGGAGCAGGGACACGCTTTTGATATCGCAGTGCTTCCAGCGTTCGTCAGGATAGCTGATCACGCCAACCCCCGCTTCGGCGCGCGCATCGACCGCAGCCGCGTTCACCGCGCGCGCGGTCACCACGAGGGTCGGGCGCGGGCGCGGATCGGGAAAGGCGTGATCGCGCCGGGCCGCCCCGCGGGTGACCTGCAGATAGACCAGCCCGTCGCGCACGCGGTTGCGCCGCATCGTCTCGCGCAGCACGGTCAGCAAGGCCCCCTCGCCCATGGGCGCTGCGATGTCCAGCTTCTTCAAGGAGCGATAGAGCCGCTCCATGTGGCCGCGCTGATCCTTCAGCCGGCAGCCGCGCACCGCCCAGACTTCGTAGACGCCGTCGGCGAACTGGAAGCCGCGATCCTCTACCCGCACCGCCGGGGCGTCGAGCGGCACATAGGCTCCGTTCACGTAGGCGATGCGCGACATGGGGCGGACGTCAGTCCCTGCTTAGGATTACGAAGAGCGCGGAGACCAGCACAACCACTTCGAGCCGGCCGGCGATCATAGCGGGGATGAGCGCATAAAGCACCGGCTCGGGCAAGGCGGCGTAGTCAGCGCCTGCGACCGGGCCGGCGTTGGCGAGCGCGGCTCCGGCGAGCGCCCAGGCCTGTCCGAACTCTGCGCCGGCCAGCCCGACCGCCACCGCGCCGAGGCCGAGCGCCAGGGGATAGGCGAGCGCATAGACCGCAACGCTGAGCAGGGCCTCCTCATCGACGCTGCGCCCGGCGAAGCGGGTCTGCACGGCTGCGGACGGGTGAGAAAGAAGCTCCAGCTCCTCGCGCGCGCGGCGCAGCAACAAGAGCACGCGCGGCGCCTTCAGCCCGCCGGCGGTCGACACCGCCGAGCCGCCGATGAGCGCCAGCGCCACGAGCACGACGACCGGCACCGGCGCGCCCGCAGCGGTCTCGTATCCCGCCGTTGTCACAGCGAACCAGGCGTCGAGGGCGCCGGCGGGGATGGCCCCCGGCCCGGCCGTTACAGCCGCGCCGAGTGCGCAGGCCGCCGAGAGGATCAGCATCAGGCGCAAGTCACCGGGCGCGCGTACGAAGCGCCGGCGCGTGGCGAGTTCGTACTGCAGCGCCATGTTCCAGGCGCCGAGCCCGCACAGCACCGCCACCACGAGGATCGCGCCGGGCGGCAGCCAGTCCGCCAGCGGGCCCGATTGCGGCGCCATGCCGCCGGTCGCGATGGCGGACATGGCCAGCGGCAACGAGTCTGATGCGCGCGCGCCGAACACCAACAGCAAGAGCGCGCCTGCCGCCGTCAGCGCGGCGTAGAGCGCGCCCATGCGCCTGAAGGCGCGGCCGAAATTGGTGAACAGGTCGTCGCCCTCAACCGTCAACAGCGTGGAGCGCTGAAGGCCGGGTCCGCGCGCGTCGAGCGAGGCGAAGATCGTGACCGCCAGCATGACGCTGGCCAGCCCGCCCAGCCATTGCAGCAGACCGCGCCAATACACGATCGAACGTGCGGCCTCACTCGGGTCGATGACCGAGGCCCCTGTCGTCGTCATGGCCGAATAGGCTTCAAAAACGCCGGGACCGGCGCCGCCGGCCGCCGCGGCCAGCGGCGGCGCGGCGAGGAGCGGCGTCGTCGCCCAGCCGTAGAGCAACAGGCGAAGCGAGGTCGCCGTCCCAGCGGGCCGTCGCGCGCCATGAGCGGCCGCAAGCGCGAGCCCGCCGAGGAACAGACCCGTAGCAGCGGTGACCGCGAACCCGCGCGCAATCTCCGCCTCGCCCGCCGCGGCCGCGGCCAGGGCGAAGGGCGGCGCGCACGCGCCTACACTCGCCCAGCACCAGCCGAGCGCGGAGATCAGGCGCGGGGAGACCGCCATGGCGCTAGAAATATTCCAGGCTGACGCGGAACATCTGTTCGACCTTGTGCACGTGGCTCTTCATGGCGAAGAACACGATGCGATCATTCTCCTTGATGATCACGCCGTCGCGCTTGAAAAACACCTTGTCGCCGCGCACGAGCGCGCCCGGCGCAATGCCCTCAGGCAGATCCAACCCGTCGAGCGGCTTGCCGATCAGCGGAGATGTCGCAAGCGTGACGCCCTCCAGCGCCTCGGCCTCCCCGCCGGCCAGCGTCTGCAGCCCGGTGATCCGGCCCCGGCGGATGTGCTGCAGGATGGTCGAGACGGTCACCGCGCGCGGATCGATCATCACGTCGATGTCGAGCGCGCGCTTGACCGGAGCGAAGGCCTGGTCGTTGACGAGGGTGAGCGTCCGGTCCGCGCCCTCGCGCTTGCTCATCACTGCGGAGAGGAGGTTCACCTTGTCGTCGTTGGTCAGACAGATGGCGAGCTCGGCTTCGTGTACGCCAGCCTCGTGCAGGATCCGCCGGTCGAGCCCGTCGCCGTGCAGGACCACGGTGCGACGCAGCGATTCAGCGGCGGCCTCGGCGCGCGTCTTGTCGGACTCCACAACGCGCACCCGCACCCCTGCGACGCGCTCCAGCGCCTTGGCGACGTACAGCCCGATATTGCCCGCCCCGACGATCACGACGCGGCGCGCCCGGTTTGCAGCCCTCCCGAACACGTCGAGCGCACGCGCCGCGTCGGTGGAGGCGACGGTGATGTAGGCGTCGTCGCCGGGCATGAGCGGGTCGCCGCCTTCCGGCACGAAAAGCGTGCGGTCCCGGTGCACGCCGACGATGTCGACCTGCAGCTCTGGAAACAGATCCAGGATCTGATCGCGCGAACTGCCGGCCACCGGCGAGTTTTCGTCTACGCGCAGGCCGAGCAACTGGACACGTCCGCCGGCGAACGGCGCTGTGGTGAACGCGCCGGGCGTCTCCAGACGTTGAAGGATGGTGCGCCCGACTTCGAGTTCCGGCGAGATCGTCACGTCGATGGGCAGAGCGCCGGTGGAGAAGATGTCGCGCCAGGCCTTGTCGAGATAGCTCTGCGCCCTGACCCGCGCGATGCGCATATGGGTCTTGAACAAAGAGTGGGCGATCTGACAGGCGACCATGTTGGTCTCGTCGGAATAGGTCGCCGCGACCAGCAGATCGGCCTCGCGCGCGCCGGCGCGCTCTAGAACGTCAGGATGGGAGCCGTGGCCGACGACGCCGCGCACGTCGAGATCGGTCGTGACGGCGTCGATCAAGTCCTGCGACCAGTCCACGACGGTGACGGCGTTGCCTTCCTTGGCGAGCTCGCGCGCGATCCCGTAGCCGACGCGGCCCGCGCCGCACACCACAGCTTTCATGGTCGCTCCGTCCGGGCCGACCGGCCCCTGCCCCGCCTGATGATCCCCGCGACCGTCAGGACGCCTCCTCGGCGTCCTCGCTGCGCTGGGCGCTCGTCACGCCGAGCGTCTTCAGCTTGCGATGGAGCGCGGACCGCTCCATCCCGATAAAGCTCGCGGTTCTGGAGATGTTGCCCCCGAAGCGGCTGATCTGCGCCTTGAGATATTCACGCTCGAATTTCTCACGCGCATCGCGCAGCGGCAAGGCGATCATGCGTTCCGGGTCGAACCCGCCTGAGGGGTCCCGCCCGGCCACTTCAGAGGGCAGCGCGTCGAGCGTGACCGGCTCGTCGGCGCGTCCCGCGGCGAGGATGAGAAGGCGCTCCACGTTGTTGCGCAGCTGGCGCACATTGCCCGGCCAGTCATGGGCCTGAAGGGCGGCCATGGCGTCGTCGCCGACGCGCCGGCGCGGCAGCCCCGACATGGAGGCGAGGCGCTCGATGAAGTGGTCCACCAGAAGCGGGATGTCTTCGCGTCGATCGCAGAGCGAGGGCGCTTCGATCGGCACGACCGCGAGGCGGTGATACAAATCCTCGCGGAAGCGCCCGTCGGAAATCAGCTCGCGCAGATCGCGCGCCGACGACGACAGAACGCGGACGTTGACCGCCACGTCGATCCCGCCATTGACCCGGCGGAAGCGTTGCTCGACCAGCATCCGCAGGAGCTTTCCCTGGGTCGCGGCGGGCATGTCGCCCACCTCGTCGAGGAACAGCGTACCGTTATGAGCCGCCTCCAGAAGACCGACGCGCTCGACCGAGCCGTCCTGGCGCTCCACGCCGAACAGTTCAGGCTCCACTCGGTCGGGATCCATCGTGGCCGAGGCGACCGGAACGAAGCTGCCCTCCGAACGCGGCGACGCGGCGTGGATCAGACGCGCGATGAGTTCCTTGCCCGAGCCCGGCGGGCCGGAGATCAGCACCCGTGAATTCGTCGGCGCAACGCGCTCGACCATGGCCCGCACGGACGACGCCGCGGCCGACTTGCCCACGAAATCGGAGAAGCTCTCCGACTTGGCGCGCAATTCGGCGTTTTCTCGGCGCAGCTTGCTCGCTTCAAGCGCCCTTGAAACCGTCAGCAATAACTTATCGGATTTAAAAGGCTTTTCGATGAAGTCGTAAGCGCCCTTTCGGATCGCGGCGACCGCCGTCTCGATCGTGCCGTGGCCTGAGATCACGATCACGGGGAAGTCCGGATCGACCGCCTTGAGCTCGTCGAGCAATTCGATCCCGTCGAGCCGGGAGCCCTGAAGCCAGACATCGAGGATCAGCAGGTTCGGCTTTCGCTGGCGCACCGCCTCGAGCGCGCCGTCGGCGTCGCCCGCGTAGCGCGGGTTATACCCCTCGTCCTCCAGAAGACCGCCGATCAGTTCGCGGATATCCGCCTCGTCATCGACGATGAGCACGTCACAAGCCATGGTTCGTCAAGCCTCCGTCGGGGAGTCCGCAGCCGCTTCGGCCTGCGTCTCCTCCGGTTCAAGCAAGGGAAAGGCCAGCCGCACGACCGCGCCGGTCTTGGCGGGCGGATCGTCGAGTTCCAAGCGCCCGCCATGGTCCTCCATGACGCGGCGCACGATGGCGAGCCCGAGGCCTGTGCCCTTTTCCCGGGTCGTCATGTACGGCTCGGTGAGCCGGGACTTGTCCGCGCTGGGCCATCCAAGCCCGTCATCCACAGCCTCGACCACTGCGAAGCCGTGGTCGGCGCGGACCGAGACTGCGATGCTCCCTGCGGCTTTGCCGCCATCGGCCTCCATGCGCGCGGACACGCTCTCGGCGGCGTTCTTCAAAATGTTCGCGATCGCCTGACCGGCCAGGCGTGCGTCGCACTCGGCGAGCACCTCGCGGTCAGGACGCGCGAGCGTGACCTTGATCGCCGGGCTCGCCACGCGCTGGGCGAACACGGCCGACTCTGCGATCCCTGCCAGATCGACCGCCTCCATCTTCGGCGTCGGCATGCGCGCGAAGGCTGAGAATTCGTCGACCATGCGCCCGATATCGCTCACCTGGCGCACGATGGTCTCAACGCACTGGTCGAACACCCGGGTGTCATCCTCAGGCACGTGCTTGCGATACTTGCGCCGCAAGCGCTCAGCGGACAGCTGGATCGGGGTGAGCGGGTTTTTGATCTCATGGGCGATGCGCCGAGCGACGTCGCGCCAGGCGGCGCTGCGCTGGGCGGCGACAAGGCGGGTGATGTCGTCGAACGTGATCACGAAACCGCCGTCCTCGTCGCGCGCCGCACGCACGTTCAGGTGCAGCGCCGAGCCGTCCTGCGCGATCGCATCCATCTGGCGCGGCGCGATGTCGCCTGAGCGCCCCTCCGTCTCGGCGTAGATCGCCGCGAACAGCGGCGCAGCCCCGGTCAGGGGCTCGCCAACGACCGCCTCGGGGTCCAGCCCCAGGAGATCGGCCGCGGCGCGGTTGACCAGCGTGATGCGCCCGGCCCCGTCCACGCCGATCACCCCGGCCTCGACCCCGGCGAGCACCGCTTCGATGAAGGCGCGCCGGCGCTCGGCGTCCGCGCTTGCTTCGACCAGCGCCTGCCGCTGCGCGCCGAGCTGTCGGGTCATGCGGTTGAACGCGCGACCCAGAGCGGCGATCTCGTCGTGCTCGCGCGTCACCGACACGCGGGCCTCGAAGTCTCCGCGCCGGACCCGTTCAGCGGCCGAAACCAGCCGCCCGACGGGCGTGACGACGCGGTTCGCGGCGGTCAGCGCCAGCCACACCGCACCGATAAGGATCAACAGCGTCGCCTCGCCATACACGAGCGCGAACACGACCTGGGCGCTGCGCTGGCTCTGTCGCGCCTCCCGGAAGGAGACCGTGGCCGCCTCGGCGGCCAGAAGCAGGCTGAGATCGGCGTAATAGACCGTGTAGAGATACGCGTTTTCATAGCCCTGGAGCGGGGTCAGAAGGCGGACATAATCGGGCTCCTCGGCGCGCTCGGCCGGGTTGGAGGAGGCGATCTCGGTCTCGTCCAGGAGCTGGAACAGGCGCTCGGACGGAGGCTCGTAAGCAGGCGCGCCGGCGAATTCGGCGCGCGCCAGCACCGTCGATTGCCGATCGATGATGTAGGCGGAGGGAAATTCGCGCGCGAGCGCCTGACCGCGCAGATACTCCACGTACAGGATGCGGTTCTGGGTCAACCCCTCGACCGCCTCGGGCTGGGAAAGGTCGCTGGCCATGGAGCGCATTTCCGCGCGCGCAAGCGTCAGCTCGGCCGGCGCCTGATCGCGCGCGAACTCGGCCACCGTCTCCACCAGCGTATTCACGCGTTCGCCGAACCAGAACTCCACGCCCCGGCTCAAAACGACGGCGAAGAAGGCCGCCATCAGAACCGCCGGGACCACCGCAGCGAAGGAGAACAAGGCGATGAAGCGGATGTGAAGCCGCGGCGCTGGCTCCCGAAAGCGCCGCCCGGTGATGTGACGCAGCGCGCGGAACGCGGCGGCGACGGCGAGCGCGGCGATCACGACGCCGTTCAGCGCCAGCACCCAGAACAGCACTTCGCTGCCCGCGCCGAGCGCGCTGTCATCGCTTGAGGCGAGCAGAACAGAAACGATCAGCCCCGCCCCGGCGATTGCGAAACCGACGGTGAAGAGTGAGCCGCGCGAGGCGTCTGCGATGCGTTGCGGGTCGCGCCAGGCTTTCAAGCGAGCGGGTCCTTTTGCTCAACAAGCTCCTGATGTTGCGCGCAGTGTGTCGAAAACTCAACACGCTGTTGCCGCTTGGTCTCAGTCGGGCTCGCCCATGCCCAGCGCAGCCATGCGGCGCGCAAGCGTATTGCGGTTCAGCCCAAGGCGTGCAGCGGCGTCGCGGCGCACGCCGTTGCACGCGGCGAGCGCCGCCTCAATCAGCGCCCGGTCCAGCTCTGCGGTCGCCTCGCCGTGAAGGTCGTCGACGTTCTCTGCAAGGCGCGCCGCCGCATAGGCCGCAGCGGACCGGCGCAGCGCCTCGCCCGGATCGCCGCCGCCCGGCGGGGTCAGCGCGGCCCGCAGATCCTCCGCGGTGATCGTCGCGCGCGGCCCCTGCAGCGCCAGCGTGGATGCGACGCGCTCAAGCTCCCTCACCTCGCCCGGCCAGGGGTGCGCATCGATGAGCGCGCTTGCGTCGGCGTCGAGGCGTAGGCGCTCACAGCCGTGCCGGCGCAGCACGTGTTCGAACAGGAGGCGCTTGTCCTCGCCGCGCTCGCGCAGCGGCGGCAGAACCACCCGGCCCGCGCCCAGCATATCGGCGAGCGCCGGGCGCAGCCCGGCCGTGACCGGATCGGGCGCAGCGGTGGCGTAGACGCGGGCGGGGCGAGGGCCCGGTCGTTCAAGCTCCTCCTGAACCAGGTCCTGAACCGGTTCGCTCCAGCGCTCAGCACGGCGCAGGAGCAGCCCCGCCCCGGCGGCTTCGGCGAACACCTGCGCGCCCTCGCGCTCCAGGCGCGCCGGGCCGGCCTCGATCAACGCAGCGTCCTCACCGAGCGCGGCGATGTGAAGCGTGCGCGCCGCGCCGGCGCGCCCGGACCCCTCAGGCCCGGTGAACAGGACCGGCGCACGCACCTGGGCGAGACGCCCAAGCGCCTTAAAGGCGTCCTGCATGGCCGGTGAGCGCCCGATCAGCCCGGCGAAGCCGGCCTCGCCGCGCGGGTTCGGCGTCGGCGCTTCACGCCCCGCAGCGCGCGCCACCACGGCGGCCAAATCGTCCAGATCAAAGGGCTTGGGCAGGTAATCAAAGGCGCCGCCCCGCTCCGCGCTGATCGCAGTGGCCGCGGTGGTCTGAGCTGAGATCACGATCACTGGAACGCCGGGGCGCGCGCGCGCGATCTCGTCGAGCCGGTCGAGAAAATTTTCCTTGCCGAGCAGTACGTCGGCGACCAGCACGTCGGCGTCGTCGCGCAGCATTCGATCCACGGCCGTATCCGGAGACGCCGTGGCGCGCACATCGTACCCGGCCCGCGTCAGCGCCTTGGTGATCACCAGGCGCAGCGAGTCATCGTCTTCAAGCACCAGAACACGTTTGCTCATCGCTCGCGTCCTTCGGCGGCTTCGCGCAGATAAAGCCGGAAGGCGGTGCACCCCGGCCGGCTCTCGAAATCGACGCCCCCATGGTGCAACTCCGCGATCCGGCTGACGAGCGCAAGGCCGAGGCCTTCGCCCGCCGGCTTTCCGGTCACGAAGGGGTTGAACACGCTCTCCTTGATCGCCTCGGGGACGCCGGGTCCGTCGTCGCTGACTTCGACCTCCAGGCGGGCGTCCGGCGCAGGGCCGCCGGGCCGGGCGCTTCGGTAGCGCGTGGCGATGCGGACCCGTCCGCCCCCACCGGCGGCCTCAGCCGCGTTCACGAGCAGGTTCAACACAGCCTGGCGCAACAGATCGCCATCGCCCCAGGCGTCCGGCAGCGAGGGATCGTAGTCCTCCTCCAACGCGGGCTCGGGTGCGGACGCGCGCGCCGAGCGCGCACTGTCGCGCGCAAGTTCGTTCACGTTCACCGCCGCAAACGGGGCTGCGGCGATGTCGCCGATCCGGCTCCATCGCTCCGCGATTCGTTTGGCGCGATCGATCTCGGTCACGATGAGCGTGGCGAGGCTACGGGCCTCCTCATCGTCGCTCTGCGAGATCAGCTGCGCGGCGCCGCGCGCGCCGGCCAGCGGGTTTTTCAGCTCATGCGAAAGGAGCCGGCCAAAGCCGGCGGCTGCGGCGGCGGCCTGATCGCCGCGCGTCGCCGCGCCGGCTTCCGGGCCGAGCCGGATGCACACGCACGCCCCCTCGCCCTCCGGCGCAGCGTCGATCGCGGCGCGGCGACGACCGCCCGCCCCGTCCAGCGGCACGTCGTGGGCGAACACAGCCCGGCGTTCCGCGATCGCCCGCGCCGCCATGGGCCAAGCCAGCCCGCCGACGCCGCCGCATTCGGCGAGCAGAGCTCCGGCGACGCGCTTGCGCGATCGCGCGAGCACGTTCTCTCCGGCCGCGTTGAGGTAGGTGACCCGGCCTTGAGCATCGGTGAGGATCAACGCCAGCGGCGCGGCCTCCGCCGCGCGCGCGCCGGACGGCGGAACCGCCTCGCTCACGCGGCGGCGTCCAGTCCGACGGGCCAGTCTGAAGCGAACGCCTCAAGCGCGCTCAGCGCCTCATTGACCCGCGTCGAGCGGCACAGCCGGCCGCGCCAGACCTTCGCCTCGGCGCTGTCGGGCTCGGCCCAATCGATGAAGCTGGCGAAGTGCTTGCGCATGCACCGCACGCCGAGCGCTTCACCGTAAAACGCGGCGGCGTCCTCGCACGCCTCGGCCAGGCTGGCTGCGCCCTCTGCGATCGAGGGCTCGCTGAGCGCCTCGCCGGTCATCAGGCTCCGTCCGATCGCGCCGGGCAACCACGGCCGGCCCTGACTGGCGCGCCCGACCATCACCGCATCAGCGCCAGAGGCGCTCAGCGCGGCGCGCGCGGTCGCGACATTGACGATATCGCCGTTGACCACGACCGGGATCGAGACCGCGGCCTTGACCGAGGCGACCGCCGACCAGTCCGCCTCGCCCGTGTAGAATTGCTGGCGCGTGCGCCCGTGCACGGTGACGAGGCGCACTCCGGCGGCTTCGGCCCGGCGTGCGAGATCCGGCGCGTTGAGCGTGTCATGGTCCCAGCCCAGGCGCATCTTCAACGTAACCGGCACGTCGACGGCTTCCACCGTCGCCTCGATCAGCGTCAGCGCATGGTCCAGATCGCGCATCAGCGCAGAGCCGGACAGCCCGCGCGTCACCTGCTTGGCTGGGCAGCCCATATTGATGTCGATGATCTCAGCGCCCGCGTCCGCCGCGATGCGCGCGCCGGCGTCCATCCACTTCGCCTCGCGACCTGCGATCTGGATCACGCGCGGAGCCACATCGGCGTCGCCGGCCATGCGTCGCACCACATCCTCGCGGCCCTGGGCCAGGGTCTCGCACGCGACCATCTCCGACACCACCAGCCCGGCGCCGAACCGGCGCGCCTGCTTGCGGATCGGATAGTCCGTCACGCCCGACATGGGCGCCAGAACGACCGGCGCAGCGATGCGCACCGGGCCGATCGAGAAGCCTTGCGGGGCCGGGTTGGAAAAAGCGCGGTCGGTCATGCCCGCTGAGATACCCTGTCTGGACGCGCGCGGCCAGACACCGTAACGCTTCGCGGCGACTGACGGATTCACCGACCAGCACGAGGCCGCTCCTTGCAGTTCACCGCCTGCATCGTCGCCGCCGGGCGCGGCGAGCGCGCCGGAGACGGGCCGCCGAAGCAGCTGCGTCCCCTCGCGGGGCGCCCCGTGCTCGCCTGGTCGCTCGAGCGCTTCGACCGCCATCCGCGCTGTGAGGCGATCGTCATCGCCGTCTCCGAAGCCGTTCGCGGCGACGTAGAGCGCCTGGCGTCCAGCGTTGAAACGCCGGTGCGCCTGGTGACCGGCGGCGCGCACCGTACGGACAGCGTGCGCGCCTGCGTCGAGGCGAGCCGAAGCGAGGCGGTCCTGGTGCACGACGCCGCGCGCCCGCTCCTGACCGACACGCTGATCGACAGGCTTCTGGATGCGCTTGAGACCGCCCCCGGCGCAGCGCCCGCCCTGCCCGTCGCCGATGCGCTCGTGCGCGAGACGCAGAGCGGCGCCGAGCCGGTCGAGCGAAGCGCGCTAAGGCGCATGCAGACGCCCCAGGCATTCCTCACACGTGACTTGCAGAGCGCCTTTCAACACACTGACCAAAATACATTTCCAGACGAGGTCGCCCTCGCCGGCGCCGCAGGGCTCGCGGTCACGCTCGTTGAGGGCGAGGAGCGGAACTTCAAGCTCACCTGGCCTGAGGATTTCGAGCGGGCCGAGGCGTTGCTGTCGCCTCCCGGCCCTGTCCTGCCGGTGACCGGGTTCGGCTATGACGTGCATCGCCTGGCGCCCGGCGACGGCGTGACGCTGTGCGGGGTCTTCATCGACTGCGACCTGGCCCTGGTCGGCCATTCAGACGCCGATGCGGGGCTGCACGCGCTGACCGACGCGATCCTGGGCGCGGCCGGCGCCGGGGATATCGGGCATCACTTCCCCCCGAGCGACCCCCGATGGAAAGGCGCGGACTCCGCCGCCTTCCTGACGCACGCCCTCTCGCTCGCCCGCTCGCGCGGGGTGACGCCCGTCAACGCGGACGTGACGCTCATTTGCGAGCGCCCGAAGATCGGCCCGCATCGCGAGGCCATGGCCCGGCGCATCGCCGTCCTGCTTGACCTGCCGCGCGCCCGGGTCAACGTGAAGGCGACGACGACTGAAGGGCTTGGCTTCACAGGTCGCGGCGAAGGCCTCGCCGCCCAGGCCGTGTTCACCGGGCTCGCCGAACGGGAGGCCTGACATGCGCGATCTCTTCGCCACGCTTTCAGCGCCCGCCTTGAAGGTGCGCGACGCCGCCACAGCGGCCGGCCTGCGCGTCGCCACCGCGGAGAGTTGCACCGGCGGCATCGTCGGCGCGGCGCTGACTGAGATTCCAGGTTCGTCGAACTTTTTCGAGTGCGGGCTCGTGACCTACTCCAACGCCGCCAAGTCCGGGCTGCTCGGCGTGCCTGGGGCGCTGCTACAGCGCTACGGCGCGGTCTCAGAGCCGGTGGCCCGGGCGATGGCGGAAGGCGCGCTTGTGCGCTGCGGCGTCGATCTGACCGTCTCCATCACCGGGATCGCCGGACCGACAGGCGGCACCGACGAGAAACCCGTCGGCCTTGTCTGGTTCGGCGTGGCGCGAAAGGGTCGCCCGACACGCACCGTGGAGCGGCGCTTCGGCGCGAGCGGGCGCGTCAGCGTCCGCCTGCACTCGGCCGAGACCGCGCTGGCGCTCCTCGCCGGCGCGGCCTAGGCGCGCGAGGCTTGTGCCGGAGCTTCGGCCGACAGGTCGAGGTCGGGCTCGCCGACCGTCTCGTAGCGGCGATCGGCCTCTTGAGCGAACGCGTTGACCAGATAGCGCACCGCACGCTGGCGATTGCTGTCGAGCAGCATCTGAAGGATGCGGTTGGAGAACTTGTAGCGGATGTAGAAGTCCACGAGCGTCGAGCCGTCCGAAAGCGCATGGAAGCGCCAGCGATTGCCCAGCACGTCGAACGGCCCGTCCACGAAGTCCACGTCGATCCGCCGGTTCGCCGGGTCGAGGGCCACGTCGGTCACGAAGCGCTCGCGCACGACACGGAACCGAATACGCGCCTCGGCGCGAAGTCGCTCCACCGCCTCGTCCTGGCGCTCATTGTAGACGCGCATCGCCGTGATGGGCCCGATGAAGTCGGGATAGCGGCGCACATCGCCCACCAGCTCGAATAGATCCTCCGGCCGGTGACGCAGGCGCAGGCGTTCTCGGTGTTCCGCGGTCACGGCGCTAGAGCCGCCCCTCGCTTTTCAGCGAGGACTCGCGCGCGGCGCGCAGTTTCACGAAGTCGTCGCCGGCGTGGTAGCTCGAGCGCGTCAGCGGCGAGGCCGACACCATCAAGAAGCCTTTGGCGCGCGCGATCGTCTCGTAACCCTTGAATTCGTCCGGCGTGACGTAGCGGTCGACGGCGGCGTGCTTGCGCGTGGGCTGCAGGTACTGGCCGATCGTGAGGAAGTCGACGCCGGCCGAGCGCATGTCGTCCATGACCTGCATCACTTCTTCGCGCGTCTCGCCGAGCCCGACCATGATGCCGGACTTGGTGAACTGGCTCGGATCGCGCTCCTTGACCCGCTCCAGAAGGCGCAGCGAGTGGTAATATCGCGCGCCGGGGCGGATGTTCAGGTAGAGCCTCGGCACAGTCTCCAGATTGTGGTTGAACACGTCAGGCTTGGCGTCGATCACGATTTCCGCCGCACCCGGCTTCCTCAGAAAGTCCGGGGTGAGGATCTCCACCGTGGTGTCCGGGCAGGCCGCGTTGATCGCCT
>CAZKBB010000040.1:0-25036 GCA_964550935.1 uncultured Caulobacterales bacterium
AGGCGAAGACCTGGCCGGAGCGCACCCGGCGCGTCGCCATGCGACCGTCCGCGTCGTAGGTATAGGCCTCGTAGTCCGAGCCGGTGTGTGCGCCCGGGGTCGAGGGGTGGGGGTAGTCGATGCGCGTCTGACGGTCGAAGCCGTCATAGCTGAAGTCGGTTTCAGCCCCGCGCGCGGTGGTGACGTGGTCGATCCGGCCATTGGCGGTGTACGCGTACTCAATGACGCGCTCCTCCACCGTCGTGCCGTAAGCCTCAACGACGCCGGAGACGCGTGCGTCGGTTCCGTACTCGGTCTTGGTGATCCGGTCCGGGCCGAACGCGCCTGCAGTCCCGGCCGTGCAGGCCGAGGCGGGCGGGCTGGAGAAGGTCGCCGGGTTCATGCGCTGGGCCGCGCACTCGCGCTGACCGGCGGCGTTGTAGCTGATCTGCTGCAGCGCATGGATGGTGGAGCCGGCCTTCAGGCGCTGCTCCACCGGCCGGCCGGCGCCGTCATAGTCGACCTCCACGGTCTCAAGCGGAGCGAACGCCGCGAGGGCCGCCGCGGTCTGGGCCGTCGCCGTGCCGGTTTCAGAGCGAAGCACGCGGCCGTCGTCGTCATAGGCCGCGCGCGAGGCGCGGTGCTTCAGAGCACCCGATCCGTCCGGGTCCGGTCCGATCGCTCCGAGCGGCTGGCGGGCCGCATCGTAGAAGAAGACCCTGGTGTCGGCGCTTCCGGGGATCTGGCCGTCGACGCTGATCAGGTCGCCGTTATGGTCGTAGTCGAAGATCGTGCGCCCTTCGAGCGAGCCGTCGCCGGCGCGCTCCCACATGCGCTCGACCTGACGGTTATTGCCGACGCCCGTCGGCCCGTAGGCCATCTCGATCTCCTGCTCGTCAGCCGTGTTCTCACACGCCGGCGCGGCGCCGGAGAGGCAGGAGCGCACGAATTGCGGCAGGTGGATCGGATCGCCTGAGGAGACGATCGAGCCGGAGGCGTTCTTGTACCAGGCCGGCAGGGAGACATAGCTCAGACGCGTCTGGGGCCGGTCCGCGCCCAAGCCCGGCGCCGGAGACGTGATCGTCAAGACGCCGCCATGGACCGGGTCGTAGGTGTAGTCGGTGGTTTCCCCGGCGATGTTGGTGGTGCTGGTCGGCTGGTTGCAGGTGACAGGGTTGGCGCAGCTTGCGGGATAGGTCGCGGTCTGGACCAGATCGGCCAGTCCCGAGCCCGGCTTGGCGATGCGGCGCGCCTCGGTCACGTTCGCCCGGGCGTCGTAGGTGTATTCCACCTTGTCGCCCTCGGGGTTCGTGACCCGGATCAGCTGACCGCTGGTGTCGTAGTCGAACTCCGTGCGCTCGCCGGCGGCGTCGATCGTGGCCAGGATGCGGCCTTCCGCGACATCGCTCTCCACCTTGTAGGTGCGCGAGAGCGGGTCGGTGACGGTGGTGGTGCGCACTCCGCCGGCCTCCGCGTAGGCATAGGTCCAGGCGTCGCCGTCGACCTCGACCTCGCTCACGCCGTCGGCGGAGTAGGTGAGGTTCATCCGCACCCCTTCAGGGCTGTCCATCCGCGTGATGCGACGCGAGCTGTCGAAGTAGAGCGTGGTGGTGCGGTTCAGCACGTCGGTATAGGTGCGCCGATTGGAGGCCGGCGCGTCGATGGTCAGGCTCGGCCAGCTTTTCGTGAGACCGGTGCACACGTCGGCCAGAGGCGCGCAGTAATCGACCGCGTTGTTGATGAGGGTGGCCTTCTCCACCGTCATCCATTCATCGTAGTCCGGCGCGCCGGAGAGCGCGTTGTCCTCGTACTGCAGGTGCAGTTGGTAGCCCCTGTTCGTGGTCACCGATTGAAGGCGCACATACGGGCCTTGCTGGACGAAGATCGGCTCGAGTTCCGTGCCGACGTTCACCAGGATCATCTGCTCGTCGTAGTGATAGCTGAGCGTGTCGTTGTTCGGCCGCGTCAGCTCGGTGATCAGCGCGTCCTCCGCGCCGTAGGAGGTCACTGCGGCGGTGAGCGCAGAATCGAACGTGGCTTCCGACCCGTCGGCGAGCGTGTAGGTGTAAAGCCCGGTCACGGCGTCGAAGGTCAGGGTGGAGCCGCTCGGCTCCTCCGGCGTGAACGCTCCGCCGCTCTCGATGAACACCTCGACGCGGTCGAACAGCGCCACGCGATACTCGTTCGAGTGGCGGATCGTGATCCCGCCGATGATGCTATGGTGCCAGTCGCCGCCGAAGTCGGCGATGGAGCCGCCGGCGTGGTAGGTCTGATGGTAGCTGATCCCGCCCGCATCCGGCTGACCGATCGAGATCATAGGGGATGTCAGAACCGACGAGGCCGTGGGCAGGTCCACGCCGTTGGCGTCGATAGCCGGACGGCGAAGGGGCTCGCTCTGGCCTGGAACCTGGGCCAAAGCGGCCGCGCCGGTGAGCGCGGTCGCCGCGCCTGCAAGCAAGCATGCGCGCGTCGTCGCGCGCCACAACGAAGTCATGACGGATCTCCGAGATTGGGTTGTCTTTGGGGGAGGGGACGCCGCCGGCTTAGGAGCCGGTGGTCTTGCGGCGTTTCATGTTGCCGTTCTCGTCCCAGGTGTATTCGGTCTTCGCGCCGGCCTGCAGGCCAGTCGTGTGGTTGACCTCAACCAGGCGCCCGCGGGCGTCATAGCTGTAGGTCACGGTTTCTGCGGCGAAGGCCGGAACGGCCGTCGCAAGACTTGCGCACGCCGCGGCGAGCAAGCCGGCGGCGTTCCGCGTGACGAAGGTCATCGCGCGTCTCCTCATCTGGACGGTTTTGGGGAACTGCCTGATGAGTGTGGCCTGAGCGCAGGCCGGGTCGGATAAGTCGACCTGGTTTCGGCCCGATGATCCCGCGCCGCCTCAGTTCCGCGCCTTGCCAGTCGGGGGAGACGGGGCTAACCGCTGGCCTCGCGATGAAGCTGTCTGATTTCGATTTCGAGCTGCCTGAGGACCTGATCGCGCTGCGCCCGGCGCGGCCGCGCGATTCCGCGCGGCTTCTTCATGTCCCTGCAGGCGACGCGCCGGCCGATCTCGGCGTGCTCGATCTGCCCGGCCTTTTGCGCCCCGGCGACGTGATGGTGTTCAACGACACGCGCGTCATCCCCGCCGCGCTGACCGGCGTGCGCCCGGCGCGCGCTCACGGCGGCGGCGGCGACGTGGAGGTCGAGATCAACCTGCACAAGCGCGACGGCGAGGCGCGATGGCGCGCCTTCGCAAGGCCGGCCAAGCGCCTGCGCGAGGGCGACGTTGTCGCGTTCGCAGGCGGGCTGAAGGCGCGTGTGGAGGCCAAGTTGGACGGCGGGGAGATCGCGCTTGAGTTCGCCAAGAGCGGGGTTGAGCTGGACGTGGCGATCGTGGCGGCCGGCGCGCCGCCCTTGCCGCCCTACATCGCGTCGAAACGCGCCCCCGATGCGGCCGACCGTGACGACTATCAGACGATCTACGCCGACCCGGACAAGGCCGGCTCGGTCGCCGCGCCGACGGCGGGTCTGCACTTCACCGACCGGCTGATGGCCGCGCTCGCCGAGCGCGGAGTCAAGACGGTCAAGGTGACGCTCCACGTGGGCGCGGGCACGTTTCTGCCGGTCAAGAGCGAGGACGTCTCAGAGCACGAGATGCATGCGGAGTGGTATGAGGTGTGCGAACGCGCGGCCGAGGCGATCAACGCCGCGCGCAGGGCCGGCGGGCGCGTCGTCGCGGTGGGCACGACCTCCCTGCGCACGCTGGAAAGCGCCGCCGACGCTGACGGGACGATCAGGGCCGAGGCGCGCGAGACCGACATCTTCATCACGCCAGGCTATCGCTTCAAAGCCGTCGACGCGCTGATGACGAATTTCCACCTGCCGAAATCGACGCTCTTCATGCTGGTGAGCGCGCTGGCAGGGCTGGACGTGATGAAGGCCGCCTACGCCCATGCGGTGGAGCAGCGCTATCGCTTCTTCTCCTACGGCGACGCCTGCTTCATCGAGCGCGCGGACTAGAGCGCCAGCGCCGCGACCAGCCAGCCGGCGAGCCCCAGATGAGCAAGGTTCAGCACGACCGTCGCGCGATGGCCGGCGTTGAAGCGCCGCTCCGCGCCCTCATCGCCGGCTAGCGCCGCATCCCGCCAGGCGTTGATCCGAGGCACGAGGATCTGCTTCACGCCGAGCGCGGTCACGGCGATGAAGCCGGCCGCGCCGGCGCGCGCGACATCGCCTGAGACGGCGAGCGCGAGCGTCGCCAAACCGGCGCTGAGCGTGACGTAAAGGTAGTACCAGGGAAACAGCGCGCGCAGGAACCGCCCGGCCTGGGCGGGTTCGAGCGCGGTGAAGACCCGCGGCGCCACGACTGCTGCGAAGAACGCCATGCCTCCGAACAGCAAGGCGGCGGCGAAGGTCTCGATCAGGGCGAGGGCGGTGGTCATCATCGGGCTCCGGCGGCTCGGCTGAGCGAGGTAGGCCGGGGCCGGACCCGCTCAAGGGCGAAAGCGCGGCGGCCTCGTGCGCGGCTCGCGCAATGGGGCGGTCAGATTTGCGAACTCGGTCAGATGGCGGCGGGTCTCGGCCGGATTGATGATCTCCTCGGCCCAGAAGCGCTCGGCCGTCTTGAACGGCGAGGAGAGATCGCGCATCGCCTGATTCAGCTGCGCTTTCAGCGCGTCTGGATCCTCCGCGCCGGCGAGCATCGACTTGAACGCGGCCTCGACCCCTCCTTCAAGCGGCAGCGAGCCCCAGTCGCCCGACGGCCACGCGTAGCGATAGCGAAAGCGCGTATGGTCCATCATCGCCGCGCCGGCGACGCCATAGGCCTTGCGCACCACGATGGCGCACCAGGGCGTGGTCGCCTGGTAGATCGCCGCGAGCGCCCGCGCGCCGTGGCGGATCGTGCCGGCGCGCTCAGCGCGGGTTCCGATTACGAAGCCCGGCACGTCCACGTAGTGCACGACCGGCAGGCGGAAGGTTTCGGCCAGATCGACGAAGCGCGTGATCTTCTGGGCGGCTTCCGCCGTCCAGCCGCCGCCATAGATGTTCGGATCGCTCGCCAGCACCGCGACGGGCCAGCCGTCCAGACGCGCTAGCGCCGTGATCACGGAGGCCCCGAAATTACGCCCCATCTCGAACACCGAGCCCTGATCGAGTGTGGAGCGAAGGATGGCGCGCATGTCGTAGCCGTAGCGCTTGTCGCGCGGGACGATGTCGAGCAGCGCGGCGTCCTCGCGCTCGGGCGTATCGCTCGTCTCGTTCCGAGCGGGCAGGTCATGGATCGAGTTCGGCAGGTAGGAGAGGAACCACTTCGCCGCTTCCATGGCGTCGGCCTCGGTGTCGAAGGCGTCGTCGATCGCGCCGGCGGCGAGCTGGATGTCCGCCCCGCCGAGTTCCTCCTTCGTGACCGTCTCGCCGACGCCTGCGACCACCGGCGGCCCGGCGATGAACATCTGCGAGGTCCCGCGCACCATGACGCTGTAATGGCTCGACACCGCCCGCGCGGCACCCAGCCCGGCGGTCGGGCCGAGCACGAGCGAGACCACCGGCACGGTCTCCAGGTTCGCCACAACCTGATCCCAGCCCGGATTGAACGGGATGTAGCTGGCGCCGAGGTCCAGGATCGACTTCACAGATCCGCCCCCGCCGGTGCCTTCGATCAGGCGGATCAGCGGCAGGCGGAGTTCGCCGGCCATCTTCTCGGCGGAGATCTGCTTTTCGATGATCGCCGCATCGGCCGCGCCGCCGCGAACGGTGAAGTCGTCGCCCACCACCGCGACGCGCCGTCCCTTGATGGAGCCGCGACCGAACACGCAGTTCGCCGGGGTGAAGTCGGTCAGGTCGCCTGCCTCGTCATAGACGCCCGAGCCGGCGATCGAGCCGACTTCGGTGAAGCTTCCAGGATCCAGCAACGCGTCCAGGCGCTCGCGCAGGTTCAGCCGCCCCGCCTCGGACTGGCGTTTGAGCTTTTCAGGCCCGCCCATGGCGCGCGCCAGCGCCTGGCGCTTGCGCAGCGCGGCGATTTCGTCTTTCCAGCTCATCCCGCTCGCTTTCAAGGCTGCTTGATGCCCAGTTTCCCCTTTCAGATCGACGCCGTCGACGGCGCAGCGCGCACCGGCGCGCTGACGACGACGCGCGGCGTGATCCGCACCCCGGCCTTCATGCCGGTGGGCACGGCGGCGACGGTCAAGGCGCTCTACCCCGATCAGGTCCGCTCAGCCGGCGCCGACATTATCCTGAGCAACACCTATCACCTCATGCTGCGCCCTGGCGCGGAGCGCGTGGCGCGGCTCGGCGGGCTGCATCGATTCATGCGCTGGGATGGGCCGATCCTGACCGACTCAGGGGGCTTCCAGGTCTGGTCGCTGTCGAAGCTGCGAAAACTCTCCGAGGACGGGGTGACGTTCAAGAGCCATCTCGACGGGTCCGAGCATCGCCTGACCTCGGAGCGCTCGATCGAGATCCAGGCCGATCTGCTCGGCGCCGACATCTCGATGCAGCTCGACGAGTGCACCACCTTCCCCTGCACGCGCGATGAGGCGGCGGCTTCGATGCAGCTCTCCCTGCGCTGGGGCGCGCGCTCGAAGGCCGCGTTCGGCGATCGCGAGAAGCAGAACCTGTTCGCCATCGTGCAAGGCTCGGTGGAGGCGGATCTGCGCCGAGAGTCCGCCGAAGCGCTGATCGATGAGGGCTATGACGGCTACGCCGTCGGCGGGCTCGCGGTGGGCGAGGGGTTCGAGACGATGTGCCGGGTGCTCGATGTCACCACGCCGCACCTGCCTACAGACCGTCCGCGCTATCTGATGGGGGTCGGCCGGCCGATCGATCTGGTGGAGTCGGTCGCGCGCGGGATCGACATGTTCGATTGCGTGATGCCGACGCGCTCGGGCCGGCACGGCCAGGCCTGGTCGGATTCAGGGCCGTTCAACCTGAAGAACGCCCGTTTCGCCGAGGACGACGACCCGCTCGACGAGCGCCTCGAGTGCCCGGCGAGCCGGGACTATTCAAAGGCCTATATCCACCACCTGATCCGAGCCGGGGAGTATCTCGGCTCCATGCTGCTCTCCTGGCACAACATCGCCTATTACGAGGACCTGATGGCGCGCATGCGCGCCGCGATCGCTGAAGGGCGCTTCGAGGCGTTCCGCAGCGCCTTCAACACGCGCTGGAGCGCGGGGCGGGAGGCCTGAAAGGACCGCGTCGCCGGACGTCCTTGGAAGGGGATCATGCCGTGAGCGCGAATCACTCCGCGCCCTCGACCTCCGGAGCCGGCGCGAGGTTGTAGGCCTGATAGGCCTCAAGCAGCGTATCGCGGTCGCACTCCAGCGCATCGAACGCGCCGCGCAGCCAGGCGCGCCGGTTCATCGCAAGCTGGCGTTCGCGGCGCGCCTCCGCTTCGATTTCGCCCGCTCGGCCCAAAAACCGGACCACGGGGCGCGCCGGATTCAGCCCGACGATCGCGTCGCGCGCGGCGTCGCGGGCGAGGTCGGGCGCGTCTTCGGCGATGTCGCTTGCGAACTCGACCGCGCCGACCTCGCCGTCCTCGTCCTCGAGGCGCGGCTCGATGTCCGGCCCCACGACCGCGGTGATCCGCGCGATGTCTCGCGCCGCGCTTGAACACGACAACGCCGCGCCGCCTCCGCCATAGGGCGTGGCGACCGTGGCGTCGCCGCGGTCGATGACGATGTCGCCCGGGCGCGAACGAGGCAGGCCGACCGCGTCCGCGGCGACCGCCTCGCTTGTCTCCACGGGATCTCCGCCGGAGGCGCAGGCGGTCAGCGCCAACGGCGCGAGCACGAGAATGAGCGGCGATGTCGATCGGGTCATGACGGGGATGAAGGCGCGAAAATCAGGCGCTGTCGAGGCGGCATGAGCCGCGCAGCATGCGCCTTGACCGCCCGCACGGGCGCCGATAGTTTCCGCCGCCTTCCCACTAAGGGACGAGCCGATAGCTCAGCTGGTAGAGCAACTGACTTTTAATCAGTAGGTCCAGGGTTCGAGCCCCTGTCGGCTCACCATCTCAAACACGCAATTTTTTGACCGTTTCCGCGTTTAGATCGCCTTGCTCACGGGGGACCGTGGTGGCTTAATCCCCTGAAGCGGGTGACGGTCTCGTCCATGTTCAGCTTTTTCGAAACTCACAGGAAAGAGCTTCTCACGGCGCTTTTCGATCATTCGCCGATCGGCGTCTGTGTGATCGATTGAAACCACAACGTTGTGCGCTGCAACAGCGCGATGGAGCGCATCAACGATCGCATGCTGGCCGACGGCGACCGTTTCCACGGACCCACCGAGCATCCCCAGATCCAGGCGAAGGTTCGCCAGCACGTCGATATCGTGCTCGGTCTCGGCGAGGCGGAGCTGAACGTCTTCGTCAAGTGCCCGCTAAGGGCGGGCGACGGAGCGCGGCGCTTCCTGTGCGACTATCTTCCGCTTCAGACCGATGGCGAGGTCCGCCATGTCGTCGCACTGGTGCGCGAAGTGGAGCGGCCGATCGACGGCGGCGCGGCGCTTGTCGGCTAAAACGCGCCTAATCGCCCGCGGCGATCACCTCCAAAAACGCCTCGCCATAGCGCTTCAGCTTCGTGGCGCCGACGCCGAACACGCCGGCCATCTCCTCCAGCGATGCGGGCCGCTCCTTGGCGAGCTGCACCAATGTGCGGTCCGAGAACACCGTATAGGCGGGCTTGCCCGTGTCCTTGGCGAGTTGGAGCCGCAAGGTCTTTAGCGCGTCGTAGAGGGCGCGATCACGCTCCGACAGCTCGCCCGCCTCGGATGCGCGCGGCGCGGCTTTGGCCGTGCGCGCGCTGCGGCGGTCTTCGGGCGGGCGCAGCGCGATGGTCTCGCGCCCGAGCAAAATCGACTTGCCGCGCGGGGTAATCACCCACTCGCCATGGCCGTCGATCGGCTGGCGGATCGCGCCGGCGGCGAAGAGCTGGCGAAATACGCCGCTCCATTCATCTTTCGACAAATCCGCCCCGACGCCGAACGTGGGCAGGGCGTCATGGCCGCGCGCGGCGATCTTGTCGGTGCGCACCCCGCGCAGCACGTTGATCAGGTGCTCAATTCCGAAGCGCTGGCCGGTGCGCGCGATCGCCGACATCGCCTTCTGGGCGAGCACCGTGCCGTCGATCAGGGCTGGCGGGTCGTCGCACAGATCGCATGCGCCGCACGGCTCGGGCGTTTCGCCGAAATAACCGAGCAGCGTGATGCGGCGGCAGCGCGGCGCCTCGCAATAGGCGATGAGCGCGTCGAGGCGGCGCAGCTCCATGCGCCGGCGCTCCTCGTCCATCTCGCTCTCTGCGATCTGCCGACGGCGCAGCGCAGCGTCGGCGAGCGACCAGAGCATGAGCGTGTCGGACGGCTCGCCGTCGCGACCCGCCCGGCCGATCTCCTGATAGTAGGCCTCCACCGACTTCGGCAGCGCGGCGTGGGCCACGAAGCGCACATCGGGTTTGTCCACGCCCATGCCGAAGGCGATGGTGGCGCACATCACCACCGCCTCGCCGGTGACGAACCGGTCCTGGTTGGCCGAGCGCACCTCCGGGTCGAGGCCGGCGTGATAGGGCAGGGCGTCGACGCCTTTTGCGCGCAGGTGTTCGGCGGTTTCCTCACAAGCCTTGCGGCTGGCGCAGTAGATGATGCCTGCGCGCCCGCGCCGCGCGCCGACAAAGGCGTCGAGCTGGTCGCGCCCGCGCGATCGCGCCGCGACCGCCAGATGCAGGTTCGGCCGGTCGAAGCCCGCCACGAACTCGGTCGGTTCAGCCTTGAAGATCCGCCCGGCGATGTCGCGGCGCGCGGCTTCGTCGGCGGTCGCGGTGAAGGCGGTGATCTGCCGCGCGCCGGCGGCGTCAGCGAACTCGGCGATGCGCAGATAGTCCGGGCGGAAATCGTGGCCCCATTGGGAGACGCAGTGGGCCTCGTCGACGGCGATCATCTCAAGGCCCGCCCGCCCGAGGCGCTGAGCCAAGCCCGGCGCGCCGAGGCGTTCCGGCGCAAGATAGAGAAGGCGCAGGCGCCCGTCGTCGAGCGCGTCCCAGACACGATCGCGATCCTCCGGCGTGTCAGCGCTCGTCAAGCGCCCCGCCTCGACGCCGTTGGCGCGCAGCGCCTCCACCTGATCGCGCATTAAGGCGATCAGCGGTGAAATCACGACGGTCAGCCCGCCGCGCACGATGGCCGGCAGCTGGTAGCACAGCGACTTGCCGCGCCCGGTCGGCATGACCGCGAGCACGTCGCGCCCGTTCATCACAGCCTCGATGATCTCGCCTTGACCTTCGCGGAAGCGATCGAAGCCGAACACGGTCTTCATCGCCGCGCGGGCCGTTTCCAGATCGGGGCCGTAGTCGGTGCGGGAATCAGCGAGCGCCATATTCCGATGCTAGGCGTTGAGCCGTGCCGCGAACAGGCGCGCTCTTGCCTCGGCTGCAGCGCGGGGCTAACCGCTTCGACCGCTCACAGCGCATGAAGGACGCCCGCTATGACTGAGCCCGCAGCGGCGCCGACCGGCGCCTTGTCCCATGTCAGGGTGCTCGACCTCTCCCGCGTGCTCGCAGGGCCCTGGTGCGCTCAAATGCTCGGCGATCTCGGCGCGGACGTGATCAAGGTGGAGAACCCGGATGGCGGCGACGACACGCGCGGCTGGGGACCGCCCTTCGTTCAAAACGCCGAAGGCGAGCAGACCGACGCGGCGTATTATCTGTGCGCGAACCGGAACAAGCGCTCCGTCGCGGTGAACCTGCGCGAGCCTGACGGCCAGGCGCTGATCCGCGAACTCGCCGCGCAGAGCGACGTTGTCATCGAGAATTTCCGCGCCGGCGCGCTGAAGCGTTACGGGCTTGATTTCGAGAGCCTGCGCGCGGTTCGCGAGGACCTGATCTACTGCTCGATCACAGGGTTCGGGCATACCGGGCCTGAGGCCGACACGCCCGGCTACGACTTTCTGATTCAGGCTATGGGTGGTTTGATGAGCGTGACCGGGGAGGACCATCCCATGAAGGTCGGCGTGCCGGCGGCCGATCTGTTCACGGGCGTCTATGCCGCGAGCGCGATCATGGCTGCGTTGATCGCGCGCGATCGCGGGCTGGGCGGGCAGCATATCGACATGGCGCTCTACGACACCCAGCTCTCCATGCTCGCCAACCAGGCTGAGAACGCGCTCGTGTCGGGTCGCGCGCCCGGGCGGATGGGCAATCGTCACCCTAACATCGTGCCCTATCAGGACTTTAAGACCAGCGACGGCGTGATCGCCGTGGCGGTCGGGGCGGACCGCCAGTTTGAGCGTTTCGCCCACGCGCTAGGCCAGCCGCACTGGGCGAGCCGTCCCGATTACGCCACCAACGCGGCGCGCGTGGGCGCCCGGGACGCCCTGGTGCGCGAGATCCAGGCGGTTCTAGAGACCGACACGACGCAGGTCTGGCTTGAGCGGATCAGCGCGGCCGGGGTTCCGTGCGGCCCCGTGCGCGATGTCGCTGAAGCTCTTACGTCCCATCAAGCGCGTGCGCGCGGCCTTGTTGTGGAGCTTGAGCGCGAGGACGGCGTCCGCGCACCCGTCGTGGCCAGTCCGATGCGTCTGAGCGCGACGCCGCCGGCTTACGACACGGCGCCGCCCGCACTTGGCGCGCACACGCGCGAAGTGTTGCGCGAACGCCTCGGCTGGTCTGAAAACCGGATAAACCGCCTCTTCGCGCAAGGCGTCATCGCCTGACACGCCCGTAATCGCCTCGCAAACGCTGGCGAAGCCAAGGCAAATGGGGTATCGATAACGAGGAACGTCCTGAACGGCCGTTCGTTCGTCTGCTGTCAGGCGTTTTTAGTTTTAACCAAGGACGGGTCGTCCGTCCGAAGGGGGAAGAATGAAGTATACGCTTCTTTCGGCCGCCGCCGCCGGAGCCATCCTCGCCGCGCCCGCTATGGCGCAGGCCGACGAGGGTTGGTATGTCCGGGGCGCGCTCGGCTATGGCGCGCCCGGTGACGCTGACGTCTCGGGCGGCCTGAACGGCGAAATCCAGGGCGAAGGCGATCTGCGCGAAGCGCTGGCGCTCGGCTATCAGTGGTCCAACGGCTTCCGCCTCGACGGCGAGCTGGCGCACCGCTTCAACGATACGGGTCGGGTCGGGAACTTCCCGGCGAGCCACTCCGATATTCACGCCTGGTCACTGATGCTCTCGGGCATCTACGAGTTCAACCAGGGCAGCTGGTGGCGTCCGTATCTCGGCGCGGGTCTGGGCTGGGTTCAGTCCGACATCTCCGCGGCCGGCTGGAGCGGTCAGATCCCCGGTTCGGGCACCTTCAACGTCATTCAGGACTCCGACAACGCGCTCGGCTATCAGCTGATCGCGGGCATCGGCTGGTCGCTGACCCGGAACCTGACGCTGGACACCGAGTACCGCTATTTCGGCTACGGCGAGACGGACTACGTGTCGCCGGACACAGAGGTGGGCGATCTCGCCGGCCACGAGGCGTGGATCGGCTTGCGCTACCTCTTCGCCGCGCCCCCGCCGCCTCCGCCTCCGCCCCCGCCGCCTCCGCCGCCGCCCCCGCCGCCTCCGCCTCCGCCGCCGCCTCCGCCGGCGTGTGAGGATGTCGGCTTCGTGGTGTACTTCGAGTGGGATCGCTCGAACCTCACCGACCAAGCCGAGCAGGTGATCCGTCAGGCCGTGCGCCAGGCGGAAGAGTGCGGCGTGGCTTCGGTGAACATCGCCGGTCACGCGGACCGTTCGGGTCCGGCCTCCTACAATGTGGGCCTGTCCGAGCGTCGCGCCCGCACGGTGCGGGACGAGCTTGTGCGCCTCGGTGTGCCGGCTTCGTCGCTCTCGCTTGAAGCGTTCGGCGAAAGCCGCCCGGCCGTCCAGACCCCGGACGGCGTGCGCGAGCCGCTGAACCGCCGCTCGGAGGTGACGATCGACCTGCGCTAAGCGCAGCCGGTCACCACACGACAGGGAACGGCCCGGCGAAGTTCGCCGGGCCGTTTTCTTTTGCGTCGCAATATGCGCCCACCGCCGGCCGCACGCCCCACTCGGGTTGATTCTCGCCCGGCGCGGGCGCAAGAAGCCGGGACGTCCCCACCCGGAGTCGCGTTCGCTCGCGGCTCCGAGACAGAGCGAGCAGCGTTATGAGCAAGCCGGAAACCCCGTACCGCAAGCGCCGGATCGACAGCCGCGAGCTGTCCCCGGAAACGCTCATGATGAGCTACGGCTTCGACGCGAAGCTGTCTGAAGGCTCGATCAAGCCTCCCATCTTCCAGACCTCGACCTTTGCGTTCTCCAGCGCTGAGGAGGGCGCGGCCTTCTTCCGCGTTATGGGCGGCAAGGCGGTCGACGGCGACCCGGCCGCGCCGGGGCTGATGTATTCGCGCTTCAACAACCCGAACGTGGAAGTGCTCGAAGACCGGCTCACGCTGTTCGACGGCGCTGACGAGGCGTGCGTGTTCTCTTCCGGCATGGGCGCGATCTCGACCGTGCTGATGGCGTTCGCCCACGCGGGCGACGTGATCTTGCAGTCCACGCCGCTCTACGGCGGCACCGAGACGCTTCTTCGCAACATCATGCCGCAATACGGCGTGACGCCGGTCGATTTCTTCGCCGGCGCGAACGAGCCGGAAATACGCGCCGAGCTTGAAAAGGCCGAGGCCAAGGGCCGGATCGCGGCGATCTATGTGGAGACGCCCACCAACCCGACCAATGAGGTCGTCGACCTCGCGCTCATGGCCAAGCTCGCCGACGAGTTAGGCGAGCGCCAAGGGTATCGCCCGCCGGTGATCGTGGACAACACCGTGCTTGGCCCGATCGGGCAGGCGCCGATCGGCAATGGCGGCGACATCGTGGTTTATTCGCTGACGAAGTATATCGGCGGACACTCCGACCTGATCGGCGGCGCGGCGATCGGCTCGTCCGAGCATATGGCCCCGGTGCGCAAGCTGCGCTCGGCGATCGGCACCAATCTGGACCCGAACACCTGCTGGATGCTGGCGCGGTCTCTTGAGACGGTGAAGCTTCGTATGGGCGCGGCGTTCGACGGCGCGCGACATGTCGCGGAGTTCCTGCGCAACCATCCCAAGGTCGAGCGGGTCCGGTATCTGGGCTTTCTGGACAAGGGCTCGCGCGATTACGAGATCCACCACCGCCAGGCTGGAGAGAATTACGGTTCGACCTTCTCCTTCGACGTTGCCGGCGGGCAGGAGGCGGCCTTCCGAATGCTGAATGCGCTGAAGGTCATCAAGCTGGCCGTCAGCCTCGGCGGCACGGAGAGCCTGATCTGTCATCCCGGCTCCACGACGCACTCCGGCGTCGATCCGGAGCTGCGCGAGCGCTGCGGCTTCAGCTCGGGCATGGTGCGGGTTTCGATCGGCGTGGAGAACGCTGACGACCTGATCTACGACTTCGAGCAGGCGCTGGAGAAAGCCTGACGGCGCGATCCTTCATGACGGTTGAGATCTCCACAGAGGAACGCGCGATCCTGGGCTGGGTCGAAAGCCGCGGCGATCACATGATCGACACGGTGAAGACGTGGTCGCGGATCAATTCCGGCAGCCGCAACCCGGACGGGTTGGAGCGGATGCGCTCGGAGCTTGGCGAGGCTTTCGCCGCGCTCGGCGGCGAGGTCAGCGCGGTCGATCTGGAGCCAAGCGAGATCGTGGAGGCCTCCGGCGAAGTGCGCACTGTGGAGTACACGCCGGCTACGCGCGTCACGGTTCGCCCGGACGCGGACATCAAAATCGTCCTGACGGGTCACTCCGACACGGTGTTCCCGCCGGACTTCCACTTCCAGGATTGGACGCTGTGGGACGAAGACACCATCAACGGTCCCGGCGTGGCGGACATGAAGGGCGGGCTGCTCGTCATGCTCTACGGGCTGCTCGCGCTGGAGCGCTCGCCCTGGCGCGATCAGGTCGGATATGACGTGTTGATCAGTCCCGACGAGGAGATCGGGTCTTTGGGCTCAGGCCCGCGGCTGGCCGAGCTTGGCGCGAAGGCGCACCTCGGCATGACTTACGAGCCTGCGCTGGCCGACGGCTCGCTAGCCGGCGCGCGCAAGGGCTCGGGCAACTTCTCGCTTCGCTGCAAGGGCAAGTCCGCCCATGCCGGCCGCGAGCACCATCTTGGCCGCAACGCCATCGTCGCGGCGGCGGATTTCGCTGCGAAGCTCGACCAGCTCAACGGCCGACGCGAACAGGTCACCTTCAACGTCTCGCGCATTGAGGGCGGCGGACCGCCGAACGTGGTTCCGGCCGTCGGCGTGACGCGCTTCAATGTGCGCGTTGGCGACGAGGCCGACCGGGATTGGGCCGAGGCTGAGATCGCCAAGCTTGTCGCGCAGGCCGACGCTCGCGAGGGCATCGCGGCCGATCTCCATGGCGGTTTTACGCGTCCGCCCAAGCCCATGACTGCCGCGAACCGCCAGGTGTTCGAATGGACCCGCGCCGCCGGCGCAGCGCTGGGCCTCGACATCACGTGGGCCGACACCGGCGGGGTGTGCGAGGGCAATAATCTTTGGGCCTCGGGCTGCCCGAATGTCGATACGCTGGGCGTGCGCGGCGCCGACATCCACTCCGATGAGGAGATCGCGAAGCTTTCAAGCTTTCCAGAGCGCGCCGCGCTGTCTGCGCTCATCTTGATGAAATTCGCCCGTGGCGAGTTCGACGCCCGCTCCGCGCGCGCGCTCGCCTCGTCCAGCTAGGGGGATCGCCATGTTGCTCGTCCGCGCCGCGCGGCGCGCCGACCATGACGCCTTCGTGGAGCTTGCCCGCGCCGCGGGCCCGGGCTTCACGAGCCTTTCGGTTGACGATGAGGCGCTGGAGGCGAAACTCACCGCGTCGGAGTCCGCGTTCGACGGCCGCGTCGCCGACCGCCAGGACGCGGTCTATCAGCTCATGATCGAGGAGACCGAGACTGCGGAGGTGCTCGGCACCGCGGCGGTGAAGGCCGGGATCGGGCTGAAGAAGCCGTATTTCGACTTCAAGATCATGACCATCGCGCAGGCTTCCTACGAAGCCGACCGGCGCTTCGATATGGAGGTGATGCTGCTGGTCAACGACTTTGCCGGCTGCACCGAGGTCGGATCGCTATTCGTGCGCGACGCCGCGCGCGGCACCGGCGCAGGCCGGCTAATCGCGCAGGCGCGTTATCTCCTGATCGCAGCGGCGCGCGATCGCTTCGGCGAGCGCGTGGTGTCGGAGCTGCGCGGCGTCGTGGAGGAGGACGGTTCCTCGCCCTTCTTCGAGCATGTCACGCGGCCCTTCTTCCAGATGAGCTTCGAAGAGGCCGACCGGCTGTCGGCGGCGACCGACAACCAGTTCATTCTCGACCTCATGCCGGTGCATCCCATTTACCTGGACTTGCTGCCCGAGCCCGCGCGCGCGGTGGTCGGGCAAACCCACCCCCATGGCGCCAACGCGCGCCGGCTCCTGGAGTGGGAGGGTTTCGAATATCACCGCTATGTCGACATCTTCGACGCCGGTCCGTTGGTTTCGTGCCGCGCCGACAAGATCCGCACCCTGCGCGAAAGCGACACCGCGCCGGCGCGCGCGCTCGAGGGATCGGGCGAGATACGCGCCATCGTGACCAATGACCGCCTCGGCGACTTCAGGGCGATCTTCACTGAAATCGACGCCGGCGGGGCGGGCGTGGGGGTAAGCGCCGAAGCGCTCGCCGCGCTCGACATCTCAACAGGCGACACCGCACGCTACTGGATCAAGTCATGACCGTGGAAACCGGACTGTTCATCAACGGACGCTGGCGCGAAGGCCGAGGCGAGGCCCTCGTCTCGACATCCCCGGCCGACGGGGAAGCCCTGTTCCAGGGCGCCGAGGCCGATCCCCAGGACGTGCGCGAGGCCTTCGCCGCGGCGCGCGGCGCGCTGCAGGGCTGGGCGCTTACCCCGTTCGAGGACCGCAAGGCGGTCTGCGAGCGCTACGCTGAAATCCTTCAGTCGCGCAAGGAGACGATCGCCGAGCTGATCGCACGCGAGACCGGCAAGCCGCTGTGGGAGGCGACCGGCGAGGTCGGCGCGATGGTCGGCAAGATCAAGATCTCGATCGAGGCCTACCAGGACCGCACCGGGGAGCGTGCGCGCAACACCGATTTCGGGGCGGCGCGCCTGTCTCACAAACCGATCGGCGTGATGTTCGTGCTCGGCCCCTATAACTTTCCCGGCCATCTGCCGAACGGGCACATCGTTCCTGCGCTGCTCGCCGGCAACACCGCGGTGTTCAAGCCGAGCGAGCTGACACCGGCGGTCGGCGCGGCGATGGTCGCGGCCTGGGCCGAGGCCGGGCTCCCGGAGGGCGTGCTGAACCTGGTCCAGGGCGCGCGCGACATCGGCGCGGCCGCGCTGGCTGACGCTGAGCTCGACGGTGTGCTGTTCACGGGCTCCTGGCCGACCGGCTCAATGATTCACAAAAAGTTCGCAGGCCGCACCGGCGTTCAGCTGGCCCTTGAGATGGGCGGCAACAACCCGCTGGTGGTCTGGGACGCGAGCGACGCCGAGGCGGCCGCGCGTCTGGCCGTACTGTCGGGCTACATCACGGCGGGTCAGCGCTGCTCGTGCGCGCGCCGGCTTATCGTGCCGAAAGGCGAGGCGGGCGATCTCGTGATCGACGCGCTGGTCGATATCGCCTCCCGCCTGCCGATCGGACGCTGGGACGCCGATCCGGAGCCCTTCATGGGCCCGCTCATCACATCGAACGCCGCCGGCGAGGTGCTTGAGGCCCAGGATGACCTCATCGCGCGCGGCGCCAAGGCGCTGCTGAAGGCCGCGCCCCACGACGCCGGCGAAGCTTATGTCAGCCCGGGCGTCATCGACGTCACCGGCGTTGAACCGCCGGACGAGGAGATCTTCGGCCCGCTTCTTCAGCTCTATCGCGCGCGCGATTTCGACCAGGCGCTCGCGCTGGCCAACGACACCGCCTATGGCCTGTCGGCGGGCTTCGTGTCGGACGATCCCGATCTGTGGGCGAAGTTCTGGGCGGGCTCGCGCGCAGGGATCGTGAACTGGAACCGACCCACGACCGGCGCGGCGTCCGACATGCCCTTCGGCGGCCCCGGCCGGTCGGGCAATCTGCGCCCGAGCGCCTACTACGCGGCCGACTATTGCGCCTACCCCGTAGCGACCCAGTCCGCGCCTGAGCTCGTGCGTCAGCCGATCAAGGGGCTTTAGCCATGACGGCCGTCGAGGCGAATTTCGACGGGCTGGTCGGTCCAACCCACAATTATGGCGGCTTGGCCGAAGGCAATCTCGCCAGCGCGCGCAACCAGGGTCGGACCTCCAGTCCGCGCGCGGCTGTGATCGAGGGGCTGGAGAAGATGCTCCGCCTGAACAAGGCCGGGCTCGTGCAAGGCGTCATGCCGCCCCAGGAGCGCCCGTGGATCGAGGGTCTGCGTGCGGCCGGCTTCGCTGGAACGGACGCTGAGGTCTATGAGCGCGCCTGGCGCGATGCGCCGGACCTGGCGCGCAACATGCTCTCGGCCTCGCCCATGTGGGCGGCGAACGCTGCGACGGTGAGCCCCAGCGCGGATACGCGCGACGGGCGGGTCCACTTCACGCCGGCCAACCTGATCACCACGCTGCACCGGTCCATCGAAGGCCCGCAGACCGAGGCCGCGCTGCGGGCGCTTTTTCCAGACGATACGCGCTTCGCGGTGCATGCGCCGCTGCCGGCGCAGGGCGTATTCGCCGACGAAGGCGCGGCGAACCACGTGCGCCTGTGCGCCGAGCATGGCGAACCGGGCGTTGAGATCCTCGTGCACGGCCGTGCCGGGTTCGAGCCCTATGACGGGCGCTTCCCGGCGCGCCAGACCCGAGAGGCGTGCGAGGCGATCGAGCGCGCTCACGGCCTTTCCGGCGAGCGCACGGTTCATATCCGCCAGGCCAAGCGCGCCATCGAGGGCGGCGCCTTCCACAATGACGTCGTGTGCGTCGGCTGCGGCCCGGTCCTGTTTTTCCACGAGCATGCCTTCGAAGACAAAGACGCCGCGCTCGACGCCATAAAAAAGGCCGCTGAGGGCGTGTTCGATCCGGTCTTCATCGAGGTGCCTGACGCGCAGGTCCCCCTCTCGGACGCAATCTCCAGCTATCTTTTTAATTCCCAGCTTCTGCTATGGCCGGGCGAGGATCGCCTCGTGCTGCTCGCCCCTCAGGAGACTGAGGAGACGGCGTCCACGCGCGCCTATTGCGAGCGCATGGTGGCGGGCGACGGCCCGATCGGGCGGGTCGAGTACGCCGACGTGCGCCAGTCCATGCGCAATGGCGGCGGGCCGGCGTGTCTGCGTCTCCGGGTCGTCCTGACAGAGGCCGAGCGCGAGGCGGTCAATCCGAACGCGATGATGAATGACAAGCTGTTCGAGGCGCTGAAGACTTGGGCCCAGCGGCACTACCGTGAGGATCTCGCCGTACGCGACCTCGCCGATCCTGCGCTGATTGATGAAAGCCGCGCCGCGCTCGATGCGCTGACCGGCCTTCTGGGCCTTGGTTCGAGCTTTTATCGTTTTCAGCGAACGGCATCATAGCGCGTGACACTCTGGGATGTGGTAATCTTCGACTCAAGTGGGGTGGGAGGAGGCGCTGCGGATGACGATCCGCTATTTCGTACATCCAAAGTTGAAGCTGAGGCTGGCTGTCTATAGCGGCCGGTTGTCACGCGACGACACGGAGCGATTCGCCGAGGCGATGCGCTCCTTGACTGCTGACCAGTTCCGCTACGACGCCGTGCTGTGCTTCGACGACGATATCGATTTGTCCGCCATCAGCGCGGACGATTTGCTCGATCTGGAAGACGCCATGTCCGACGCCGCAGAGCGCGCGGGCGGCGTAGGCGAGCTGCGAGTCGCGGCGGTCACCGAGAGCAATTCGGTCGTACGCGAGCTGAAACTTTGGCGCGAGATCGTTAAGCCGGCCTCCGCCTACCGTTATCGCCAGGAGCGTTTCGCATCGCTTGAGGCTGCGATCGCCTGGCTCGGCCGGCCGGTCCAGGAAGCCGACATAATCCGCCGACGCGAGGGGTTCGAGCCCATCCTGGTAGCGGATTAGCCAGGTTCGGCCTGACCGGTCAGCCCGCCGGCGAGCGCGTATTCCTGCGTGCCTTGATGATAGATATTGTCGCCCTCGACAACGTCGCTCGCCCTGAAATCTGACTTGCCCTTCAGCCGCCCGTAAATCGGATCGAAGTCGACGTTGGCGGTCGCCTCAATCAATTCGTCGTAGGAGTCGATGACGAAATAGGTCTGTTGAAAGTCATCATACCGGTAATCGGTGCGCATGATCCGCTCGAGATCGAAATGAATCCGGTTCGGCGAGCGCCCCTCCAGCGCGAAGATCGATTCCGATTGAGAGGAGACGATCCCGGCGCCGTAAATCCTCAGCCCGGCGCCAGTGGAGATCAGGCCGAACTCGACCGTGTACCAGTACAGCCGGGTCAGGTTCTCGATCATGTCGTGACCGATCGCCTTGTACCCGCCTTCGCCGTAGGCCTGCATGTAGTCGGCGAACACGGGCTGGGTCAGAAGCGGCACGTGGCCGAACACGTCGTGGAAGATGTCCGGCTCGGGCAGGTAGTCCAGCTTGTCCGCATCGCGGATGAACCGGCCTGAAGGGAAGCGCCGGTTGGCCAGATGGTTGAAGAAGACATCGTTCGGGATCAGCCCGTGAACCGGTACGACCGTCCACCCGGTCAGGGCCTCGAGCTTCTCGTTCATGCGCCGGAAATCTGGAATGCCGCCGTCGTTGAGGTTGAGAAGCTTCAGCCCCTCGAAATGCTCGTCCGCGGCGCGGCCCTTGAGCACCGTCATCTGGCGCTCGTACAGCGTGGACCAGACCCCGTGCTCCTCGCGCGTGTAGCGCTCCCAGCACTGGTCGATCGTGTGGTCTTCGGCCGGGGTCTGCTCGGCGACGACGGGATCGTTGACGGGCATGAGGCCTTCCTCCCGCTATTGGTTTCATTTGCAACCAACATAGCACCGGCGCGGGTTCCAAAGAAACGGGCGGACGCGGGTGCTCCGCGCCCGCCCGCTAAAGCGCTGATCCGCTAACGAGGCTAGCTGTCGAAGCTATGAAGGTTGTTCACCCGGAGCTGGACTGAGAAGCTGAGGTTACCACACTCCATCCTCTAGCCCGGAGAGCGCCGGATGAACATCCATAAGAATGCGCGTCTTGCCCCGCGGGGTCGGGCCATAATGATCAGTCGGATCGAAGACCACGGTTGGCCGGTCGCGAGAGCTGCGGCGGCCTCAGGGGTGTCGCGGCGCACCGCTTATCGCTGGCTCTTGCGTTTTCGGGCCGAAGGCGAGGCGGGCCTTCAGGACCGGTCATCGCGTCCGCATGCCTGTCCTCACGCCCTGCCTGCGCCGGTGATCGAACGGATCGAACGCTTGCGCCGTCAGCGTCTGACCGGTGTTGCGATCGCACGCACGCTGGGTCTGGCGCGCTCAACGGTCGGGCTGGCCTTGCGCCGGATCGGGCTGGGCCGATTAAGCGCACTGGAGCCTAAGCCTGCGGTGGTGCGCTATGAACGCGCCAAGCCCGGAGAGGAGAGCTGATCCATCTGGACATCAAGAAGCTGGGCCGGTTTACCCTGCCCGGCCATGCGGTGACCGGACGCGGTCTCGGCACGCACAGCGGCGCCGGCAAGGGCTGGGACTATCTGCATGTGTGCGTCGATGACGCCTCGCGGCCGAGCGAGAACCAGTATGACGCCAGCGCCTTCCTCGAACGCGCCCTGGCCTGGCTCGCCCGCCATGGCGTAAAAGCTGAGCGGGTGATGACGGATAACGGCGCGGGCTATCGGTTGAAGCGGTTCGCCGCCGTAGTCCGGCGGTCTTGCGCGAAATCGCGAACTCCCGGCACACCGCACTCGTACTCTTGCCGTCCAGAAGACGGCCGACGAAACGAACGCGTTCGTCCATTACCGAACACTCCTTCCACGGCATCAACACCTCCAGCTCAAAAGCCGAAAGTGTTACCTATGTGTCCGGTACAATCCGTCACCTATGTCTCGGGTCGGGCACCGGTCCTCGCTCGCGTTCGCTCGGTCGGTCCTCGCTCTCGCGGACTTCGTCCGCTTCGCTGCGGGCGGGCGGTCGCCCTTGCGAACCCTGTCGGGTTCGAACCGGGCGGCTGCGCCATTCTTCGCTCGGCTCGTGCGCGCTTCGGCTGAGCGCGTCGTCGGGGTTAAACCGAGGGCGGTTTTTCGGGAGACGCGCACACGACTACCCCGGCTCCGAGCGGGTCGAAGCCGGGCTCGCGGGCGTCTTTAAGGGGCCGGGCGCGGCGCGGTCAGGCCGCGCCGGGGCCCTGGTCTTCGGGCATGTCGGGGGTTTCGATCTCGCCGTTGGGGTCGGTCTCCACGAGGCCGGCCACCTGGGAGAAGACCTGCGCGTTCTGGTCCATCTGGTCCTTCAGGGACGGGTTCTGCTCCCCGACGGTCTGAAAGAAGCCGGATGCGTCGCGAAGCAGTTTCGCGGCGAGCTGGGCGTGTGTCGGCATGGGGCTGTCCAATAGGCGCGTGCGCCTGTCGCTTCAGGGGCCCCCGTCAGACCATGCGAGCGCCTGCGACGCAAGGACGGCGCGGCCACGCGCCGCGCATGCGGGGTGGCGCCGGGCGCGCGATCGATTAGGTAGGACGCGTCGCACACGCTCAAGGAGCCCGCCATGGCCGCCGACCCCCATCTGCCCGGCGAGACCGGGGAGACCCGCAGCGAAACCTATGGCCGAGTGCGCGCGGAAATCCTGTCCGTGGTCGCCGGGGAGCCCGATCGCATCGCGCGGTACGCCAGCGCCGCGTGCCTGTTGGCGCAGGCCTTCCGGCCGCGCTTTTTCTGGACGGGGTTTTATCTCGTCGACAAGACCAAGGGCGATGAACTGGTGGTCGGGCCCTATCAGGGCACGCTCGGCTGCCTGCGCATCCCCTTCGGCAAGGGGGTCTGCGGGGTTTCCGCGGCTGAGCGCCGCAGCGTGCTTGTGCCTGACGTGCACGCCTTTCCCGGCCATATCGCCTGCGACACGCGCACCAATTCAGAGATCGTCGTGCCGGTCTTTGATGCGGACGGGCGCCTGGACGCGGTGCTGGACGTGGATTCAGAGCAGGCCGACGCCTTCGACGCCGCCGACCAGGCGGGCCTTGAGATCATCTGCGCAAAATTGCTGACGGCTTAGGGGCGCCTAGAAAATCCCCAGGAATTTGCGGCGCTTCCTCCTCATGCGCGGCAGGGGCGGCGGGGCCGAGACGTCCGGCTCCCCGGCGTCGAGGGCGTAAGGTCCGTCTCCGGCCTCGCCCTCGAAGGGTTCATCGAGCGCGCGCAGCTGCGCCGCGCTGGGCGCCGGGGCGGGCGGGGGCGGCGCGACGCGCGCGCCCGGCGCGCGCGGCGGCTCCGGCGCGCAGATGTCCGCATCGCACAGCGCATGGCCGGTCTGCCCGGCGCCGGGCAGGTCCACCGCGGTGAACGGGCCGGCGTAGTCGCCAAGGCCCAGCTCGCCGCGCACGCCGTCGCGAAAGCGCGTCACGCGCAGATCCAGCTCGGCCTTGCGCTCTCGGTCCTCGCGCAGATGGCGCAGATCGGCCGGGCGCGGGCTGCGCAGCGCGTCCGCGCCGGCGCCGTGGGTGCGCCCCAGCGCGGCGCGGGCGCGTTCGATGTCCAGTCTGGGTCGACGGTCGGTCATGCTCGTCCTCGCCGGGCCGGCGCGCGGCCCGCCTTGCTTGCCTCAGCTCTTCTTCGCGTACCACTCGATCGCGCCGGTGCGCGTGATCATCAACACGTCGACATCGCCGCCGACGCCGGTGTTCTTCATGTGCAGATCGGTCTTGAGGATATTGAGCTCGACCAGCGCCTTGGCGGTCTCGCTCATCTGCTTTTTCCCGCTCGCCGCGACCACCTGGATGAAGGGGTCGATGAACTCCTCCTGGCTGTAGTTCGAGGCGGTCTGGATGAACTGGCGCGCCAGCGCGGGCAGGGTCTCGCTCTCCACCTTTCGCATGGCCGCCTCGGTCTGGTCGGGTGTGACGCCGGCGGCCTCCAGCGCGGCCTGCGCGGCGGCCTCGTTGGAGACGAAATTCATCGCCACCATAAGGTCGAACAAAGCCGGGTGGACCCCGCGCAGGAAGGCGTGGGTCATGTCGGCCTGGGCGAAGGTGCGCACGAAGGCGTTCGGCCCGTCCTCCACGCCCACCGCCACGGTCTCGTCGGGCGCGCGCTTGATCACCCCGTCGACCATGATCGAGGCGTACCAGTGGCTGTAGACCGGGAACACGTCGTTTGATCCAAAGCCGGCGAAGACCAGCCCGGCGAACGGCTCCAGAAAGGCTGGACGCGTGACCAGGAGGTAGGCGAGGTCGTACAGCTTGTCGCGCAGCGGGCCGTCCTGGCGCGCCGCATCGCCCAGCGCCTCGGCCAGCACCGCCTCCAGCATTGCGCCGTATAGCTCGTGGAAGCGCTCGCGCGTGAGCCCGTCGAACACGGGCAGCGGCGCGCGCTCGGCCCCGCCTTCATCGGTTGTCAGGTGGCCGCGATAGATGTCGAGGGCCGCCTCGACCGCCGCCGCGTCGTCGTTATAGGGGCTGCCCGGGTAGGTCCTCAGCGCTCGCGCGTAATCGAGCACGGTCAGATAGGCCGCGCGCATCAGCGCCTCGAACTCCTCGCGCTCCTCGGCCTCGGGGAACAGGCGGCGATTATTGTCGATGAAGGCGAAGAAGGCCTGCGCGCAGTCGGTGATGGTCTCGAACTCATCCCTGCCATGGGCCTTCTGGAAGGCGTGGGCGATATGGGACCAGGACCGGCCGAGCACGTCGCCGCGCGAATACACCATCACCGCGATCGTGTCGGTCAGAGGCAGGATTTTCTCCGCCTCCAGCGTCACCACCGGCTCCGGCCCGCCGCCATAGGTCACCGCGCTGTCGGCGGCGAGCGCCACCGCCTGACGGTTCATGATCATCACTTCAGACGTCATCCGCGCGCCGCACCCCTCATTCGCCGGCCGGTGAAATCCTAACGAGAGGTTACCCCAAGCGCGCGCGATGTCGAACCGCCAGGCGCCGGACGCGCTGTTCGAGGCCTGAAGCGTTGCGCTGGAACGACACTCCCCCTCCGTCGG
>CAZKBB010000041.1:0-24897 GCA_964550935.1 uncultured Caulobacterales bacterium
GAGATGTTGTTCATGCGCGGGAACGCCATGTCCGGCGCCCCGATCATGATCGGCACGAACCAGTTGCCGAACCCGCCGATCATCGCCGGCATGACCATGAAGAAGATCATGATCAGGCCGTGCATCGTCGTGATGACGTTGTAATTGTGCTCGTTGCCCCAGAAGCCGTTGTTAAAGACCTGTAGGCCCGGCTCGGCGAGCTCCCAGCGGATCAGGCCGGACATGGCCCCGCCCACGACGCCCGCGAAGATCGCGAACACCAGGTACATGGTGCCGATATCCTTGTGGTTGGTCGAATAGACCCACCGCTTCCAGTCCCAGATGCTGGGCGTGTGGTCGTCGTGCTGCGCGGCGGCTGCGTCAGACATCACGATGTCTCCTTACTGGATCGACGCCACTTGGGCGTCGCCGGAATCTGAATAATAGGCCTCGAGCACGCGCGGCGCTTCGTAAGGGTCTTCATTGGCGGCTTCGACCCAGGCGTCGAACACGTTCCGGGGAACCACGTGCACCTCGATCGGCATGAAGGCGTGCAGCAGACCGCACAGCTCCGAGCACTGGCCGAAATAGATCCCCTCGTCGGCTTCAGCGACCTCGAACCAGGTTTCGTTCAACCGGCCGGGGATGGCGTCCATCTTGATGCCGAAGGCGGGCATGGCCCAGTTGTGGATCACGTCCGAGGCCGTCACTTCCATGCGCACGACCGCGTCGGAGGGGACCACCATGGGCAGGTCGGTCGACAGGTTGCGTCGCTGGGGCCAGGGCGTCGCGCCGAGGTCTTCGTCCTCGACCATGTTGGCGACCCACTGGAAGCCGCCATGGTCGACATACTCGTACGTCCAGTTCCACTGATTGCCGGTCGTCTTGATGGTGAACTCCGCCTCCGGGATCGTGTCCTGGAAATAGAGAAGGCGGAAGGACGGCACCGCGATCACGACAAGGATCAAGACCGGAACAGCCGTCCATACGATTTCCACCATCGTGTTGTGGCTGAACTTCTGAGGTTCCGGGTTGGCCTTTTCGTTGTAGCGGACCGCAACCCAGACCAGCAGCGCGAGCACGAACAACGTAATCGCGGTGATGATCCACAACAGCTGATCGTGGAAGCTGTTGACCATCTCCATGACCGGCGTGGCGGACTGTTGCAGCCCCAGCTGGCCGTCGATCGGCTCACCGATGACCGTGGCCGAGGCGGCGCCGGTCATCAGGGCGAACAAGGCGGCGAGTGCGGCGAGTGGCTTCAAGCGCATGTCATCCCCGGAAATGCAAAGCGTTATCGAAGGGCGACCCCGTCGAGCGCGGCGGAATATAGGCGTCGTCGGTGCGGCTGTCAGGGCGGATAAAGCGCCTTTTTGTCGCAATCACACGGGTTTTTTCATACGCTGCTCCAACGTGGTGGTGACCGGGTGCGCAGGCGGGACCGCGCCGACGGCTCCGGTCCGGCCGGTTCAGGCCCGCAGGACGCAGCGCTCAAGGGGGGAGTGATGACCGACGTGAACGAAAAGACACGCCGCACCAGGGCTCTGGCGCGCGCGGCCATGGGCGGAGCGGCCGGCCTCGCCGCCGCCTTCGTGACCGCCAGCGCGGTTGCGGCCCTGCTGACATCGGAGGCCGGCGCTCAACAGCGCGCGGACGGCATCGGCGACATTATCGAGCGTCTGCGCGACGACGCAGCGCGGGTTGAAGCCGACGCCGCGCCGGCCGATCCGCTCGGCGACGCGCTTTCCAGCTGCGAATCAGGCGCGCGCGGCCCCGGCGCGCCCGCCTCGGCGCTGGCTGGTTGCGAGTTCGCCCTTCAGTCCGGCGCGCTCAGCGACACGGTGCGCGCCGGCGCGCTGGCCAACCGGGCCGAGCTCAGCCTTCGGGTCGGCGATGTTCAAAGCGCGCGCCGCGATCTTGCCGACGCGGCGGCGCTGGCGCCGAACGACGCCGCGATCCAGGTCAATCTGGCCGCGGCCCTGATCCGCGCTGGGGACGCTCCGGCGGCCGAGGCCGCCGCACGCGCCGCGATCGCGATGGACCGTGCCCACAAGGGCGAGGCCTGGTTCAACCTGGCCGTCGCGCTGGAGCGCCAGGGCGATTACGACGGCGCGTACGACGCGTACCTGGAGGCGGCCGCGCTGACGCCTGACAATGCGAACTTCGCCGCCCAGCCGCGCCGGTTCCGCCGCCATGGCGGCGACGGCGCCTGAGGCTTCAAACGCGTCGGGCGCCCGGCGCCCTCGCGCCGAGGCGGTGCGCGGTCTATGTCTGGAGGCGAGACACCCTTGCGACCAGACGGAGCCGCCATGTCCGCCGATCCCTTCGCCGCTTTCGAATTCGGACCCGACGACGCCGCCCGCGTGATGGCGGACGCGCTTGTCGGCGCTGACGACGGCGAGCTGTTCCTCGAGACCTCGACGTCGGAATCGCTCGCCTTCGACGACGGGCGGCTGAAAACGGCGAATTTCGATTCAGAGCGCGGGTTCGGGCTTCGCGGCGTCTATGGCGAGAGCACGGGCTTTTCCCACTCCAACGACCCCACGATCGAAAGCCTGAAGCGCGCGGCGGAAAGCGCCGCCTCGGCGCGCAAGGGCCGCGACGCGGTCATGGCGCCGCCGCCGCCGGGCACCAACGTCAAGCTCTACGACGACATCGACGTGGTCGAGCAGCCCGGCTTCGAGACCAAGACCGCCCTACTGGCCGAAATCGACGCCTATCTGCGCGCCAGGGATCCAGAGGTCGTGCAGGTCTCCGCCTCGCTGTCCGCCTCGCGGCGCATCATCGCCATCGTGCGTCCCGACGGCGAGGTGCGCACCGACGTGCGACCGCTGGCGCGCATCAATATCGCCGTGACCTGCGAGCGCGGCGGCCGGCGCGAGACCGGCTCCATGGGCGCGGGCGGACGCTCGGCCTTCCAGCAATGGCTCGATCCGGAGGCCTGGAAACCCATGGCCGACGAAGCGCTGCGCGTGGCGAAGGTGAATCTTGAAGCCGTCGACGCCCCTGCTGGAGAGTGGGAAGTCCTGCTCGGCCCGGGCTGGCCGGCGATCCTCCTGCACGAGGCGGTCGGCCATGGGCTGGAGGGCGACTTCAATCGCAAAGGTCAGAGCGCGTTCTCAGGGCGCGTGGGCGAACAGGTCGCCGCCAGGGAGGTCACCGTCGTCGATGACGGCACGATCCCGGAGCGGCGCGGCTCGCTGACCTTCGACGACGAGGGCACGCCGACCAAGCGCACCACACTGATCGAGGCGGGCAAGCTGGTCGGCTATATGCAGGACCGCATGAACGCGCGCCTGATGGGCGTGGACGCCACCGGCAACGGCCGGCGTGAAAGCTACGCCTGCCCGCCCATGCCGCGCATGACCAACACGATCATGGCTGCGGGCGAGCATGATCCGGGCGAGATGCTTCAAAGCCTGGACGACGGAGTCTACGCGAAGAATTTCGGCGGCGGCCAGGTCGACATCACGTCCGGCAAGTTCGTGTTTCGCTGCACCGAGGCCTATCGGGTCCGCGGCGGCAAGATCGAAGAGCCCATCAAGGGCGCGACCCTGATCGGCGACGGGCCCACGGCTCTGACGCGCATTTCCATGGTCGGGAACGACTTCGCCATGGACCCGGGCGTGGGCACTTGCGGAAAGGCCGGCCAGGGCGTCCCCGTCGGCGTCGGTCAGCCGAGCGTGAAGATCAAGGGCCTGACCGTCGGCGGGGCGGGGTGAGACCGGCCGCGCCATGAGCGCTGCGTGACGCGGCGGTGACCGACGGGTTACCCTTGGGTTAATGACCTTCACGAACCCGTGATCGCCATGGAGAGGGTTTCATCCGCCGCTCCGAATTGGCGGGCTAGGTATCCGTTTCGATTGAGCAGTTCGGAGAACCTCATGCCGCGCCGCCACGCCTTCGCCTGCGCCTGCCTCGCCGTGCTCGCCGCTTGTCCCGCGCTCGCCGCGGCGCAGGACCGCCCGAGCCCGCAGCCGGTGAGCGAACGCGCCAACGGTGCGGTGCGGGCCTACGGCCCGGCGTATTTTGAAACTTTCAACGCTCAGACCGCCCTCGACATGGTCCGGCGCGTGCCCGGCTTCTCGATCGAGAGCGGCGGAGGACAGCGCGGGCTCGCAGGCGGGCTCGGCAACGTCCTCATCGACGGCGCAAGGCCGAGCTCGAAGAATGGGCTGGAGGCGATCCTCAGCCGCCTGCCCGCCGCCTCGGTCGAGCGCATCGAACTGATCCGCGCCGCCATCGCGGGCGTGGACATGGCCGGTCAGGACCAGGTCGTGAACGTGATCGTGCGCCCCGGCGGGGGCTGGAGCGGGGCCTGGCGGGGACGATCGCGCCTGTTCGAGAGCGGGCGGCTCATCGCCGACGGCGACGCCTCGGTTAGTCGCGCGGATATGAACACCACCCTAAGCTTCAGCATCGAGCTCAGCAGCTGGGGCGGCGGCAACGACAACGCCTATCGCACGACTGACGGCGCCGGGGCGCTTGTGAGCACGGAGACCGAGCGCTTCCAGGAAAATTTCCGCGAGGTGGAGCCGGCGCTGTCCTACGCGCGCAACTTCGACGATGGCGGCGCGCTGCGCGTCGACGCGCGCGCCTCGCGCTGGCGCTCCACGACCGGTCAGATCGCAACCGTGTTCGACGCCTCCGGCGCGCCCGATCAGATTCAGGACGGCGACTACCTTACCGATGTCTGGTTCGGCGAACTCACGTCCGATTACAGCCGCGATCTGAACGCGGCCTTTGGGGTGAAGCTGACCGCGCTGCAAACGGTGGAGACGCGCGAGACGGAGAACCTTTTCGCCCTCATCGCCCCGTCCGGCGACCTCGACACGGCCACGCGCGTGGCCGACGAAGAGACCAGCGGCGAGACGGTGCTGCGCGGCGAACTGCGCGCCGCGAGCGAGTCCGACCGCTCCCTGACCTTCACCCTGGAGGGCGCCTACAATTTCCTCGACGGCTCGATCGACATCTTCACCGACAACGGCTCAGGAGAGACCCAGCTCGAACTGCCGATCAGCGACACACGCGTGGAGGAGCACCGGGTGGACGCCACCGCCACGCGGCTCTGGCGCGCGGCGCCGCGCTGGACGATCGAAGCCGGCCTCGGCGCTGAGTTCAGCCGCATCGCGCAAACCGGCGACGGCGAGCAGGAGCGCACCTTCACCTATCTCAAGCCGCGCGCGATCGCGACCTGGGCGCTGACCGGAGACGATCAGATCCGCTTCACCGCTGAGCGCGATGTCGGCCAGCTCGACTTCGACGACTTCATCTCCTCGGTCGATCTCAACGACGACAACACCGATATCGGTAATCCCGATCTGGAGCCGGAGCGCACCTGGCGCCTGCAGGGCGAATGGGAGCGGCGCATGTCGGAGGACGCCTCCTTTATGCTTCTGGCCAGCCAGGAGTGGGTCGAGGGCGTGGAAGGCTTCGTGCCGGTCGGCCCGAACGGGCTTCAGGACGCCCCCGGCAATCTGGGCGACGGCTGGCGCTGGCGTCTGGAGGCGGACGCCACCGCTCCGCTCGACCGGATCGGCGTCACCGGCGGACTGCTCACCGTGAACGCCATGGTGCGCGAGACCCATGTGGACGATCCGGTGACGGGCGAGGACCGCCGCTTCCGCTTCGACGAGGACTGGCGCTTCCGGCTCGACTTCCGCCAGGATCTGCCGGCGCGCGGGCTGGCGTGGGGCTTCGATTATTATGTTCAGGGCCGTGAGGACTCCTTCCGCGTCGACCAGTTCAACCGCACGACCGATCCGCGCGGGGACCTGGACGTCTTCGCCGAAGCTCGGCCTGGTCGCCTGACCGTGCGCACCGGCGCGGAGTTCAATTTCGGCGAGCAGGAGCGTTTGCGCTATATCTGGGCTGACACCCGCGCCATCGGCCAGCCGGTGCGCGTCGAACGCCGCCTGCGCGACTTCGACGGCTTCGTCTACCTTGAGGTGTCCGGGGTTTTCTAAGCCGCTCGGCGAAACTGCGTCGATAATGCGCGCTTCGCAGTAGTCGAAATTCGCTCTTTAAGGTAGCCTCCTACAACTTTTGTTGAGGGAGGCGAACATGCCCCATCGGCGTCTTGTGTGTCTTGCAGGGGCTCTATGCCTTGCAACAGCACTGACGGCCCCAGCGGCCGAGGGACGGGATGGCGACAGCCGCGCCGCGGCCGTTTCGACCTTCGAGGCGGGCTTCTTCGAGCCCTTCAACCCCCAGACCGCGCTTGACCTGGTCAACCGCGTGCCTGGGTTCTCGCTCGAGGGCGGCGGCGAAAAGCGCGGTCTCGCAAGCGATCTCGGCAACGTTCTGATCGACGGGCGCCGCCCGAGTTCTAAGGCGGGTGTCGAGCGTCTCCTCCAGCGCCTGCCGGCGGCCAATGTCGAGCGCGTGGAGCTGATCCGCGAGGCCGTGCCGGGCGTCGACATGGCGGGCCAGGATCAGCTGGTGAACATCGTCACGCGGCGCGGCGCGGGCTGGACCGGGGCCTGGCGCAGCCGCATCCAGCTCTACGAGAGCGGCCGCGCCACGCCAGACGGGGAAATCTCCGGCACGCGCACGGCGCGCGACTCCACCCTTACATTGAGCTTTGATGCGGAGAACTCCGCAGCCGGGCGCGACATCGTGCGCGACGTGCGCGACGCGACGCTCTCGCCAGTGCGTACGGAGGACGAGCGCGCCCAGGACAATTTCATCGATATCGCGGGCGCGCTGGCCTATCAGCGCACCTTCGAAGCCGGCCACGCCCTGCGCGTGGATGCGCGCGCTTGGCGCTGGTGGTGGCGCCAGAGCCGCTTCAACATCGTCGCCGCGCCGGACGGCGGCGTCTTGCGCTCCGAACCGGGCCGTATCGAATCCGAAGGCGCGGGCGCTGAGATCAGCGTGGACTACGACCATGTTTTCAGCCGCCTCTGGTCGGGCCAGTTCACCGCGCTCCAGCGCATCGAGCCCGGCCAGAGCGACCAGTTCTTCGAGCAGGTCTCGCCCTCGGGCGCGTTCCTCGGCGCGGTGCGGGTCGATGACGAGGACACCGCCGGCGAAACGATCTTGCGCGCCGAGCTACGCCGCGCCCCGGACGAGCGACGCTCGCTGACCCTGATCGCGGAAGGAGCCTATAATGTGCTCGACGGATCGCTGGAGTTGTTCGACGTGGCCTCCGGCGGCGAAACGCCGATCCCGCTGCCGGTCAGCGATGCGCGCGTCGAGGAGCACCGGGTTGATCTCGCCGCGCTGCGCGTCTGGCGCCCGGTGGACGCCTGGACCTTCGAGGCGCGCATCGGCGGGGAGTTCAGCCGCATCACCCAGACCGGCGACGCCGAGCAAGAGCGCGAGTTCACCTATTTCAAACCGGCCGCGAGCGCGACCTGGGCGCCGAATGACCGCGACCGCATCCGCTTCGTGCTCGACCGCGAGGTCGCACAGCTCTCCTTTCCCGACTTCATCTCCGCCGTCGACATCAGCGACGACCTGACCGACATCGGCAATCCCGATCTGGAGCCGGAGCGCACCTGGTCGCTGGAGGCTCAGTGGCGACGCCGGTTCTCCCAGGACGGCGCACTGACGCTGGCCGCGCGCTACGACCTTGTAGAAGACGTTCAAGACCTGATCCCGACCGCGGGCGGACTGCTGGACGCCCCGGGCAATCTCGGCGACGGCGATCGCTACGTGCTTGAGGCCGACCTGACCGCGCCGCTCCGCCGGTTTGGCGTCACGGGCGGGCTGTTGAACCTCTCCGCTGTGCTGAAGGAGACCCGGGTCGACGACCCGGTCACCGGCGAGACGCGCCGGTTCCGGGGCGAGGAGGACTGGCGCGTCACGATCGACTTTCGCCAGGATTTGCAGGCGCGCGCGCTTGCGTGGGGCGTCTCCTACACCGCGCGCAGCGACCAGGATTTCTTCCGGGTGGGTCAGTTTGACCGCACCGCCTACCCGCAAGGCGACGCCGACGTCTTCGTAGAGCGCCGCCTGGCCAACGGCCTGACCCTGCGCGCCGACGCGCGGCTTCAACTCGGAGAAGAGGAGCGCGAGCGCTATCTCTGGGCCCTGACCCGCGCGGACGGCGCGCCGATCCTGCTCGAGGCCCGCGAACGCGACTTCGACGCCTCGGTGTTTCTCGGCGTGCAGGGACGCTTCTGACCGCGCGGGCCGCTCGGCGCGAGGCCGGTGCGCTTCAGCGCATCGGCCTTGACCTGTGATGCGCGCGCCCGAACGCTTCGGCCATGGCCCATCCAATCGCGCCCGCCCCGCTCCGGCGCGCCGCCCGCGCCTTCGCCTTCACCTCGGCTGTCGCCCTGGGTCTAACCGGCCTCATCGCCGCCCCCGCCGCAGCCGAGCCGCGCGCCGCCGCGCTTGAGCGCGCCGAGAGCGGCCATGTGGTCACCAACGTGATGATCGACGGCGATGGGCCCTGGCGCTTCGCGGTCGACACCGGCGCGAGCCACACCGCGATCGCCATGCAGCTTGCGGCGTATTACGGCTTCGTCTCCACCCGCGACGAGCTCGACGATGTGCAGGCGCTGACCGGCCGGTTCGAAGCCGAACACGCTTCACACCGCACGACGTCGCGTTTCCGCCGGGCGTCCAGGTGGAGCGCGTGAACGCGGTCGTGGCGCCGGTCGAGCCCGACGAAACGCTTTACGCCGAGGGCCTGCTCGGCGCGGACGTGTTCGGCGAGGCGCGCCTGGCGCTTGATCTCGACGCCTTGACGATGACGCTGGACGCTGGCCCGCCCGAACACGTCGACGGGCGGCTCGATCCGCAGAGCAACCTTCTGTGGGGCGAGGCGCGCAGCCGCTCGGTCAAGGGCCCGATCAACGTCCTGATCGACACCGGCGCGACGCGCACGATCGTGAACTCCGCCCTCAGCGCCAAGCGCCGCGGCGGGGTCCGCTTCAATCTGGTGATCGGGGGCGTGGACGGGCGCACGCGCGAGGAGAGGCAGGCGGTGACGCTGGAGCGCCTGCGCGTGGGCGGGCTGTGTGTGACGGCCATGCCCGCGCTGGAGGCCGATCTTGACGTGTTCCGCGCGATGGGATGGGAGAGCGAGCCGGCGATGATCCCGGGGCCCGACCTGCTGCGCCATGCGCGCATCATCATCGACCGGCGCGCAGGGCTGTTCGAGCTGAGCCCGGCGAACGAGGTCGCGGACTGCCCGTCCGGGCGCGCGCGCCGGGTGCCGCGCGAGAGCTGATCCCGGCCCGGTGGTCCGGTCAGGGCGCGCCGGAGCTGCGGTCCATGGACGGCCCGCCCGCCTCGGTCTCGGTGGGATGGGGCTCCATGTCCTTCGCCGCCGAGCCCATCAGCTTCTTGATGAGGGGGCTGAGGACAAGCATGCCGAGCGCAATCGCCATCGCGATCAGGCCCACCTGGGAATAGACCGCCGCATAGGTGGCTTTGGCCGCTTCGGGGTCGGTGAGCTGGCCGCCGATGGTCTCAGCGCCCGTCGTCGAGGCGATGACGCCGGCGAGATAGTTCGACAGGCCCGAGAACAGGAACCAGGCGCCCATCGTCATGCCCACGACACGCGCCGGTGCGAGCTTGGTCACGGCCGACAAGCCCACCGGTGAGAGCATCAGCTCGCCGAGCGTGTGGATCAGGTAGATCAGGAAGATGAAGTAGACCGCCACGAGCCCGGCGCCGGACAGCGTGATCCCGCCGACGAGTACGTAGAAGCCGAGCCCGGCCATGAAGACGCCGAGCGCGAACTTCACCGGGGTGGACGGGTTCCACTTGCGCTTGGCCAGCGCCACCCACAGCCAGGCGAGGATCGGCGCGAAGATGATGATGAAGCCCGCGTTCAGGCTCTGGAACACCGGGGCAGGCACGGTCCAGCCGAACAGGGTGCGGTCGACCAGCCGGTCGGTGAACAGGTTGAGCGAGGAGCCGGCCTGCTCAAACAGCGCCCAGAACGGGATCTGCGCCAGGATGAAGTAGAGCGCGGCGAACATCTGCCCGCGCTCCTCGCCGTGGGTCCTGAACAGCGCATAGCCGGCCATGAAGAGCAGCATCACAAGGCCCAGCGGGCCGACCACGCCGCCGAAATACTCCGGCAGCGTCACCGCGGTGAACGCCACCGCGATGATGGCGAGGCCTACGAGATAACAGGCGGCCTCCACCGTCACAGGCCCGAACACGCGCTGCTTCAGCTTCTCTGCGTCGGGCGGGCCGGCCTTGCCCTCCAGCCAGCGCTGGAAGAACTGAAAGGTCACAAGGCCCACAAGCATGCCGATCCCGGCGAGCCCGAAGCCGTATTTCCAGCCATAGGCGATCCCGATCCAGCCCACGGTCACCGAGGACAGGAACGAGCCCAGATTGATGCCCATGTAGAACAGGGTGAAGCCTGAATCCCGGCGCGGGTCGCCCAGCTCGTAGAGCTCGCCGACGATGGTGGAGATGTTGGCCTTGAGATAGCCGACGCCCGCGATGATGAGGGCGAGCGCCAGGTAGAGGATGTTCACGTAGAGCTGTTGCTGCTCCACGCGCGTCTCGATCCCGCTCCAGTCCAGCGCGGCGGGCAGGCCGACCGCGCCGGGCTCCTCGACGACGAGCCTCTGGCCGGAGTCTTCAAAGCGCACGACCGACCAGCCCTCCTCGCCGATCACGATCTGGGGCGCATCCCCGCCGCGCCCGTCCAGCGTGATCTCGTACTGAGCGCCCTCATAGTCGAACACCTCGCGCGAACCTGAGCCCTCGAACGCCATCAACCCGTGGCCGAGCACCAGAAGGATCGCGCCGTAGGTGACCGCCTTGCGCTGGCCGAGATAGCGGTCCGCGAGCGTGCCCCCGATGATCGTCATCACGTAGACGAGCGCCGTGTAGGCCCCGTAGATCAGGGTCGACTGCTGGTCGGAAAAGAGGAAGTGCTGGGTGAGATAGATCACCAGTAGGCCGCGCATCCCGTAATAGGAGAAGCGCTCCCACATCTCGGTCAGGAACAGGATGGCCAGACCCTTGGGATGGCCGAAAAAGCTGGTGTCCCGAAGTCCCGCCGGCGTGTCGCCCGCCGCGCCCGTCGCGTCGCTCACAGCGCGCCTCCCCCTGATGATGCCTAGTCTCAGGGCGCGCACTTGACCATGCAAGCGGTAGGGTCACAAGGCGAAGGGGCAGCGCCCGGGCGCCATGAATTCCCGGACGGCGCGTCAGCGCCGAGCCGGGACCTCCTCGCGATCAAGCGCCATTTCGCACAGAGGTCCCGGCTCTCGCCTTCGGCTCGGCCGGGAGTTCAGCTTTGGGTCAAACGTGAATTCCCGGACGGCGCGTCAGCGCTGATCCGGGACCTCGCTGAGATGACGCGCCCTAGTACGCGCAGGCCTCGAACAGCGGCTCCACGCTCTCGTTCCATTCCTCGCGCCAGCGCCGGATGAGCCCTTCGGCCGGGCTTTCGCCCGCGGCGGCGATGGCGTCGAGATCGTCGAGGAACACCGCTTCGTGCTCGCCGTGACCGTTCAGGCGCTGGCGCGCCTTCAGCCCTGAGCGCGATATGGCGAGGGCCTCCCTGGCGAGGTCCTGCAAGGTTCCCGATCGGAACGGGGTCTTCAACGCGGTCTTGGCCGCGCCAAGGCGCAGCGCCTGGCGCTCCTCGGCGGTGACGTCCTTGACGAGGTCCCAGGCCGCGTCGAGCGCGCTCTCGTCGTAGAGCAGCCCGACCCAGAAGGCCGGCAGCGCGCACAGCCGGTTCCACGGCCCGCCGTCCGCGCCGCGCTGCTCGATGAAGGTCTTCAGGCGCACCTCCGGGAAAAGCGTGGAGAGGTGATCCTCCCAGTCGCTCATGGTGGGAAGTTCGCCCGGCAGGGCGGGCAGCTCGCCCTTCAGGAAATCGCGGAAGGATTGGCCCGAGGCGTCGATGAAGCGCCCGTCGCGCTTGACGAAATACATCCCCGCGTCGAGCGCCCAGTCCACATAGGCTTCAAAGCCGAAGCCCTCGTCGAAGGCGAAGGCGAGCATGCCGGTGCGCTCAGCATCCACGTCGGTCCAGACATGGGCGCGATAGCTCAGAAACCCGTTCAGACCGCCGTCGGCGAAGGGGGAGTTGGCGAACAGCGCGGTGGCCACCGGCTGCAGCGCGAGCGAGACGCGCAGCTTCGTGGCCATGTCGGCTTCACTCTCGAAGTCGAGATTGGTCTGCACGGTGCACGAGCGGAACATCATCTGATGGCCGAGCGAGCCGACCCTGGGCATGTAGTCGCGCATGATCTTGTAGCGCGCCTTGGGCATCATCGGGGTCTCTTCGAGCGCCCATTTCGGCGAGAAGCCGAGCCCCAGGAACCCCGCGCCGATCTCGTCGGCGACGGTCTTCACCTCGCGCAGGTGCGCGTTCACCTCGCGGCAGGTCTCGTGCAGTGTCTCCACCGGCGCGCCCGACAGCTCGAACTGACCGCCGGGCTCCAGCGTGATCGAGCCGCCGTCGCGCTTGAGAGCGACCGGCTTTCCCTCCTCCTCGATGGGCGTCCACCCGAACCGGGTGAGCCCTTCGAGCATCTTGCGAACGCTCGGCCCCTCGCCGTTCTCGTAGGGCAGAGGTCGGTGGCCGTCGAGCGTGAAGCCGAACTTCTCGTGCTCTGTGCCGATGCGGAACGCCTCGCGCGGCTTGCAGCCGGCGGACAGGTGCTCGATCAGCTGGGCCTTGGTCTCTATGCAGGCGCCCTCGCCGCCGGCGTTGTACGTGCCGCTCATGAAGGCGCCTCCCCGCGCGCTGAAAGCGTTCGCACACTTATGGCGCGCGAGACCCTCCCGCAAGCAGGGTCATGCATCGCTCACGCGCGCGTGAGGTCTCAGCGGTCCCAATCGCCCAGCGCGGCCTGCCACACCGACAGCGCCGCCGCGGCCGCGGTGTCGGCCCTTAAGATGCGCGGGCCCAGCGTGACCGGCACGACGAAGTCCAGACCCCGCAGGCGCGCGCGCTCATCGGCCGAGAACCCGCCCTCCGGCCCGATCAGGATCGCCCAGGGCCCCGCCGCAAGCCCCCCATCCCGGCCCTCCCCCGAGGGCGAGGAAGAGCGCTGGGACGGGCGGCGTTCCATGAAGCGGCCGTCTTCAGACAGCTGAAATCCGTCCGGCGTCGGGTCGTCGCCTTGCGTTCTTGGATGCGACGCCGAAACCGCTCCCCCTCCCCTTGAGGGGAGGGCCGGGGCGGGGTGAGGCGCGAAGCGCGACAGGGCCTGAAGGATCGGCTGGGCGCGGCCTGAAGCCCCGCCCCAGGGCGCGTCGTCCTCGTCGCCGGCTTCGTCGCAGTAGATCAGGCGCCTCTGCGGGTCCCACGCGTCCAACGCGTCGGCGAGACGGACCGCCGCCTCCACCACCGGCGCGTCGAGACGTTCGGTCTGCTCGGCGGCCTCGCGGGCGAGCGCGTTCAGCCGGTCGGGCCGGACGCGCTCGCTCGCGGTGCGCTCGGTCATGACCGGGCGGATGCGCGCCGCGCCCAGTTCCACAGCCTTCTCCACGATGAAGTCGGTGCGCGCCTTCTTCACCGGCGCGAACAGAAGCTCCAGATCCGGGCCGAAGCTCTGGGTGCGGATCTGTTCGATCAGCTCGATCGAGGCGTCCCGGCGCCCGGATGGATGCAGCGCCGCGCGCCATTCCCCGTCGCGCCCGTTGAAGACGCGCACCGCATCGCCCTCGCCGCGGCGCATCACGGAGAGCAGATAGTGCGCCTGGGCGCGATCCAGCGCGATGCGCGTGCCGGCGGCGAGATCGGCGGCGAGGAAGAGGCGGGGCGCGGCGGTCATGAAATCGTGTGTAGCCCGGCCCGGGCGAAGTGCGAAACTGCGAGGTGGAGACTGCGTTATTACGGCCTGACCCTTCAGGAGCGCGCCCATGACCTTTCGATCCGTGAACCCGGCGACGAGCCAAACCATCGCGACGTTCGAGCCGCACGACCGCGCCGCCGTGGACAGCGCCCTGTCATGCTCGCGCCGGGCGATGAACGCGCTCGCCGCCTGGGGGCTCGACGGCCGGGCGGAACGCCTGCGCAAGGCCGCCGACCTGCTGGAGCATGACCGGGACCGCTATGCGGCGATGATGACCGAGGAGATGGGCAAGCCCATCGGTCAGGCGAAGGCCGAGATCGACAAGTGCGCCTGGGTCTGCCGGCACTACGCCGACAACGCCGCGCGCTATCTTGAAGACGAGATCATCGAGGCTCGGGAGAAGGGCGAGGCGCGGCTGCGGCGTCTGCCGCTCGGGCCGATCTTCGCGATCATGCCGTGGAACTATCCGTTCTGGCAGGTCTTCCGCTTCGCCGCGCCGACCCTCATGGCGGGTAATCCGGGGCTGTTGAAGCACGCCTCCAACGTGCCGCGATGCGCGCTCGCGATCGAGGAGGTGCTGGTCAAGGCCGGGTTCACCGATCACGCCTTCCAGACCCTGTTGATCGGGTCCGACGCGGCCGCCGACGTGATCGCGGACGATCGCGTGGCCGGGGTGACGCTGACCGGCTCTGAAAAGGCCGGCGCGGCGGTCGCGCGCGAGGCCGGCGCGGCGCTGAAGCCCTGCGTCATGGAGCTGGGCGGATCCGACGCCTACATCGTCATGGCGAGCGCCGAGCTTGACGAAGCGGTCTCGACCGCCGTCACCGCGCGGGTTCAGAACAACGGCCAGTCCTGCATCGCGGCCAAGCGCTTCATCGTCCACGCCGACGTGTACGACGCCTTCGCTCAAGCCTTCACCGAGCAGATGGGGCGCCTTCGCATCGGCGATCCGTTCGAGGACGACACCGATCTCGGCCCGCTCGTCGACCCCGGCGCGGCCGACGAGGCAATGAAGCAGGCCGATGACAGCCTGGCCGCCGGCGCGCTCGCGCGGCTTCAGCCCGAGCGGGGCGAACATGCGTATCTGAGCCCTGGCGTCTTGGAGGCGATCCCCGAGCGCGCGCCGGTCCACGCGCAGGAGGTCTTCGCGCCGATCGCCATGCTGTATCGCGTGGATAACCTCGACGCGGCGATCGCGCTCGCCAACGACCACCGCTACGGGCTCGGCTCCTCCTTCTGGTCGGGCGACGAGGTTGAGATCGCGGCGGCGTGCGATCGGCTGGAGGCCGGCTCGACCTATGTGAATCAGATGGTCGCGTCCGATCCGCGCCTGCCTTTCGGCGGGGTGAAGAAGTCCGGCTTCGGGCGCGAGCTCGGCCGCGAGGGCGCGATCGCCTTCACCAACGCCAAGACGATCGCGATCCGGCGCGACTAGGCCGGCGCGACTAAGGATCGACGCATCGCCCGATTGGCGCGCGCGGCGCGAACGGCTACCAGTCAGGGCCATGGACGAGGCTCGCCAAGACCAACGCTCCGAGGACCGCCGCGTCGCGGACTCCCTTCCTTCAAGCTGGGTCGACCGCGCCCCGCGCGGGCTGCGCCCCTATCTGCGCCTGGCGCGCTATGACCGCCCGGTGGGCTTCTGGCTTCTGGCCATTCCCTGCTGGCAAGGGCTGGCGCTCGCCCGCGTCGGAGAGGGGTTCGTCTGGAGCGACGCCTGGCTTGCGGTGCTGTTCGCGATCGGCGCGGTCGCGATGCGCGGGGCGGGCTGCACCTATAACGACATCGTCGATCGCGATCTCGATGCGAAGGTGGCGCGCACCGCCGACCGGCCGCTCGCCGCCGGCACGCTCACCATGCGCGCGGCGTGGATCTTCCTGATCGCGCAATGCCTCATCGGCCTTGTGGTGCTCGTCCAGCTGCCCCGGCCCGCGATCCTCACCGCGCTGGCCGCGCTGGCGCTGGTGGCGGCCTATCCCTTCATGAAGCGCATCACCTGGTGGCCGCAGGCCTGGCTGGGGCTGACCTTCAACTGGGGCATTCTGGTCGCCGCGGCCGCAGCCGACGGATCCATCAGCGTCCCGGCCCTTCTCCTGTACGCCGGGGCGATCGCGTGGACCGTCGGCTATGACACGATCTACGCCTGCCAGGACATTGAGGATGATGCGCTCGTCGGGGTGAAATCCTCCGCCCGCGCGCTCGGCCCTCGCGTGCGCCTCGGCGTCTCGGCCGCCTACGCCGGCTCGGCGAGCCTTGCGCTCGCGGCTGCGGTCTGGGCCGGCGCGGCGCTCGTCTTCGCCGGCGTCTTCGCGCTCTACGCCGCCCACCTCGCCTGGCAGGCGGGACGCTTCGATCCAGAGAACGGCGCGGACTGCCTGAAGCGCTTTAAATCGAACCGCGAGGCGGGGCTGCTGCTCGCCGCCGCGCTCGCCGGCGCCGCCGCGCTCGGCTGACGCCGAGTTCCGCTGACAGCCCCGTGAACGGAGCATGGGTGGGCGCGCGACCGTTAAGCGCCTAAGTCTGGTCTCCAAGCTCAGCTGAAAGGCGACCGACATGACCGCGCTCTCCCGCCGCCTCTTCCTTGTGACCGGGCTGTCCGGCGCCGCACTCGCCGCGTGCGGGCGAAGCGAGGACGCCGCCGCCAGCCAGCTTGGCTCGAGCGGCGACACGCTTGCGCCGGGCGCGCCGCGAAGCGCCGTGGCGCCGCCGGAGTTCGAGGCGCCCGGCATTACGCCCTGGGGCGCTGAGACGATCGACTTTGCAAGCCTGACAGAGGACGACTGGCGCGCGCGGCTCACAGATGACGCGTTCCGCATCCTGCGCCAGGAGGGCACCGAGCGCCCGGGCTCAAGCCCGCTCAACGCCGAGGAGCGCCGCGGGATCTATGTCTGCGCAGGCTGCGCCCTGCCCCTGTTTCGGTCGGAGACGAAGTACGAATCCGGCACCGGCTGGCCGAGCTTCTGGGCGCCCATCGAGGGCGCCATGGACACCAAGATCGACCGCAAGCTCTGGACCCCGCGCATCGAGTATCACTGCGCGCGCTGCGGCGGGCACCAGGGCCATGTGTTCGAAGACGGCCCGGACCCGACCGGCCAGCGCTGGTGCAATAACGGCCTCGCGCTGGACTTCGCGCCCCACCCCGACGCGGCGTGACCCTCGCCTTTTTCCATCTCAAGCGGATATCGGAGGCCTCTCATGGCCGGCAACTATGAAGACGTGCTCAAAGCCAACGCCGCCTACGCGGAGCTGTTCGAGGAGGGAGGCAAGCCGCTGCCTCCGGCCAAGCAGGCCGCCGTGCTCACCTGCATGGACGCGCGGATCATGCCGGCCTCGGCGCTCGGCTTCGGGCTCGGCGACGTGCACATCATCCGCAACGCGGGCGGTCGCGCGAGCGATGATGCGATTCGCTCTCTCGTGATCTCGCACAAGCTCCTGGGCACGAAGGAGTTCTTCGTGGTCCACCACACCGGTTGCGGCATGATGCTGTTCGATCAGGAAACGATGGGCGAGCTTCTGGAATCGAGCCTGAAGACCGCGACGCCCGGCGAAAACGGCTGGAGCGATCCCGGCGGCGAAGACGGCTCGGTGCAGGGGCGGTACGTGAATTGGCTCACGTTCAAGGACTTGAGCGCCTCGGTCGTCGAGGACGTGCGCCGCATCCGCGAGCATCCGCTCGTGCCCGGCGAAATCCCGATCTACGGCTTCATCTACGACGTCGACACCGGCGCGATCACCGAGGTCAAGGAGGCCGGCGCCGCCGGCGCGCCGCGCTGAACCGCTTGACGCCTTCGGCGAGGCCGGCCACTCGGACCGGATGACCACGCTCGACCCGGAGGCGTTCATCGCGGCGAACACGCGCGTGAGCGCGGCGCCGCTGACGCCGGAGCTGCGCTTTCATCTCGCCGACGAGACCCTGCCGATCTGGGAGAAGACAGAGGAGGCGCTCGGCCGGATTGGTCTGCCCCCGCCCTTCTGGGCCTTCGCCTGGGCCGGGGGACAGGCGCTGGCGCGCTACGTGATGGACGCGCCGGTGACGGTCGCGGGCCTTCGCGTTCTGGACTTCGCCTGCGGCTGCGCGATCGCGGGCGTCGGCGCGGCCAAGGCCGGCGCGGCGCGTGTGGAGGCGAGCGAGATCGATCCGTTCGCCGTCGCCGCCGCGCGCGCCAACGCGGGGCTGAACCAGGTGCGGCTGGAGGCCGAGGAGATCGACCTGGTGGGCGAGGATCGCGGCTGGGACGTCGTGCTCGCCGGCGACGTCTTTTATGAAGGCCCGGGTGGGGCGCGGAGCGCGGACTGGCTCTCAAGCCTGCACGAGCGCGGCGCGATGGTGCTGATCGGCGATCCGGGCCGGACCTTCCTGCCGAAAGAGCGTCTGGAGCCGCTCGCGCGCTATGACACCCCGGTCTCGCGCGATCTGGAAGACCGCGACGTGCGCCTGGCGCGTGTCTGGCGGTTCAAGGGGTGAGCGGCAAACGCTCCGGGCTTCCTGCGCCTCTCAACAGCCCTTCGGTGGAGATGTCTTCATCGATTTCGGGCCAATGGACCCCATAGCCTCCGCCCGAAATCGACCAGTTCGCGCGCTGCGAGTCATCGGCCCTCAGAAGCCTTGGGAACCAGGCGAGCGGCGCGCAGATCGTTCGTCCGTCGGCGAGGTCGACGATCAATGCATCGCCCGCGAACCGGACGTCCGCGACGCGCGCGTCAGCGGCTTCGGCCAAAGAACTCATGCCACCTCTCCACCAACTCCGCCTGGTTCGCTTCGACCAGGTCTATGACCGTGCGCAGCTCGGGCGGCCGAAATCCGACGTTTCGCGCCAGCGCCACCGGCTCAAGCCAGACCTTGGCCGAGGCGGCGTCCCGGTCCACGTGGACATGCGCCGGCTCGTTCGGCTCATGACTGTAGAAATATAACCGGTAAGGCCCGGAGCGCATAATTGTCGGCATGGGTCGATTATCCTGCGCGAAAACCGGCGAGAAAACCCTTTACTTCGCACGCAAACCGAATCGCCTGAGTTTCACTCCATGGCCAAGGTGCGCGCCACTGACCGGCGGCTGTTTCTTCTGATCGAGATCGCCGCACGCCGCCTGCATCGCCAAGCGGATGCGCGCCTGCGCGCCGAGGCGCGCGTGACGGCGAGCCAGGCGGCGGTTCTGTTTCTTCTGCTGCGAAGGGGCGAGCGCCGCATGGGCGCGATCGGCGAAGTGCTGGCGCTCGGCGCGCCGGCGGTGACCGGGCTCGTGGCGCGCATGGTCTCGGCCGGGCTCGTCACAAGGCGCACCGACCCTGAGGACAAGCGCGGCGCGGTCGTGGCGCTGACCGAGGCGGGCCGCCAGGCGGGCGAGGCCGCCGACAAGGTGTTGCGCGAGTTCAACGCCGCCCTGTCCGATCGCCTCGGCGAGGAGGATGCGGAGACCGTCTACGACGCGCTGACGCGCCTCGCCCAACCCGGCGACAAGCCGCGCTAGGGTCCTTTGCAAACCTGTCGGGACGGTAACTCGCTATCCATCCGCCGGCGTGCTTGCCTAGGCGTCGGTGCAGCAACGTGGGGAGTTCCCATGCGATTTCCCGCTTTCCTGGCTGCGGCGAGCGCCGCGGTTTCGATCACGGCCGCCGGCCTCGCCCAGGCGCCTGAGGGCGGCTACGCCTTCTCGCCCTCCGATCTCGACGCGCGCGCGGTGGCCGCGCCGCTTCAGGTGGCCGTGCTCGGCACGCCGCACCTGCGCGGCGCCCCGGACGCGTTCGAGCGGGCCATGCTCGAGCCTCTGCTGGACCGGCTGGAGACGTTCGAGCCGACCCATATCGCGGTGGAGACCGTCAGCGGCGAACACCTCCGCTTCCTGATGGCCGAGGCGGCGCGCCACGAAGAGGCGGCGGAGCAGTTCGGATCCGACGTGATCGCGCTGATGGAGGCCGCAGGCGAGACGGTGGAGCTGACGCCGAGCGAGGCGCTGGCCGAAGCCGAAGCCCTGATCGAGGAACCGCTCGGGCCTGAAGACCGCCGGACCGCAGCCGCCCTGATGGCGCGCGCCGGCGAGGCGCCGAGCGCCGCCGCCCTCTGGCTCCAGATACCCGGAACCGCGCGCATGGCCGGCGGGCCGGTCTCGGACGATCTCGCCGCCGAGCTCGACCGGGTGGCCTCGCAGGACGACGAGAGCTACGCGATCGGCGCGGTGCTCGCCGCCCGGCTCGGGCTCGATCGCGTCTACGCGATGGACGACTGGACCCAGTCCGACGCCTTCATGGCGCTGATCCCGCGGTTGCAGCCGCTGATCGCCGGAGACGAGCCCGATCCGGTGCTTGGCCAGGTCATGCAGTCCGACGTGCTCGCCCCGATGCGCGAGATGCCCCGGCGCCTGACCTCTCGCGAGGGCGTGATGGAGGTCTATCGCGCCTTCAACGACGCCTCCGAACAACCCGCCCGCGCTGATGCGGAGTGGGGCGCCTTCCTGGCCGCCCCGAGCGACCCGGACGCCGCGCGCGCCCGCGTCGCGATCTGGGAGGCGCGCAATCTGCACATGGCCGCGCGCATCGCCGAGGCCGCGGCCGGCGAGCCCGGCGGGCGCATGCTCGTGATCGTGGGCGCCTCGCACAAACCCTATCTCGACGCCATGCTGGGCTCGCTCAGCGCGGTCGAGCTCGTCGATACGCAGGCGCTGCTCGGCGAGTAGCCGCGCGCGGCGATGACAGACCGGCGGCGCACGCCTAGGATCGCGGCCCTGTGGAGGGGGGTGAGCCATGGTGCGCGCCGTTTTCATCGTCATCGCCGTGGTCTTGCTGGCGCTCGCCGGACGAGCCGCCGTCACAATCCCACCCGCGTCCGGCGCGTTTCAGGACATCGAGGAAACCGGGCTGTCGGGCTGCGAGCGCGTCGAGATCGCGCCGGGAACCGAGGATGTCACGATCGACCCTGACACCGGGCTCGTCTTCGTCTCCGCGACCGAGCGCCGGTCCGGTGAGGCCGCGCCGGACAACGGACTCTACGCCTTCCCGCTCGATGACCCGGGCGCGGTGCGCCGGGTCTCGATCGACGCACCGGCCGATTTCCGCCCGCACGGGATCAGCCTCTGGCGCGGCGAAACGCCCGAGGGAGACCCGCTGACCCGGCTGTTCGTCATCAGCCATCCCGCAAGCGGCCATCAGGTGCTGATCTATAATGTCGCCGAGGACGGCGCGCTGGCGCACCTGCGCACCGTCACCGATCCGGCGCTGCGCTCGCCCAACGACCTCGTCGCCGTCGGCCCGGAGCAGTTCTACGCCACAAACGACGTGCGCTTCGGGGACACCTGGATGGGCTTCACCGAGGCCTTCCTCGGGCTGCCGCTCGGCTCGATCGCGTATTTCGACGGGACCGAGGGGCGGATCGCGGCGGGCGGGCTCGCCTACGCCAACGGGATCGCGACCGACCCGGGCGGCGAGACGCTCTACGCCTCCGCCCTGATCGGGCGCTCGGTGCACGTGTTCGAGCGCGAGCGCGAGACCGGCGCGCTGACGCGCACGCGCCGCATAAGCGTTCCGCTCGGCCTCGACAATATCGAGATCGCGCCGACCGGCGATCTCGTGATCGGCGGGCACCCGGACATCTTCGCCTTCCTCGACCACCAGAGCGACCCTGAGACGCCCGCGCCGTCACAGGTGGTCCGCGTCGATCCCGACAGCGGCGAGCACGAGACGATCTTCTACTCCGACGGCGAGGCGATCAGCGCCTCCAGCGTCGGCGCGGTCCATGACGGTCGCCTTGTGGGCGGGGCGGTGTTCGACGCCCATGTTCTTGTCTGTCCGATTCAGGACTGACGCCCCTTCCCTTCGCCAAGCCAGGACGATTTCAGACCCCATGACCGACGAGATCCAAGTCAGCGACGCCGAGGGCGTGCGCACGATCCGGTTCAACCGGCCCGCCAAGAAGAACGCGATCACCCGCGCGATGTATTCGGCCATGGCCGAAGCGCTGGAGGGCACGAACGAAGACGCTGCGATTCGTGTCGTGGTGATCGCGGGAAGCCAGGGATGTTTCTGCGCGGGCAACGACCTGACCGACTTCATGGAGGCCCCGCCCCATATCGGCGGCGGCGACATGCCCCCGGTGGAGCGCTTCATGCGCGCGCTGATGGCGTGCGAGACGCCCGTGATCGCGGCGGTGGACGGGCTGGCGGTCGGCATCGGCACGACGTTGCTTCTGCACTGCGATCTCGCCTATGCGTCGGACCGGTCGGTCTTCTCCGCCCCGTTCGTGAATCTGGCCCTGGCGCCGGAGTTCGGCTCCAGCCAGATCATGCCCGGCGTGGTCGGTCGCGTGGTCGCAAGTGAGCTTCTGCTCCTCGGCGAGACGTGGGACGCCGAGCGCGCTGAAGCGAAGAACCTCGTCAACGCGGTCCTGCCCGCGAGCGAGCTGGAGGCGCACGTCATGAAGCGCGCCGCGCTGCTCGCCTCCAAGGCGCCCGGCGCCGTGCGTGAAGCCAAGAAGCTGATCAATCGCCCGGCCGAGGACCTGGAAGCGCGCATCGTGTATGAAGGCGCGATCTTCGCAGAGCAACTGCGCTCCGACGAGTTCCGCGAGGCCGCGACCGCCTTCATGGAGCGCCGCGCGCCGGACTTCTCGCGCTTCGGCTGACGGGCTTGCCGCGCGCGGGCGCGTCGCCCACCTCTGCTGGACACCTTCCGAAGGAGAAACGCCCATGCCCTTCGACCATGCCGGATCGGGCGACGGCGGAAACCGCCCCAAGAACGTACTCGGCGAAACTCTGGCCGATTGCAGCCACGATCCGGTGACCGGGTTCTACCGCACCGGATGCTGCGAGACCGGGCCCGATGATCGCGGCGTTCACACCGTGTGCGCGGAGATGACCGAGGACTTTCTCGCGTTCACCAAAAGCCGGGGCAACGACCTGTCCACGCCGCGCCCCGAGTTCGGCTTTCCAGGCTTGAAGCCCGGCGATGGCTGGTGCCTGTGCGCTGCGCGCTGGCTGGAGGCCTATGAGGCCGGCGCTGCGCCGAAAGTGCGCCTGGCCGCGACCCACGCCGCGACGCTGAACATCGTGCCGCTTGAGGCGCTCAAAGCCCATGGGAGCGATCTGTCGTGAGCGGCGAGATCGTTGAAACGCGCACCGCCGATGGCGGCCGCTACGCGATCAATCACGGCGCGAACGGCGAAAGCGAGCTGACCTACCGGCTGCAGAACCACCGGATGCTGATCGATCACACCTTCACTCCGCCAAGCGAACGCGGGGCGGGCGTCGCCGGCCGGCTGACCGAGCGCGCCGTGGCCGACGCGCGCGAGCGCGGGCTGACGGTGGTTCCGATCTGCCCCTACGTGCAGGTGAAGATGGAGCGCGATCCGGCGCTTCAGGACGTGCTCGACCCGCAGTGGCGGGCTGGATGATATCCTACTCCGCCGTGCGCACCGCGTCGGGAGTGGATACCGCGCGCTCCAGAAACGCCAGGATCGTCTCGCTCGGCGCATAGCTGAGCCAATTCGGACCGGAGCGGATGCGCAGCGAATCGTCCCGGTCGACGAACGCCATCGTCCAGTCGCCGAAGCGCCGGCGGGACAGCTCGGCGAACTCCACCAGCGTCACGTCGCTATGGCGCAGGTCGGCGAAGATGGCGAGCAGTCTGCGGCTGACCGCCTCGCGCGAGCCTTCGAGCACTTGGATGAAGTGCCTGTCATCATAGGCGAGAACGCCGGTGAGGCCCTCGCGCGGATTATTGCGCTGCGAGGCGTCCAGGATGGCTTCGATCCCCTGATCGAAACCCTTCGGCGTCACCGGCAAGGCGGCGGTGGAATAGTAGATGGCCCGCACGAGGAACATCAGCTTCGCCTTTCAGATGAGCTACGACCCGACCGTCTAGAGTCGGCGTCGTTAATTTTGAACGCAGCAACTGATCGCGTTCAACATCATATCTCAGCGATCGCTGCGATCATCCTCGGCGCATGCGTCGGGCCGGGCCTCGGTGGACTTCAGCACCCGGTCGAACGGGTGCGGCACGACGCGTTCGGCCTTGCACACCCAGCGGTCGAAGCCCGGGTTGAAGCGGCGAATCCGGCGCACACGCTCCCTGGCCCAATCCGAGTTTGAGATGATCAGCGCGATGCCCGACGCGATCATGATCAAACCGACCGGTATGGGCGTCCAGAACAGGGGCAGACCGAGAAGGATCAGCAGAAAGCCTGTGATTTGATAGACGACCGACATGAACGCGCCAGATAAGCTTCAGCTGTGACCCGAATATGGCGCACTGCGCGCCGCACGAAAGACCCGGTGCTGATGGCCTACAAATCCCTGCGTGAATTCCTCGAGATTCTCGAAGCCGACAACGATCTGAAGCGGGTCTCGCGTCCCGTCTCAACGCATCTGGAGATGACCGAGATCCAACGCCGCCTGTTGCCTGAGAAAGGCCCGGCGGTGCTGTTCGAAAACCCGGTCCACGCCGACGGACGCGCCAGCGAGATGCCCGCCCTCGTGAACCTGTTCGGCACGGTGGAGCGTGTGGCCAAGGCGGTCACGCTGGGCGGTCAGGCCCGCTCCAGTGCGCCGGAGCTGCGCGAGGTGGGCGAGCTTCTCGCCTTCCTGCGCCAGCCCGAGCCGCCGCGCGGATTCAAGGACGCGATCGACATGCTGCCGCTGGCGCGCACGGTCATGAGCATGCGCCCGACCGGGGTGCGCAAGGCGCCGTGCCAGGAAGTCGTCCTGCAGGGCTCCGACATCGATCTCGACCGCCTGCCGATCCAGGGCTGCTGGCCGGGCGAGCCCGCGCCGCTCATCACCTGGCCGCTCATCGTCACGAAGGGTCCATCGGACAAGCGCGAGGACGACTTCAATCTCGGCATCTACCGTATGCAGAAGCTGTCAAAGACGCGCACCCTCATGCGCTGGCTGAAGCATCGCGGCGGCGCCCAGCACTATCAACGCTGGAAGAATGAGCGCCCCGAGCCCCTGCCCGCCGCGGCGGTGCTCGGCGCGGATCCGGGCACGATCCTGGCCGCCGTCACGCCTGTGCCCGACACGCTCTCGGAGTATCAGTTCGCAGGCCTCCTAAGGGGCAAGAAGGCCGAGCTCGTCGACTGCAGGACCGTGCCGCTGAAAGTGCCCGCAGAGGCCGAGATCGTGATCGAGGGCTATGTCCTGCTCGACGAGGACGGTCCCGAAGGCCCCTACGGCGACCACACCGGCTATTACAACT
>CAZKBB010000042.1:0-24868 GCA_964550935.1 uncultured Caulobacterales bacterium
TGGATGTTGGCCCATTTCGAGTGGCCGGCCATGGCGAGACCTCCGAACGATCGCGGATCTTGAGAGCGCGCGCGTGAGCAGGCGAAACCGGCCCGCAAGCGCGCACGAGAGCGCGCGTTCTAGCCCAAGCGCGCGGCGCGGGCAAAGGGCCTAGTAGCGAATGGGACCACCGAACAGGCCAATACGCGCGCCAACAAGTTCGTGGCGCACTAAAGCTTGCGTCAAAGGTGACTTCGAAGAGACAATTTGAAAATAATGAACAAATATAATCCGGCTAAGCAGAGCGGACGACACGATATCAATTGGGCAGCATTGATGCCATGAATACTTTGCCCGCGCCCGCCCGCTTAAGATTTGGGCATCAACCCTCTTTATTTGCTATACGCTTTGTTGGCATCTTCCGAATGATCGGCAGAACGGGCAAGTCTGCTCCAGACTCCCAACTTAAAGCGGCGACATGCTGGCGAAAGTAAGGATAAGCTGTGAATTGGGCCATATGACTACCAAATGCCTTTGCTGCCTCCGGGTTCACATCGCCCCCTAGGACTTCAAACACGACATTATAATCTGCCCTGCACTTTAGTAACTTTTTGTTACCCTGCTTTGCTGTCGCATTGAACCTTACAAGAAGGATAAGAATACTGTTTTGAAATTCACAATTTAGCCGCTCATATGCGGTGCTTAGCTTCCGGTTGCCTTCATCCGCAAAAAAGTCAGGCTTAATAGCGAAATCGCTGGATATCAACGCAACATCGATTAAGTGAGCACCCTGCACGACAGCATTATATTCATCCTTATCGAAATCTGGCTTCGGTTCGTCTTTCTTCGCCATTTTAAGCAGCCGTGAGTCTGCGCTTAACTTGCGCGGGTCGTTTCATTGCAATTTCTTGATAGCTTCTGGCGGCTTCACGACGAGCCCAATCCTGCCCGGCGTTATCATTCGCGTTGCTGGGAACGGGCATGGCGAACGCCGGCCGGTGTTCTTCGACCATCCAACTCTCATGCCGCCCACTACTCTTGCGTTTAAGCGAGGCGTTCGTATCAATGAGCTGCCGGTCGCCGACAGAAACCCTCGTACCGAGAGCCGCGGCCACACGCGCGAGCTTACGCAGCGAGAGATTGGGTGCATCCGGACTGAACAGCTGGGAAATAGCGGCCTTCGAAACCCCAAGCAACTCGGCGAGTTCCGCCTTGCTGAGGTTACGCGCTTTCAGCAGCTCATGAAGATACACCTGTGCGTCAGCGATGAGTTCCTCTTCTGCGACGAGAAGGTCATATTCAGTCATATCGATCCGCACTCCTAGAGCTTCGCCCCATTGATTAGCTTCGCCAGTTCGCTGGCGCGTTCCGCAGCTCGCTTCAGCTGAGATTGGTTGGCCCCGTCCTGCTTTTTTCGAGGCTCCACCTCTGATGCGAAGAATGCCCGCTTTCCGTTCACGCTACCCTCTACGCCGTACACACGAAGTTGGCCGTGTTTAAACGCCCAGACCATCAATTGTTTTCCATCAACAAGGTGTCGGCCTTCATTTCTATTCAGTCGCTCCCGCCCTCCGGGCATGTCGGCTGGACCGATGCAAGCGTAAATCCGCGTCAACGTCGCGACGATTTTGCTCGCGCTATTTTGGTCCACCTTTTTTGATTGGAAATCGTCCTCGTAGCTCCCATTCCAATACACCTCAGCTTCGTCGCCAGAAGCCCACGGCTCTGAGATGTTTCGCGTCCGTGATTTTGTCATCGCTCAGGCCGCTGGGGTTAAGTTAGAGCTTAACCGTTGACAAGCAATTTATCGAGTCACATTCAACGAATATGGCGAATCGCCACATGCGCCATTCACCCAAAAAGAAAGTGCCTGTGTCAAACTCAACCGAACGTGAAATTTCCTGCGGCAAAAAATGGTTTGCTGCGCGCGGATAAATTCCGAACGTTGAGCGGCGCGGGCAAAGCCTTGAGCGCCGTTCAGGACTTGGCGTCCCGGCGCGGCGCGTGCAAGACACCGGTCATGACCGTCATCGCCGTCATTCCCGCCCGTTATGGCTCCTCGCGCTTTCCGGGCAAGCCGCTGCATGAAATCGCGGGGGTGCCCATGGTGGAGCGGGTGCGCCGGCTCGCCGCCGCGGCGCCGAGCGTGGAGCGCGTGATCGTCGCGACCGACGATGACCGGATCGCCGACACGGTCGAGGGCTTCGGCGGGGAAGCCGTGATAACGCCTGAAGCCTGCCGCAACGGCACCGAGCGGGTCTTCGAGGCGGTGAAGGCCTTCGCCGCGCCGGACGACGTGATCGTCAACCTGCAGGGCGACGCGCCGCTCACCCCGCCCTGGGTGATCGATGCGGCCGCCTCGGCCATGGCCGCCGAACCCGCGCCGCCCATGGCGACGCCTGCCGTGGCGCTTGATGAGCAGGGCGAGGCGAACATGCGCGAGGCCAAGGCCAGGGGCGAGGTCGGCGGCACCACGGTGGTGTTCGGGCGGGACATGAACGCGCTCTACTTCTCCAAGGCCGTGATCCCGTTCCAGCGCCACCGCGAGGCGGGCACGCCGGTCTACAAGCATATCGGGCTCTACGCCTATCGCGCCTCGGTGCTGGAGCGCCTCGTGGCGCTCAAGCCGAGCCCGCTGGAGCGCGCGGAGAGCCTGGAGCAGCTGCGCGCGCTGGAGAACGGCGTGCCGATCCGCGTCGTGCTGACCGATTATCGCGGCCGCACGCCCTGGTCGGTGGACAGCCCCGAGGACGCCGAGCGCGCCGCGGCGATCATCGCGCGCGAAGGCGAGATCGTGTGAGCCGATGCTGTTGATCCTCGCCCGCCACGGCAACACGTTCGGCCCCGGCGACACGCCGGTCTGGATCGGCGCGAACGAGGACCTGGCGCTCACCGAGCGCGGGCTGGAGCAGTCGCGCGAGATCGGCGCGGCGATCCGCAACGCCGGCGTCGGGCTGGACCGCGTGCTCGCCGGGCCGTTGAGGCGCACGCGCGTGGGCGCAGGGCTCGCCGCGGAGGTATGCGGCTTCACCGGGGAGGTGGAGATCGACGAGCGCCTGCGCGAGATCGATTACGGCGTGTGGGGCGGCAAGTCCGACGCCGAGATCGCCGAGCAGTGGGGCGAAGGCGCGATCGAGGACTGGCGCGAGCGCTCCGTCCCGCCGGCGGGCGCAGGCTGGCGCCCCTCGCCTGAAACCCTGAAACGCAACGCGCGCGCCGTGTTCGACGCGGTCACCCGCGAGCGCGACGGTGACCACGCCATCCTGATCGTGACCTCGAACGGCGTCTTGCGCTATTTCCATGACCTGATCGCCAAAGGCGCGGGCGGACCTGAAGCCGCCAAGGTCAAGACCGGTCGCGTGTGCGCGGCGCGCATTGATGCTCGGGGCGTCTCGCCGTTGTTCTGGAACGCCGCGCCGGACGAGGCGCGCTTCAGCTAGGGGGGCGGATGGCCGATCAGGACACCGAAGGCTCCGGCCCGAAATTTCTGTGCGCGGGCTTCATGAAGACCGGGCTGACGAGCCTTCATGACGCCATGGCCGCGTTCGGCTTCGCCACCCAGCATCGCCGGTTCAAGATCTGGAAGGCCTTCCGCACCGGCGACATTGCCACGGTGATGGCGAATTACGAGGCCGCGGACTTTTTCTGCGATTGGCCGCACCCGTACATGTACGCCCCCTTCCTGGAGGCCTATGGCGAGCGCGCGCGCGTCATCCTGACCCTTCGCGACCCGGAGGAGTGGTTTGAAAGCCTGAAGCGCCACAGCGCCTACGCCCATCCGGTCACGCACTCCCAGCGCTATATCTTCGGTCGCTACTATCCCCACGGCTTCCGCGAAGAGCACATCGACGTGTTCAAGCGCCACAACGAGGAGGTCCAGACCTTCTTCGAGCGCGAGGGCGCGAGCGATCAGCTTCTCGTGCTGCGCACCGGCGAGCCGGGCAGCCTGGAGGCGCTGAAGGCCTTCGCCGGCGTGGACAGCGACATCAGCGAGTATCCGCGCAGCAATGTCAGCGCGAAACGCCCCGAGCGCGACATCGCCGACACTCTGCGCAAGGGCTATAACCGCATCGTCCAGCCGCTTTATGGGCGCGCCGCCCCCAGGCTCGCGCCTTCACCGGGGCGACGGCTTGACGCCCTGCCCCGCTCCGCGGCGCGAAAGGCCGCGCGATGACGGCGCGCGCGCGCCGGGGGCTCGACCGGGCGGGCCCGTGGATCTTCGCCGGGGCGTGCGCGCTCTCGGCGTTGATGACGGTCGGCGGCGGGCTCGGCCTCGCCCCGGTCGCCGCGCTGACGGGCCTCTTGCTTCTATGGTTCGTGCGGCGGTCCCTGATCGCGCTGATCCAGCGCCGTCCGCCGGCGCTGATCCTGGCGGCGGGCTTTCTGGTCTGGGCGATCGCGAGCTATCTCTGGTCGCCCTATGACCGGCCCGATCAGGCGCTGAAGCTGCTCGCAGGCCCGGCTCTGTTCGCGCTGGTCCCGCTCGCCGCCTCGAGCCTTGACGACGACGCCCGGGCGCGCGCCGCCCAGGCCTTCGTCGCGCTTGCGGTGGCGTGCGCGGTCTACTTCCTCGCTGAAGCGCTCTTCGATGCGCGCTTCGCCCATGAGTACAAGATGGCCGTGGAAGGCTATGGCGACCCCCAAGCCAGCCACGCCATTGCGGTGCGCGCGCTCAGCCGGGGCGCGACGCCCTTCATCCTGTTCGCCGGGCCGGCGCTGATCCTCATGTGGGCGCGCGGCGGCGCGGCCCTTCGCGGCTTTGCGGCCTTCACCGCGCTGGCCGCGGTCCTGGCGGCTTCGGCCTTCGAGGTGGAGGCGAACATCGTCGCGCTGGCCGCCGCCGCAATCGCGGGGCTTGGCGCATTCGCCGCGCCGCGGCGCATGCTGCAGCTGATCCTGCTGGCCGCCGCCGGGCTCATCCTTGCGGCGCCGCTTTTCGTGCGTCTGGGTCTGATCGTGCTCCCCGCAGACGCCACCGAGGTCCTGCCGGTGTCCTGGGCGTGGCGCATCGAGATCTACACCTACACGCTGGAACGCATCGCCGAGCGCCCGCTTCTCGGCTGGGGGCTCGACGCGGCGCGGGTGCTGAGCGAGCCGGCCACGCTGCGGGGCGTCGAGATCGACCGGCTGCCGCTGCACGCCCACAACGCCGGGCTTCATATCTGGCTGGAGACCGGCGCGGTCGGCGCGGTGTTGAGCGCAGGCGCGCTCGCGGCCATGGCGCTGACGCTCAATCGCAGCGCGCCGGAGCCGGCCGTGGCCGCGGGCGTGGCCTGGGTGCTGGCCGGCTGGCTCGCCACGGTCACCTTCGGATACGGCGTCTGGCAGGAATGGCACCACGGCGCGCTGGCCCTGGCGCTGGCCGGCGCGATGCTGTGCGAGGGCGCCGGGAGACCGGCCCGGAAATTGCGTTTCACCTCCTGACACGGCGCGCGATGCGCGCGCACGCGTAACAGGAGAGACACGCATGATGGCTGAGGCCGGCCCGCAGCACGCACGATTGGAGTTTCCCACCGCCGGTGGCGGGCGTGTCGCTATGAAACACGTCTTCGACCGCCTCGCGGCGCTCGCCGCGCTGGTGTTTCTCGCCCCGCTCATGGCGGTGATCGCGGTGATCATCCGCCTCGACGGCGGCCCGGCCCTGTTCCGTCAGGCCCGGCTTGGCGCGGGCGGGGCGGTGTTCGACTGCTTCAAGTTCCGCTCCATGGCGATCGACGCGGAGGCTCGCCTGGCCGATCTGCTCGCCGCGGACCCCGAAGCGGCTGAGCATTTCCGCATCCATCACAAGCTCAAGCGCGATCCGCGCGTCACGCGCATGGGCGCCTTTCTGCGCGCGACCAGCCTTGATGAGCTGCCCCAGCTGTTCAACGTGCTGCGCGGCGAGATGAGCCTTGTCGGCCCGCGCCCGATGACCCCGGATGAGCGCGCGGAGTACGGCCCGGCCTTCGCCGACTACGCCGCGCGCCGCCCGGGCATCACCGGCCTTTGGCAGGTCTCCGGGCGCCACCGGCTCCCGTTCAGCGAGCGCCCCCGGCTGGACCAGCGCTATGCGCGCGAGTGGTCGCTGGGTCTGGATCTGAAGATCCTCATGCTGACCGTGCGCGAAGTGATCACCGCACGCGGGCGCTGACGCGCGCGGGCGTCGATGGCGCGCCGGGTTGAGCCGGCGCGACGAAACCGTCATGAAGACGCGCTAGCAAGCGCTTGACGCTCCTCTGCAAGGATCACCGCCATGGACCTGTTCCTGGACACCGCCGACACCGACGAGATCACCGCGCGTACGGGCGCCGGCCTGATCGACGGCGTGACCACCAACCCCTCGCTGATCGCGAAGTCCGGCGCGGACATCTTCGAGCGCATCAAGGCGATCTGCGACGTCGTCGACGGGCCGGTCTCCGCTGAGGTCGTCGCGACCGAAACCGACGCCATGATCGCAGAAGGGCGCAAGCTCGCCGCGATCGCGGACAATGTCGCGGTGAAGCTGCCCTTGACGCCGGCGGGCCTTGCGGCGTGCAAGGTGTTCTCCGACGACGGCGTGGCGACGAACGTGACGCTGTGCTTCTCGGTCAATCAGGCGCTGCTCGCGGCCAAGGCCGGGGCGACCTTCGTCTCGCCCTTCATCGGGCGGGTCGAGGACATGGGCGGTGACGGGATCGGCCTCATCGAGGCGATCCGCGAGGTCTATGACCGCTACGGCTTCGACACCAATATCCTGGCCGCCTCGCTGCGCTCTCCGGCGCATGTGGAGGCGAGCGCGCTGGCCGGGGCGGACTGCGCCACCCTGCCCGCGAAGGTGTTCGATCAGATGTTCAAGCACCCTCTGACCGACAGCGGGCTTGAGGCCTTCCTGTCGGATTGGGCGAAGACCGGCAAGGGCGGGCTCGCCTGAGCCGCCTTGCTTTCGCCGTCTGAGCGGCGATGATCGCAAGGCTCCACGCGCGGTTTTTCGGGATCGGAACATGACGAAGCGGTATTTCGGCACCGATGGCGTGCGCGGCGCGACCAACACGTTTCCGATGACCGCGGAGACGGCTCTGCGCCTCGGCATGGCGGCGGCGCGCCATTTCCGCTCCGGCGACGGCCGGCGCCACTCCGTCGTGATCGGCAAGGATACGCGTCTGTCCGGCTATATGCTCGAAAGCGCTCTGGTGTCCGGCTTCACCAGCGCGGGCATGGACGTGATGCAGTTCGGCCCGCTCCCCACGCCGGCCGTGGCCACGCTCACGCGCTCGCTGCGCGCGGACATGGGCGTGATGATCACCGCCTCGCACAACCCCTATTACGACAACGGCATCAAGCTGTTCGGACCGGACGGGCTGAAGCTCGACGACGCCGCCGAGCTCAAGATCGAGCGGCTGATGGACAACGGCATCAATGAAGGTCTCGCCGCGCCGAGCGATCTGGGCCGCGCCAAGCGCGTTGACGACGCCCAGGCGCGCTATGTGGAGATCGTCAAGGCGACCTTCCCGCGACAGCTGCGCCTGACCGGGCTTCGCATCGTGATCGATTGCGCCAACGGGGCGGCCTACAAGGTCGCCCCGGCGGTGTTGTGGGAGCTGGGCGCAGACGTCATCCCGCTGAACGTCCAGCCCAACGGCTTCAACATCAACGAGGATTGCGGCGCGGTCTCGCCGGAAGCGCTCGCACGCGAGGTGGTGCGCTACCGGGCCGATATCGGCCTGGCGCTCGACGGTGACGCGGACCGGCTCATCCTGGTGGACGAGCAGGGCCAAGTCGTCGACGGCGACCAGCTGATCGGCCTGATCGCCTCGGCCTGGACGGCGTCGGGCCGGCTCGCCACCGACACGGTGGTGGCCACGCAGATGTCCAATCTCGGCCTTGAGCGATACCTGAACGGGCTCGGGCTGACGCTCGACCGCACTCAAGTCGGCGACCGCTATGTGGTCGAGCGCATGCGCGCTTCCGGCGCCAATCTGGGCGGGGAGCAGTCCGGCCATATCGTGATGTCCGACTTCGCCACCACGGGCGACGGCATGATCGCCGCGCTGCAGGTGCTCGCCCATCTGGTCGAGGCCGATCAACCCGCCAGCGAGCTCCTGACCGTGTTCGAGCGCGCGCCTCAGCTGTTGAAGAATGTGCGTTATCCCCGCGGCGCCGCGCCGCTGGAGAGCGACGGGGTCAAGGCCGCGATCAAAAAGGCCGAGACCGCTCTGAACGGCAAGGGCCGGCTCCTGGTGCGCAAGTCCGGCACCGAGCCGGTCATCCGCGTCATGGCGGAGGGCGACCAGAAGCTGATCGGCCCGGTCGTGGACGATATCTGCGGCGCGCTCGAAGGCGCGGCCAAGTAGGCCTCAAGCCGCCGGGCTGATCTGGGACAGGCGCCCGCCGACCCGGATCGGCTCGCAGCGCGTCGCCAGGCCGGTCTTGTCGTCGGTCTCCACGAACAGTCCGCACGCGGTGCCCGCCCCGCTCGCCGCGGTGAAGCGGCCCGAGCGCATATGGGTGACGAAGCGCTGGACGGGCTCGTCCTTGTTCATGCCGATCACCGAGTCGTAATCTCCGCACATGCCCGCATCGGTCTGATAGGCCGTCCCGCCGGGAAGGATCTGATGATCGGCGGTGGGCACATGGGTGTGGGTGCCCACCACGACCGAGACGCGTCCGTCGAGATAATGGCCGAGCGCGCCCTTCTCGCTCGTCGCCTCGCCATGCATGTCCACCAGGATGGCGTCGGCGATCTCGCCGAGCGGCGCGGCGGCCACCTCGCGCTCGACCGCGGCGAAGGGATCGTCAAGCGACTGCATGAACAGGCGCAGGAGCACGTTCATCACCAGGATGCGCCGACCGTCGGGCAGATCGTAGAGCGAGGCCCCGCGCCCCGGCGCGGTCCCCTTGGGATAGTTCACAGGGCGAAGCAGCCGCGGCTCGCGCTCGATATAGGTCAGCGCCTCGTTCTGGTCCCAGGCGTGATTGCCAAGGGTGAGCGCGTCCGCGCCGGCGTCGAACAGCTCGGTCGCTGTGCGCTCGGTGATGCCGAACCCGCCTGCGGCGTTCTCCGCGTTCACCACGACGAAGTCGAGCGAGAGCGTCTCGCGCAGCTCAGGGATGCGGCGGATGAGCACCTCGCGGCCGGACTTGCCGACGACGTCTCCGAAAAAAGCGATGCGCATGGGTTCAGGCTCATGGGGCGGCTTCAGCTTCGGCGCGCAGGGCCCTGATATGCGCGTTTTTCGGTCAGTATCCAGTCCAGAGGCGCGTCATGGCCGCCGGTCGGCACCCGCTTGAGCTTTTGCGCCTCATACGCCAGACCCACCGACGCGACCGTCCGGTTCGCCCTCAAGGCCGCCAGCGTGCGGTCATAAAAGCCCGCCCCGTAGCCGAGGCGCCGGCCCGCCTCGTCGAACGCCAGAAGCGGCGCGAGCACCAGATCAGGGGTCAGCTCGGGCGCGTCGGGCTCGGGCTCCTCCACCCCGAACGCACCGCGCACGAGTGGATCGCCCGGCGACCAGGCGCGGAACACCAAGGGCTGGTCAGGCCCGGTCACGCACGGCAGCGCCAGGCGCGCCTGCTCCAGGGCGAAGGTTTCCATGAGCGGTTCCGGGTTCAGCTCGTCGCGGATCGCGCGATAGCCCGCCACCACCGCGCCGACGCTTGGCCAGACATCGTCCGGGAAATGCTCGGCCAGCCGCGCGCCGGCGCTCGGGTCGGCCGCGAAGGCCGCGCTGCGCGCACGGCCGGCGGCGTCGCGCGCGCGGTTTTTGCGCCAGCGCGTCAGCATGAGTGCGGGAGAGAAGTGGCGGCTCCGGTTGCGCCGTTGGGAACGTGACATCCCTGCTGACCTGGATAACCAGGTGGGCGCCGCGTGCCTGAGGCCACGGCCAGAGGCAGAGGCAGCTCCCTCTCAGAGACGTAAGGTCGGCGGGATGAGGATCCCTGACGCACGCTCCAGAGGCCGCCGCCTTTGAACATGGGGCGCAAGGGGGCCAGGCTCAAGCGTCTTCTCCATCGCCGTCGGCGATCTGCTCCAGCTCCGCCGCCATGGCGTTGATGATTTCAGCCGCGCGCGCGCGATCGGCGCGCCGGCGCGCTTCGGCCTGGGAGGTCAGCCCCTTTTGGTCGACCAGCGTCTCTTCGGCGCGCCTCAACGCGCCTTTCGCCTCTTCCAGCTCGTCGGCGAGGATGAGCGCGGCCATCAGCAGAAGGCGCAGATCGCCGATCTGGCCGACCTTGTCGGAGAGATCGCGCACATGGGCGTCGATCTTCGAGGCGAGCTCGCGCAGATAGGCCTGCTGGCCCTCCTCGCAGCCGATCGTGAACGCCCGGCCGTTGAGCGATATCGTGACCTTCGCCATCAGCTGCGCGCTCCGCCCCCATCGCCGACGTCATCGTCACCGACATCGTCGTCCCTCGCGCCGTCCTCGTCCTCCCAGCCGAACAGGCTCGCCCCGCGGGTCGGCGCGGCCTGCGCCTCGTCAGGTGCGGGCGCGTCGGGCTCCGTGAGTTCGGGCTCGGGCTCGACCGGCTCGGCCTCCAGCGCACGCAGCGCCGCGATCGCCTCGGCCATGGCCTCGGACGCCTCGCGTGCGCTTTGCTCAAGCGCGGCCTCGCGCGCATGGGCGGCGTCGAGCGCTTCGGCGAGCCGGGCGCGATCGGCGTCCGAGCCTTGCGCGACACGCACGCCGGTCGCGGCGTCTTCGGCTTCGGCCTCAAGGCGGCGCACGCGCGCGGCGACGCGTTCGCAGGCGGCCTTCAGCCGCGCAGCCGCCGCGTCCAGCGGATCAGCCTCGGCGCTTGAGCCGGCTTCGGTCGGGGTGTCGGCCATGAACGCAGAATCCGCCCGTCGCCGCGCAAGTTCAAGCCCTTCAGTTCAAGCGACGCTTTAAGGCTTCAGCGCGGCGGGCGGATCGCACGCACATGGGGCGCCCGGGTGAGCAGCCGGAACGGGTTCCAGGCCATGGCGCGCGCGATGCGCCAGGCGCTGACCGTGCGCGCGGCCTGCACGGCGCGGCGTTTCTCCATCAGGCGCGGCCAGGCGGCGAAACCATCTCGCAAGGCCTTGCCGAACAGCGCGAACTGACCAAAGCGCGCCGAAGACAGCCAAAGCAGGAGCGTGACGCCGGCGTGCAGCGGCGCGACCACGGGCAGAAGCGCGGCCGGCGTGGTCTTGAGAACCGTCCAGAGCCGGTTGCGCGTTCCGTGATAGGTCGCGAATTCGGAGCGCCGCCCCGAGCTGGCGTAGCCCTCATGGTCGACGCGCGCGGCGCTGACCTGGATCGCGGTCTCGCCGGCGAGCCGGGCGCGATAGCCGAGATCCACGTCCTCGACATAGCAGAAATAATCCTCGTCGAAGCCGCCGAGGCGCTCGAACACCTCGCGCCGGATCATCATCGCCGCGGCGCAGGGCGCGAAGATCTCCCCGTCCGGCGGCGAGTCCATCGCCCGGCCGTAGCCGCCGCGATAGGGCACGCCGGCGACGTGCATCACGTCGCCGGCGCCGTCGAGCACGCCGGCCTCGCCATACGCCCTCTGGGTGGAGCCGAACAAAGCGGCGTGGGGATAGCGCTCGGCCGCCGCCATGAGTTGTTCGAGCCAGTCCGGATCGGGATAGGCGTCCGGGTTGAGCAGGACCAGCCAGCGCGCTCCGGTCTGGCGTGCGAGCCGGTTATTGCCCCCGGCGAAGCCCAGATTGGTTTCGCTCTCGATCAGGCGCGCGCCGTGGGGAAGCTCCGCCTCGCCGACGCGTTCGGCCTCGGGCGAGGCGTTCTCCAGAACCAGAACCTCGGCCGGCGCGAGCGTCTGCGCGTTCAGCGCGTCGCGCACCCTGGGCAGCGTCGCCTTGCTTTTGTAGGCGACGATCACGATCGCGGCGTCGGCGGGTCCGCTCACGCCAGCGCGGCGCGCACCGCGTCGATCACGCGGTCCTGGCGCTCGCCGTGGAGATAGCCGTCCATGGGCAAAGACACCACGCGGCGCGCGGCGCGCTCGGTCACGGGAAGACCGCCCGGCGCGGTGGTGAAGCGCTGATAGGGCGGCTGCTCATGCAGCGGGATCGGGTAGTACACCGCCGTGGGCACGCCCTTCTCCTGCAGGCTGGAGCGGAAGCCGTCCCGGTCGTCGACCTCGATCGTGTACTGGGCCCAGACCGAGCGTCCGCCCTCGATCACCGTGTGGGGCCGCACCACGTCGCCGAAGCCCTGCGCGTAGCGATTTGCGGCGGCGTTGCGGCCGTCGATCTCCTCGGCGAACACCTCGAGCTTGGAGAGAAGCACCGCGGCCTGGATCGTATCCAGGCGCGAGTTCATCCCGATGCGCGCATACTCGTAGCGCGTCTCGCCCTCGCCATGGACCGCGAGCGACTTCAACAGCGCGAACAGCGCCTCGTCCGTGGTCAGAAGCGCGCCGCCGTCGCCGTAGCAGCCCAGCGGCTTGGCCGGGTAGAAGCTGATCGTGGTCACGTCCGCCCAGTGGATCGGATGGCGCTCATGCAGCGTGCAGCCGAACCCTTGAGCGCTGTCGGCGATGAGCTTCAGGCCGTGCTTGTCGCACAGCGCGCGGATGGCCGGGTAGTCGGCGGGCTGGCCGAACAGATCAACCGCGATCACCGCGACCGGATTCAGCTTTCCATCCGCCTTGGTCTGTTCGATCGCGGCCTCCAAGCTCGCCGGGTCCATGTTGTAGGTCTCAGGGTCGATATCGACGAAGACCGCATCGGCGCCGAGCCAGGGTACGACCTCCGCGCTCGCCGCGAAGGTGAAGCTCGGCACGAAAACCGCATCGCCGGTGCGCAGCCGCCAGGCCATCAGCGGGAGGGCGAGCGCGTCGGTCCCGTTCGCGCAGCCGAGCGCAAACGGCGCCTCGCCGAACTCGGCCAGCCTCGTCTCGAAGTCCTTCACCTCGGGCCCGAGGATGTAGCGGCCCTCCTCGATCACCTTGTCCAGACGGCGATCGAGATCGTCGCGGATGCGCACGCGCTGGGCGGCGAGGTCGATGAAGGGGATCATGTCGGCCATGGCTGGGTGTTCGTCCTTCACGCGCGAGGCGCTTTTGGTTTTCAGGCGTTTCGTCCGCATCTAGGGCGCCCTCGGACGCGCGCGAAGTCACGTTTGGTTTCGTTATTCGACCGTCACCGACTTGGCCAGATTGCGCGGCTGGTCGACATCGGTGCCCTTGTGCACGGCGACGTGATAGGCGAGCAGCTGAACGGCCACCGCCGCGACCAGCGGCGCGGACATCGCCCCGCCTTCGGGCAGCACCACCAGGTGGTCGGCCGCGTCGTCGAGCGCTTCAGCGCCGGGTGCGTCGGTGATGGCGATCACGCTCGCCCCGCGCGAGCGCACCTGCTCGATGGAGGAGCGCGTCTTGGCGAACAGGGCGTCCATCGGGGCGATCACCACCGCGACCACGCCCTCCTCGATCAGCGCGATGGGCCCGTGCTTCAGTTCGCCCGCGGCGTGGCCCTCGGCCATGATGTAGCTGATCTCCTTAAGCTTCAGCGCCCCTTCGAGCGCCATTGGGAAGAAGCGGTCGCGGCCGAGATAAAGCACCAGCTCGGCCTGCGAGAGATCCGACGCCAGCGCCTCGATCTGGTCTTCGAGGCGCAGCGCTTCGGCCATCAACTTGGGCGCGGCCATGAGGTCTTCCACCAGCGCGGCCGCGTCGGCCTCGCTCAAGCGGCCGCGCTGCACGCCCGCAAGCACGGCGAGCGCGCCGAGCGCGGCGATCTGGCAGGTGAAGGCCTTAGTGGAGGCGACCCCGATCTCAGGCCCGGCGAGCGTCGGCGCGCTCGCGCCGGCCTCGCGCGCCATGGTGGAGTGAGCGGTGTTGACCAGCGCGATCGTGTCGAGCCCGGCCTGCTTGCACAGGCGCAGCGCCTCCAGCGTGTCGGCGGTCTCGCCGGACTGGGAGATGAACAGCGCCGCCTCGCCGTCGATGAAGGCCGGGTCGCGATAGCGGAACTCCGAGGCGATATCGACCTCGCAGGGAAGCCCGCCGATGCGTTCGAACCAGTACTCGGCGACGCGCCCCGCATAGGCCGCGGTGCCGCAGCCCACGATGGTCAGGCGCGGGGTCCTTGTGAAGTCGAGATCGGCGACCGCGCGCGGCTGGCTGGAGAGCGCGTCGACATAGGCCGACAGCGTGCGCCCGACGACTTCGGGCTGCTCGTGGATCTCCTTCTCCATGAAGTGGCGGTGATCGCCCTTCTCCGCGAGCGCGGCGCTGGTGATGGCGGGCGCGCGCTTGCGCTGCGCCTCGCGCCCTTCGGCGTCGTAGATCTCAAGCCGGTCGGGGCTGGCGAGCACGGCGTCTCCGTCTTCGAGATAGATCATCTCGCGCGCCTGCCCGGCGATGGCCATGACGTCGGAGGCGAGGAAGACCGCCCCCTCGCCGGTCGCCGCGATCAGCGGCGCACCGCGCCGCGCGCCGAGCAGAAGATCGCGCTCGCCCTCGATGATCGCGGCCAGCGCGAAAGCGCCGTCCAGCTTGTCCAGCACGGACAAGAGCGCATCCTTCGGGGCCGCGCCGGCCTCCAGCGCCATGTCCAGGAGATGGGCGACGGCCTCTGAGTCAGTCTCTGAAGTGAAGCTGCGCCCGGCCGCCTGAACCTCGGCGCGCAACGCCTTGAAGTTCTCGATGATGCCGTTGTGGACGAGCTGCACCCGGCCGGCCTGGTGGGGGTGAGCATTGGCTTCGGTGGAGGCGCCGTGCGTGGCCCAGCGCGTATGCGCCACGCCGCAGCGCCCGGTTAGATCAGGCGTCATCGCTTCGGCCAGCCGGGCCACCTTGCCCGCCGCGCGCGCCCGGCGCAGCGCGCCCTCGGCCGTCATCACGGCGAGGCCGGCGGAATCATACCCGCGATACTCAAGCCGGCGCAGACCTTCCAGAAGCAGAGCCTCCGCCTGGTCGCGCCCGGCGACCGCCACGATACCGCACATGCCTGATCCGCCTCCAGAGCCGCCGTGGCGATTGCGATACGCCGCGCTGCAGCGCGCTTCAACTCAAGCGCTGTTTCAGTTTCTCTCAGGGTCCGGCTGGGGACGTTGCGGCCCCCCGGCCCCGTCGCGCAGCCGGTCACCCATCAGCGCCATCTCCACCACCGGCCCCAGGCGCTCGCCGTCCGGCCCCGTCAGCGTGATCTCCATGGCGTAGAGCCGGCCCGAGCGCGCGTCCATATTGCGCTGGGCGGTGCGAAGCGGCTGCTCGGCGGTCAGCGGGCGCGCGCGCCAGCTCACCTCCCACCCCTCATCCAGAACGAACACGCCCTCCGGCGTCTCGCTCGGATTGATCCCGCGCACATACTCCACCGCGCTGATCTCGAACTGCGCGCGTTCGGCCGCGGCCCGGGCGCGGTCGAGGTCCGAAACGAGTTGGGCCTGGAGCACGTAGACCGCGCCGAGCCCGGACCCGATCACCGCCAGCGCGACGATCGCCTCCAGAAGGGAGAAGCCGGCGCGCGCCTTCATCGGCCGCGTTCGGCGGGTTCGCGCGTGACGTTGCAGGTGAACGGCGCCAGGGAGAGGCGCCAGGCGCGGTCTTCGCCGGCCTCCACGCGCACCGGCCCGCCCGAGCACACCCCGTCATGGCGCACCCAGACCGGGGCTTCGTAGACGATGCGCCAGTCGCCCGGGATCTCGGGCGCGGGCTCGAACCGCGCCGCCTCGAAGATCGGCAGGATGAAGCTCGCCGATGGATAGGGCGCGGGGCCCTGCCCCGGCGCCCCGGCGACCAGATCGATCGCGCGCGAGCGCGCTTCGAACGGCAGGCCTTCAAGCGCGGCCTCGACGCGCGCAAGGGCGGCGCGTTCGCGCTCGATTTCGATGCGGTTGAACACGGCCGGTCCGGCGAGCCCCATGAGCACCGCCAGGATGCCCAGCACCACCAGGATCTCCAGAAGCGAATAGCCCGGCCGCGCCGTCGGCGTCATCGCAAGCCCCGTCACCCGGTCGGCTGGTCCACGCCCGCGTCGGGCAGAAGCCCGACATCGGCGTTGTCGCCGGACCCGCCAGGTCGCCCGTCCGCGCCATGGGAATAGAGCACCGGTCCGGTCGCGCGCCCGTCGGGCGAATAGACGTAGGGCGCGCCCCAGGGATCGGCCGGAACCGCGCCGCTATCCAGATAAGGCCCGCGCCACATGCTCGGATCGTCGAGATCGGCGGGCTGCGAAACCAGGGCGTTCAGGCCCTGCTGCTCGTTGGGATAGCGCCCCAGGTCCAGGCGATAGGTGTCGAGCGCGGAGCGCAGCATGCGCACCTGCGTCTCGGCCGTGGTGACCCGGCTCTGATCGAGGCGGTTAAGCAGCTGCGGGCCGACCAGCCCGACGAGCAACCCGATGATCGCCAGCGTGATCAGGATCTCCATCAGGGAGTAGCCCTGGCGCGCTTTGAGCGCGCAGGCGGGCGGGCGGAGAGAAAGTGTCATAGTGTGACCTGGTTGACGCTCGTGATCGCGGACACCATCGCCACCGCGATGAGGGCGACGAACAGCGAAATCAGAAGGATTGTAGCCGGTTCGAGAATGGTCAGGAAGCGCTTGGCCGCATTGCGCACATGCTCGCGGTACATTTCCGCGGCCGCGGTGAGCGCGCCGCCAAGATCGCCCGAGGCCTCGCCCGCCGAGGCGAGGTTGGCGAGCGCGGCGGGCATCAGCGTGTAGGTGCGAAGGCTCTCGCCCAGCGGCTGACCCCGGCGCACCGCGCGCTCGACCTGGCGCAGCTGACGCTTGATCCGGCCGCTCGCCATGCCCGAGCGCGCCAGCGACAGCGCATCAAGGATCGCCACCTTGCGCGTGGCGAGCGCGGCCATGAGCGAGGACCAGCGCGCAGCTTCAGCCGAGATCAGCCAGTCTCGGGCCAGCGGCACGTAGAGCAGCCCGTCATAGACCCGCGCGCGCATCGCCGCGCTGGCGAAGAAGCGCCAGACCCCGACGCCCAGAAGCGCGACCGCCCCGACGATCACGAGCCCGTTCTCATTGATCACCGTGGACAGGGCGAACATGGCGCGCGAGACCGCCGGCAACTCCTCGATCCGGTCCGACAGGGCTGTAGCGAAGCGCGGCACGACGACGGCGAGGATGAAGGTCACCGCGCCGAGCCCGGCGGTCGCGAGGATCGCGGGATAGATCAGCGCGTTGACGATCTCGCCGCGCAGCTGGGCCTGGGTGGCCAGCGAGTCCACTGCGGCCTGGGCCGCGCCTGCGATGTCGCCGGAGGCCTCGCCCGCCTCGATCAGGACGATCACGGCCGGGGGCAGGCTGGGCGCTTCTTTTCTAAGCGCGTCTGAGAAGCGCGACCCGTCGCGCAGGCGCTGCTCCACGCCCTCGAAGACAAGCGCGACGCGCGGGTTCGCCGCCGAGGCGCCCACCGCAGAGACCGCGTCCACCAGCGAGACCCCGCCGGCGAGCAAGGTGGAAAGCTCGCGGAAAGCCGGGGTGAGCTGGCTCGTATTGGCCGGCTTTGAGGCCGACCCGCCGGCGCGCGCGCGCCGGTCCTCGGCGTCGAGGCGCAACACGTCGAGCCCGTCGCGGGTGAGCTTTCGCAGGGCGTCCTGCTCGCTCGCCGCGTCGACATAGCCCTCGACTTCGCCGCCGCCCGCCTCCCGGGCCATGTAGGAATAGCGCACCGGCCGCTCCCTGCCGCCGTTCAGCCGGCGTGATCGATCGGATGATCAGATCACGTCGGCGAACCCCGCCTTGACCCTATTGAACACGACCCAGCCGAGCCAGGCCAACACCCACGCCATCGCAACAGCGCGGCCGTATAGAAACCAGTCCGGGGCCGCGCCGGTCATCAGCATCACGCGCGAGGCGTCCACGATCACCGCGAGCGGATTATAGACCAGAACCGCGGTCAGCGGCCCCGGCGCAGAGCCCAGCGGATAAAACACCGCGCTGAGGAACAAGAGCGCCGTCGCGAGCGGGCCGACATTGTGCTGTAAATCTCGAACGTAAGCGCCGATCGCGCTGGTCAGCCAGGCGATCCCCAGCGCGGCCAGCGTCATGGGCAGGGCGAGTCCGAAGGCGGCGAGCGCGCGCAGCGGCGTGGTCAGCCCCAGCAGCGTACCCACCACGGCCAGAACCAGAAACGCCGCCGCGAACGAAATCGAGCGTGAGAACACCGCCGCGGCCGGCGCCAACTCGACCGGCACGTCGAAATTCTTCACCAGCGCGGGCGAACCGACGATGAGCCGCGGGCCGGTGTTCAGCGTCTCGGCGAAATACTGATACGTGATCAGCCCGCAGAACAGCGCCGCGGCGAAGGCGACCGGCGTCTCGCCATAGCCGGGAAAACGGACCCCTAAAACGCCGCCGAGCACCCCGCCGTAAACCACCATCAACATGAAGGGCAAAAGCACGATCCAGGCCAGCCCCAGGATCGAATCCGCATAGCGCTGACGCACCTCGCGGCGCACCAAGACGCGCAGCATGCGCCGCTCCCGCGCCAGAGCGATCAGAAAGGCGACCGGAGAGAGTATGGATCGCGCCCAGCGCGTCATGACGGCGCCCTTTCGCGGGCTCAGGCTTCGATCGCCGCGCCGGACCAGCCGTGCATGGCGTCCATGTCCGGCGAGCGTCCGATGCGGCGCTGGTGAAGGAGCGAGACCGCCACGCACGCGATCTCGTAAGCGCGCCGGTCAAGCCCGTGATCGCGCAACACCGCTTCGCGCAGCGCCAGGCCGCGCCGCAGTCGCTCAACCGGATCAGAGGCGAGCTCAAGGGCCGCCTTGACGGCGCCGTCCGCACCGCGGGCGGCGGCGATCGCGTCGCCGAACACGTCGCTGAGCGGCGCGCCCGCAGCCGAGCCCGGCACGGCGAGCACGCACGCCCCGGCCGCAGCGGCCTCGAACAGGGCCGGGTCGATGAAGCCCTTGGCGGCGAGATCACGGTCTTGATGCACGACGAACAGCGCGCCCGGCTTGAGCGCCGCGGCCTGCGCCGGCGCTGCGCCGGGCTTGGCCGTGTCGACCGACAGACCGGCGGCGACGAGGCCCGCGCGGAGTTTTTCAGGCGCTCCGGCGAGCAGGACCTGCTCGGCGGCTTCGGCCGGCGTGTCGATCGGCGATGCGTCGACGCCCCGGTGCAGCGCGCTCACCGGCGCGCGGGAATGGTGCGCGACGAGACCGGCGTGGGCGCACGATGCAATGAAGGTGTGATCATAGCCGTCATACTCGACCCACGACACGGTCTCCGGCCGGGATATCGTCCAGATCAGCCTTACGCCCGAACAGCGAAGCCCCTCGGGCTCAGCCCCGCGCAGAACCAGCGTGACGTCCTCGTCGCCGATCCGGTCGAGCTCGCCGGGCCCGTGGACGCGCGTGCGCGCGCCGACGCGCTCCAGCGCGCCGGCGAGCCTGTGCGCGAAGTCCAGCTCCGCCTCGCCGGCCGTTTTCAGCGAGAAGCGCGGCCGCTCCATGGCCGGGTTCAGCGCCTCGACAAGACCAGCGGCGCGGTCGCGCCAGAGATGGCTGGACGCCACAGCCGCGCGCTGGGCGTCGCGCGCTGGTCGGCGCGTGTCGTTTGCGCCCGTGTGGCGCCGGATCGCGTCGGCCAGACCGGCGGCGTCTTCTGCAGCGATCGCGGCGTCGCCGAGCACCTCGCGTGCGGCCTCGGGTTGGTCGGATACCACAAGCGCGCCGGCGAGCGGGGCGTCGAACAGCGCGCGTTGGGGCGTGCCTGCGGCGCGATCGGCGAGGCTTGCCGCAGCGAGACAGACCTTGGCGTCGGCGTAGATCGGAAAGCGATCCGCGTCAGGCCGCGGACCGCGCGCCACCGGCTCGGTGGCCGGCGACTCGCTCCAGCCGCGGCCGTAGAGCGAAGTCCGGATCGCCCCGTTCAGGGCGTCGAGCACGGACTCGATACGTTCGGCGTCCACCTCATCGCGGTCCGCCGTGATCACGAGATCGACTTGGCGAGCGCCGCCGGCGGCGCGCCCGTGCGATGCATGCGGATCGCCAGCCGGATCCAGCCGGACGACCGGCCCCGGGCCGGCGGCCCGCAATGCGGTTTCCGTGTGCGTCCCGGCCGCGAAGATCAAGTCGAAACGCCGTTCTGCGGCGGCCTCGGTCCAGCCCTGCGGCCCGCCCGTCGCCCAGCCTGCGAACACGCGCGCTCCGGCGCCGGAGGCGGCCGGACGGGACGCCTCTGGATCCAGCGCGACCACAAGATCGGCTTCGCCGAGGGCCGGATCGGCGTCGCTGGTCGCTTCGCCGACCGTCCAGCCGTAGCGCAGTCGAGCCGCCTGGCTGAGCGCGTGGGCGAACGCCCTGGCGCGGTCCGCGCCATCGGCGTTGTCGGGGGGAACTCGTAAGACAAGCCTGCGTGCAGCGTCGGCGTGCCACAGCCCCCCTGTCGCCGGCGCGAGCGCGCTCGTCTCGATGCGCATGCCCGCCGCCAGGGCGGACATGGGAAAGATCCGCTCCATCGCGTGGGCGAACGTGCCGTCGACCTGGCCGGCCTCCTCCTCGAACGCATCGAGATCGATCTGGAGGCGTTCCAGCGCGGCGAGCGCGGCCGGGCGGAACCAGAACATCGAGCCCGCCGCGAAGGGCTGGAGCGGCGTTTCGGGATCAAGCCCCAGCCGGTCGCATAAGCGAGCGACCGCTTCAGCGTTCGCGCCGAGATGGGCGCGTCCGTCGGCGAGATGGCCCTCAGGGGCGATGACCCCGAGCGTCGGGTCCAGATCGAACAGCCGCGTAACCGCGTTCACCGCGTCGCGCGATCCGACGAGGCGATCGAAGAGCTGGCGGCGCCAAGTCACCCCGTCAGTGCGGTGCGGCGACTTCTTCGTGTGCAGCTTGCAGACATAATCGTAGCGATAAAGGACGCCTGAGTTCAGCACCTTGATGAAGGGCGCGATGTCCCGACCGCGGTTCTGACAGGCGAGCACCTGCGCCCTCGGGAACACCGCGCAGACCTCCGCTCGCACCTGGGTGATCAGGTGCTCCGGCGTCGTGACATAAAGATCGAACGCCTCGGGCATGGACTGAAGGCGTTCGGCGATCTCGGTCCAGATCGACGGATAGAAGACGTGGGCGACGACCGCGATCCGGGTCAGCCCGCGCTCGCGTGCGATCTGCGCGCTCGCGCCGAGCGGACGCCGGCGGGCCTCCAGCGCGCCGCCGCGCGCGGCCGCGTCGGCGAGCTGTCGTTTCAGGTGCGTCACCGGCGTCTCGTCGGCGCGCGCGGCGATGACGTCGAGCGGGTCCAGCACCGAGCTCGGCGAGCGGCCCTCCTGCGCGCCTGTGGTGAGAAAATGCTCCAGCGCCGCGCCGGGCGCGTCGGACACATCGCCGTAGCGGGCGCGATAGAAGCGCGGATCGAACAGGGGATGCGGCTGACGCCCGCGCGCCTCGCCATGGAGAAGATAGTGTTTGAGCACCCGTCGCCGGCCGCCGCCGATGGGTCCGGTCTGCGCCAGGTAGAAGGCGGCGTCGAACAGAGGCAGATCCCTGAGCCGCCCTTCGATTGCAGCGACCCGGGCATCGTTTTCCCGGCGAGCTTTAAGCCTGGGACCGATCGCGCCGAACGCGGCGCCGGCCCGGCGCGCCGTGCTTGAAGCCGCGCGTACCGGCGCGGTCATGCGCCACGAGGCCGACCGCGCCATGTCGTCACGCTTTGCGATCGCCGCGTCCCGTTCGGCGTGCGCCAGATCGAGGTTGCGTCTCAACCTTGCGGTACGCTCGCGAAACTCCGACAGCGTCTCTTCGAGCTTGCGCCGCTCCTTCCGCTCGGCCTCGGCGGCCTTGCGTTCGTCGGCGAGCGCAGAGCGCAGTTTTGCGGCGGCGGCCTTGCGTTCGTCGGCGAGCGCAGAGCGCAGTTCTGCGGCGGCGGCCTTGTTCGCTTCGGCGCGCGCGACGGCGCGCGCGTGGTTCTTGCGCGCCGCTTCACGCTCGCTGCGGGCCTCGCGCAAGTCAGCGTGGAGCTCGTCCTGAATCCGGCGCAGCTCAGCGACGAGTTCGCGCGTTTCACCGTGGCGCGCGGCTTCAATAACGCTATCGCCCAGCCGGGTGAAATAACGCCGGACCCGATCCGCGTCCGGCTCGCGAAGCGCAAACAACGGCTCCAGCGCCGACGGCGCGCCCTTCGGAGCGAGCACACCGAGGCCGTTCGACTGGCGAAAGGCGAAGGCGGCGCCGGGATGGACGGCTTCAAGTTCGGCCCAGAGCTTCCAGACGCCGAAGTCGGCGTGGCGCACCGTGATGTCGTGGAACAGCACGACCCCGTGGTCGGCGAGCTTCGGCGACCAGGTCTCGAAGTCGTGACGCACCGCCTCATAGGTGTGCAGCCCGTCGATATGAATGAGATCGATCTCGCCGTCGGCGAAGTTTTCCGCCGCCTCGTCGAACGAGGCGCGCACCAAGTGTGAGAAATGGCCAAAGCGCGGATCGTGCCAGGCGCGCAGATCGGCGAGGACCTCCTCGCCGTAGTCGCCGGCGTGGGGATCGCCCTTCCAGTGATCGACGCCGTAGAAGCGCGCCTCAAGACCGGCCGCGTCCGCGGCCTGGCAGAACGTCGCGTAGGAATTGCCCGTATGGACGCCGAGCTCGACCAGCACGCGCGGGCGCATCGCGCTCACCAGCCATCCGGCGAACGGGGTATGGCCGAGCCAGGAGGCCGGCGGCACGACGCGCTCTGGAAAGACAAGCGCCGCGTCGGTCAGGAAGGCCGACAGAGCGCGGCTGGCGGGCGGATCGGCGGCGGGCGGCGTGGGCTCGGTCTCAGCGGTCATCGGCGCGGTCCGGGTCCGGGTCGACCTTGATCAGGATGTCGTGCATCTCAACGCCCACCAGGCCGCGCGAGAGATGGCTGTCGGTGACGCGGAACAAAAGCGCTTCGTCGATCCAGTGATGCTGAACATGATCGACACCTTCGCCGTCGGCGAGCGCGACCGTGACTGAATAATCCCCGTTCGGCAGGAAGGGAAGCTTGAACACGAACTCCGCCGTGACGCGCCCGTTCTCCGGAACCTCCGGCATGGCGTCGAGATGATCGGTGTTGTCGCCGAACAGCTCCTGAGCGCGCCGGTCGCGCACATAAAAGCCGACGATGGGCCGTTGAAGGGCGTCGTGCGCGGTGATCTCGACGCGCAAGGTGACGACCATGCCGGCGGTGAGATCGCCGATCGGCTTGCCGTGTTCGTCGATGAGGCCGACCCGCTCGATCGTCGCCCCGCGACGGCCGTACCAGGGCGCGTCGGGATCGAACTCGAACACGGTGACCGCGTGCTCATAGCCCGCCTCGCGCAGCTTGGTCTCCCGGCGCTTGACCGTTTCGGAGGGCTCGCGCGGCGCGGCGCGCCGGCGCCCGCCGATCTTCAGCGTCGCGCCGTCGTCCTTAGCCCGCTCCAGCTCGGCGGAGAAGGCCCGGCAGACCTCGTCAGCCGGACCGTCCTCGCGAATCCGCCCGGCGTCGATCCAGATCGCGCGCTCGCACAGACGGCGCACCGATCCAAGATCATGGGACACGAAAAGCAGCGTGCACTCGTCCTTGGCGCGGTTCAAAAAGCGCATGCATTTCTGCTTGAACGCGGCGTCGCCGACCGAGAGCGCCTCGTCGATGATCAGCACGTCGGCCCTGAGATGGGCGCACAGCGCGAAGGCCAGGCGCGCGCGCATGCCGGTGGAGTAGAGGCGCATGGGCTGGTCGATGAAGTCGCCGATGGCGGCGAACTCCACGATCTCGGGAAGCATCGCCTCGATCTGAGCGTCGGAGAAGCCGTAGAGCGCGGCCGCGCTTTTCAGGTTCTCCCGGCCGGTCACGTTGGCGTCGAAGCCTGCGCCGAGCTCCAGGATCGCCGCGATCCGCCCGGAAACGATCACCCGGCCCGTGCTCGGCGGCAGCCGGCCGGCGATCAGCTTTAGAAGGGTGGACTTGCCCGCGCCGTTGCGCCCGATGATCGCGGCGGACTCCCCGCGCTGAAAGGTCAGATCGGTGCGCCCGACCGCGCGGTATTCCTTGCGCCGCTTCACCCAGGGCAGGAGCAGCTCGATCAGGCGGTCTTCGGGGCGCTGGTAGACCGCATAGGATTTCGACACGTTCTCCAGACGCACCGCCGGGCCGCCCTTGCGCGGCTCAGGCTCGTGCGCCGGCGCTGCGGCGCGGGGCGACGGCGCATGCGGCGTGTCGGCGTCAGCGCTCATGCGTCCCCCGGATCGCGCCGCGCGGCGAGCAGGCGCGCGGCCGCGGCGCGGGCGCGGTCCTTCAGGCGCTGGGCCGGTCCTGACCGACGAAGTCGGAACACGCCGATCGTGTCGCCCCAGTCCGCATCGCCGTTTCCGTAATCGACCGGTTGCCAGGCGGTGGCGGCCTCCACCAGCTCGACCTGGCCCCAGCGCGCCAGCGCCTCGAACCCGTCGCGATAGAAGCGCCAACAGTCCACCGGATGACGGTGCTCGGGCCCGCGCGAGGGCGCGAGCAGGAAGATCATCCCGCCGGGGCGCAGCGCGCGGACCATCTCCAGAAAGGTCACCCAGAAATACTCGATATGCTCGAACGCCTGGCCGGAGAGGATCAGGTCGGCCTCGCCGGTCCTGATCGGCAGGCGATAGGGCGAGGCCATCACCCGGTCCACGTTCAGGCCGGGTTCGATGTCTAGGCCCTGATAGGCCCAGCCATGCTCGGTGATGAGCGGCTTGTAGCTGCCGTTGATGTCATAGCTGCCGATGTCGAACGCGGTCCCAGGCCGGCCGAGCGCGTCCGTCAGCGCATCAAGATGGCGATCGATCATCGCCTGCATGTTGTCGAGCGAAGACTGGTGCATGGCGCGGCGGGTCCGTGCAAGAGGCGCGCCGGGGGCGGGCCCGGCGTTTCCCGGCCTCCGCGCGGGACGCGGATCGGTCGGCGGAGCAAGGCGATATCACTATTGGCCCGCCCGCGCCCTTGCAAGGCGGGGCGGCGCCCGGACCGGCCTCAAGGCGCAAAAGAAAAGGGGGAGCGC
>CAZKBB010000043.1:0-1092 GCA_964550935.1 uncultured Caulobacterales bacterium
CTGATCGCGGCGACGAACCGGCCCGACGTGCTCGACCCCGCGCTCCTGCGCCCCGGCCGCTTCGACCGCCAGGTCGTGGTGCCGAACCCGGACATCGTCGGGCGCGAGCGCATCTTGAAGGTCCACATGCGCGACGTGCCGCTGGCCGACGACGTCGATCCCAAGGTGGTCGCGCGCGGCACGCCGGGCTTCTCCGGCGCGGACCTCGCGAACCTCGTGAACGAGGCCGCGCTGCTCGCCGCCCGGCGCAACAAGCGCCTGGTGGCCATGAGCGAGTTCGAGGACGCCAAGGACAAGGTCATGATGGGGCCGGAGCGCCGGTCCATGGTCATGACCGAGAAGGACCGCAAGCTGACCGCCTATCACGAGGCGGGCCACGCGCTGGTCGCGCTGAAGGTCCCCGCGGCCGATCCGGTCCACAAGGCGACGATCATTCCGCGCGGGCGCGCGCTGGGCATGGTCATGCAGTTGCCCGAGGGCGACAAGATGAGCATGACCTATCAGGAGATGACCTCGCGCCTGGCCATCATGATGGGCGGCCGCGTGGCCGAAGAGCTGAAATTCGGCAAGGAGAACGTCACCTCCGGCGCCTCCAGCGACATCACCCAGGCGACGCGGCTCGCTCGCGCGATGGTCATGCAGTACGGCCTGTCCGACAAGCTCGGCCCGATCGACTATGGCGACGACCAAGGCGGAGACGTCTTCCTCGGCCAGCAGCTGGTTCAGCGCAGCTCGATCAGCTCTGAAACCCAGATGGCGATCGAGGCTGAGGTGAAGCGCCTTGTCGAGGACGGGCTGAACGAGGCCCGCCGCATCCTCACCGAATGCAACGATCAGTGGGAAGATCTCTCCCAGGCGCTGCTCGAATACGAGACCCTGTCCGGCGAAGAGATTCAGAACCTCCTGGCGGGCAAGAAGCCCGAGCGTCCGGTCGATCAGCCTCCGCCTGACGACACGCCGAAGACCGGCGCGGTCCCGACGGTGGATGAGGACGAAGACGACGAGGAGGCCGAAAGCGGCTATCCCGGCGGCTTCCAGCCGAAGCCCGGAAGCGCGTAAGCGCCGACCCTGTCAGTCCCGCCTTCAGTTTTC
>CAZKBB010000043.1:1192-10232 GCA_964550935.1 uncultured Caulobacterales bacterium
TCCCGGCCGACCCCGGACTTGATCCGGGGGATGGCCGGGACCTGCCGACAGCGCTTGCCGGGCCTCCCCGAGTGTTCCCGGCAGGTCCCGGATCTCCGCTACGCTTCGTCCGGGATGACAGTTTGAGCTCATCGCGGCGAGGTCGCGGGTCGTCGCTACGCTTCGCCCGGGACTTCATGGATGCCCACCCTGAACTCCCGGACGCGGCGAAGCCGCGATCCGGGACCTCAGGGCGGATGAGCGCGCCCGCGTTCATGCGCGCCCTTGATCGGGAGGCCGCTTCGTCGCCTGATGGGCGCGAAGGCTTCAGGAGGGGCGCATGCCTGAGATGACGATCGACACGGGCCGGCCGGTCATGGTCACCGGCGCGACCGGCTATGTGGCGGGCTGGTTGATCAAGCGGCTTCTCGAGCATGGCCTGACCGTGCACGCCACGGTTCGCGACCCCGATGACGCCGACAAGCGCGCTCATCTCGACGCGATGGTCGACGGGTCGCCCGGGACGATCCGTTATTTCAAGGCCGACCTTCTTGACCCGGATGCGTTCGACGCCGCCCTTGAGGGCTGCGCGGTCGCGTTTCACACCGCTTCGCCCTTCGTGACCACTGTGGACGATCCCCAGCGTGATCTGGTGGACCCGGCGGTGAAGGGCACGCGCCACGTCCTGCAGGCGGCGAACCGGTGCGAGACGCTGGAGCGGGTTGTGCTGACAAGCTCGTGCGCGGCGATCTACGGCGATAATGCCGACGTCGCCAAGACCCGCGCCAAGTGCCTGACTGAGGAGGTGTGGAACACCTCCTCCAGCCTGGACCATCAACCTTACTCCTATTCCAAGACGCAGGCCGAGCGCGCCGCCTGGGAGATCGCTCAAGGTCAGACGCGCTGGCGCCTCGTCGTGGTGAACCCCTCCCTCGTCGTGGGGCCGAGCACCAACGCCAAGCCCACCTCGGAGAGCTTCGATCTGATGAAGACGATCGCGGGCGGGGCGATGAAGTCCGGCGCGCCGCACTGGGAGATCGGCGCGGTGGACGTGCGCGACGTCGCCGAGGCGCATCTGCGCGCCGGCTTCATTCCTGAGGCTGAGGGCCGGCACATCACTTCGGCGGAGAACACGAGCTTCATCGGCGTCGCCGAGCATCTGCGCGCCGAGCGCGGAGACGATGCGCGCCTGCCCTCGAAGACCTTGCCGAAATGGCTGGTCTGGCTGACCGGCCCGATGATCAACCCGACGCTGACGCGCACGGTGGTCGCGCGCAATGTGGGCTGGCCGTTCTGCGCGGATGCGTCCAAGTCCAGGACCGCGCTGGGTCTGAGCTACCGCCCCCTCGGGCCCGGTCTCGCCGAGATGCGCGACCAGCTCGTCGCCGCCGGCCGCATCAAGGGCTGAGCGGCTTGGCCGCGTTTCCCCTTGCGCCGCACGGCGACGGCCGCCCGCTTGTGATGGGCGTGGTCAACGTCACGCCGGACAGCTTCTCCGACGGCGGGCGCCATCTCGGCGCTGACGCGGCGCGCGACCACGCGCTCGCGTTTCTGGAGGCCGGCGCGGACATCCTTGATATCGGCGGGGAGAGCACGCGCCCCGGGGCCGCGCCGGTCGGCGAGGCCGAGGAGCTGGATCGGGTCTTGCCCGCGATCGAGGCGATCCGCGCTGAACGCCCCGAGGCGGCGATCTCCATCGACACCATGAAGCCCGCCGTCGCGAGGGCGGCCGTCGGAGCCGGGGCGGGGATGTGGAACGACGTCACCGCGCTCGGCGGCGAGGGCGCGCTGGAGACGGCGGCCGAGCTGCAATGCGCGGTGTGCCTGATGCACATGCAGGGCGCGCCGCAGACGATGCAGGCCGCGCCGCGCTACGACAACGTGGTCGCCGAGGTCGCGCATGTCCTGGGACAGCGCGCCGGCGCGGCGATCTCGGCCGGGGTGGCGCGCCAGGCCATCGTGCTTGATCCAGGGATCGGCTTCGGCAAGACGCTGGCGCACAATCTCGCGCTGATGGCGGCGCTGGAGCAGTTCACCGGCTTCGGCTTCCCGGTCCTGTTCGGCGCCTCGCGCAAGCGCTTCATCGCGGCGCTGGACGAGACCGCCGCAGACGCCGAGGACCGGCTCGGCGGCTCGATCGCGGCGGCGCTGCACGCCGCGCGCGCCGGCGCGGCGATCGTGCGCGTCCATGACGTGCGTGAGACGGTGCAGGCGCTCAAGGTCCAGGCTGCGATCCTCAGCGCGCCCTAGCGGCGCGGCTTGGCGGGCGCCTGTGCGCCGGCGCCGCGCCCTTCGATCACGGGACCGCCTGCGCCGATCTCGCCGCGCGCGAAGGCGTCCAGACGGCCAGCCCACCCGCTCGCCGCCGAGGCGATGTAGACGTAAGGCCCGTCCGGATTGCGCCGGAAGTTGGAATCGCTCGCCAGTACGCGCCAGCCTGACGGCGTTCGGATCATGAGCGGGGAACCGGAATCGCCCCGCGTGGTGTCGCAGTCATGCGCGATCGCGCCGCCGTCGAAGCGCTCCAGAACCTCGCAGTCCGGATCGCCGGACGGCGCGTCGCCGGTGTCCCAGGAATAGCCCGCCTGTGCGAGGCGGTCGCCGACGCGCGGGGCGCGCGCAAGGGGCGGGATCGGCGCGACGCGGCCGTGCGCTGAAGGGGCGATGCGGATCAGCGCCCAGTCCGCCCCGTCCAGCGTTTCGCCCGCGTCGAACACCGACGCGTCCCAGTCCTCGGCCACCAGCACGTCGACGGACTTGGCGGTGAAGCCGTCGCCGGCGCGGAACACGCCGCGCGCGTCCACGCCGGTCTCGGTGCTGACGCAATGCGCGGCGGTGAGGATGACCTCCTCGGCGACGAGCGTCGCGGTGCAGCTTCCCCCGGGCCCGTGATCGAACCGGCCGAGCGCGGTCCAGGGCGGGGACGCAAGGTCGACGCGCATCCGGTCGTCGCGCCCGAAGAAGTGATCGGTATAGGTCGGGGCGCGCGCGCGCCCGACGCAGTCGGACCGGTCGGTGCGCGGCGCGCAGGCCGAGGCGTCACCTTCGCGCGCGGGCTCCTCGCACACCCCGTTGAAGGCGCTTTCGCAGCTGTCGTCGCGAAAGCGCAGCGCGGCGAGGCCGGGACAGTCGCTCGCGTCGGAGCCCTGCACGCACGCGCCCGTGCCGTAGCCCGGCTCGTCGCACTCGCCGTCGCGCGCGAAGCGGCAGGTGTCGTCCTCCACCCCGGCGATCAGTCGCCAGCAGTCCGACCGGTCGGTTCCCGCCCTGCACGCGCCGGTTCCAAGGCCCGGCTCGTCGCATTCCTTGTCGTTGGCGAAGGCGCAGCTGTCATCGCCCGGCACGCCCGCGCCCGGCTTCTCCCCGGACAGAGCGCGGCCGATCGCCTCCGCGCTCAGCCGCCCGGGCTCCTCGGCCTGGCTGCAGGCGGCGAGCAGGGCGAGAACAAGGATGAGCGCGGCGCGAAGCATCAGGCGTCAGCCTAACCCCGCCCGATCCGCCTGGGGGAGAGTTTTTGCGACGGATCGCGGCCCGGCGCCGCGTTCCACCGGTGCAAGGGATGCACGGCTTCCAACACAGACACGGAGGGCTGAAGCCATGCTCGATACGATGACCGCCTTGAAGACCGCCGGCCTCGCCGGCTTCGCCGCGATCGCCGCGGCCTGCGTCAGCGAACCCGCCCACGCCGGGGGCTATTGGACACTGAACCCGGCCCGGTGTCCGGATCTGGTGGAGGACCGGATCGACCGGCGCATCACCTGGTCGCGCGCCGATCTGCGCGAGGACCGGCGCGACTTGCGCCGCGTGCGCTGCCCGGCGCGGGCCTATTCCTACGTGCCCGGCCCGCGAGAGCGCGCCGCCCGCCGGGCCTGGCGCTACGACGCCGTGGTGCTCGTCGCGCCCGGCGGCGCGTACGCGGTGCGCGATACGCGCGGACGCGAGATCGACGTGCGCATCGTGTTGCGCTGACCGGTCGCGGATCGGCCGCGCCCGATCCGGTCCCCGAACGCGGCCGGTCCGTCTCGCCGCCGGCTCCCTATCGGAGCCGGCGGCGTTCATCTTGGTGAACCGAAGCTGAAGCGCCGGGCCAGCGCCGGTTCAGGCTCGCCCATCCACCCTCGCCATGCGCGCCGCCGAAGCGTTCGGCGGCCTTAAGACGAGGAGCCGATGATGACACCGTTGAAATCCGTCCTCGCGGCCGCCGCCCTGGCCTTCGCCGGTGCGGTCGCGCTCACCGGCGCGGCGAGCGCTGATCGCTATGGCGGTTATGGCCACGGATACGGCCACGGCCATCAAAGGGGCTGGAACGGGCCTGAGGGCTATTTTCTGGTTTATGCGCGCGCCTGCCCGGATCTGCGCGAGGATCGCCGCGACCGGCGTTATCATCGCGGCTGGCGCGACCGGCGCGAGGACCGGCGCGACCGGCGCCTGCTGCAGTGCCCGCCGCGGGCCTGGCAATACGTGCCCAGCCACTATGAGCGGCGCGCAGGTCGCTACGGCGACCGGCTGCGCCCGACCGTGGCCTATCGCGCAGGCCGGAGCGGCGGCTATTTCGTGGAAACCCGCTGGGGTCCGGTGCCGGTGCGCGTGGTCTGGAGCCGCCGCGGCGGCTTCCATGACGGACACCGCTGGCGGCGCCGCTAAGGCCGCCGCTCCAGCCGCCGTCACAACCTGATGACGCCGTCCAGATAGCGCTTCGCCGCGCCGATCAGAGCCACGCGGCCGCCGCCCGGCGCGCGCACGGTGAGCGCGCCCGGGCGCGGCCCGATCTGACGGGCGCTGAGTTCGGTCCGCCCGAAGCGCCGCGCCCAGAACGGCGCCAGCGTGCAGTGCGCCGAGCCGGTGACCGGGTCTTCAGCTACGCCTGAGGCCGGGGCGAAGAAGCGCGAGACGATGTCCGCGCTCTCGCCCCTGGCGGTGGCGAGGACGTTGATCCCGGCCGCGGCCAGACGCCCGGCGTCCAGGCTTAGCGCGGCGACGTCGCGCTCGCCCGCGAAGACCAGCATGCGGTAGCGCGGTCCATGCACGCGTTCCAGCTCGAACGCCTCCACAGGTTCGATGTTCAAGGCGGCGTCCATCGCCGGGGCGGGCTCGCCGTCGCGCCAGCCGACTTCCGGGAAGTCCATGGCGTAAAGGCCTTCGCCCTCGCGGCGCACTTCAAGGCGCCCTGAGCGGGTATCGAAGCGCGCCGCCTCGCCGACGACGCGCCCGGTCTCGAACAGCCAGGCCGCTGCGGCGAGCGTGGCGTGACCGCACAAGTCCACCTCCGCGCCGGGGGTGAACCAGCGCAAGTTCCAGATATCGGCCTCGCCCGTCGCGGTCAGGTAGGCGGTCTCGGAGAGATTGTTCGAGCGCGCCAGACCCAGAAGATCAGCGTCGGCGACGGGCTCGGTCAGCAGTGCGACGCCGGCCGGGTTGCCGGTATGGGGCCGGTCGCCGTCGGGAAAGCTGTGCAGCTCTGCGTACTCGATCTCCATGGCGTCATGCTCCCGGCGCGGCTGAAGGCTCAGGAGCGGTAGCGGTTCACGAAGCGGGCGTCTATCGCCCGTTTGAGCCGCAGCGCGAGCGGGCCGCGCGCCACCAGCGCGCCATAGAGCAACAGGCCCTCTCCCTCGGCGAGATCCAGGATGGAGAGCCAGCGCGATTGCGGCGCATAGCGCTTCATCGACCCGCGCCCGGTCGCCGCGGCGATGAGGTTGTGCATCAGGACCGGGGCGGCCTTCACGCCGAACACGCCGAGCTTGGGCCGCGGCGCGCCGATGATCGCGGCGCAGTCCCCGACGGCGAACACGCGGGAGTCGCCGCGCCAGCGCAGCGTCTCGTCCACGGGCAGGCCGTCCTGGGCCTCAAGGCGGTCGTCGAGCCCGTCGGGCAGCGAGGCCGACAGCCCGCCGGCGGCGAGCACGAGGTCACACGGCGCGGCGCGGCCGCCGTCCAGCTTGAGCACCTGACCGCCCGGGCCTGTGCGAAGGCTGCGCGCTTCGGCGCGCACCAGCGAGACCCCGCGCGCCTTGAGCGCGGCTTCGGCCTCGCGCCGGGCGCGCTCCGGCGCTCCGGAGAGAACGCCTTCGGGGTCGATCAGCGTGACGTTGGGTCGGGCGCCGAGATCGCGCGACAGCGCGGCGAGCGCGCAGGCCGCCTCGACCCCGCTGGAGCCCGCCCCGACGATCGCGACCGAGAGCCGACCCTTCGCCGCCTCCATGCGTTCGCGCACAGCCAGATAGTTCGAGACCGGCTTGACCGGCGTCGCGCCCTGCTCGACCAGGGCGCGCGGCCCGGCGCATGATCCGGTGTTGAGCGAGAGATGGTCGAACGCCTCGCGCGCGCCGCCGTCCAGCACCGCCTCGCCGGCGTCGAGGTCGATGCGCGCGACGCGGCTGCGCACGAGCCGCACTCCGTTCACGCCCGCCAGCGCGGCGGCGTCGGCGAAGGCGCGATCGGGCTCGGACGCGCCGGAAAGCACGCCTGCGGCCGCGCCGGAATACCAGAAGCCGCCCGGGTCGATGAGCGTGAGGGCGAGCCCGGCGCGGGCGAAGCGCCGCGCCCGACGCACCAGCTCCATATGCCCATGGCCGGCGCCGACGAGCAGGATGCGCGGCGGCGCGGTCACGGCCTCAGCCTGCGTTCACGGCGACCTGACGGGCGTCCTCGGCCGGGCGCTCGAAGGCGAAGCGGTGGAAGTAATCCAGCGCCTCCTGCGGCTCGCGCTCACGCGCGGTGCGCCATTCCGCGGCCGTGCCGGCATTGATCACCGCGCCCTCGGCCGTGGTGATGACGACGGTGGGCACGCCTTCGAGGCCTTGAGCGAAGCCGAAGCGCTGGACCAGATCCTGATTGCGGTCGTAGCGGCCCACATTGACCTTCACCAGCTCGTAGTGCGCATCCAGGAAGGCCTCGAAGGTGGGCAGGTTCATCATGCCCGACAGGATGCGGCAGTCCGGGCACCAGTTCGCGCCGAAGATCACCGCGACGCGCTTGCCGCTCGCCTCGGCCCGGTCGAAGGCGGCGCCCACCGCCGCGGTCGCGTCGGCGCGCTCGTCATAGGGCGCGTCGGGGGCGTCCACCTCGGCGTCCTCGGGGATTTGAGGCGGCGGCGCGGCGGCGACGGCCTGCGTCTCCGGATCGGCCTGGCCGATCTGCGCGGCGTTGGTCGGGTCTTCGCCCGGCGCGGCGGCCTCTTCGGACGGGCTGCAGGCCGCGGCCAGGGCGGCGAGCGATACGGCGCTGACGAGTGCGCGCATGGGGATCTCCTCACAGCATCGGGGCGACGCGCCCCGTCCCAGCCTGTGGCGTTAACCTAGGACGCGCCCGCCCGGTTCGCCACGCACAAGCGCGGTCAGGCGCGCTCACCCTTGCGTGAACTCCACAGCTCGCGCAGCAACGCAGCCGTTTCGACCGGACGCTCATAGGGCCACCAGTGGCCGCAGTCCTCGAACAGATGGAAGCGCGCCCCGGTGCGATGAGCCAGGCGACGGCCGAAATCCGGCGCCGCGTAGGGATCGTGCTCGCCCCAGATGACGAGCCCGGTCGCGGGCAGGCGCTCGATCTGCCCGCCCCAGTCCGCGCCGATGGTCGTCGCGGAGCGGTAAAGCGAGAGGATCGCGGCGCGCATGGTCTCGTCGCCGTGGGCGGCCATCTCGCGGGCGTGGGCTTGCGGCACGCGCGCCTCCATCAGCGCGCCGGCGAAGGCCTCCTCGTCCATCGCGGCCATCAGCGCCTCGCCTTCGTCCGGCGTCTGCCAGATCCGGGCGATGTCGTGCCAGGCATAAGCCGCGTCCACGGCGACCCCGCCGGCGGCCCAGCTGCGCACCAATTCAGGCCTCAGCGAGCCGGCGCGCTGGACCAGGAGCCCGCCCCAGTCATGCCCGACGAGGTCGACCGGCGCGCCTTCGCGCTCGATCTCGCCGATCAGCCAGGCCGCGTAGGCGTCCATGGTGAAGTCGAAGCCCTCAGGCGCGGGCGCGTCGAAGCCCGGCAGGCTCAGCGCGCGCGCCCCGCGCCCGGCCTCGCCCAGCGCCTTGAACACCGGCGCCCACAGCCGATGCGTGTCCGGCACGCCGTGGACGAACAGCTTGGTCATGAGGCGGCCTCCCTTGCGCGCCAGCCTAGGCGTCGCCGGACGCGGGTGGGAAGGGGCGCCTCAAGCCTGTCATCCCGGACGGAGCGAAGCGGAGATCCGGGACCTGCCGGGAACGCTTGGGGAGGCCCCGCCAGCGCCTGCAGCAGGTCCCGGCGCTCCCCCGGATCAAGTCCGGGCTCGGCCGGGATGACAGCATGGGCGTGTCGTCCCAGTGACGCGCCCCCATGCTGAGCCCCGATACAGCCCCCTCGGCTGCGTGGTATAAGCGATGCGTCTCCGGTCTCAGCCGGCGATGCGCGGGGCGGCTTGCGTCCCCCTTGAAGGGTTCATCCCATGGCCAAAGGCCAGCAACGATCCAGCCGCGAAGCGAAAAAGCCGAAGGCTGACAAGAACGTGAAGAAGAAGCACAACGCCTCTCAGCCGTCCCAGAAGACCGGCGCCGTGGCCGGGCTGGAGCATCTGAAGAACAAGCGATAGGCGCGCGCCGGCACCGCGGGCGAACTCGGCGCGGCGCTTCACCGCCCTGAACTCCGGCAGCGCCGCGCGGCCGCGTGGCGGAGCTCTGCGTCCACCCCATGAACTCCCGGGCGGAGCGCAAGCGACGACCCGGGACCGCATCGCGATTGTGCGGCCCCAAGCGCCCTGGGCCCTGACTTTCGTCAGGAAGGCTGGGTTGGTGACATCTCCCAATGAGTCTTCCCAGCGAACGCCGGGACCTGAGGAGATCGAGGGGCGCCGGCCTTTGACGCCGCGGCGCTATGCTCTCTGGATCCTGACTTTCGTCAGGAAGACTCGGGGGAACGGGGGGAGGCCTCGCTCCCGCCCCTGCCGGGGCCTTCGCTGCGTAAAATTGATCCACCGGATCAATTTTCCGGCTTCGCCGACCCTTGCTCAGTCAAATAAATCTCCCCGCCCTTTTCGCGGAACTCCGCCGCCTTCTCCGCCATGCCTTCTTCGAGCTCCGCGCTGAAATTCGGCGAC
>CAZKBB010000043.1:10242-23845 GCA_964550935.1 uncultured Caulobacterales bacterium
CGGCGACCTCGCGCTGCCGAACTCGTCGCGGATCTCTTGCGTGATCTGCATGGAGCAGAATTTCGGCCCGCACATGGAGCAGAAGTGGGCGGTCTTGTGGGCGTCTTTCGGCAGGGTCTGGTCGTGGAAGTCGCGGGCGGTGTCGGGGTCGAGGGAGAGGTTGAACTGGTCCTCCCAGCGGAACTCGAACCGGGCGCGGGACAGCGCGTCGTCGCGCAGCTTCGCGGCCGGGTGGCCCTTGGCGAGGTCGGCGGCGTGGGCGGCGATCTTGTAGGTGATCACGCCGGTCTTCACGTCGTCGCGGTCGGGCAGGCCCAGATGCTCCTTCGGCGTGACGTAGCAGAGCATGGCGCAGCCGTACCAGCCGATCATCGCCGCGCCGATGCCTGAGGTGATGTGGTCGTAGCCCGGCGCGATGTCGGTGGTCAGCGGCCCCAGCGTGTAGAAGGGCGCCTCGCCGCAGCTGTCCAGCTGCTTGTCCATGTTGGCCTTGATCTTGTGCATGGGCACGTGGCCCGGCCCCTCGATCATGACCTGGCAGCCCTTGGCCCAGGCCCGCTTGGTCAGTTCGCCCAGCGTCTCCAGCTCGGCGAACTGGGCGCGGTCGTTGGCATCGGCGATGGAGCCGGGGCGCAGCCCGTCGCCGAGCGAGAACGAGACGTCGTAGGCGCGCATGATCTCGCAGATCTCGTCGAAGCGCTCATAGAGGAAGCTCTCCTGGTGGTGGGCCAGGCACCACTTGGCCATGATCGAGCCGCCGCGCGACACGATGCCGGTCACCCGGTCGGCGGTCAGCGGCACGTAAGCCAGACGCACCCCGGCGTGGATCGTGAAGTAGTCCACGCCCTGCTCGGCCTGCTCGATCAGCGTGTCGGCGAAGATCTCGAAGGTCAGGTCCTCGGCGACGCCCCCGACCTTCTCCAGCGCCTGATAGATCGGCACGGTGCCGATCGGGACGGGCGAGTTACGCAGGATCCATTCGCGCGTGTTGTGGATGTTCTTGCCCGTGGACAGGTCCATCACCGTATCCGCGCCCCAGCGTATGGCCCAGACCATCTTGTCGACCTCCTCCTCCACCGAGGAGGCCACGGCCGAGTTGCCGATATTGGCGTTGATTTTCACCAGGAAGTTACGCCCGATCACCATGGGCTCGAGCTCGGCGTGGTTGATGTTGGCCGGGATGATGGCGCGCCCGCGCGCGATCTCGTCGCGCACGAACTCCGGCGTGACGAATTCAGGAATCTCCGCGCCGAAATCCTCCCCGTCCGCGCGGCGCTCGTCTGCGCCGGGCAGGGCGCGGGCGCGGCCCAGAGTCTCCCGCTCGGCGGCGTAGATCATCTCCTTGGTGACGATCCCGGCGCGGGCGAATTCGTACTGGGTGACGGGCTCGGCGCCGCTCGCCCTGAACGGGCGATGCCGTTGGGGGAAGGCGCGCGCCAGATACTTGCCCGTCGCCCCGCCGTTATCGAGCTCGGAGGGCTCGCGGCCTTCGTAGGCGGCCACACCGCCGCGCTCGGTCACCCAGCGCTGACGCGCTCGCCCCAGGCCCGTCTCCACGTCGATCACGCTGTCGGGGTCGGTGTAGGGGCCGGAGCAGTCATAGACGCGAACGGGCGGCTCCATCGCGCTGGGATGCAGCTCGATCTCGCGATGGGGCACGGCGAGGTCCGGCGCAGCGGCCGGGCGGGTGTAGACCCGGCTCGAACCCTTCAGCGGCCCGGTCGTGACCGTCGGGGTGGGAAACTCGGCCTGATTGCGGGGCTTGTTCATGGCGCGCTCGTCCTTGTCCTGTCGGATCATCGGACGAAACAGGCGCGAACCGACCCATGCGGCCCTGAAACGCTCCATCCCGACGCCGGCATGATCCGGATCCGGTCCTTAAGGGTAAGATCTCAGCCCCGGCGCGAACCGCCGGGACACCCCTTGGAACTAGGCCCAAGGTCGCACGCGCCGGGGGATCGGCGCAAGCGCGGCGCGCCTAGATCGGCGCGCCGCCCGTGCGCCAGGCGCTCCAGATCAGATAGGTCCCGGCCACGAGCAGGATCACGCCGGACAGGGCGAGATGGCTGTACGTCCTGAGCGCGGCGTTGAAGAAGTGTCGGCCGAACTGCGGGACCGCCAGGCGCAGCACGCCCTTCGCCACCATGGCCCAGCCGATCAGCGTGATCAGAAGCGGCCAGTCGAGCACCCACACGCTGTGTCCGACGACCAGGGCGAGCCCGCCCGCGAGCGCCGCCGCGCCGGAGAAGAAATAGTCCTGCGGATCGTTGAAGAAGCGCTCGACCATGTCGCGGTAATAGGCGCGGTTGAGCAGCATGGAGAGCCCGACCACCACGAAGAACGGCCCGAAGATCCAAGCGAGATAAACCGAAAGAGACATGCTGCGCCTCCCTTAGGCCGCTGATCGACGCCTGACGGTATCATGATCCGCGCCCCGATCGGGTGCGGCGCTTTGGCGGACGCCGCGTCCCCGTGACGCACCTCGTGCCCCTTCCCCCGGCCGCTACGACGGCGACGCCAGCCCGGCGGGCGTCCGCAGCCGAAATCAGAGGTCTCAAACTAGAAATACAACCTATGGTCGCCTCGTCTTAAAGCCCAAGGAGGCCGTCATGGCGAAGGGATATTGCTGTTTCACCGTCGCGGAGACACGCGAGAAAATCTGTTCGGCCGAAGAGTTCGCCAACCACAAGCTCGCCTCGGCCTGGGTGTCGCGCGCGGTGACCGCGCTCGGCATCAAGGGCGACGACATCCAGGGCAAGCCGCGCTACCCGCTCGACGACCAGGAAGCCGGCGCGCGCATCATCGCTTAAGGCGCGCCCGCCGCCGGCTACCCCGCCATGCGCCGGGCGCGCTGGGCCGCGCGGGACCAGCGCCGGGCCCACAGGATGAAGACGCCGGCGGTGGCGAACATCATCAGGCCATAGACCGCGGCCGGGGCGGCGTAGGCGATGTCGCCGAGCATGGCGCCGGCCACGACGATGGCGAGGGTCGCGTTCTGCAGCCCGCACTCCAGCGTCAGGGCGACGCGCTGACGCATCTTGAAGGCGAGCACGCTCGTCACCGCGAAGGCGACCAGCATCGCTGCGAGATTGAGCGCGAGCGCGGCCGTGCCGGCCTCGGCGAAGCGGCGCACGGTCTCCTCGATCCCGTCGGCGAGGATGGTCGCAATCACCACCGCCACGAAGACGATCGCGGAGAGGAAACGAGAGCGCGCCTCCAGCGCCAGCGCGAACCCGGTCGCGTAGCGGCGCAGCGCCATGCCGAGCCCGACCGGCACGACGGTGAGCGCGAAGATCACGATCCCGGTGGTCACAAGGCCGACCTCCGGCGCCTCCGGGCCCATGAACAGCGCCAGCGCGACGGCGAGCACGATCGGCACGGTGACCATGGAGGCCAGGCTCGTCAGCCCCGTCAGCGAGATCGACAGCGCCACGTCCCCGCGCGCCATGTGGGTGAGCAGGTTCGACGTCGTCCCGCCCGGGCACGCGGCCAGAAGCACGACGCCCACCTTCAAGATCGGATCGAGCGGCAGCACGGACACCAGCGCGATCGCCAGCAGCGGCAGGGAGACGAACTGAAGCGCCGCGCCGGTCAGGAAGGCCTTGGGCTGGGTGAAGGTGCGCCTGAAGTCGGCCGGGGTCAGCCCGACCCCGAGCGCCAGCATGATGAAGGCGAGGGCGAGCGGCAGGAGGATCTGGGAGAAGACGCTTTCCATGGCGCGCGAGCCTAGCCGCGCCCGGCCCCGCGTCAAAGCCGCTCAAGGCCCCAAAATCACAAGGGCTTACTCTACAGCGGCTTCTCCAGCACCCAGTCCTCGTAGACCGCCCCGCCCACGTCGAACAGGCGCTCGCCGGCGCGGGTGAAGCCGACCCGGTCGTAGAAGCCGAGCGCGAGAGCGTTGCCTTTGTAGACGCCGAGCAAGAGGCGTTCCGCCCCGGCGGCCCGGGCGTAGCGTTCCGCCTCGGCCAGCAGCCTCGCGCCGATCCCGCGCCCGCGCCAGCGCGAGAGCGCATAGATGCGCTTGATTTCCAGATCGCCGGGGCGCGTCACGATGGGCAGGTCCGGCGGGCTTAAGTGGAGATAGCCGACCGGCGCCGCGGCCGGCTCGACCTCGGCGAGCCACAGCGCATGGCCGGGCGCGCCGAGCGCGGCGGCGTGGGCCTGCGCGCTCTGGCGCTCGGCGCAGTGGCGCACGATCGCGCGCCCGTCGATCACGCCGGCGTAGCTTTCCAGGAAGGTCGCGGTCCCGACCGCGGCCAGCGCGGCGGCGTCGTCCGGCCCGGCCCGGCGAATGGAGGCGGCGCTGTTCATGGGCGCGAAGGCTTCACCGCACCGCCTTGCGCGTCAAGTCGCGCCCGCCGGGGACAGGGCGCCTTTCCAAACCGTCACTTCACACCGCTTCGCTGCGCATGCGAATATGGGAACGAAATTCGGACCTGTTGCGCTCGCGACACTGTGAGCGGCTCGCGATCGGCGGGCGGGCTACCTACTTAGTAGCGCCCGCCGAGCGCGTATCCTCAAGGAGAGACGACGATGGCCAATACGCCGATGCCCACGGTGACGCCGGAAGGCGGTCTGTCGCGCTATCTCGCGGAGATCCGCAAGTTTCCGATGCTGGAGAAGGACGAGGAGTTCATGCTCGCCAAGCGCTGGGCCGAGCATGAGGACACCCAGGCTGCGCACAAGCTCGTCACTTCCCACCTTCGCCTGGTGGCCAAGATCGCCATGGGCTATCGCGGCTACGGCCTGCCCGTGGCCGAGGTGATCTCGGAGGGCAATATCGGCCTGATGCAGGCGGTGAAGAAGTTCGATCCCGACCGGGGCTTCCGCCTGGCGACCTACGCCATGTGGTGGATCCGCGCCTCGATCCAGGAATACATCCTGCGCTCCTGGTCCATGGTGAAGATGGGCACGACCGCCGCCCAGAAGAAGCTCTTCTTCAACCTGCGCCGCATGAAGAGCCAGATGCAGGCGCTGGAGGAGGGCGATCTGCATCCCGACCAGGTCGAGCAGATCGCCACCAAGCTGGGCGTCACCGATGATGACGTGATCTCCATGAACCGGCGCCTGTCCGGCCCGGACGCCTCGCTCAACGCGCCCTTGCGCGCGGAAAGCGAGAGCGAGTGGCAGGACTGGCTGTCCGACGACACCGCCGAGACCGCCGAGGAGGAGCTCGTCGACAGCGACGAGTTCTCCACCCGCATGGCGCTCCTGCAGGAGGCGATGGGCGTTCTCAACGAGCGCGAGCAGCACATCATCGCCGAACGCCGCCTGGCCGAAGACCCCAAGACGCTTGAAGAGCTCGCCGGGGTCTACGGGGTGAGCCGCGAACGCATCCGCCAGATCGAGGTGCGCGCCTTCGACAAGCTGCAGACCGAGATGAAGCGCCTCGCCGAAGAGCGCGGACTGACGCCGGCTTAGGTCGGCGCCCTTTTCGGCCCGAGGTCCCGGCTCTCGCCTGCGGCTCGGCCGGGAGTTCAGCTGCGGGTTCTTGAATTCCCGGACGATGCGCAGCATCGAGCCGGGACCTCGTCGCGAGGAGCGCGTCCCACCTGTCATCCCCCGCGCGCACGGCGCGCCGAGCTGCTAACGTGCGCACCGATTCCACAGGTCGGGGGATAAGGTCATGAAATGGGTGTTGCGCATCGTGGGCGCGGTTCTGGTGATCGTGCTGATCGCGGTTCTGGCCGGCGGAGGCTGGATGTGGTCGCGGGTGCAGGCCTCCAAGCCCGCGCTTGACGGCGAGATCGCGCTGGAGGGCCTGTCCGGCGAGGCGGTGGTGGCGCGCGATCGCAACGGCGTGCCGCACATCTTCGCTGAGAGCGACGCGGACGTGTTCTTCGCGCTGGGATACGTCCACGCCGACGAGCGATTTTTTCAGATGGATCTGGCCCGGCGCTACGTCCACGGGCGCCTGGCCGAGTTGTTCGGCCCGGTCGCCGTGCGCTCTGACGCGCGCGTGCGCACGCGCGGCTTTCCCGCCGCGACCGAGGCGGTCATCGCCAACGCCGCGCCGGACACCCGCGCGGCCGTAAAAGCCTATGTCGATGGCGTGAACGCGCGCCTGGCCGAGGGCCGGCCGGCGCCGGAATATCTGCTTCTGGGCGCGCGCCCTGAAGCCTGGACGGTGCGCGACACCGCCGCGATCACGATCTATCTCGCCGACGACCTCGCGGCGGGCCAGTATGACGAGTACACCCGCGCTGCGCTGGGCGACACGTTGAGCCCGGAGCGCCTGGAGGAGTGGCTGGCGCCCTTCCCGGACTGGGCGCCGACGACGCTGAAGGATGTCGACATCGCCGCGCGCTTCGACCAGGGCGAGGAGGCCGGCGAGGGCGAGGCGGATGCGGCCTCAAGCAACGCCCGCACGAACCCCGAGCCCGCGCCCGGCTCGAACGCCTGGATCGTCTCCGGCGAGCGCAGCGTAACCGGCCGGCCGCTGCTGGCGAACGATCCCCATCTGGGGCTGAACGCGCCCTCGATCTGGTATTTCACACGGCTTCAGCTGTCCGACGGTCCGGTGGTGGGCGGCACGGTGCCCGGCGCGCCCTTCGTCACGCTCGGGCGCAACGCCCATGGCGCGTGGGGCTTCACCAACACCGGCTTCGACGTGATGGACCTGGTCGCCATGCCTGAAGGCGAGGCGGTGGTGACCGGCGAGCGCGCCGAGACGATCGACGTGGCCGACGCCGATCCGGTGGAGATCACTGTGCGCGAGACCGAAGAGGGACCGATCCTCGATCCGCAGTGGTTCAATCTGGAAGGCTTCGGCGACGCCGACGTGGTGCTTCGCTCCACGGTGACCTCGCCTGAGAACGGCGTGGCCGACGCGATCTTCGCGATCATGAAGTCGACCGGCTGGGACGCGTTCGTGGAGGCCGGGCGCACCTGGACCGCGCCGATGCAGAACATGCACTACGCCGGCGTCGACGGCACGATCGGCTACACCACGGCCGGGCTGTTGCCGATCCGCGGAGAGGACGGGGCCTGGACCGGCTTCGTGCCGTTCGAGGACCTGCCGCGCGTGAAGAACCCGCAAGGCGGCTTCATCGTGTCGAGCAACAATCTCGTCGCGGGCGAGGCGTATCCTTACCCGCTCCCGGGCGACTACGCGGTCTACCGCGCCCCGCGCATCGAAGCGATGATCGAAAGCCAGCCCCAGCACAATCTCGACAGCTTCGCGGCGATGCAGCGCGACGTGGTTTCGCTCCACGCCCAGCGTCTGTTGCCCGCGCTTTTGGAGGCCGAGGTCGAGACCGATCTCGGCGCGCTGGCGCTGGAGCGCCTGTCGGGCTGGGACGGGGCGATGCTGCGCGATCGGCCCGAGCCGCTCATCTTCTCGCTGTGGATGGAGAGTTTCACCGAGGCCGCCTTCGCCGACGAGCTCGGCGCGGCGTTCGAGGACAATTTCTTCTCCCACCGCCTGCTGCTCGACCAGGTGATCAACGGCGAAGCCCCGGCCTGGTGCGACGACGTGGAGACCGAGGCGCAGGAGACCTGTCCCCAGATGCTGGGCGCGGCGCTCGACTTCGCCATGGAGGCCGGCGCGGCGGACCACGGCTCGGAGCTCACCGACTGGCGCTGGGGCGACGCGGCGCGGGCGGTGTTCGACCATCCCTTCTCCGGCCAGTCCCTGATCGGGGAGCGTTTCGACATCGTCACGCCGATCGACGGGGACGGCTCCACGGTGAACGTGGCGCACTTCGCCTATGGGCGGGGAGCCTACGACGTCTATCACGCCGCCTCCATGCGGGCGATCTACGACCTCTCAGACCTTGACGCCTCGCTCTATATGCATGCGCCGGGGCAGTCGGGTCATCCCTTCTCGCCGCACTATCGCGATCTCGCGGCGCCGTGGGCGGACGGGGCGTTCTTCACCATCCCGGCCGACTTCGGGCCGGACGCTCTGCCTGAGGGGATGCGGGTCCTGCGCCTGACGCCCCAATGATGGAGCGGAGATGATCGGCCTGAACGGCCAGGCCGTGCTCGTCACTGGCGCCTCGCGCGGCGCCGGGGCGGGGATCGCGCGCGCCCTCGCCGGGGCGGGCGCGCGGGTGATCGTGCACTATGCGCGCAATCGCGAGGCGGCCGAGACCGTGGCCGGCGCGCTCGGGCAGCAGTGCCTGGGGCTTGTCGAAGGTGATTTCGCCGAGCCCGACACCCCTGAGCGCGTCTGGGGCGAAGCCAGGGCGCTCGCGGGCGGACAGCTCGATCGCCTTGCGCTCAATCACGGGATTTTCGAGCCCGCCTCCATCGAGGACCCGCTGGAGGCCTGGCGGGCGAACTGGATGCGCACGCTGCAGGTCGATCTGATCTCGGCGGCCGATCTGGCGCGCCTGGCCGCGCGCGACTGGCTCGATCAGAGCCCCGGCGGGGCGATGGTCGCGATCACCAGCCGCGCGGCCCAGCGCGGGGATGATCCGGACCATCCCGCCTACGCCGCGGCGAAGGCCGGTCTCACCGCGACGATGAAGACGCTGGCGCGCGCCTATGCCGGGCGCGGCGTGCTCGCCTACTCGATCGCGCCGGGCTGGATCGACACCGAGATGGCGCCCCGGGGCGAGGCGCGCAAACTCGCCGAGGCCGAGATCCCGCTCGGGCGCATGGCCGGGGTGGACGAGATCGGCGCGCTTGCGGCGTTTCTGCTCTCGGGCTCGTGTGAAAGCGCGGCCGGGTCGGTGTTCGACGTCAACGGCGCCAGTCACGTTCGGTGAGCGAGGGCGCTAGCGCGCCTGCTCCTCCACGCGCGTCTCGGCGCGTTCGGCGGCGCGCCGGCGGCGGGCGAGGCGCTTGAGCGCCTGGCGCCGACGCTTGGCGAGCCCGATGCCCCAGCCGGCCTTAAGAAGCGCGGCGCGGGCCATGACCGTGAGCACCACCGCCGGTATGGCGATCGCCGCGCCGATGCGGCCGGGCCCTGAGGAGAACTTCCAGAAGTACCGCGCCAGCCCGCGCGCCTTGGCCCGCTCCACCGCGAACACGCCGGCCTGGCTGGTGGCGCCGTAATGCACGACCTCGGCGCGCGGCTCGAACACCACCTCGCCGCCGGCTTCACGCGCGCGCCGGCACAGATCGACGTCCTCGACATGGAGGAAATAGCCCTCGTCGAAGCCGCCGAGCGCGTCGAAATGGGCCTTGGTGGTCATCATCGCCGCGCCGGAGACCGTCTCGGTCTCGATCATGGCGTCAGGCCGGGGCTCGCCCTCACGATGCATGTCGCGGAATAGCGGGGAGACGCCGGCGAGCCGCGACAGCCCCGTCATCGAAACGAAGGCGGTCCACAGCGTCAGCGGTCCGCGCCGTCCGCCGCGCTGCTCCTCGCCGTCGATGTCCAGGATGCGCGCGCCCGCGATCCAGGGCTTGCGCAGCGCCGCGCCCGAGACCGCCAGACGCGCCGCCGCGCCCGGGGCGATCAGCGCGTCCGGGTTCAGAAACAGAAGATGAGGCTGGGCGGCGGCCTTCGCGCCGATATTGCACCCGCGGGAAAAACCGAGATTGGCGCCGGTGCGGATCAGGGTCAGGCGCGGCTCGGCGGCGGCGATCTCGTCGAGACGGCGCACATGCTCGCGCGGGTTCTCGTGATCAACCAGAATCAGCTCGTCGATGTCCGGCGCGGCGAGCGCGGCCTCGATCGCCTCGAACAGGACCGGACCGGTGTTCCAGCTGACCATGACGGCGGACACGCCGCCGGCCTGCGCGGCGCGGTCGCGCGCGGCCGGTTCAGCGATCTGGTCCTGGTCGACGTCACCCCTCACGATGTTCGCCGCTCCCCTCGTCCTCGCGCGCACAGGCGCATCCGTGACGGTTCAAGCTGTCCTGCGGCCGGGCGGGCCGCGACCGGAAGGCCCAGACCTTCCACCATGGCGCCCCCGTTCGCGGCTGCGGCGCCGGATCGACGCCGTACGTGCCGCCGGGCCTGCAGCGCAGCACCCGTCCGAACGCCAGCCAGCCGCCCCGCCACAGCCCTTGGCTCGCGATCGCATCGGCCGCGTAGGCCGAGCAGGTGGGCGTATGCCGGCAGCGCACCCCCAGCGCATAGAAGACCGGCGACAGCCCGTACTTATACGCGACCAAGAGGCCCAGTCCGGCGCGGGCCGGAAGGGACGGCTTGGCGCGGGCGCTGGGCTCCATGTCGCGCTCCTTTCAAGCGGAATCCCCTCCCGCACGACCGAGCGCGTGATGCCCGAGGCGTGCAGCGAAGTCCAGCATCGTTTCTCGCCAGCATGGACCGAAAGCCTGCTCCGCGCGAGGCTTAATCGGCCGGCGCCGCTTTAGCCTCGGCCTCGGCCATGGCCTCGGCGGCGGCCTCGAAGGCCAGAAGAATCGAGCCGTGGCGCTGGCGATACTCCCGCGCGCCCTCCAGGACCGAAAGCCCTGAGAAGCGGCCTGCAGGCGGCGCGGCGGCGTCCTTCAGCATGGCTTTCAGCGCGTCGCGGGCCGCCTCGATCTCACCGCGCGTGGCGCCGAGCCCGGCGCGGGCGAGCACGCTCGCGCTCGCCTGACCGAGCGCGCAGGCGCGCACGTCCAAGCCGAGGTCGCTCAGGCGCCCCTCGCTCATGGCCACATCGACATCGATCTCAGACCCGCAGATGCGCGAAACCCTGTGGGCGCTCGCCTGTGGCGCATCGAGCCGGCCCAGATGCGGGATGTCGGCGGCGAGCTTCAAAAGCTCGGTGGAGTAGGGATCGGACGCCATCGCCTAGATGTCCGTGCGCGGGGGGCGAATTTCAAGGCGCGCGCGTCGAAGCGGGCTGACTCTGCGCCTGATGCGTGTAGCCTGTTAACCATAGACGCGGTCTGTGGGGGATCAGGATGGGGGATGCGACGTACACGACCGGCGGACCGGATACGCACGGCTTTAACGGCTTCTTCGACGACTGCTACGTGACGCGCGGCGAGAGCCGCAATCCGCGCGCCGATGAGTACTGGCCGAAGGTGCAGCGTCTGCATCAGAACGCGCCGGTCCGTCTGCGCAAGTTCCATCAGCCGATATCGCGCGACGACGGCTCGTACGGCCGCGTAGACGACACGCCGTATCCGGTGATGATGAACGCCTATTCCGGCTCGGCGCATTTTGTGCTGGAGCGGACGCGGCCGTGTTGCGGCTTCATCATCGAAACGCCCGGCCTGCGGGCGGAATGGGCGCATGTGCATATGACGGTCCAGCAGGCCGAGCCCGCCGACGGCATCGGTCTGCGCCCGAGCGTGCGCGCGCCGACGCTGCAGGACTATAGTTGGCGCGCGCGCAAGTCCCCGGCCGGCATCGGGGTGAAGTTTCGCCGTTCGTCAGCCGACAACATCTCGCGCTTCGAAGTGCATTATCTGGTCATCGCCGGCGGGCGTCTGACCAATAAGGACAGCGCGCCGATCCAGACCGGCGGCGTCTCTCTCGCGATGATCGTGGGCCGGGGCGTGGCGACCGCGTTGCTCGGCGGGCTTGGCGCGGCCACGGTGATCGCGACCGACCGGCGCCTCGACTGGCTGGCCGCTCTGGGCCTCTAGGCCGCCTTCGGCCGCCAGGTCGATCCCTCGGGGCCGTCCTCCACGGTCACGCCCTTGTCCGCGATCGCGTCGCGCAGGGCGTCGGCGCGGGTGAAGTCCTTCTGCGCACGGGCCTCGGCGCGCTCGGCGACGAGGCGGTCGATCTCTGCGCGCTCGGCTGCAGGGATGGCGTCGAGCCCGAACCAGGCGTCGGGGTCGTCCTGCAGCACGCCGATCAGACCGCCGCCGGCGACGAGTTCGGCGCGCGCGGCCGCCTCGGACGCGTCGTCCCCGGCCTTGTTGACCCGTCCGGCCAGCTCGAACAGGGCCGCGAGCGCCTTGGGCGTATTGAGATCATCCTTCAGAGCGTCCAGCACCGGGGCCGGCGGCGGCGCCTCGTCGGCTGCAGCGCCTGACGTGCGCCGGAGCACCCCGTAAAGCCGGTCCAGCGACTTCTGCGAGCGCTCGATCAGCGCATCGTTCCAGTCCAGCGGCGCGCGGTAGTGCGCGGTCAGGAGCGCATAGCGGATCACCTCGCCCTTCACCCCGGCCTGCAACAGCTCCCGCGGCTTGACGATGTTGCCGAGCGATTTCGACATCTTCTCCCGGTCCATGGAGAGAAAGCCGTTGTGCAGCCAGTAGCGCGCCAGCGGCGCCCCGCCATGGGCGCAGGCCGACTGGGCGATCTCGTTTTCATGGTGGGGAAAGATCAGATCCTGGCCGCCGCCATGGATGTCGATCGTCTCGCCCAGATTGCGCTCGATCATCGCCGAGCACTCCAGGTGCCAGCCGGGACGGCCCGCGCCGAACGGGCTCTCCCAGGCCGGCTCGCCGGGCTTGGAGGGCTTCCACAAGACGAAGTCGGCCGGGTTCTTCTTGTAGGGGGCGACCTCGACGCGCGCGCCCGCGATCATGTCCTCCTGGGAGCGCCGCGACAGCCCGCCATAGCCCTCATAGGCCTCGACCGAGAACAGGACATGGCCCTCGGCCTGATAGGCGTAGCCGCCCTCGACCAGGCGCGCGATCATGGCGATCATCTCGTCCATGTGCGCGGTGGCGGCCGGCTCAAGGCTGGGGGCCAGGATGTTCAGCGCAGCGGAATCCTCGCGATAGACCTTGGCGAAGCGCTCGGTGATGACCTCGATGCCGACGCCTTCATCGGCCGCGGCCGCGTTGATCTTGTCGTCCACGTCGGTGATGTTGCGCGCATAGACGACGCGATCAGCGCCATAGATCGCGCGCAGCGTGCGGAACAGCACGTCGAACACCACCGCTGGTCGGAAATTGCCGATATGGGCGGGCCCGTACACGGTCGGCCCGCACACATACATCGTCACCCGGTCCGGATCGGCGGGGACGAAGACGCGCTTTTCGCGCGCGTGGGTGTCGTGCAGGACGAGATCGCTCATGACGGGCGGGGCCTTCCGGAACAACGGGCCGGTGCGCGTTTGCGCAAGACCCGCTCCCGGGTCTACAAACTTCGACGTCCCGGAAAAAGGGGCTTGCACGCATTGGACATCAACCTGTGCAGGCTTATTTAGGTGCCGGGGCGGGCTCGAAAGGGCCTCGCGCCCCGGCCACACAACGACCCGGCGCATGAGCGCGGCCCGTCCGTGATGCGTGCGCTGGATCCGGAAACCGGCACTTCGGTCGGCCGCTCACCGCGCGCCGGCCGCCCGTCAACGAAAGGATCCAGGACCATGGACGCCATCACCGACAAGGACGCCTTGAAGAGCGTGCACGAGAACGCCGCGCCGCGCCCCACCCGAGACGAGGCCGAAGAGGCCGTGCGCATCCTTCTGCGCTGGGCCGGAGACGACCCCAGGCGCGAAGGCCTTCTGGAGACGCCCAAGCGCGTCGTGAAGGCCTATGAGGAGTGGTTCTCCGGCTATGATGAGGATCCGGCCAAGATCTTTTCGCCACAAAGCTCGACAGATCCCGAGCCTTCCGTGTCGTACATGCTGACTGCCGGCCTGGGCGGACTCGAGTCGATGGTGGACGAGCAGCAGCAACAGCAATACCGCAATGCCATGCTCAAGTTGCATGTGACTCTGGCTCAGTTGTATCTGGGCGACGATCGCATCGCCCAGGCGGTAGGGGGCGACGGTCCGGATGCCGATGTTCA
>CAZKBB010000044.1:0-23744 GCA_964550935.1 uncultured Caulobacterales bacterium
GGATCATTGATGTCGGTGGAGTCGTGATAGAAGGCCGACAGCGCGCCGACGGTGCCGACCATCACCGCCATGGGGTGGGCGTCGCGGCGATAGCCGCGGAAGAACTGGTCGAACTGGTCGTGCAGCATGGTGTGCCGGCGGATCGTCCAGTCGAAATTGTCGAACTTCTCCTTGCTCGGCAGCTCGCCGTGCAGGAGGAGGTAGGCGACCTCCATGAAGTTGGACTGCTCGGCCAGCTGGTCGATCGGATAGCCGCGGTAGAGCAGCACGCCCTCGTCGCCGTCGATATAGGTGATCTGGCTTTCACAGCTCGCCGTCGAGGTGAAGCCGGGATCGTAGGTGAACACGCCGGCCTGCTTGTACAGCGTGCGGATATCGACCACGTCAGGCCCGACTTCACCCTTCAGGACCGGCAGCTCATAGGTCTGTCCGTTGAGGGTGAGCTGGGCGACGCCCGTTTTCTCGGCTTTGTTTTGCATGGTCTGAAAGTCCTCTCTCAGGAAGTCACCGAGGCGGCGCCGTCGGCCCCGCCGGGCTGGAGCTGATCGTCGAGCCGGGAGAGCGTCTCCTCGCGCCCCAGCACCTCCAGCACGAAACTCATGTCCGGGGCTGGCGCCCCGCCGGTCAGCGCCGCGCGCAGCGGTTGGCCGACCTTGCCGAAGCCGACCTCTTCGGCCTCGGCGAAATCCTTCAGCGTCTGACCGAGCGCGGCCTCGCTCCAGTCATCCTGGCTGGCGAAGACGTCTCGCAAACGGCCAAGACGGGCCTTCGCGTCATTATCTTTCAAAGGCTTGGCCGCCTTGCCCTCAAGCACGATGGGCCGCCGGCGGATGATGAAATAGACCTGATCGGCCAGCTGTTCCAACGTCGCGGCGCGCTCCTTGAGCACCGGCATGGCGCGCTCGATGCTGCGGCGCAGCGGATCATTGATCGCGACGCCATCGCGCGTCGCGGCGACCGCGGTCGCCGCCTCCGTCAGGCGCGCGTGCGAGGCGCGCTTGATGTGCCAGGCGTTGACGTGATCAAGCTTGTCGAAATCGAGCCTCGCCGGGGCCTTGTTCAGCCCGTCCAGCGTGAAGACCTCTATCATCTCTTCGTCGGTGAAGAGCTCCTGGTCCCCGCTCGACCAGCCAAGGCGCAATAGATAATTGCGAAGGCCTTCAGGCAGATAGCCCATCTCGCGATAGGCCTCAACGCCGAGCGCGCCATGACGCTTGGACAGCTTCTTGCCGTCCGGGCCGTGGATCAGCGGGATGTGAGCAAAGATCGGCGCGGTCCAGCCGAGCGCGGCATAAAGTTGGCTCTGGCGCGCGGCGTTGACCAGATGATCATCGCCGCGAATGACATGGGTGACGCCCATCTCATGGTCGTCGACCACGACGGCGAGGTTGTAGGTCGGCGTGCCGTCGGCGCGCAAAAGCACCAGGTCGTCGAACTCCTTCGCGCCCCAGCTGACGCGGCCCTGCACGGCGTCATCGATGTCCACGCCCGCCTCAGGGGCCTTGAAGCGCACCACATGGGCCGCGCCCGCCGGAGCATCGCCGGGGTCCCGGTCGCGCCAGGGCGAGCGTAGCGCCCGGCCCTCCTTAAAGGCCGCCTCGCGCAGCGCCTCGATCTCTTCGTTCGTGCAGTAGCAGCGAAACGCCGCGCCGCGCTCGATCAGCGTTTGCGCCGCCGCTGAGTGGCGTTCAGCGCGCGCAGCCTGGGAGACCGGCTCGCCGTCCCACTCCAGTCCCAGCCAGGACAGCCCGTCCAGGATCGCGTCGACCGCCTCCTGGGTGGAGCGCGCCCGGTCGGTGTCCTCGATGCGCAGTTTGAACGCGCCGTCGTTCGCCCTCGCGAACAGATAGTTGAACAAAGCCGTGCGCGCGCCGCCGATATGGAGAAATCCGGTCGGCGAGGGCGCGAAGCGCGTGACGATGGCGGGCTGGTTTTGCACGTGCGAAAGGATGCTGCGCTGCGACGTCGGGCGGGTGACATAGCACGCGGCGCGCGTTTGGAGATAGTCTCGCCCTGCGTTGAACAGGAGGGGTGCGCCTGTGAGCGGACAGGTCGCCATGCTGGGACCGAGACCGGCTCGGTTTCAAGCGTTTCGAGACGCCTGTCTTGAGGCTGTCCGGCCGTGCGCGCCGCAGCGCTCGCGCCTGGTGCTGTGGGCGCCGGTGGCGTTCGGCGCCGGCGCGGCGCTGTATCTCGGCGCACCCGGCGAGCCGCCGGCCGGGCTCATCCCTGTTTTTTGGGCGCTCGCCGCGCTCTGTTTCGCCGGTGCGATCCTGGCGCGAGGCCGGCCGTTCGCGCTTTACGCGGTGGCGCTCACCGGTCTGGTTGCATGCGGCTTCGCCCACGTGGAAACGCGCGCCAGAGCGCTTGCTGAGACCATGGTCGCCCCGCCCGAACGCGCCGTGGAGGTCACCGGCTGGATCGAGGAGGTGCGCCGATCCGGCGGGCGTGAGCGCCTGGTGATCCAGGTCTCCGCGCTGGAGGGCTATGACGACCCGCCCAAGCGGGTGCGCGTACGCACCGATCTTGGCGAGTTCAGGCCGGGCGACGCCGTCACGCTGCTCGCCCGCCTGGACGCCGCGCCGGGACCGGCTGCGCCCGGAGGGTATGATCCGGCCCGCGCGGCGTTTTTCCGGTCGATCGCGCTGACCGGCTTCGCCTTCACCAGCCCCCAGCCGGCGGAGGTGGCGGGTGCGGAGTGGCGACGCGCCTTCCTTGGCTGGCGATGGGAGATGGCGCGGCGGTTCGAGGCGGGCGCAGGCGAGCGCGCAGGCGGCGTCGCGGCTGCGCTGCTCACCGGAGACCGCTCCGGCGTGAGCGAGGCGGATGCGGAGGCGCTGCGCATCTCAGGGCTCGGCCATATCCTTGCGATCTCGGGTCTGCACATGGCCCTGCTCGCCGGAGCGATCTACTGGTGCGCCAGGCTCGCCTTCGCCGCGATCGACCACTTCGCGCGCGCCCATGACCCCAGAAAGCCGGCCGCCCTGATCGCGCTCGCCGCGGCGGCGTTCTACCTGGCGCTGTCGGGCGCGTCGGTCTCGACCCAGCGCGCCTTCGTGATGACCGCCGTGGTGCTGATCGGGGTGATGCTCGACCGGCGCGCGCTCTCGATCCGCTCGCTCGCCATTGCAGCGTTGATCGTTCTCGGCTTACGCCCTGAAAGCGTGGCCGAAGCTGGATTCCAGATGAGCTTCGCCGCCACGGCCGCGCTGATCTCGGCCTATGAGGCGCTGCGTCTGCGATTTCCCCCGGACCCGGACGCGCGCGGGCCGATCACCAATCTCAGGAAGGCCGCCTTCGGGCTGGCCGCGACCAGCGTGATCGCCGGGGCGGCGACGGGCGCCTTCGCGGCCTTTCACTTCCAGCGCATGGCCGCCTACGGGTTGGTTGCGAACCTCACCGCCATGCCGGTCTTCACCTTCTGGGTGATGCCCGCCGGCGTCGCCTCGCTCGCGGCCTCCTTCTTCGGTCTTGAAACGGTGTTCCTGGCCGTGATGGAGCCAGGCCTTCGCGTCGTGCTGGCGATTGCGCACTGGACCGCGTCGCTGCCGGGCGCCGGGGCGCACACGATCGCACCGGCCAACACCGTGGTCGCGCTCTACGGGCTCGGTTTCGCTCTGCTCGTCATCGGCAAGGGTGCGGCGCGCAGCGCCGGCGCGGCGATGGCGTTGGCGGCGATGCTGGCCTGGGCCGGGACCAAGCCGCCCGATCTGATGCTGACGACCGACGGCGTCGTGCTGGCGCGATTTGAGGCGATGGACGGCGAGGCCGGCGACACGGCCTACGCCGCGACCGATCTGCGCCGGTCGCGCTACGAGCGCGACGTGCTGCTCCAGCGCGCCGGTGCGGGCGAGGGCGGGGCCGGTCGCGCGCCGCTGCGATGCGACGCGATGGGCTGCACCGCCGTGACCGCTGACGGGCTGACCCTTGCGGTCACCGATCGCCATGAAGCGATGGCGCAGGACTGCGAGCAGGTCGACATCGTCGTATTCCGCGGCCGGGCCTCAGCCTGGATGAAACGGCGATGCGCTGCGCTCCTGTTCGACAACGCGGACAGGGCATCGCTCGGCGGCGCGCAATTCTGGGTGCGCGACGGTGAGGTCGTGCGCTTAACGGGCGCGCTTAATCAAGGCCCCGACCGGCTGTGGTCGCGCCGTGAATAAGCCCTAATGATAGCGCCGGATCAGGCCGACGAGCCGACCCTGCACCTTGACCCGGTCCGGCCCGAATATCTGCGTCTCGTAAGCCGGGTTGGCCGCTTCAAGCGCGATGCGGCCGGACTTCTTGCGCAGCCGCTTCAGCGTTGCGGTCTCCTCGTCCACCAGGGCGACGACGATGTCGCCGGTGTCCGCGGTGTCGCCGCGGCGAATGACCACCACGTCGCCGTCGAGAATGCCTTCCTCGATCATCGAGTCGCCATTGACCTCGAGCGCAAAGTGCTCGCCGCCCGACAGCATGGAGGCGGGCACGGTCAGCTGATCGGTCTCGTGCTGGATCGCGGAGATGGGCGTGCCTGCGGCGATCCGGCCCAGCAGGGGCACATCAGCGTCTTCGCTGCGCGGCTTCGCCTGTCCGAACGGCGCGCGAACCACGTTTCCGGCGTCGGGCTCCGGCGCGGGTTCGGCCGGTCCTGCGCCTTGGGGCGGTTTGAGCACCTCAAGCGCACGCGCCCGGTGGGGCAGACGCCGGATGAAGCCGCGCTCCTCAAGCGCGCTCACCAGCCGGTGCACGCCGGACTTGGAGGCGAGATTAAGCGCCTCCTTCATCTCGTCGAACGAGGGCGAGACCCCGTCCTGGGATAGGCGCTTATGGATGAAAACGAGGAGTTCGTGCTGCTTTCGGGTGAGCATCGCGGCCTCACTGGAACAAATCAGAAACTTGACCAGTGTTCTATGACTGTTCCGAGTTAACGTCAAGTGAAGCCGGTAGCCCGGCGCCTGACGCGCTCAGCGGCCCAGAAGCGCGCGGGTCGCGGCGGTCACATCGGCCTGTCTCATAAGGCTTTCACCCACCAAAAGCGCGCCGGCGCCCGCCGCCTTCATACGCGTCCCGTCGGCAGGGGCGAAAACGCCGCTTTCAGCCACCAGAAGCTCAGGAGCGTGCGCATGATTGATGGCCTGAGGACTGAGCGATTCGAAGGTTTCAAGTCGCGTTTCGAAGGTCCTCAGATCGCGGTTGTTCACCCCGATCAGCGCGGCCTTGAGCGCGAGCGCCCTGGCCATCTCATCGCAGTCGTGAACCTCGACGAGCCCATCCATGCCCCAGCGCTCCGCCTCGCCCAGCAGCGCCGCGGCGGTCGCGTCGTCCACGGCGGCGAGAATCACCAAGATGCAGTCCGCGCCGAGCGCGCGCGATTCGGCGACCTGCCAGGGGTCGTAGAGGAAGTCTTTGCGAAGGCAGGGCAGGGCGGTCGCCTCGCGCGCCGCGGCGAGATAGGCGTCCTCGCCCTGGAAGCTCGGCGCGTCGGTGAGCACGCTGAGACAGCTCGCCCCGCCGGCCTCATAGGCGCGCGCCAAAGCGGGCGGATCGAAGTTGGCGCGTATGAGGCCTTTCGACGGGCTGGCTTTCTTGATCTCCGCGATCAGACCCAAGCCGTGGTCGCGGGCATCGCGCTTGAGCGCGGCGAGAAACCCGCGCGGCGGTGCGGCGTCGCGCGCACGCGCCTCGATGTCCTTCGCCGACGGGGCGGCTTTGCGTGCGGCGATCTCCTCGCGCTTATAGGCTTCGATGCGGGAAAGCGCGTCGCTCATCGTTCCCCTCGCGACACGTCGGCGAGGGTGCGCAGCGCGTTTGCGGCGCGGCCGTCATCGATGGCGGCTTCGGCCAGGCGCGCCGCGTCGGCGAGGCCCTCGGCCTTGTCGGCGAGAAGCAACGCCGCGGCCGCGTTGAGAACGACGATATCTCGATAGGCGCCCTTCGCGCCGTCAAGCAGCTCGCGGATCGCGCGGGCGTTCTCGGCCGGTTCGCCGCCGCGAAGGCTGTCCAACGTCGCCCGGTCGAGCCCGGCGTCCTCGGGCGTAACGGTGAACGTCGTGATCGCGCCGTCCGGTGAGAGCGCGCACACTCGGCTTTCACCGGTCGTGGTCAGCTCGTCGAGTCCGTCCGCGCCGTGCACCACCCAGGCGCGCTCCGCGCCGAGTTCGCGCAAGGCTCTGGCCATTGGCTCAAGCCAGGCTTCCGAGAACACGCCGAGGAGCTGGCGCTTCGCGCCGGCGGGGTTGGAGAGCGGGCCGAGAAGATTAAACACAGTGCGCACCCTCAGCGCCTTGCGGGCGGGGCCCACGTGGCGCACCGCGCCGTGATGGGCCGGCGCGAACAGAAAGCCGACATTGGCCTTGCTGAAACAGCGTTCGACCCGTTCAGGCGGCGCGCCGAGGTCAACGCCGAGCGCCTCGAGCGCTTCGGCCGAACCCGATTTGGAGGAGGCGGCGCGGTTGCCGTGCTTGGCGACCACCGCGCCGGCGCCGGCCGCGACGATCGCCGCGGCGGTGGAGATGTTCCAGGTGCCTTTCGCGTCGCCGCCGGTGCCGCATGTATCCACCGCGCCGTCCGGCGCGCCCACCTTCGTCATGCGTGCGCGCATGGCCCGGGCGCCCTCGGCGAGGATGTCCGGGGTCTCTCCGACCGCAGCCAGCCCCACCAAAAACGCGCCGATCTCGGCCTCTTCGGCTTCGCCGTCCATGAGCGCGGCGAAGGCTTCGCGCACTGCGTCCAGATCGGGTCTGCGCCCCTCAGCGAGGGCGGCGATGGCGGGCGAGATCCGGCTCATGCCGCGCGCTCCAGGACCGGCAGGCCGGCCAGCCGCATGAAATTCGCCAACAGGGCGTGGCCATGGTCGGAGGCGATCGATTCGGGGTGGAACTGGACCCCATGGACCGGGCGATGCGAGTGCGCCAGCCCCATGATCTCGCCGTCTGCGGTCGTGGCGGTGACGGTCAGCGGCGAAGCGCCCGACAGGCGCACCGCCAGAGAATGGTAGCGCGTCGCGGTGAAGGGATCGGGCAGGTCGGCGAACACGCCCGAACCGTCATGGCGGATCGGGCTGGTCTTGCCGTGCATGATCTGGCGCGCCTGGACGACCTCGCCGCCATAGACCTGGCCGATCGCCTGATGGCCGAGGCATACGCCCAGGATCGGCAGGGTGCCCGGCGCCGAGGCGATGAACTCGAGGCAGATCCCGGCGCGGTCCGGATCGCACGGGCCCGGCGAGATGACCACGGCCTCAGCCCCCAGCGACAACGCATCGGCCGCGCTCATGTCGTCATTGCGAATGACGCGGGTTTCAGCGCCCAGCTCCTGGAGGTAATGCACCAGGCTGAAGGTGAAGCTGTCGTAGTTGTCGATGATGAGGAGCATGGCGCGCGCCGGCTGAGGGGACAGGGATCAAGACGGGGTTTGACAGGGGGCGATCTCCCCGACCGAGCGGAACTTAGGCGAGCCTCGAGCGCAGGCCAAGCGGGCCGACTCACGCTTAACTCAGGCTCATGGATCCAACCCGGCCCAGACCGAAAAGCTCAGCCGCCGCGCTCGCCGGCGCGTCGCTCGGCGCCGGCATGCTCGCTGCAGCCGCCCTGGCCGCAGCGGCTGGCGGCCGAGACGGTGCGGCGCCGCTCGCCGCAACGCCCGCCGCAACGCCGCCGCTCATGGCCGCAGCGCCTCGCGCCGCCGCGCTTGAGCCGGCGCCCGCCGCCCGGCCGATCGCTGCGGCCGCCTCGCCGGAACAAACCGCGCGGCGAGGCGAGGGACGCCGGCCTGAGCCGGTCGCAATGGCGTTCGACGTCGAAGGTCCCGCGCTCGCCGTCATCATCGACGATGCGGGGTTTGACGCCGACGCGCTGGAGCGCCTGCTCAGCCTGGATATCCCTCTGACCGTTTCGGTCCTGCCCTACGCGCCGGACGCGCCCGAGACGGCGCGCCGCGTCACCGCGTCCGGGCGCGAGGTCTTCGTGCATCTGCCGATGGAGCCGGACGGGCTTGAGGACCCTGGCCCGTTCGCGATCACGACCGCAATGTCGGCTGACGCGGCCGCGCGGCGCGCGGCCTGGGCGCTCGCGCGCGTGCCGGGCGCGGCCGGGGTGAATAATCACATGGGCAGCCGGCTCACCGCTGACGCCTCTGCGGTGTCGAGGGCGCTTGCTGTGTACGCGGGGTCGGATCTCGTGTTCGTCGACTCCGTCACCGCGCCTGACAGCGTTGCGGCCGAGGCCGCGGCGCGTCTCGGGATCGTTTCGGCGCGAAGGGACGTGTTTCTCGATCATGTGCGGGACGCAGGCGCGATCTCGGCCCAGATCGATGCGGCGATCGCAACGGCGCGCTCTGAAGGCGCGGCGATCGCCATCGGCCATCCTTACCCGGAAACGGTGTCCGCGCTGTCCGTGCTGAGGGCGCGCGCCGAGGCGGCCGGCGTCACGCTGGTCCCGGCGCGCACGCTTGTTGAGCGCACCCACCGCACCGGGCGCGCCTCACCGGCGCTGACCGCGCAAGCCGGCGCGAGCCCTGCGCGCGTCGATTAGAGGAAGCGCCAGGCCTCGGAGGCGGCGCGGAACAGGGCGGCGGCCTTGTTCACGGTCTCCTGGCGTTCTGACTCCGGTTCGGAATCGAGCACGACGCCGGCGCCGGCCTGCACGTGCATGGCCCCGTCCTTCAAGATCGCGGTGCGCAGGGTGATGCAGGTATCGATCTCCCCGCTCGCGCCGAGATACCCGGCCGCCCCGGCGTAGATCCCGCGGCGATGGGGTTCGAGCTCGTCGATGATCTCCATCGCGCGCACCTTCGGGGCGCCGGAGACCGTGCCGGCTGGAAAGCCCGCAAGCAGTGCGTCGGCCCCGTCGCAAGATGCATCAAGATCGCCCTCAACGGTCGACTGGATATGCATGACGTGGCTGTAGCGCTCCACCACGGCTTGCTCGGTCACGCGCACGCTGCCCGGCGCGGCGACGCGGCCCACGTCGTTGCGTCCCAGATCGAGCAGCATGAGGTGCTCGGCCTGCTCCTTCGGGTCGGCGAGCAGCGAGGCCTCGTTGGCGTGGTCCTCGGCCGGCGTCGCGCCGCGCGGGCGGGTGCCGGCGAGGGGGCGCACGGTGACCTTGTCGTTCCGCACGCGCACCAGAATCTCCGGGCTCGAGCCCACGACGGAGAAGTCCAGAAAGTCGAACAGGAACATGAAGGGCGAAGGGTTGGTCCGGCGCAAAGAGCGATAAAGCGCGCTCGGCGGGGCCGAGAAGGGCGCCGAGAAGCGCTGGCTCGGGACGACCTGGAAGATGTCGCCGGCGCGCGCATAGGCTTTCGCGCGCTCCACCACGGCGCGGTAGTCCGCCTCGCTCATGTTCGCGACAGGCTGAACCGGCTCAAGCCACGGCTCCCCCTGGCGGCGGACGGGCGCGGGCCCGTCGAGCCGGTCGAAGGCGGCTTCGATGCGCCGCGCGGCGGCCTCGGCGAGCACGTGCGGGCTTTCGCCCTGCACAGGCCGCACCGGCGCCGAGGCGGTGATCTCGCCGCGCAGCGCGTCGAACACCAGAACCACGCGGGGGCGGATCAGCATCGCCTCCGGCGTGGCGAGGGGGTCGGGCGCGGCGCGCTCGGGCAGGCGCTCTGCGTAGCGGGCCATGTCGAAGCCCAGATAGCCGAACAGCCCCGCAGAGATGGGCGCGAGGGCGGCGGGCATGTCCAGGCGCGAGGCGGCCATGACGGTTTTCAGCGACGCGATCGGCGCCTCGCCGGTGGGCTGAAACACGTCCGGGCGCGCATCGGCGTCTTCAGCCTGGGCGATCTCAGCGACGCCGTCCCGGCAGCGCCAGATCAGGTCGGGATCAAACCCTATGGCGGAGTATCGTCCGCGATAGGCGCCGCCTTCGACGCTTTCCAGAAGGACGCTTTCATTCTCGCGCGCAGACAGCTTCAGATACGCCGAGACCGGGGTTTCAAGGTCATCAATGCGCGTTGCTGAAACGAGCGCCGGTTCGCCCCCGGCGAGCCGTGCGGCGACCGTTTCAAGGTCGGGATCCGTCTCGATCATGGCCGTCGCGCGCGCCCTAGGGGGCGGTGTCGCCCTGCTGCAGCGCAATGTCGCGAAGGCGCTGATCCACGCTCACGTCGCGGCGCTGCAGGAAGGCGTTCTGAACCGCGAGCCCGAAGTCCTGGCGCACGAGCTGGTCGAGCGCATCGGCGGTTTCCGGCTCCACCTCGAGCGAGCCCGGCGGGAGGATTTCCTCAACCAGCAGCGCCAGATGCGCGCGCTGATCGGCGCCGCCGCGAGTGGTGACGTAATCGCCGGGCGCGGTCGCAAACGCTGCGCGCACGACCGACTGGTTGAACGGTCCTGAGGTTTCGGTGCGCAGGAGCATCGCGCCCTCCACCGAGGCGCCGGCGCCGATCTCGTCGGCGATCGCTTCAAGCGCCTCCCCGGACCGGGCGCGCTCGGCGGCTTGTTCGGCGAGCGCCGCGACCGCATCGTCGATCTGTCGCGCACGCCAGAAGGTCTCCACCTCGCCTCGGACCTCTGCCAGTTCGGGCAGGGTTTCCGGCGCGACCGCGTCGATGCGCACCGCGAAATAGCCGTCCTCGCCGTAATCGGCCAGATCGGTCGCGAAGCCTTCAGGCTGGTCGAACACCGTGGCGAGCACGTCAGGGACGTCCTGCAGCGTGAAGGCGCGGAAGCCCTGCTCGCTGACCCCCTGACGGGTGACGAAGCCGAACGATTCTGAGGGAAGCGCCGCCGCCGCGGCGGCCTCCTCCAACGTGGCGCCGGCGGCGCGGGCTTCTTCAAAGCGCGCCAGAAGATCGAAGGTCAGGCCGAGCCCGGCTTCGCCGGCGAGCTCGGCGCGCAGCTCGGCTTGAACGTCCTCAAACGCGGGAACGTCCGGGTCGACGGCCTCGCTGACGCGCACCGCGCGCCAGCCGAGCCGGCCTTCGACCGCGCCGGCTTCGCCGTCGCCGAGCGCGAAGACGGTGTCGGCCACCGACGAGTCGGGCACCTCGAAGGCTTCCAGCGCATCAAATCGCGCCGGTTCGCCAAGGCCGAGATCCGCCGCGATCGCGTCGGCGCTCTCGCCTGAACCGAGCCGCTCAGCAGCCGCCTCAGCGGTGGCGGCGTCGGGCGCGGCGAGCTGGACGAAGCTGCGCGTGGCCGGATCGGCGAGTTCGCCGTCCTCGAGTCGGATTTCGTAAAGGCTGAGCACGTCCTCCTCGGGAACCTCCACGCGAGAGGCGAGCAGTTCCGGCGAGACGCGCACCAGGGTGAAGCGCCGCCGCTCCGGCAGGGTGAAGACCTGCGCGTTCTCAGACAGGAAGGCCTGCAGGGTCTCTTCAGACGGCGCCTCGGGTGCATCGACCGCTTCAGGGCGCACCACGAGCGCACGCACGCGGCGGCGCTCGCCGCGGTAGGCCGCGAAGGCGCGGTCCATCACCTCGAGCGCGCCGACGCCCTCGAACAACGCGGTCAGCAGCTGCTGGCGCTTCATCTCCCCGCGCATCGTCTGCTCGAACATGCGCCCGGTCATGCCGTTATCGCGCAGGATCTGATCGTAGCTGGCCCGGTCGAACTCCCCGGTGAACGGGTTGGCGAAGGCGTCGATCTCCCGGATCTGCTCGGCGGAGCGCTCATCGGACACGGTCAGGCCGAGCTCGTTCGCCGAGGCGTTGATGGCGGCCTCGGCGACGAGCCGGTTGAGCACCTGGTCGCCAAGGCCGGCCCGTTCGGCCTCTTCGCGGGTGAAGCCGGGATTCTCGCGCTGGATCTGGCTTAGCTGCAGCTGATAGGCCCGGTTCAACTGCTGCGCCGTGACCCGCTCAGGACCGACCGTCGCCACGGCGTTGCCGGTGCCGGTCAGGATGTCGTTGACGCCGAACAAGGCGAACGCCGCAATGACCGGCACAATGATGATTGCGACTGTGATCGGGTTGCGCGCGCGTTTGCGGATGGTGGCGAGCATGCGTTCAAGGACCGTTCGTGCGTGGGCGGAAAAGCGCGGGTTCGGTGCGCGGCGCGCGAACCTAGCCGCGCGCGTGTGGCCGGGCAAGGCGCGCGACGCGGCGCGGATTGTCCGTTCCCGATCGCGCTGGTAACGCTGCCGCCTGGATGGCTGCAGGAGACAGGCCCCATGGCGCGCCGCGCGCTCATCGCCGGAAACTGGAAAATGAATGGCCGGCGCGCCGATCTGGACTGGGTGCGCCGCTTCACCGAGGCCGGCGGCGCACGCGAGGACCGCGACGTGGCGCTGTGCCCGCCGGCGACGCTGCTGGCCGACTTCGCCGACCCGCTGAAAGCCGCCGGCGTGGCGCTCGGCGCGCAGGACTGCGCACCCGGTGACGACGGCGCCCATACCGGCGACGTATCCGCGGCGATGCTCGCCGACCTCGGCTGCCGCTACGTCATCGTCGGCCACTCAGAGCGCCGCGCCGCCCATGGCGAGGACGATGGCCAGGTGCGCGCGAAGGCCGATGCGGCGCTTGCATCCGGACTGACCCCGATCGTTTGCGTCGGCGAGCGCGCCGAGGAGCGCGATCGCGGCGACGCGGAGACGGTCGTCTCGCGTCAGATCAAGGCGAGCGCGCCCGACGTTTCCGGCGAGCGCCTCGTCATCGCTTACGAGCCGGTCTGGGCGATCGGGTCCGGCCGCACGCCCTCAAGCGATCAGATCAAGACCATGCACGCGGCGGTTCGCGCCGCTTTCCCGGGCTCTGACGCGTCGGCGTTGCGCGTGCTTTACGGCGGGTCGGTGAAGCCGGAGAACGCGCCTGACATTGTTTTGATCGAGGGCGTCGACGGCGCACTGGTCGGCGGCGCCAGCCTTGATCCGGACGGGTTTGCACGAATCGTAAACGCTGATCGCTAAGACGATTTTCAGACTCATCGATCACTGTGCATCACAACAGGGACCGGCCCGCCAAGAGGCCGGCCCATGGGCGCATGGCGGATAGGGTGGTCGAAAATGGGCTTGAATTACGGCCGAGCCTCGGTGGTGGTGTTCGACCCGGTTAACGTGAACCTGCGCACGACGCAGTACGCGCTGCACCAGATCGGCTTTCGCGAGATCATCTGCCTTACCGCGCTTTCCGAAGTGCGCCGCCGCATCAATGACAACCCGCCCGAACTCCTGCTTTGCGAATCCTCCGCCGGGGACCCTGAAGCGCTGCAATTCGTGCGCGACGTGCGCGCGGGCGAGGTCGGCCACAACCCGTTTCTCGCCATCCTCCTGACCTCGTGGGCGCGCGACGGCGGCGCGCTGAAGCAGGCGATCAGCTCCGGCGCGGACGATGTGGTGATCCGCCCATTCTCCACCAGCTTCCTGGAAGACCGGGTGCGAACGCTCGTGCGCGCGCGCAAACCCTTCATCGTGACGAGCGACTATATCGGCCCGGACCGCAGGCGCGACCCGGGACGCGACAGCGGCGGCGTGGAGCCCATCAACGCGCCGAACCTGCTGCGCAGCGTCGTGGAAGGCGACGGCTACGACGTGGAGCAGGACCAGCGCTGGATCGTGGAGGCGCGCGAGTCAGTGGAGTCCGAACGCCTGCGCCGACTGGCCATGCGCATCGTCGTGGGCGTTGAAGCCGCGGTTCGCGAGCTCGATCGCGGCGCGGCGCCCCAAATTGATGCGGGCGATTTCGGACGCGCGGCGAAGGAGTTGCGGCTTCGCCTGGCGCGCATGCGCTGCGGAGAAGCCTCCCAGATCGCTCAGGCGCTGTGCGAGATCACCATTAAGCTGACCGAGCTGGAAGGCTTCAACAAAGCCAATCTTGGGCTCGCCAAGGAACTCGCCCAGGGCGCCTACGCGGCCTACGCCGGCGGTGATCAGATGGAGCGCTCCGCCGAAGAGATCGAGCGCACCGTCCAGGCCCTTCGAAAGCGCATGGCGATGGTGGCCGCGCAAACGGCTGCGGCGCGAGACGGCGAGCGCGGCGAGGAAAGCGGCGCCGAGGGTGGTGGCGCTGCGCGCGAGGCTGAGCTAAAACGCGCCGCCGGCTAAGCGGTCGGGCCCTCACGCGCGGCCCGCCCGGCCGGATATCGCGCAAATCAGGGCGAGCCGCCGCATGACAACCGTTCTTTTGATCATTCACCTTCTCGTCACGAGCGCGCTCGTGGGCGTCGTGTTGATGCAGCGCTCCGAAGGCGGGGCGCTCGGCATCGGCGGGGGCGGGCCCGGCGGCATGATGAGCGGGCGCGGCGCGGCGTCGCTGCTCACCCGGCTGACGATGGTGCTCGGCGCGCTCTTCATCGCCAACTCCATCCTGCTCGCTTTCGTGCAAGGCGCCGGGACCCAGGGCGATTCGGTGTTCGATCGCGTTGGCCAGGAGCAGGAGCAAAGCGGCGATATCGACATGCCGTTCTCCTTCGACGACGCCCCCGGCGATGACACAGCCGGGCCGGAGGCCGCCCAGGCCCCTGAAAGCGGCGAGGCGGAGACCGAGGACGCGCCGTCCGTTCCGCCGGGGCGCTGAGGCGCTCGCGCGGTGGCGACGGGTTCAGACGCGATCCTTTATCCAGTCGCCGCGCATCTTCTGCTGATCGTCGCGCTTTACGCCTGGCTGACGCTTGAGCGCTTCCTCTCGGTCGCCTCGAAGCAGCGGCGTTACCGCGACTTTCAATTCGCAGGCGGCGATGCGCCGGCGGGCGCGCGCGTCGCGGCGAACCTGTCCAACCAGTTCGAGCTCGGTCCGCTGTTTCACCTGCTGGCGCTGACGCTTTGGATCACCGACGCGGTGACGCCGACCCTTCTCACGCTCGCCTGGTGCTTCGTCGCAGGGCGCCTGGCGCACACGCTCGTCCAGACGCTCAGCGCCAACGTGATCGCGCGCGGTCTGGTGTTCAGCGTGAACTTCCTCGCGCTTGCAGGAATGTGGACATATTTCCTGGCGGGCGCGCTGTTGTGAGGTTTGCGCGCGTGCGACGGCGGCGCACGCTTTTGCGCGGGGCGATTCTGCGCTAAGCCGTCCGCCCATGCCGCGTTATATCTTCATCACCGGCGGCGTGGTCTCCTCGCTCGGCAAGGGCCTCGCTTCGGCCGCGCTCGGCGCGCTTTTACAAGCGCGCGGGTACAAAGTCCGCCTGCGCAAGCTGGACCCGTATCTCAACGTCGATCCGGGCACGATGTCGCCCTATCAGCACGGCGAGGTGTACGTCACCGACGACGGCGCGGAGACCGATCTCGACCTCGGCCATTATGAGCGCTTCACCGGCGTCTCCGCGGCGCAGAGCGACAACATCACCACCGGGCGGCTCTACTCCCAGATTCTGGAGCGCGAGCGCCGGGGCGATTATCTCGGCGCCACCGTGCAGGTGATCCCGCACGTCACCGACGCCATCAAGACCTTCGTGCTGGCCGATGCCGGCGATGTGGACTTCGTGATCTGCGAGATCGGCGGCACGGTCGGCGACATTGAGGGCCTGCCCTTTTTCGAGGCGATCCGGCAGCTCGGCCAGGAGCTCGGGCGCGATCAGGCCGTCTTCATCCACGTCACGCTTTTGCCGTTCATCAAGGCGGCCGGCGAGATGAAGACCAAGCCGACCCAGCACTCGGTGAAGGAGCTGCGCTCCATCGGCATCCAGCCGGACATCCTCTTGTGCCGCTGCGAGATTCCGATCGAACCCGGCGACAAGCGCAAGATCGCCCTGTTCTGCAACGTGCCCGAACGCGCCGTGATCGAGGCGCGCGACGCGGCCTCGCTGTACGACGTGCCGCTGCAATACCACGCCGAGGGCTTCGACGACGTCGTGCTGGAGCGCTTCTCCATGGCCGACGCGCCGGAACCCGATCTTGAGATCTGGCGCGGCATCTCGCGCGCGGTCAACGAGCCGGACGGCGAGGTCACGATCGCGGTGGTGGGCAAGTACACCGTGCTCGTGGACGCCTATAAGTCACTGCTTGAAGCGCTCAATCACGGCGCCATCGCCAACGGGGTGAAGGTGCGCGTGCGTTGGCTGGACGCGGAGCAGTTCGAACAGCCCGACGCTTTCGGACCCCTTGAGGACGTGCACGCCATCCTGGTGCCAGGCGGCTTCGGCGAGCGCGGCGCGGAGGGCAAGATCGCCGCGGCCAAGTTCGCGCGCGAACGCAAGGTGCCGTATTTCGGCATCTGCTTCGGCATGCAGATGGCCGTGATCGAGGCGGCGCGGTCCCTGGCGGGCCTGGACGGCGCCGGATCCAGCGAGTTCGGCGCGCCACAGGTGCCGCTGGTCGGCCTGCTGACCGAGTGGGTCAAGGACAACGAGACGATCCAGCGCTACGAGGGCGGCGATCTGGGCGGCACGATGCGCCTGGGCGCCTATCCGGCCATGCTCAAGCACGGCTCGCTGGTGCGCGACATCTACGCCTCCGCGCAGATCTCCGAGCGCCACCGCCACCGCTACGAGGTCAACATGGCTTATCGCGAGCCGCTGGAGGCGGCGGGCGTGAAGTTCTCAGGCGTCTCCCCCGACGGGCTCCTGCCCGAGATCGTGGAGCTTGAGGGCCATCCCTGGTTCATCGGCGTGCAATTCCACCCCGAATACAAGTCCCGCCCCTTCGATCCCCACCCGCTGTTCGCGAGCTTCATCGCCGCCGCGGTCGAGCAGTCGAGGTTGGTGTAGGCGCGCGGCTGCAGCCTGTGGCCGTGGATCGAGCGAATGCGCGCCGGCTCGTCCGGTCGGGGGGCTAATCTAGAACCGCGGCGACCGCCGGAATTCCGGCCGCTTCAGCGTCGCCGCCGGTGACGTCTCGAACCGCGCCGCGCCAAGGCGACAGGCCCGCCGATCCGCGCATGGCGACGAAGTAGTCCGTCACCTCGGCGGCCGGGCCGCCATAATCGAAGCCCTGCATCAGCATGAGGTACCCGGACAGGGCGCTTAGGCGCTCGCCGCCGGCGTAGGGGCTATCGGTTCCAGTCACGCGGAATGCAGAGATGCGCGCTTCGCCCATGGCCGCACGGATATCGTTGACGCCGCGCGCGCGTTGCATGAGCGGCCTATCATAGCTCATGGGCAGGTGGAGATAATCCGCCTCGTCCGCGGGGTTGAGAAAGGCCGGCATGGCGCGGGCGGGCATCATGTTGAAGCAACCGTCGATACAGATTGTGGTCATCGTGACCACGCTGTTCTCGAATGCGCCACCTTCACCATCGAGTCGCATGGCGAGGGGGGCGGCGCCGTTCACGGTCGTCTTCGCGCCGTGAAACAGCCCCCAAAGTCCATAGAAATGACGCGGCCGGTCAAGGTCGGCGGCGGCTTCGATATTCTCCAGAATATGAGTGTAGCGGCTTGCATCCTCGCGCCGGGCGAGGCTGCGCGCGCCAAGTTCTGCGTTGAGCGCCTGCACGGCCTCATAGCCGTCAATGCCCGCGCGCGATCGCGTGGATGCAGGCGGGCTGAGCGCGGCGAGGCGGTCCGCATCGGCGATGCGGTCGACACCTATGAACCACACCTTGCGCGCCTCGGGCAGCGATGCGTTCAGCGCCCGCAACGCCTGTAGTTTGCTGAAGAATTCCCGGTTGGCCCATTGTGCGGTGTCCTCGGCCCAAGCGTCGAAAACCGCGCGCGCGGGTAAGTCGTCTCCAGTCTCCAGAAAATAATTGAACGCGAGCGCCTGATCCGGGCCGAGTTCAGCCAGATAGGTCCGCGCAGGCCCGGTCTCCGCGAAGTGGCTGACGAGCGCCAAGTCGATCGCCTGCACGGCCCGGTAACCGTGGATTTCCGAAAGCATGACGAAGCGGGCGTCATAAACGGCATCGTCGAAAGCGATCGCGCTCGCGCCGGTGTCAGCGTCTAAGTCCGTACGATGGTCGGCGAGCCAGGTGCGATAGCGCTGCGATCCGAATTGATCTTGCAGGACCGGCCAGTAGGGCCAGCCGAGGGCGCCCGCCGCCGCGACAACGACAAGAGCGCCGAGCCCGATCAAAAGGCGGATGAGCATCTTCATGGCAGCCTCCCGGAGCCGACGCGTTTGACGCGCGCTGAAGCATGAATTCGAGCAACATCAAGTTAAAGCATGAAGCGCTCGGCGTATCCCTCGCTGATTTTCGAAGCGTGATATGACCAGGCCGTATTGCGTTCGCCATCCAAACGAAGTAACACCCGCGCTTCAGTCGCGCTGGGTCAGCCCTGCGCGCCATTTATTCGCGTTTAAATCGTAGGAGAGACCCATGGCGGTCCCCAAGCGCAAGACCACCCCGTCCAAGCGGGGCATGCGCCGCGCGCACGACGCGCTGAAGAACCCGGCCTATGTCGAGGATCAGGACACCGGCGAGCTGCGCCGTCCGCACCATGTCGACCTGAAGACCGGCATGTATCGCGGCAAGCAGATCCTGGAGCCGAAGGACGACTGACGTCCCGACCGCTTCGCAAGCCCTGAAAACCCCGCGCCGCCCGGCGCGGGGTTTTTCGTTGGCGCACGCCCCCTCAGTGCTTCGCACCATCCTCCCGCAGGCGGGGGGAGATATCGCGCCGACGTCTTGTCCTCTCCTGCTTGCGGGGGCGGCGCCGGCGCAGCTGACGGAAGGGGCGGGCGCGCAGCGGCCTTTGCGTTCTCCGGGAAACTTGCTGAACAACCGAGGCGTGCTATATGGCGGGTCTTCCACTCAATTAGGGTTGTGCTAACGTGCATTCGTCAATGTGGGGGCCAACGAATCGCGGTCCGAAAACTCGGAGAAAATCTATGACAGCTGCCGTTTCTCAAAAAAATCCGCGGGACGAGCATGCACTAGCGGATGATCGGCGTCGCACAGTTGAGCAGATGGTAGCAAGTTATTGCCGCCTGAAGTTGCATTATACGCCGAATATGACCGAGCAAGTATCGCGGAACATCGCCACGGTGTTCGAACGGTACCCGAATTTTCGCGCACCCCTCTAACTAGGTACTGTTGACGAAGTGCCGGAACCACAGACGGATCGAGGCGAGATAGATGAAGCCGAGATAGCTGTCGGCGGTCTTGTCGTATCGGGTCGCGAGGCGGCGTGAGCAGCGCAGCTTGTTGAAGCAGCGCTCGATACGATTTCTCAGCGCATAGACGAAGTCGTCGATCTGGACGGGGTTCTTGCGGTTCCGGCGCGCCGGTATCATCGCAACAGCGCCCGCCTCTTCGAGCGATGCGCGGATATGGTCGCTGTCGTAGCCCTTGTCGGCGAGGAGGACGCGCGGGGCAGGCCCATGAGCGTTCATCAAGACCTCATAGCCTTTATAGTCCGAGACTTCTCCGCCGGTGATTTCGGCGGCTATGGGCAGCCCTTCGGCATTGGTGCGAAGGTGTATCAGGAACGTGAAGCCACCCTTTGAGCGCCCAAAACCCTGTTTTTGAGTCCCCCTTTAGCGCCCGCAGCCTGATGGTGCGCGCCAACTATGGTGGAATCGACCATGTGCAGGCTGTCGGGGACCGCTTCGCTCTCGCCCAGCGCCGCCAACATCACCTCCCACACGCCGGCCAGCGTCCATCGGCGGAACTGGCGATAGACCCGCGTCCATGGACCGAAATAGTCGTGAAGATCGCGCCACGCAACGCCGGTGCGTGCGATCCAGAACACGCCGTCCAGCACGCGGCGGTGATCACACGGCGGCCGGCCGCGCTTGCCGCCGCTGGCCACCACAAAGGGCTCGAAGAACGCCCACTCCTCGTCCGTCATCAATCCGCGAACCAAGACAGACTCCCAAAAGCCACTCTTGAATCACGCTTCGGCGCTGCTGGGAATCCACTTCGTTAACAGGACCTAGGCGGACCGCCCCTAAGCTTGTGCGTCATCGTTCACGATGACGCACAAGCGCCTCGCGGTACACTTCTTCCAAGAAGCGTTCTTCGTCGGCCAACTTTTCTGGGGCTCGAAATTTATCTCCGAACGCACGATTATACTCGTCGAACCATTCTCGCTCTGCATTTAAAAACATGATGTCGTGGATCGCCATGTGTCTTATAGCGATTAGCGGAACAGGCGATACGGATACGGTATTCCAGCTTCTATTATGGAACGCCACCTCTTTGCAATCTGGATGAAATTGGGCAATCATTAATTTGTTTTGGATTGCCTTTGGTTTTACAATCTCAAAAGCCATATCAAGGACGGGGAAGGCGCTTTTCTTCAAATTTGGAAAGCATATGCATAGTCCCTTTAATATCTTTTGCTTTGCTTGGTACGGTCGTAACCGCTTGAACGTTTCGAAAAAATCTTGGATAATGTCTACAACCGAATCGACATAAGGTTCATTGATTTCGCTTTTTACAGCGATGTAAAAAGTATTGTTTTTTATAGATGGCGATACAAATGGACATACAATGTTATTTCCTTTCTCGCGTGTCATTTTTTCATGCGGTTGGCTGAGGTATTCCTCAGCCCATTTCATGACGTCGTTCGCTGCTTTAAGTTCTGCCGGGTTGAGCGTAGTTGACATGATGCCCTCGTAATCGCGTTGGTCGTGTCAAGCAAAAATACCCGTATAGATTGCATCAATCCAGCCCCGTTCCGTCGGGCTTTTCGCGCGGGGCCCCCTCGGCTATGAGGGCGGCGCGCCGTCCGGCGCGGTCCGATCCGTTTGCGGGAGCCCTGTAGCGACATGACCGCCATCGTCGAAATCATCGCGCGCGAGATCCTCGACAGCCGGGGCAATCCCACCGTGGAGGTGGACGTGGTGCTGGAGGACGGCTCCATGGGGCGCGCCGGCGTGCCGTCGGGCGCGTCCACGGGCGAGCACGAGGCGGTGGAGCGCCGCGACGGCGGCGCGCGCTATGGCGGCAAGGGCGTGCAGGGCGCGATCGAGGCGGTGGAGACCGAGATTTTCGACGCGCTCGGCGGGCTCGACGCGGAAGACCAACGCCGCATCGACGAGGTGATGATCGGGCTCGACGGCACAGCGAACAAGGCCCGCCTCGGCGCGAACGCCATGCTGGGCGTCTCGCTCGCCGCAGCAAAGGCCGCGGCAAAGGCTTCCGGCCTGCCGCTCTACCGCTATGTGGGCGGGGTGCACGCGCGCGTCCTGCCCGCGCCGATGATGAACATCGTCAATGGCGGCGCGCACGCGGACAATCCGATCGACTTTCAGGAATTCATGATCATGCCGGTGGGCGTTGACAGCTTCGCCGAGGCGCTGCGCTGCGGCGCGGAGGTGTTCCATGCGCTCAAAGCCCGGCTGAAGGCGGCCGGCCACTCCACGAACGTGGGCGATGAGGGCGGGTTCGCGCCGGACCTGAAAAGCCCCGAGGCCGCGCTCGACGAGATCCTGAAGGCGGTCGAGGACGCAGGCTATACGCCGGGCGAGGAGGTCGCGCTCGCGCTCGACGTCGCCTCCAGCGAGTTCTTCTCCAAGGGGGGCTACAATCTGAAGGGCCAAGGCGTGACCCATACGCCCGATGAGTTCGCGGCGTACCTTGAAAAGCTCGTCGGCGATTACCCGATCGTCTCCATCGAGGACGGCATGGACGAGAACGACTGGGCGGGTTGGGTCGGGCTCACCGAACGCCTCGAGGGCCGCTGCCAGCTCGTCGGCGACGATCTGTTCGTGACCAACCCGGAGCGCCTGGCGCGCGGCATCGAGGAGGGCGCGGGCAATGCGATCCTCGTCAAGGTCAACCAGATCGGGACGCTGTCTGAAACCCTCGACGCGGTGAACCTGGCCCTGCGCGCCGGCTACGGCGCTGTGATGAGCCACCGCTCCGGCGAGACCGAGGACGCGACCATCGCCGACCTCGCCGTGGCGACCAATTGCGGGCAGATCAAAACCGGCTCGCTGGCGCGGTCCGATCGCACCGCGAAGTACAACCAGCTCCTGCGCATCGAGGCCGAACTCGCCGACATGGCCGTTTACGCCGGCCGGTCGGGGATCGCAGCGGGGTAGGGCGCTCGACGGCCGGCGAATCGATTCGCCCTAACGCTTCCTTTACCGCGTTCAGGCATCGTCATCTGCAACGATCCGCAAAAGGCGGGCGGTGGATGGAGAGGCGGGCCATGAACGAGCTCAGGCGCTTCACGGTGACGGGGTTGCTGATCGGGCTGGTCGCCTACCTGGCCCAGCATGCGTTCGACGACGATCGCAACGTGCTCGACTCCATGCTCCTGCAGCACCGCATCACGGCTCTTGAGGCCGAACTCGCCGATGTCCGCGCCGAGCGCGAGGCGTTGCAGGACCGGGTGCGTCGCCTGCATCCTCAGCGCGGGCCGCTGGACACCGACCTGGTCGCTGAGCGCGCGCGCGAAGTGCTCAACTTCGCCCACCCCGACGAGATTGTGATCCGCCTCGACGAGGCGCCGGCCCGCTACTGACCCGTTGCATGGCGAATTACTACGCACGCGCAGCAATCTAGCCGCTTTACGCCCCAGCCGAAGCCCTGCTAAGTCGCCCCTGCGACCAGCAGGGAGCGCGAGCAGTGTTTCGCGTGTGAAATAATGGCGTCCAGGCAGTCCTCTTCGTCCTCCTCCTCCAAGTCCGCCTCGAAGTCGGGATCGAAATCGGCGGCCTCGAAGTCCTCCGGCGCCAAGCGCGCTTCGCCCCCCGCGTCGAAGCCTACGAAGGATCAGATGCTGACCTGGTATGAGGACATGCTCCTCATCCGCCGCTTCGAGGAGAAGGCGGGCCAGCTCTACGGCATGGGGCTGATCGCAGGGTTCTGCCACCTCTACATCGGTCAGGAGGCCGTGGTGGTCGGCGTGCAGGGCGCGCTCGAGGACGGCGATCAGGTGATCACCGGCTATCGCGATCACGGCCACATGCTCGCCACCGGCATGGACCCGGACGGGGTGATGGCCGAGCTGACCGGGCGCGAGGCCGGCTATTCCAAAGGCAAGGGCGGGAGCATGCACATGTTCTCGCGCGACAAGCAGTTCTTCGGCGGCCACGGCATCGTGGGCGCGCAGGTTCCCATCGGCACAGGGCTCGCTTTCTCCAATCAGTACAAGGAGAACGGCAAGGTCTGCGCGACCTATTTCGGCGACGGCGCGGCGAACCAGGGCCAGGTCTATGAGAGCTTCAACATGGCCAAGCTCTGGAATCTGCCGGTGGTCTACATCATCGAGAATAACCAGTACGCCATGGGCACCAGCGTTCTGCGCTCGAGCTCTGAGACCCATCTGCACAAGCGCGGCGCCTCGTTCGGCATTCCCGGCGATGAGGTCGACGGCATGGACGTCACCGCCGTCTATGACGCCGCCTCAAAGGCCTGCGAGCATGCGCGCTCGGGCGAGGGGCCGTTCATCCTGGAGATGAAGACCTATCGCTATCGCGGCCACTCCATGTCCGACCCGGCGAAGTACCGCACGCGCGACGAGGTCAACGAGTACCGCGAGCATAAAGACCCGATCGATCTGGCCCGGAAGATGATCCTCGACGCCAAGCACGCTGACGAGGACGAGATCAAGGCGATCGAGAAGCGCATCAAGGAGCGCGTGAACACGTCCGCCGACTTCGCCCGCGAGAGCCCCGAGCCCGACCCGAGCGAGCTCTACACCGACGTTCTGATCGAGAGTTGATCCGACGATGCCCATCGAAGTGCTCATGCCCGCCCTGTCTCCCACCATGGAGGAGGGCACGCTGTCGTCCTGGCTGGTGAAGCCCGGCGACAAGGTCTCCTCCGGCGACGTCATTGCGGAGATCGAAACCGACAAGGCGACCATGGAGGTCGAGGCGGTCGAAGAGGGCACGGTCGGCAAGCTGCTGGTCGAAGAAGGGACGGAAGGGGTGAAGGTCAACGCCCCCATCGCGCTCCTGCTGGACGAGGGCGAGGACGCGAGCGCGCTGGAGGGTTTTGAACCCGGCGCGGACAAGCCGGAAGCGGCTGACGGCGACGAGCCCCCCTCC
>CAZKBB010000045.1:0-23438 GCA_964550935.1 uncultured Caulobacterales bacterium
GCGGCGCTCTCCAGTAAATCTGGGCCGCCCATTAGGGCGGCGCTCAAACTGAGACCTGGGCTGCACACGAGCGCGGTGCGTCTTTTTAAGGGCTTGGCCGGGCTAGCGTCCGCGCCGGTCGTAGAGCGCCATCAGCGCCACGCCGCCTGCGGTCAGCAGGAGCGGGGCGAGGTCCGCGCTGGTGAACGCGCGCCACGAATTCGCCGACATCGCTTCGCTGAGCGCCACCGTCGTCAGGCCCAGCCCTGCGAGCTGCAGCCCGGCGGCGACGGCGATGACGAGCCGCGCCACGTCTCCCATCGAAGACCCCCTCAAATTTTCCCCTCGCCGGAAACTATAGCCGGATCGGGCGGTTGAGGCGAATCAGTTCGCGGCGACCAAGAAAAAGGGCGGCGGAGCCCCCTCGGCTCCGCCGCCCCGCGCCATGACCGGTCCGGCGCCCCTCTTAGAAACCGCCGGTCCAGGTCAAGTCGATGCGGAAGGTGCGGCCCGGCTCGGACACGCCGGCGAAGACGCGCTCGTAGTCCTCGTTGAATACGTTGTCGACGCCGAGATCGACGCGCACGCGCCGGTCCTCGAACGGGCGCCAGCCGGTGTAGAGGTCGAGCACGGCGTAGCCCTCGCGTTCCTCGGCCGGGTCGTCGGTCTTGTCGAACTCGCCTGCGAAGGCCAGCCGCGCGCCGAGATCCACGCCCGCGCCCTCGAAGGCGTAGCTGGCGTTGATATGCCCGGTCAGCGGCTGCAGCGCGCCAAGGGGCTCGCCGGTGGTCTGATCCTCGCCGTCGACCTCGTAGAGCGCGCCGGACAGGCGCAGCGGCCCGTTGGTGTAGGCCGCGGCGATCTCGAAGCCCTCAAGCTCCGCGCTCGCCAGGTTCTCCGAGAAGGCCGTGCCGGCTGAGCAGGGCAGGAAGAAGGGCGGCGCGAAGCAGGTCGGATCGAAGGCGAAGTCCACCTCCAGATTGATCAGGTCGGTGGCCTCGGTCTGGAACACCGCGCCCTTGATCTCCAGGCTGTCGCCCGTCGCGAACACGCCGCCCGTTCGGAACGCCGCGCCGACCTCGATGGTCTCGCTCTCCTCCGGCTTCAGGTTCGGGTTGGGAATGAAGTCGTTGGTGATGAAGCGCGGCGGGCCGAGCACCGGGTGGGGCAGCGAGAAGTGCGGTCCGGAGAGATAAAGCTCGTTCAGGGACGGCGCGCGGAAGGCTTCGCCCCAGCTGGCGAACAGGCGGAAGGTTTCGTTCGGGGCCCAGCTGGCCGCAAAGCGCGCCGAGACCGCGTCGTCGGCGTTCGACGCCGCGACGTCGCTGGTGGTCTCGAACTCGTCAAAGCGCACGCCCGGCAGGAGCACGATCTCGCCGAGCCCGCCCGCATCGATCACGGTTTCAAGCTGGGCGTAGGCGGCGGTGAACTCGGTCGTGCCGGTCGGCACCCCGCCGCGCACATTGCCCGGCGCGGTGGAGTCAAAGCCCACCTGCTCGTCCTCATACCACTCCGCCCCGGTGACCAGAGCCGCCTCGGCGCCGCCGAGCGAGAACTCGGCGCGGTTCTCCAGGCGCACGCCGTCGGTGGTCAGATCGCGCTCGATGAAGCGCCCGATCGAGGGGTCGGTCTCATCGACCTCGCCCACATTGTGATAGGCGGTGATCTGGAGATCGATCAGGTCGGTGTCGGGCTCGAACTCCAGCGTGGCGCGGTAGGAGTCGCTCTTCACCTCCTTGTCCACCAGCGGGTTGAGGCTCGACACGCCGGACGCGCCCTGGCCGTTGTTCGGCTCGACCGCATCGTTGCGGAACGTGTTCCAGCCGAACTCCAGCTCGACCGCGTCGGTGAGGTCGAACTCCACGGTGGCCAGGCCCGAGACGATCTCGTCGTCGGCGGGCAGCGCGTCGCCGGAGCCCAGCTCGATATCGCCGGAGGAGCGCAGCGAGATCGCCGCGATGCCTTCAACGGTCTCGCCCTCGCCGAACACCGCCGCGGAGCCTCGGGCCTCCTCGTTCACGCTGCGATAGCCCGCCGAGAGGCGCGCGCCGAACGTCTCGTCCTCGCCGAGGAGGTCTTCGGCCTCGACGGTTTCGAACGCGAGCACGCCGCCCGCCGCGCCGGAGCCGTAAAGCGCCGAGGCCGCCCCGCGCACGGTCTCGACCCGGCGCAGAAGCGCCGGATCGAGGAACAGGACGCCGTCATGGGCGGAGTTGAAATTGCGCCGCGCGCCGTCGACGAGCAGCGTCACGCTTTCGCGCCCGAAGCCGCGCAGGTTCAGCGTCTGGCCGGTGCGGCGCGGCCCGCCGGCGACTTGAAGGCCCGGGATATCCTGCAACAGCTCGGCGAGGTCGGCCGGGCGCTCCTGGGTCAGCGCCTCCAGCTCGATGGCGCTCGTCAGACCCGGATAGTCGAAGTTCGACAGCTGAGTCCGGGTGGCGGTGACCACGATCACATCGCTCGCTTCGCTGGCGGGCGCGGACGAGGCCGCGACGGCCGCGCCCTGCTGAGCGGTCGCGGGCGAGGCGGCGAGGGCGACGGCGGCGAGGGCCGAGCCGGCGAGCAGGGCGGTGCGGCGCATGCGCGCGGGAGCGTTCATTTTGATGGTCCCCTATTGCAATCGGTTCTCAGTTGCGAGAGTAATGAACGCCGAACGCTGTAGATGCAAGTCAGAATCGTTCGCAATTTGCAGCAGGGTCTTTCCGCCGGGCGTCGCCAGCATCGTCCGGCTCCAGCGCATGAGACAGGGACAGCCATGACCATCCGCCGCCTTCTTTCCCGCACCACCGCCGTGGCGCTCGCCGCCGGCGCGCTCGGACTTTCCGCTTGCGCCACCGCCGAGACGGGCTCGACCGCGCAAACCGCGCCGCAGATGTCTCAGAGCGCGACAAGCGCGGACGAGCGCGCGCAGTTCGAGGCCGATCGCAAAGCCATTCTCGCCATGGCCGGCGAGTACGCGGTCACCTTCGCCTTCACCGAGACGGTCGCGATCCAGGCCGGCTACGAGCTCGCCGAGCAAAAGGTCACTCCGGCGCGCGAAGTCGTCTATGTGATCGAGGACGAGGGCGACTTCATCTCCCTGCAGCACCTCCTGCTGGTGGGCGATGAGGAAAGCCCGATGGTGATCAAGCACTGGCGCCAGGACTGGGCCTACGAGCCCGAACGCGTCATGGCCTATCGCGGCTTCCAGCGCTGGGAGGTGCTGGACGTGAGCGCGGATGATCGCGACGGCGCCTGGTCGCAGACGGTTTATCAGGTCGACGACTCCCCGCGCTACGCCGCGGTCGCGACCTGGGAGCACGAGCCGAACGCCTCCACCTGGGAGCCGCCGGTCTCCTGGCGCCCTCTGCCGCGCCGCGACGCAACCACGCGCGACGACTATGACGTCATCGCGGCGGTCAACCGCCACACCATCACGCCTTGGGGTTGGACCCACGAACAGGACAACTCGAAGGTCATACTGCGCGGCGAAGAGCCCGAAGAGCTCGTGCGCGAATACGGGCTGAACTCCTACACTCGGACCGATCTGACCGGCGACGAGAAGGCGGCGGAATACTGGGAGGCGACCGAGACCTTCTGGGCGGAAGTCCGTGAGGAGTGGCACCAGATCATCGCCACGAACGACACCTTCTTCGTCGACGACGATGCGGAAGGCACCAAGCTCTACGGCCCGGTGCTGAGCGAAGGTCAGGCGGTCTTCTTCGACGCGAAGACGACCGAAGACGCGCTCGCCGAAGCCGAAGACCTGATCGACGCCCAGGTCGAGACCGGCGTTTCGGTGCGCTAGGCGCTCTTCCGTCGCGAGGTCCCGGATCGCGGCTCCGCCGCGTCCGGGAGTTCAAGTCGCACGCTCTGTCATCGCGCCCGACCAAAGAGAGCGCCGGGACCTTCCGGGAACGCTTGGGGAGGCCCCCCAAGCGCATGCGGCAGGTCCCGGCTCTCCACTGCGTTCCGGCCGGGATGACAGGGTGAGCGCCCCTACCGCTGCGCGCTGCGGCGCAGGTGGTGGAGAAGCGCGATCAGGCCGAAATACATGAACAGGCGGAGGACCGCCGCCGCGCCGCCTGAATCGATCCGCTCGAAGGCGAGCCCGGCGGCGAAGTCGAGCGGCATGCCCGTCACCGCGCGCGCCACGAACGGCGCGACCAGATCGACGCAATAGGCGATCAGCGCGGCGGCCGTGAGCTGGCTCCAGCGGCGCATGACGAGCGCGGCCACGATCGATCCCGCAACCCACAACAAGATGTCGGTGAAGGCGAAGCCTTCTGCGATGCGCCCGGCCCAGTCCGCAGCCATGTCAGCCCCCCGGCCGTCGATGAGGCGAAAAGCTTAGCGCACCGCGACGCCGGCGGTAAGCGCGCGCGCCAGCCGGCCGGCGTCCTTGGCTGCATCGCAATCGGGCGAGCGCACCGAAACCGGGGTCTGAGCGCGGATCGCTTCGGCGACCCTGGGGTCGCGCCGCACCGCGCCGGCGAAGGGCGGACGAAAGCCCAGGAAGCTCTCGCAGGTTTTCGCCAGCGTCTCGTAGGCGGTCTTCGCCGCAGCCTTGTCGGGCGCGTTGTTGACCGCGATGAAGGGCGAAGCGCCCTCGTCGCGCAGGCGGAGCGTCTTGATGAAGGCGTAGGCGTCGGTCAGCGAGGTCGGCTCGTCGTTGATCACCACGAGCACGTCGTCGGCCGCCGCGGCCAGGCGAACCGTGGCGCGGTCCGCCCCGGCGGCGAGATCCAGGAGCGTGCGGTCATAGGACATCGCCGCGGCCGACAGCCCGGCGGCGAGCCGGTTGACCGTGGAGAGCTCCAGCCCCGCCAGGGCGCCGGAGCCGGAACGCCCCGAGATGACGTCGAAGCCGCCGCGCGCGCCCGACCCGCCGAGCGCGGGCGCGACCGCTTCGGCCGTGCTCAGGCGCGCCGAGACGATGTCGGCGAGATCGCCCGCCGGCGTCAGGCCCATCTGAACGTCCACATTGGCCATGCCGAGATCGGCGTCGACGAGCAGCGTGCGCTGACCGCCCTGGGCGAAGGCGCGCGCCAGAGCGATTGCAACGACGGTCTTGCCCACCCCGCCCTTGCCCGACGCGATGGCGAGCACGGGCCCGGCGGGGCGAGGCGCGGTTTCGGCGATGTCGGAGTCCGGGGCGGGCAGGGCGCTCATGGCGTTCTCCAGGTGAAGGCCGAAGATCAGTCGGTGTCGAAGTCCGTGCCTGCGGCGACGTCGTCGAGCAGGGCGCGGGCGAGGCGCAGCGCGGTCGCGGGCGCGAGCCCGGCGCCGATATAGGGCGAGGCGGAGACGTGCGCGTAGGCGAGCCCGGCCTCGCCCGGCGCCAGAAGCGCGCCGAGGCGCTGGGCGGCGTCGACCTTGGTCACGATCGCGCGGCCCGCGCCGGCGGCGGCCAGGATCGCGGCCGCGTCCTCGGCGTCTTCAGGGCTCACCCCGGCCTCCAGCACCGCGACGATCTCGCTGTCGGCCGCGCGCGCCAGGCTCGAAAGCCGTTCCAGCGCGTCGAGATCGAACGGATTGACCGCTTCGCTGTCGATCAGCACCGGCCCGGTCGGCTCGAGAGTCTCCAGCACCGCGGCGAGTTCGCGCAGACCGTCGACCGGCTCCACGCGCAGCCCGCCCATGGCTTCGGCGTAGGCCGACAGCTGCTCGCGCGCTCCTGCGCCGTCGTCGGCCGCGATGATCGTCGGGCGCACGCCGGCGGCGGTCATGCGCGCAGCGACCTTGGCGAGCGTCGAGGTCTTGCCCGCGCCGGCCGGACCGGCGAACAGGAGCGGGCGTTGCGGGAAATGTTCGATCGGATGGACCGCGTAGCGCGCGTCTATGGCGCGCGCGAGCGTGGCGGTCGCCTCGCCGTCCTCCATTTCGCAGGCCGAGTGCATCAACGCCTCGGCGGCGTCGTCGGTCGCGGCGTGCCAGGCCAGCGCGCGCGCGATGCGGGTCAGCCCCTGAGCGGCGTCGCCGCGATGCTTCTTGCGCGCGGTGATGCGGCGCTCAACCGCGACGGCGGCGGTCTCTTCGCCCTGGGGCAGGGCGCGCTCGGCCGCGGCGCGCACCTGCACGCCGCCGCCCGGCGCGTCGCCGGACGAGATGATCACCGCGTCGGCGCCCATCTCGGCGCGCACCGCGTTCATCGCGTCCTGAAGCGTTTCGGCGGTGAAGGTTCGAAGGCGCATGTGATCTCCCCTCGACGCTGCAGCGTCAGACCTGGCCCACCGTCTTCAGCCGGGCCGAGGGATGGATCTCGTTCTGGCTCATGACGATGGTCTGCGGTCTGAAGCGCTCGGTCAGCGATCTCACGTATGGGCGGATTCCGGGGCTGGTGAGAAGGGTGGGCACGTCGCCCATCGCCGCGGCCTGATCGAAGGCCTTGCGCACCTCGGCCACGAAATCGCGCAGCTTGGTCGGCGCGAGCGCGAGCTGGCGGCGTTCGCCCTCGCCGGTCAGCGCCTCGGCGAACGCCTGCTCCCACTGCGGCGACATGGCGATGACCGGCAGCGTTCCGTCCGGGCCCTTGTTGGCGAAGCAGATCTGACGGGCCAGGCGCGTGCGCACATGCTCCACGATGGCGTCGATGTTCTGGGTGTGCGCGCTCGCCTCGGCGATCCCCTCCAGGATGGCGGGCAGATCGCGGATCGAGACCCGCTCCTTCAGGAGCATCTGAAGCACGCGCTGGATTCCGGCGTGGCTAATCTGGCTCGGCGAAATGTCGTCAAGCAGCGTCTTGTGCTCCTTGTTCAGCCCGTCCAGGAGCTGCTCCACCGCTGCGAAGCTCAACAGATCGGGCATGTGCTCGCGCAAGATTTCGGTCAGATGCGTGACCAGAACCGCGGCCGGATCGACGATCGTGTAGCCGCGGAAGGTCGCCTCCTCGCGATGGCTTTCATCCACCCAGGTGGCGGGCAGGCCGAAGGCGGGCTCCTTGACGTGCTCGCCGGGCAGATCGACCTGGGCGCCGCTGGGATCCATGGTCAGAAGCTGGCCGGGTTTGAGCTGGCCGGCGCCGGCCTCCATCTCCTTGACGCGGATCACGTAGTCCTCGCCGGAAAGCTGCATGTTGTCGACGATGCGCACGGAAGGAGCCACGAAGCCGGTGTCCTGGGCGAGGTTGCGCCGCAGCGCCTTGATCTGATCGGTGAGCCGGCGGCCCTCCACATCGTTGATCATCGGCAGAAGGCCGTAGCCGAGCTCGACCTTCAGCTCGTCGATATGCAGCGTCTGCTCGATCGGCTCTTCGGCCGGCTCGGCGTCCGCGGCGGCGGCCTGCGCGCTTTCGGCGGCGACGGCCTCGGCCTCTGCGGCGTCGCGCTTTCTCGCGGTGAGGGCCGCGACGGTCCCGGCCGCGGCGGCGAGCGTGGCGAAGGGCAGGAAGGGCATGCCGGGCAGGAGCCCGACCGCGATCGCGGCGGCGGCCATCATCCCGAGTCCCATCGGATTGGCGGCGAGCTGGCCGAACACGGCCTTGTCGGCCTGGTCCTCGACCCCGGCCTTGGAGACCAGAAGGCCGGCGGCCAGCGAGATGATGAGCGCGGGGATCTGGGAGACCAGCCCGTCGCCGATGGTCAGGGTGGAATAGGTCGCGGCCGCATCGCCGAACGCCATGCCCGACTGGGCGACGCCGATGATCATGCCGCCCACCAGGTTGATCGTTGTGATCAGGATGCCCGCGACCGCATCGCCGCGCACGAATTTCGATGCGCCGTCCATGGCGCCGAAGAAATTGGACTCGTCTTCAAGCTTCTTGCGCCGCGTGCGCGCCTCGTCCTCGGTGATGAGGCCTGAGGACAGGTCCGCGTCGATCGCCATCTGCTTGCCGGGCATGGCGTCCAGGGTGAAGCGCGCGGCGACTTCCGCGATCCGGCCGGAGCCCTTGGTGATCACGACGAAGTTCACGATCACCAGGATGATGAAGACGATCAGCCCGATGACGAAATTGCCCTGCATCACGAAGGCGCCGAAGGCCTCGATGATGTCGCCCGCCGCGCCCGCGCCCTCATGGCCGTCCGAAAGAATGAGCCGCGTGGACGCCACGTTGAGGCCGAGCCTCAGCATCGTGGCCACCAGAAGCACGGCCGGAAACGCGGTGAACTCCAGCGGCGAGCGGATGAACAGCGCGGTCATCAGGACCAGCACCGAAAAGCAGATCGAGACCGCCAGAGCGATGTCCAGAAGCGCGCGCGGCATGGGCAGGAGCAGCATGACCAGGATCGCCATGACCCCGACCGCCATGGCGATCTCGCCGCGCAACAGCGCCTTCGGCCAGTTGCGGATATCGCCAAGCCCGCCAAGACCGGGAAGGCCGCCGGTGCGCGTCGACTGGGAACCGGGCGCGTCAGCCATGGGCGAAGGCCTCGGTTACAGACGCGTCAGGCCCCCTCCACCGCTTCGCGGCCCCAATCCCCCGCAAGCGGAGGAGGGCATGCGCGGCGGCGCGCATCACCTGTGCTCCCCCGCGTGCGCGGGAGCTGTCCGCGAAGCGGACTGAGCGGGCGCTGAAAGAGCTCAAGATCAACCCGCCGCGCCGGCGCGGGTCTCGCCCGGGGCGGGCACGTCGACGCCCTGGTCGTTGTAGAGCTTGAGCTTGTTGCGCAGCGTGCGGATCGAGATGCCCAGAATGGTCGCGGCGTGGGTCCGGTTGCCAAGGCAGTGGTCCAGCGTGTCCAGGATCAGGTCCTGCTCCACTTCCGCGACCGTCTTGCCGACCAGATTGACGGCCGCCTGCGCGGCTTCGGCGGCCTGCCGCGCGACCCCTTGGGAGCCGCCGGTGAAGGCCGTGCCGTCGGGCATGCGGATCGCGTCGGGTCCGATCTCGTCGCCGCGGGCGAGCAGGACGGCGCGGTGCATGGCGTTTTCAAGCTCGCGCACATTGCCCGGCCAGTCGCGCGCGGCGATTTGGGTCTTGGCCGTCTCGGTCAGGACGCGCCGGTCGAAGCCGTTCGCGGCGGCGTATTTCTTCACGAAGTGCTCGGCCAGGGCCAGGGCGTCGCCGGGACGCTCGCGCAGCGGCGGGATGGCGAGATTCACCACGTTGAGGCGGAACAGAAGGTCCTCGCGGAACACGCCCTCGCGCACGGCCTTTCTCAGGTCGCGGTTCGACGTGGCGATAACGCGGATATCCACCTTGACCGGCTTGGACCCGCCGACCCGGTCGATCTCGCGCTCCTGCAGGGCGCGCAGCAGCTTGGCTTGAAGCCGGGCGTCCATTTCGGAGATTTCATCGAGCAGCAGCGTGCCGCCGTCGGCCTCCTCGAACTTGCCGAGCCGGCGCGCGACCGCGCCGGTGAACGCGCCCTTCTCGTGACCGAACAGCTCGGACTCCAGAAGGTTTTCAGGGATCGCGGCGCAGTTCACCGACACGAAGGTCTTCGCCGCGCGGCGGGACTTCTGATGGACGTAGCGCGCCATCACCTCCTTGCCGACGCCGCTTTCCCCGGTGATCAGCACGCTCGCCTCCGACGGGGCGATCTGGTCGGCGAGCCCGACCACGGACTGCATCGCCGGATCGCGCGCGATCATGGGGCGCTCGTCGTCGGCCACGGCCGCCAGGACCGCCGCGATCAGCTCCGGTTCCGGCGGCAGAGGGATGAACTCCTTCGCGCCGGCCCGGATCGCGCCGGCGGCCGCGTCGGGGCGCACGTTCACCCCGCAGGCCACGACCGGGACGGTCATGCGCTCGATCGCGTTGGCCGCGATCAGCTCGCCGATGTCGAGATTGCAGTCGACCATCAACAGGTCCGCGCCCCGGCCGGAGCGCAGATAGGCGGTCGCTTGGGCGACGGTGTCCACGTGAGCGACCTTCGCCCCGCGGTCCATCGCGATCTTGGTGGCGGCGGACAGCTGCCCGCCCAGTTCGCCGACGATAAGCACGCGCATGGGCGTTTCTCCTTATGCCGCTTCGCGGACGGTCATCCCGCGTCGCCGTCCTTGATGATCTCGGTCATGGTCACGCCGAGCCGGTCTTCGACCACGACCACTTCGCCGCGCGCGACGAGGCGGTTGTTCACGTAGATGTCGATCGCTTCGCCGACCTTTCGGTCGAGCTCCAGCACCGAGCCGGCGCTCAGCTGAAGCAGCGAGTTCACGTCGATGTTGGACTTGCCGAGCACCGCCGAGATGTTCACCGGCACGTCGAAGATCGGGGCCAGATCGACCGCGGTGCGCAACTGCTCGTCCACCAGCGCCTGGCCCGCGGCCGGCGCGTCGTCGCCGGACGGGGCCGCGGGCGCGGCGCCGCTGAGATCGGGCAGGTCCAGGTCTGTATCGTCGGCCATGGGTTGGTCCTTTCACGGCGCTCGGCGTCAAGCCGCGCCGGCCTCCGGCTCTGCGTTGTCCGTGTCGTGTGTTTCGTCGTCGGCGGGCGCATCCGGCTCGGCGGCGTCTTCAGGCCGGGCGAGCCACTTCTCGACCGCTTCTGAAATACGCGTCTCAATCTGCGCGGCGGTGCGCTCGATCGCGCCCGCGCGCCATTCCAGCACCACGTCTCCGGTGGAGACCTCTTCGTCGGCGCGCACCACGACCGCGCCGTCGAAGCCGGATTTCTCCGCCGCCGCGTAAAGCCGCTCCGCGATCGGGTCGGCCAGGTGCGGCGCAACGCGGACGGCCAGACGCGGCTCGGCGCGCAGATCCTCCAGCGCCTCCTTCGCGCAGGCCTCGATCGTGTCCTCGGCGTAGTGCTCGAGCGCCTTGCCGGCGATGACCTTGGCGGCGGTCACGGCCAGTCGCGCGGCGTCAGCGCGCATCTGCTCGCTTTCCCCGTCCATGCGCGCGATCACGGCCTGCATCCGCCCGGCGAGCTGGCGCAGGGCGTCCGCTGCGGCCTTGGCGGATTCAGCTTCCTCGGATCGGCGCGCGGCGTCCGCGGCGGCGGCTTCGCGCTCGGCGGCCTCGGCCTCGGTGAGCATGCGCTTCACCTGGTCGCCGTCGCGCAGAACGGTGCCGTCGGGCGCGAAGACCCGGTCGAAGGCGAAGGGCTTGTGGTGTCCGGTCATCCGCGCGCCCTCAATAGATCAGCTCGTCCTCGCCGCCGCCGTCGGCGATGAGGATTTCGCCTTTGGCGGCGAGGTCCTTGGCCAGGTTCACCATCGCCTGCTGAGCCTTGTCGACGTCCTTCAGGCGCACAGGACCCATGGTGGCCATGTCCTCGCGCAGGATCTTCGCGGCGCGTTCGGACATGTTGGAGAAGAACAGGTCGCGCAGCGTGTCCGAGGCGCCTTTCAGCGCCAGCGCCAGCTGGTCTTTCGCGGTCGCGCGCAGAAGCGTCTGAACCCCTTGCGGATCGAGCTTGCCCAGATCCTCGAAGACGAACATGAGCGAGCGGATCTTCTCTGCTGAGTCCCGGTTGCGCTCCTCCAGCGCGGCCAGGAAGCGATTCTCCGTCTGGCGGTCGAAATTGTTGAAGATGTCGGCCATGAGCTCATGGCTGTCCTGCTTGGAGGTGCGCGCCAGGTTGGACATGAACTCGGTGCGCAGCGTCTCCTCGATCTTGTCCAGGATCTCGCGCTGAACCGGCTCCATGCGCAGCATCCGCATGACGACCTCGAGCGCGAAGTCCTCCGGCAAGGCGCCCAGCACGCGCGAGGCGTGGTCGGTGCGCACCTTGGACAGGACCACCGCGACGGTCTGCGGGTATTCGTTCTTCAGATAGTTGGCGAGGACGACCTCGTTCACGTTGCCGAGCTTGTCCCACATGGTCCGCCCGGCCGGGCCGCGCAGTTCCTCCATGATCTGCTCGACGCGCTCTTCGGGCAGGAAGTTGGAGAGCAGGCGCTGGGTGTTGTCGATCGAACCGCGGATCGTGCCGGTCGAGGACATGCCCCCGGCGAAATCCAGGATCAGGCTTTCGACCACGTTGGAGGATACGTTGCCCAGATTGGCCATCGCCTGGGAGACGACACGGATCTCCTCGTCGTCCATGCCTTCCCAGAGCGGACCTTGCTCGTCGCCGAGCGCCAACAAAAGCACGGCGGCCTTTTCCGGCCCGCCCAGCTGGTCGGCATTGTCGATCTGGCGTTTGCCCTGGGCTCTCCCGCGCGCCGCCATCTAGCCCTCGTGCATCCAGTTGCGAAGGATGGAGAGGCTCTCCTCCGGATGGTCCTTCACCAGGTTGGAGACCTTGCGCACGGAAGACTTTTTCACCTGCCCGTCGATCTGGGCGATGTCGATCGTCTCTTCAGGCTCCTCCGGTTCGGGCAGGGCGACGCCGGGTTCGCCGTTGGAGGCGATCGCCGCCGTCCCTGCGCCGGGGGCTGCGCCGGCGAGCGCGGGTTGGGGCGGCGACAGCACGCCCTTCACCAGCGGGCGCGCCACCAGAAGCACGATCAACAAGGCCGTCACGAACAAGATCGCGATCTCCGCGATGCGCATCAGGTCCAGCTGACTGAGCGAGAAGCCTTCCGGCGCGGGCGTACCCGCCATCAGGTCGGGGCGATCGAAGCGCAGGTTGCGCACCTCCAGCGCATCGCCGCGCTCCTCGTCATAGCCCATGGCCGCGGCGACGAGGCTGCGGATCTCCTGCAGCTCGGCCTCGGGGCGCGGCTCCCACTGGGCGGTTCCGTCCTCGCCGAGCGCGGTGACCCCGTCGACCGCGACCGCCACCGAGAGGCGCTCCACCGCGCCGGCTTCGCGCACGCGCGTGGTGTTGGTGGTGGAGATCTCGAAATTGCGGATCTCGCTTTCTCGATCGGAGGAGGAGGTGGTGGTCGGCTCGCCCGGCTCGGCTTCTTCGTCGGGCAGGTTTTCAGAGGCGGAGACCGCGCCGTCGCGCCCGTCCACGTCGCGGGTGCGCTCCTGGGTGCTTTCCTCAGAGCGCAGCACGCGGCCGTCGGGATCGAAGCGCTGGCTGTTCTCCGTCATGCTTTCACGCGACAGCTGCGCGGTGACCACGACGCGCGCGCGGCCCGGCCCGACCACGCCCTCAACGACATCGAGGATTTTCGCGCGCATGCCCGCCTCCACGTCGCCGCGGCGCTCCTCAAGAAGCTGCGCGCTCGCGCCTTCCTCGCCGGAAGGGCTGGCGAGGAGGCGCCCGGTCTGGTCGGCGACGGTGATGCGGTTGGCGGCCAGGTCCGGCACCGCGGTGGCGATGAGGTTGCGGATGGTCGCGACCTGGCTCTGGCTCAGCTCGCCGCGCGTGTTGATGACGACCGAGGCCGACGGGTCCATCGCATCGCGCGAGAACAGCCGGCGCTCGGGCAGCACCAGATGGACCCGCGCCCCGGAGACCGAGGCCAGCGTATTGATGGAGCGCGCCAGCTCGCCTTCGAGCGCGCGCTTGGCGTTGACGTTCTGCACGAAGCTCGTCGTGCCCAGCGCGTCGGTTTCGTCGAAAATCTCGTAGCCGACCGAGCCGAAGCCGAGCTCGCCGTCCGCGGCCACGCGCATGCGCGCGGTGTCGACATCGTCGGTGCTCACATAGACCGCAGAGCCGCCCTCGCGCAGCTCGTAGGCGATGCCGGCCTGATCCAGGCGCTCGGTCACGGTCTGAGCGTCGCGCGGCTCCAGTCCGGAAAACAGGAGCGCCTGGCTGGAGCTGTTCATGCTCATGACGAACAGGGCCAGCGCCAAGGCGACGCCTGCGGTCAGCCCGAAGATCACGGCGAGCCGGCCGACACCGAAATTCGACAGCTGTTCGAGAAGCTTGTTCACGCCAGGAATGTCCGCCCGCTGAAGTTCGGCCGCTAAGCAGCCGCCGCTAGGCAGTTTTTTCCCATTGGCCGCGTAAACGAGGACTTAATGGGCTGAGCGCAATGCACATGCGCGAACGCGGCGGACCCCGGGAGGGATCCGCCGCGCACGCGGCCCGCGCGTGGCGCCGGCGTCAAAGGGGGGCGAGGCGCCGGCGTTTTCGTGTGTGCGGCGCGCGGGGGCCGCGTGGTCCGCGCCGTCAGGCGCGGTACTGCTGAACCCGCGTGGTGCGAAGCCCGGCCAGGCCGTGGCGGTCGATCGCGCGCTGCCAGGCGAGGAATTCCTCCACCGTCAGGCGATAGCGATCGCACGCCTCGTCCAGGCTCATCAAACCGCCGCGCACCGCGGCGACGACTTCGGCCTTGCGCCGGATCACCCAGCGCTTGGTCTCGGGGGAGGGAAGGTCCGCCTTGGTCAGCGGACTGCCGTCCGGACCGATGACGTAGTCTTCCCGTTTCGCTCTGCGTTCCATCCGACCCGTCCTGTCTTTTTCACCCGAAGGCGCGTCTTGATGCGCGCTCTTGATGACGGGTTTATACGGGAGGAGGCTTTAATGCCGGCCTAAACCTTGAGGTAAATAGGGCGTAAACCGCGTTTAAATCAAAGTCTTAAAGAAAAGTGACCCCGGCGCTCCCGCGCCGGGGCCTTCAAGGACCGCGTCGGGTGGGACGGCGGGTGGATCTATCGCTTCATCTGGATGGCTTCGTTCAGCATCTCGTCGGCCGTCGTGATGATGCGCGAAGCGGCCGAGTAGGCGCGCTGGGTGATGATCAGTTCCGAGAACTCCGTGGCGATGTCCACGTTGGAGTTCTCAAGCGTTTTCGAGGAAATGGTGCCGGAGGCGCCCTGGCCCGGTGCGTTCAGGGTGAAGGCGCCGGACTCCTCGGTGATCTGGAAGGAGCCGCCGCCCACGCTCGCCAGCCCGTTCGGGTTGACCACGGTGGCCACTGGGAGCTGGTAGATCTGGCGAACCACGCCGTTGGTGAAGCGCGCCGAGACGAAGCCGTCCTGGCTCACCTCGACCCCGGCGAAGTCGCCGAAGATCGCGCCGTCGACCACGGTCGAGTTCAGGACTGACGGGCTGTCATACTGGGTGATGCCGCCCGGGTTGCCAGAGGAGCCCAGATCGATCGTGACGTCCTGAGCGCCGACGCCGGTGGCGGCGGCCCACTGGATGTCGCCGGCTGCGAGCGGGCCCGGGTTGTCGGATCCGAGGAAGTTCAGCGTCGCGGGCAGGGTCGTCGCTGCGGTGTCGATCTGGCCGTTCGTATCGAACGCGATGACGCCGGTGGCGACCTGGCCGTTGTTGAAGTTCGCGCCGGTCGCCACGTCGCCCGCCGGCACCATGTGCATCTCGGCGAACCACTGGTTGGCGGTGGGGCTCTTCAACAGCGACAACGTCATGGAGCGCACCCCGCCCTGGGTGTCGTAGAGCTGGATCGTGCGCTGGAAGTCCGGCGTGACGGCGCCGGAGGCCATGTTGTTGGCCGGCGTCGCGGCGTTATAGGTCGCCGCCGCGGCCGACACGGCCTGGCTCGCCTGCAGGTTCGCGTTGATGCGCACGGAGTCGGTGGCCTCCGCCGCGCCGCCGATGTTCGACAGATTGATCGCCTCCAGCAGGTCGATGTTCGACGGGTTCTGGGTGACCGTTCCATCCGCCGCCACGGGCCAGCCGTAAAGATACTGGCCGGCGTCGTTGCGCAGGAAGCCGGCGTCGTCGGTATCGAAGCTGCCCGAGCGCGTGAACATGACCGGATCGGCGCCGGTCTGGTTCGAGGCGTTCGGGCGGACCAGGAAGAAGCCGTCGCCGTCGATGGCGAGATCCGTCGCCGAGGAGGACGGGTTCAACAGCCCCGCAAGTGAAACCTGCGAGGAGGAGTTCGAGCTCACCCCGGCCGAGGCGTAGCGCGACTCCCCGCCGCCGGAGATCTTGTAGTTCGGCGTGAACACCGTATCGACGCGCTTGTAGCCGACGGTGTTCACGTTGGCGATATTGTCCGAGATCGCGGCCAGCGCGCTCGAATTGGCCAGCAGGCCGGACGCGCCGGCGGCGAGGGCTGAGTTGATGCTCATTTTCGTTCAGCTCCTATGAAGGGCGATTGCTTCAGCTCGGAGCGTTCTGCTTCGCGTGGCGCGCGCGATCTTCGCGCGGACCGGGACGGCGTTTCGTCGCCGCCCTCGGCGTCTTCATCGGCTCGGCTTAGAGGCCGAGCCCGCCCTGACGCAGGGCGATGATCTGCGAGGCGGGCACGTTCACCCCGCCGCCGATCTGTACGATCACTTCTTCTCCGGTCATGTCCACGGCGCCCACGACGCCTTCGGTGCGCACCGGGGCCTCTATCGTGTCGCCTTGGGCGTCCTTGGCGACGACCTGAAGGCGATAGGGTCCGTCGGGCTGCAGATTGCCGGCCTCATCGGTTCCGTCCCAGCTGAACGAGTGCGGCCCCTGGCTGGTCTCGCCTTGCAGCGTGGTGATGCGGCTGCCGTCCTTGTCATAGATGACCAGATCGACCTTGGCCGCTTCACGCGGCAGGCCGTAACTCCAGCCCGCCTGACCGTCCTTGAGATAGGACTGGTCGGTCGAAGCGGTCGCGACCTTGCCGATATAGTCCACCGCCGACATGCGCGCGGTCGCCGCGTTCAGCGACAACAAAGATTGCAGCGCGTCCGTTGAGGCGATCTGCTGCTCGACCCCTGAGAACTGGACCAGCTGATTGACGAACTCCTCCGACTTCAAGGGGCTCAACGGGTCCTGGTTCTGAAGCTGCTCGGTCAGCAGCGTCAGGAAGGTGTCGTAATTCTCGGCGAGCCCGGCGGTCGCAGCTTCGGTGTCCGCGCCGCTCTGCGCATTGGGCAGGGCCAGTCCGATCGGGTTGAGTTCGCTCATCGCATCTCTCCGCGCGTCACACGCGCACGTCCACGCCCGTACGGGCGTTCAAGGTGAAACCGTAATAGCTTGCAGGCCCGACCACGCCGGGACGAGCCGCGCCGGCGCCGGGCTCGTCGCCCTCAAGCGCGATCTGGAAGGCGCCCTCGCGAGGCGCGTCCTCGCGCTCGGCGTCATCGCCGCCCTCGCTCAGCTGGAAGGACAGCCCGTTTTCCTCAAGCTCCAGGCCGGCCTCGTTCAGCGCCCGCTCCAGATCGCGCGCGGAGCGCTGCAGCTCGGCCAGCGCTTCGGGCTTCTCAGCGCTCAAGACCGCGCTGACGCGCTCGCCGGAGCGGATCTCCAGCTTGACCTCGACCCGACCGAGTTCGGGCGGATCAAGGCGGATGTCGAACACCTTCGCCCCGTCCGCGGCGCGACGGGCGATCTGGGCTGCCAGGGTCTGCGCGGCCTGCGGCGCCAGGCGCTGGGAGGCGGCGTGCGGCGCAGCGGTGTTGGCGCGCGCAATGTCGGCGCGAGCTTCGCCGCGCTCGCCGCGCGCGGCCTCGGCGGCCGCCTCGCGCGTCACATCAGCCGCGGGCTCGCCCATGAGCGCGGGATCAACCGACGGCGCAGCTTGAGCCGGTGTTTGAACACCGGGCGCGAGCGCGCCTTGCGCGTTGGCGAACGCCGGGGTCTGGGCTTGCGCGGCCGCCGAACGGGGTTCACCGCTTGAGGGCTGAGCCGCGTCGCCGCCGCGCGCGCTTAGCAGGTCGGCGCGGGCCGCGCGGCGTTCCGCGCCCCGCTCGGCATGGATGTCGGACGCGGACGCCTCGCCCTGAGCGGTGCGGGCGCGCTCATGGGCGCCGATGCGGCCCTCGCCGCGCGCATCGGCGCGCCGCAGGGCGCGAAGCTCAGGCTCCACCGCGCCTGAGTAGGCCTTCGCGTCCGTCGCCTTGTCCGTCGCGGCCTTGGCGCCGCTGTCGGCCTTCGCCGCCGTGTCCGCCTTGACGGCGGCGGTGTTGGCCAGCTCGGCGTCTGACACCTGCGCGCGTGCGGTTTCAGAGGCGGGCGCGCCGACCTCGCCGGAGGCCGCGGACCCGGAAGCGCGTTCAGTCGGGGCGGACGGTCCGGCCGAGGCGTCGGCGGGCTTGACCGAAGCGGTCTCCTTGGTCGGCGCCGCGCTGCTGGCGTCACCATCGCCTGTCTTGGGGCCGCCGGTCGCTGAGTCGCCTTTGATCGCCGCCTCAGCCTGGGTCTCGGCGCCGGCTTGGCGCGCGGGTTCGCCCGTCTCAGGTTTCGGCTCGCCGACGGCGGCTTCGCCCTCACCGTTCGCCGCTGGCGGTGCGATTGCGGTTTCGCCGGCAGACTTTTCGATCCCGGCGGCTTTCGCCGCGGCCCCTGTCGCCGCAGCCCCGGCGTCGCCAGTCAGGTCCGCAGCCGCCGGCGCTGACGCGCTCGGCTCAAGCGCGGCCTCGTCGATCCGGGCCGGCAGTGTTTTGACCGCGTCAGGCCCGACGCGAACAGGGCTGTCGGGCGTATTGACGAAACCGGCGCCGGGTTGCGCGTCTGCGCTTGTCCGGGGTTGCTCGCCGTCGCCGGCTTCAGCGCTCGCAGCGGCGTCGTCTCCCGCGGCGCCCGGCGCTGAGCCGTCACCCGGCGTGCGCGGGCCGGCGCTCGGGCGGTCGCCCTGGGCGCGCCCGGTCATGGCGGCCAGGATCGCGGTGAACGCGTCTTGCGCGCCGCCGTCGCCGGAGGGTCCGGACGTCGCGGCTTGCGCTCCAACCGCGTTCGCACGCGGCGTGATGAATGAGATGTCCGCAGCCATGCGCAACGATCCCCGCCGATCCCGTGCGCCGCTTTTTGCCGCGTCTTGCGAAGGCCGCGGTTTTTCCGCGGTCCGGTTCGACATGATCCTTTCAAGGCCTGTGCCAAGTGATTCGTTCGTTCGATATCAATAAAAACAATGCGTTGCGGTGCTAGTCGGATGCGCCGTTTCGCGCCGCTCGGCAAGTTCGACCCGGCCGATATCTCCCTCTTGCCGCGTCTGGCCGGTTTGGCCCGGCCCTTGCCACTCTCTGTAAGCCGCGCGCGAGAGGCGCAATGGCGCGAGATCGAGGAGCGGTCGGGAAAAGGTAATGATGACAGATGTTTGGCTTCGTTGCAGCGGCATCCGGCCGTCATCGCCGCAGTGCACGGGCGCGGCAGAATCTGCCCGCCGCCCGGCAGGATCGATCCTTTCGGCCGCCTTCATCGTGTGTGGAGCCTGAGCGATGAGCCTGAACGGGATTGTCGGCAACGCCCTGTCCGGCCTCCAGGCCGCCCAGATCGGCCTGCGCAGCGCGTCGAACAACGTCGCCAACGTCAACACGCCCGGCTATGCGCGCACCGAGGTGAACCTCGCCGCGCGCAATTCCGCCGGGCAGGGCATGGGCGTGGAGGTGACCGGCATCACCCGCGTCACCGACCGCTATCTTCAGGCCGCCTCGATGCGGGCCAACGCCGACAGCGAAGCGGCCTCGGCCGTCTTCGCCATGCTCGACCGGCTGCAGGCCCAGTTCGGCGCGACGAACGATGCAGGCTCTCTGTTCGGTCGGCTCGACCAGGCCTTCTCCAGCCTCAACGCCGCCGCGCTCAGCCCGACCGAACAGGTCACGCGCCAGGCCGCGGCCTCGGAGCTGCAGACCTTCTTCGACGAGGCCTCGCGCCTGTCGGCTGAAATCCGGGGCCTGCGCGACGAGGCCGATCGGCGCATCGCCACGTCCGTGGGCCGTGTGAACGAGATCCTGGCCGAGCTGCAAACGCTGAACAGCGAGGTCGGGCAGCTCGACGCCTCCGGCTCCGACGTCACCGGCGCGATGAACCGTCAGTCCGAACTGCTCGATGAACTGAGCGGCTTGATCGACGTGCGCGCGGATGTGCAAAGCGACGGCCGCTTGTTCGTGCGCACCGCCGACGGGGTGGGCCTTCTGGACAATTCGCGCCTGGTTCTGGAGTACGACGGCGCGGGCACCGGGGCTTACGGGGTCGATTACGGCGAGATCACCGCTGAGGTCTCCGCCTCGGGCGCCACCGTGTCGCTGGACTCCCACATCAAGTCCGGCGAGATCGCCGGGCTGATGCAGCTGCGCGATGAGGAGCTGCCCGCGCTCGCCGACGCGCTCTCGGAGTTCGCGTCAGGCGTTGCGGACGGGTTGAACGCAGCCCACAACAACGCCAGCGCCGTGCCCGCGCCCAATACGCTCGAGGGCCGCAACACCGGCCTTATCGGCACTGACCAGCTGACCGGTTCGGGCCAGTCCAGCCTGGCGATCGTGGACGGGACGGGCCAGCTCGTCGACCGGGTCGATCTGGTGTTCAACGCCGGCGGCTTCACCGTCGACGGTAACGCCGGGACGACGATCACGGACCTGGTCAACGAGCTCAACGCCGCCTTCGGCGGCGCCGCGACGGCGAGCTTCGCCAACGGGCGGCTCACCATCGATGCGGCCGACCCGAGCCACGGCGTCGCGGCGGTTCAGGACGCGGCGAGCCCCGCCTCGCTCGGCGGGCGCGGCTTCGCGCACTTTTTCGGGCTGAACGACATGGTCGACAGCGCGCGCCCCACCTTCTTCGACACCGCCATCCAGGGGACGAGCCCGAACGGGCTCGCCGCAGGCGGGGAGATCGGATTTGCGGTGTTCGATCCGAACGGACGCCGGGTCGCGGACGTGACCGTGCCGGCCGCGGTCGGCGGCGACGTGAACGCCATGATCGCCGACATCAACACCGCGATCGCGCCTTACGGGTCCTATGCGCTGGACGGCGACGGGGCGCTGAACTTCACCCCCGGTGCGGGCTATGACCAGTTCGACCTCGCCGTGACGCGGGACTCCACCCTGCGCGCGGGCGCGGATCTCTCCTTCACTCAGCTCTTCGGGGTCGGCGACGCCGCGCGCATGCCGCGCGCGGAAAATCTGGATGTCGCCCAGCACATCCGGTCGGACTCCTCTCAGCTCGGCCTGTCGCGGCTCGATCTCGACGGTGCGCCGGCGGTCGGCGATCTGGTGCTCGCCGCCGGCGATACGCGCGGCGGTCAGGCCATCGCCGACGCGATCAACACCAAGCGGGGGTTCGACACCGCCGGTTCGCTCGCGGGCGGGCAGGCGACGCTGGCCGAGTACGCCGCGCGCCTGGCCGGCGACGTGGGCGCGCGGTCGGCGCGCGCTGAGCGCCGCGAAGACGGCGCAGCGGCTGTGAAGACCGCCGCGGATCAAAAGCGCGCCGACGTGGAAGGGGTGAACATGGACGAGGAGCTCGCCCGCATGACGCTGTTTCAGCAGGCCTATAACGCGTCGGCGCGCCTCCTTCAGGCGTCCAAGGAAATGACCGACGCGCTCCTCGCGATCGTGTAGGGAAGGATCAACGCCATGCGCATCTCGACACAGGCCGCCTCCTTCGCCGCGCTCAACGACCTGATGCGCGCCCAGCGCGACCAGTTCGAAGCCGGCCAGCAGGTCTCCTCAGGGCTCAAGGCGCCCGATCTGAAGGGCTACGGGACGACGGCGGAGACCATCACCGCGGCGCGCTCGGCGCTGAAGCGCACCGAGGGCTTCATCACCAACACCAAGCGGCTTGAATCGCGCATGCAGGTCCAGGACCTGGCGATGCGCGAATTGTCCGACGCGGCCTCGGATCTGCGCATCGCGCTGACAACGGGCGAGGGCACCTATCTGATGACCGAGGTGCGCGACGCGTTCGAGCGCGCGCGCATCGCGCTCAACACCAAGTTCAACGGCGCCTACGTGTTCGGCGGGGTGCGCACGGACGTGGAGCCGTTCACCGCCGAAAGCCTCGCCGATCTGCAGGCCGCCCCGGCGATCGCGGACACGTTCGAGAACGCCGACCGGCGCCAGACCGCCAAGCTTGATGAGGACTCCACCGTCGAGGTGGGCCCGCTCGCCTCGGAGCTGGGCGCGGACCTGATGGCGATCTTCGAGCGGGTCGCGGACTATGACGCCGGCCCGAACGGTCCGTTCAACGGTCCGGTCACGCCGGATCAGCAGACCTTCCTGCAGACCGAGATCGGCAACGCGATCACCGCGTTTGAACGGATCAACGATCATCTGGGCGGCAACGGCGCGGCGCAGTCGCGCGTGGAGGCCATGCGCGGGAGCCACGAAACCCGCACCACCTATCTCAGCGAGATGCTCGCCGACCTAGAGGACGTGGACATGGCCGAAGCCGCCACGCGCTTCACACAGGCGCAGAACGCCGTTCAGGTCTCCGCCGCGACCTTCTCGCGGCTGAGCCAGCTGAGCCTGCTGCCCTTCCTGCGCTAGGGCCGGGCCTCGCGCTTTTCCATCGTTTCGACTATATCCCCGCCAGACACGTTTCGCCGCCGGCCTTGACCCGGCGGGGGAGAGGTAAGATGGCGACCTTTATTTCTAACGCGCCGGCGCGCACGCCCGGCGCGGCGGCTCCCGTTCCGCCCGGTCCTGAAAAGATGGACGCGGCGCGCGTGGACGCGCTGATGGCTGAATACGGCCTCATCGGTGATTTTCTGCACCTGGGCGGCGACCCGTCCTCTCACCGCGTGGTCGCGGCGATGAGCGGGGGCGTGGATTCCTCCGTCGTCGGCGCGGTGCTCCATCGCGCGGGCTATCAGGTCGTGGGCATGACGCTGCAGCTCTACGACCATGGCGAGGCGATTCATCGAAAGGGCGCCTGCTGCGCCGGTCAGGACATCCACGACGCGCGCCGCGTCGCCGAGGCGCTGGGCTTTCCCCACTACGTCCTGGACTATGAAAGCCGCTTCAAGGCCTCGGTGATGGAGGACTTCGCCGACACGTATCTGGCCGGCGCGACGCCGATCCCCTGCGTGCGCTGCAACCAGACGGTCAAGTTCGCCGACCTTCTGGCCACCGCTAAGCAGCTCGGGGCCGATGCGCTCGCCACCGGTCACTACATCCGCCGCGAGATGAACGGCAATCGGGCCGAGCTGCGCCGCGCCGAGGACGGGGGCAAGGACCAGTCCTACTTCCTGTTCGCCACGACGGCGGAGCAGCTCGATTTCCTGCGCTTCCCGCTCGGTCATCTGGACAAGGATCAGACGCGCCGGCTCGCCGAAGCGTTCGGGCTGGCGGTGGCGGCCAAGCCGGACAGTCAGGACATCTGCTTCGTGCCCGACGGCGACTACGCCAGCGTGGTGGAGCGGCTGCGCCCCGGCGCCGCGGCGCCGGGCGAGATCGTCCACCTGGACGGGCGCGTGCTCGGCCGCCATGACGGCGTCATCCGCTACACGGTGGGCCAGCGCCGCGGCCTCGGCGTCTCGGTGGGCGAGCCGCTCTACGTGGTCCGCCTGGACGCGGATGAAGCCCGCGTGATCGTCGGGCCGAAGGAGGCCCTGAAGGTGAGCCGCATCCGGCTTCACGACGTGAACTGGCTCGGCGAGGGCGAGATCGAGGAGGCCGACGGGCGCGCCATTCAGGTCAAGGTTCGCTCCACCCGCCCGCCCGCGCCGGCCGCGCTGAGCGTCGAAGATGGCGCGGTGTCGGTCCTGCTGGCCGAGGGCGAGCACGGCGTCGCGCCGGGGCAGGCTTGCGTCTTCTACGACGGCGAGCGCGTGCTCGGCGGCGGCTGGATCAAGCAGACGGGCTGAAGGTTGGAGCGCTTTCCGGCCTGAGGTCCCGGATCGATGCTGCGCATCGTCCGGGAGTTCAGGCCGGAAAGCTGAATTCCCGGACGCAGCGAAGCCGCGATCCGGGACCTCGGGGCGATCAGCCCCACCTGTCATCCCGGGCGCGTCAGCGACCCGGGACCCGCCGGGAACGCTTGGGGAGGCTACGCGAGCGCCTGGAGCAGGTCCCTGTGTATTGCGCGTGTGCCATGATGCTTGCGGGACGGAGGCCGTCAGGTCCCCGGGCGATGTGAGCCC